>NZ_LQXO02000001.1 GCF_001639065.2 Vibrio barjaei
GTGGTCGGTGAAGAGGGATTCGAACCCCCGACCCTCTGGTCCCAAACCAGATGCGCTACCAAGCTGCGCTATTCACCGACGATGTTCTTTTCAGAACGTTTTCGTTTCGATTAAATCAAAACTGGAAACCGAAGTCACCAAAATAATGGGGTGGCTAACGAGATTCGAACTCGCGACCACCGGAATCACAATCCAGGGCTCTACCAACTGAGCTATAGCCACCATTATGTTCTGCCAATATTTTATCCGGATGGCGCGCCCGAAAGGATTCGAACCTTCGACCTTTGGCTCCGGAGGCCAACGCTCTATCCAGCTGAGCTACGGGCGCATGCCCTATCGGCGGATGGGAATAATACGTATATCACACTATGTCGTAAAGTACTTTTTCAACTTTTTTTCTCGTTTGTTGTCTTTTTCAGCACTTTGAAGCAATAAATAGTGGCTTTACGATGTGATTCACCCCGTGAAGCTGAAAAGTTGTGGTTTATTGCAACAAGTTAACAGGATATAATCACCCAATGTTTACATTGATTTAACAGTCGTTAAGTCAGCAAGCAGAATAAATCGTATAAATGAATAGCAAGCACCGACTTGCTACCTTGTTGGATAGTAAAGTGAGTTTAATGGATATGTCTCGTCGAATCTTAACAGTGTTGTTCGCTGCACTAACTTTTTCTACTGCCTCTTTCGCAGCGGATGTGAGCCAAGAAGAATATGACGCTATCGCAGAGCGTATTAAACCAGTGGGTGATGTTTACTTAGCAGGTAGTGAGCCTGTGGTTGCTGAACCTACCGGTCCACGTGATGGCGCTACCGTTTACAACACCTTCTGTACTGCCTGTCACTCCATTGGCGTTAGTGGCGCACCTAAAACGGGTGATGCTGCCGATTGGGCACCTCGTATTGCTCAAGGTAAAGACGTTCTTAAAGACCATGCAATTAACGGCTTCAACGCGATGCCAGCAAAAGGCTCTTGTATGGACTGTTCTGATCAAGAAATCGTTGATGCTATCGAGCATATGATTGCCGGACTATAGTGTCACGAACTCAATGATCAATAAGGGGGCTGATTCAGCCCCCTTATTTATTTTTATTTCTTATTAAACATTGCCCGGATATTAGCAATGTGTGCCTGACCTTTTTGCATTCGCTCTTCTGCAGACACCGCTTTTTTTGCTTGTTCCCATTCGACATCATCAAACGGCAATTCATCTAAGAATCGACTATGTTCTGGCTTAATCAACTCGCCATACTGTCTTCGCTCTTTACATATAGTAAAGGTGAGTTCTTTTTGGGCACGAGTAATGCCAACATACATTAGTCGTCTTTCTTCTTCTACGTTGTCTTCATCTATGCTGGTTTGATGTGGCAGGATGCCTTCCTCAGAACCGATAAGATAAACATAAGGGAACTCAAGACCTTTCGAGGCATGCAGTGTCATTAGCTGAACAGCATCACTATCGTCTTCATCTTCACCGCGCTCCATCATATCTCGAAGCGTCAGGCGTTGAACGACCTCTTTTAGTGACTTCTCTTCCTTATCATAATTATCGCCTTCTAAATCTGCGACAATCCATGAGTAGAGATCAGAAACATTCTTCATGCGCATTTCTGCGGCTTTCGCACTTGAAGAGGTCTCATAGAGCCAGTCTTCATAGTTGATGTCACGAACTAATGAACGCACAGCTTCAACTGTATTACCGCGCTCTGCGTTATCGGCGATGGTCACAATCCACTGAGTGAATCGACGCAAGTTCTCTAAGCCGCGCCCCGATAAGTGTTGCTCCAAACCCAACTCAAAGCTAGCTTCAAACAAACTTTTGCCACGCATATTGGCGTAGCTACCCAGTTTTTCCAAGGTAGCAGGACCAATCTCACGACGAGGCGTATTAACGATACGCAAGAAAGCATTATCGTCATCAGGATTCACCAAAACTCGCAGGTACGCCATGATATCTTTAATTTCAGCACGACCAAAAAATGAAGTACCACCGGAAATTTTGTAAGGCACGCGGTTTTGCATCAAGACCTTTTCGATGAGTCGTGATTGGTGGTTACCTCTATATAAGATGGCGTAATCGCGATATTCAGTTCGATTCACGAATCGATGCGCAATTAATTCACCCGTCACGCGCTCCGCTTCATGATCTTCATTTTTGGCTTTGAGTACTTTGAGCTTTTCACCGTCAGGGATCTCTGAGAATAACGACTTCTCGAACACGTGCGGGTTGTTAGCGATCAAGATGTTGGCCGCCCGCAAGATACGACTGGTTGAACGATAGTTCTGTTCAAGCATCACGACTTTAAGGCTTGGGAAGTCTTTGTTCAGGAGAATCAGGTTTTGAGGCTTTGCGCCGCGCCACGAGTAGATAGATTGATCATCGTCACCTACGACAGTAAAACGCGCACGCTCTCCCACCAGCAGCTTAACCAATTCGTATTGGCTGGTGTTGGTATCTTGGTACTCATCGACCAACAGGTATTGAATTCGCTTTTGCCAACGAGTTCGCACTTCTTCATTGGTTTTGAGCAAAATCACGGGCAGAGCAATTAAGTCATCAAAGTCGAGCGCGTTATACGCTTTCATTTGTACTTGATACATTTCATAGCAGTGCGCAAATAACTGCTCTTGCTCTGAACGAGCTGAGCCTTTCACCTGCTCTGGGGTCAGCATGTCGTTCTTCCAGTTAGAAATAGCGCCAAGTAGTGAACGCAACAAGTCTTTATCGCCATCGAGTTGCTGTTCGGTCAACTCTTTGAGTAGTGCCATTTGGTCCTGATCATCAAACAAGGAGAAACCAGCTTTGAGTCCAAGCGCCTTATACTCGCGACGTATGATATTGAGTCCCATGGTATGAAAGGTGGATACCATAAGACCTTTGGATTCATTTTTACCTAAGGTTTGTCCTACACGCTCTTTCATTTCACGTGCAGCCTTGTTGGTAAACGTTACGGCAGCAATATTTCTCGCTTTATAACCACAGCTTTGTACTAGATACGCTATCTTATTAGTTATCACGCGGGTTTTGCCCGACCCGGCACCGGCAAGAACCAGACATGGACCAGAGACGTATTTTACCGCCATATCTTGCTGCGGATTTAGCTTCATTGGTGTGCTCACTACTCACGAATTGTAACGCGCACATAATAGACTGCTAATGCTGACAATGCCACGCTCCGTAGGATTTTTTAACTTTTATAGAATAGTGATTAAAAATAAGTTGCGTAAATATACCTCAATTGCTTTATAATGAATGAACGTTCATTCATTATCTATCGGATGGCTATGACGACTATGAATACCAGTGATAAACGACTACAAATCCTCGAAGCGGCACAAAAAATGGTGGCGGAAAAAGGGATTCAAGGCGTATCAATGCAGAAACTGGCCAATGAGGCCGGAGTCGCAGCTGGCACGATATATCGATATTTCGATGACAAAGACCATCTGTTAGAAGAATTGAGGCTTTACGTAGTATCACGCATGGCCAAAGCCGTTCAAGCAGGTGTCGAAGCCGACCAACCACTAAAAGAGCAATATCGTAAGATGTGGCTTAATATCTGGCACGTCGCAGCTTCAAACATCGATTCGTTGAAGACTCGTGCTCAATATGACTCTATTCCTTCGAAAAATTGTTATACAACTAGGGAACAAGAACGAAAAATGTTTGCCCAAGTTGACAACCTATTCACAGAAGGAAAGAAACAAGGGGTTTTTAAAAACCTCGATAATGAAATCCTATCTGGACTAAGCTTAGAAGCAAGTGTCTCACTTGCACGTAAGCATGCTCTGGGCCTATATCAACTGGATGACGATGCGCTAGATGCTGCTATCGAAGCCAGTTGGGATGCAATAATAAAACACTAATGTGGAGTTCTCGTTAGAATGAAAAAGTGGACATTTTTCATGCTACTTATCGCCGTTCTGCTATTTGGCAGCGTGATAGGTTTCAATCTGTTTAAACAACAGAAAATCGCTGAATATTTAGCAAACCGCCCGGAGCCTGAGTTTCCAGTCACCGTAACGACAGTGAAACCTGTTGATTGGGTACCGGTTATCGAAGCTATTGGTTTTGTGGAACCAAACCAAGGTGTAACGCTAACCTCTGAAACCAGCGGCGTTATCAGCAATATCTCATTCGCGTCAGGCTCTCAAGTAGAAAAAGGTCAACTCCTTGTTTCTCTTGATTCTGATGTAGAGAAAGCCAACCTAAAAAGCTCAGAAGCTCGCCTTCCGGCCGCAAAAGCAAAGTACAAACGCTACCAAGGTCTCTATAAGAAAGGTTCAATTTCAAAAGAATCTTATGATGAAGCAGAGGCTAGTTACTTCTCTCTATCGGCTGATATTGAAAGCTTGAAAGCTCAAATTGACCGTCGTGAAATCAAAGCACCGTTTGGTGGTGTTGTTGGTATTCGCAACGTGTTCTTGGGTCAATACCTTCAACCAAGCGATCATATTGTACGCTTAGAAGATACTAGCCTGATGAAACTGCGCTTTACGGTTCCACAAACCGACTTCTCTCGCATCTCTATTGGTCAAGATGTAGACATCTTCGTTGATGCGTATCCAAACCAAGCGTTTAAAGGCTCTATCAGTGCGATTGAACCTGCGGTAAGCATCCAAAGTGGTTTGATTCAAGTTCAAGCTGACATTCCAAACAACGACGGTAAGCTGCGTAGTGGTATGTTTGCACGTGCAAATATCATCCTACCTAAACTTGAGAATCAAGTAACGCTTCCTCAAACGGCGATTACATTCACCCTATATGGCGACAATGTTTATATCGTTGAAGACGTTGATGGTGTGAAACGCGTTAAGCAGCAAGTAGTAAAAGTGGGTGAACGCTCTGGCGATATCGCTCATATTCTAGAAGGCGTAAAAGCAGATGATGTCATCGTAACATCTGGTCAAGTTCGCCTAAGTAACGACGTTAAAGTCAAAGTGGTAGAAAGCGATGCGACAGTACCACCGGCTGAGACACCGATGCTGTAATTGGAGGCAAAATGCGTTTTACTGATGTTTTCATAAAACGTCCTGTTCTTGCGGTATCGATCAGCTTTTTGATAGCACTGCTTGGTCTACAAGCTGTATTCAAAATGCAGGTACGTGAATACCCAGAAATGACGAATACCGTGGTTACCGTAACCACGAGTTATTACGGTGCGAGTGCTGACCTAATCCAGGGCTTTATTACCCAGCCATTGGAACAGGCCGTTGCTCAGGCCGATAATATCGACTACATGACGTCACAGTCAGTCCTTGGTCAGTCGACCATCACTGTGAACATGAAGCTAAATACCGACCCTAATGCGGCGCTTTCAGACATATTGGCTAAAACCAACTCTGTTCGTTCTCAGCTTCCTAAAGAAGCAGAAGATCCAACGGTGACTATGTCTACTGGCTCAACAACGGCGGTACTTTATATCGGTTTTACCAGTGACGAGTTAGCATCGAGTCAGATTACCGATTATCTAGAGCGTGTAATTAACCCGCAGCTGTTCACCGTAAACGGTGTGTCTAAAGTCGACATGTATGGTGGTATGAAATACGCCCTTCGCGTATGGCTAGATCCACTAAAAATGGCGGCTCTTAAAATGACTGCCACCGACATCATGAATGTCCTCAATGCCAACAACTATCAGTCAGCAACTGGTCAGGCTACGGGTGAGTTCGTACTGTATAACGGTAGTGCCGATACTCAGGTCTCAAACACTGAAGAACTGAAAAACCTTGTCGTGAGCTCTAAAGATGGACAAGTGATTCGCCTAGGTGATATCGCTAAAGTAACGCTAGAGAAGAGCCATGATGTTTACCGTGCAAGTGCTAACGGTCAAGAAGCCGTAGTAGCAGCGATCAACGCTGCCCCAAGTGCTAACCCGATCAACATTGCTGCTGATGTGCTTCAGCTTCTTCCACAACTAGAGAAGAACCTGCCAAGCAACATCAAAATGAACGTGATGTATGACTCTACGGTTGCGATCAACGAATCGATTCAAGAGGTAATTAAGACCATTCTTGAAGCGGCACTTATCGTACTTGTGGTGATCACTCTGTTTTTAGGCTCTTTCCGTGCAGTACTGATCCCTATCGTGACAATTCCACTATCGTTGATTGGTGTGGCAATGGTGATGCAGGCGATTGGTTTCTCTTGGAACCTAATGACGCTACTGGCTATGGTACTAGCGATCGGACTGGTAGTAGATGATGCGATCGTTGTTCTTGAGAACGTTGACCGTCATATCAAGCTTGGTGAATCTCCATTCCGTGCTGCCATTATTGGTACTCGTGAGATTGCGGTACCGGTTATTGCCATGACGCTTACACTGGGTGCGGTATATGCGCCAATCGCGTTAATGGGCGGTATCACTGGTTCATTATTTAAGGAGTTCGCATTAACGCTGGCGGGGTCAGTATTTGTATCGGGTATTATCGCATTAACACTATCACCGATGATGTGTTCGAAGCTGCTTAAAGCCAACGAAACACCAAACCGCTTTGAGCAAAAAGTACATCACGTACTAGACGGTATGACATCACGTTATGAAAAAATGCTTGGCGCGGTAATGCAACACCGCCCTGTGATCATTGCGTTTGCTGTTATCGTGTTTGCTTCTCTGCCTATGCTGTTTAAGTTCATTCCAAGTGAACTAGCGCCATCGGAAGATAAAGGCGTGGTGATGTTAATGGGTACAGGCCCGTCTAACGCAAACTTAGACTACCTGCAAAACACCATGAACGACGTAAACAAGATCCTAACCGAGCAGCCAGAAGTGGCGTTCGCTCAGGTGTTTACTGGTGTACCTAACTCAAACCAAGCATTTGGTATTGCTTCTATGGTTCCTTGGAGCCAACGTGAAGCGAGTCAAGCAGAAGTTGCTAACCGAGTTGGTGGGCTTGTGGCTGATGTACCTGGTATGGCAGTAACAGCATTCCAGATGCCAGAGCTACCAGGCGCCGGTTCAGGTCTACCGATTCAGTTTGTAATTACTACACCAAACAGCTTCGAAAGCTTGTTTACTATCGCCACAGATATCTGGACTGACGTACAAAAGAATGCTCAGTTTGTTTATTCAACACTGGATCTGAACTACGATTCGGCAACGATGAAAATCAATATCGACAAAGATATGGCGGGCGCTT
>NZ_LQXO02000002.1 GCF_001639065.2 Vibrio barjaei
CGAACCACCGACACGAGGATTTTCAATCCTCTGCTCTACCGACTGAGCTATCCGGGCGACGAGGTGTATTAAACGGTTTTTCGTCCTTTACGTCAACACTAAATTGCAAAAAAAATATCGTTTGGTGCTTTTCTATACTTAGCGTTCTGTTTTTATTCATTTGGTGCTCAAAAACGAGCCCTAGCAGTAGTTCTGCTCTATTAGTGAATATAGATAAACTAGGCTCATTAACTTTCACAGTACCAAATTAGTTAAGATTTTGTCCCTTAGTACAAAGAGAAAAACCTTGATTACTGAACCTCAAAGCAAGCTACTTTGTGGTGTAGCTCTAACGACAGTTGATTTAATGAACGAGTGGCCTGCTCTGTTTCTTCTACAGCCGAATGAAGTTCACCGCCACTTTGTTCAATCATGTTGATTCGTTGAGAGATATCGTCACCCACCTCGGTTTGCTCTGCTGCCGCAATTTGTTGGCTTTTCTCTGTAAGAGCCTCTAGGCGAGCAACGACTTCTTGCAAAGCACCTGACGCAGTTTGTGACTCAACAACCGTCGCTTCACTAGTCTGTACGCAACGATTGATACTTTGCTTCGCATGTTGTGAGCCTGACTGCAGGTTGCCTATCATTTCTTGAATCTCTTTTGTGCTTTGCTGAGTTCGGCCAGCAAGATTTCTGACTTCATCAGCAACAACGGCAAAGCCTCTACCTTGCTCTCCTGCACGAGTAGCCTCGATAGCGGCGTTCAATGCAAGAAGATTGGTTTGCTCAGCGATATCACCTATCACATCCAAAACCCGAGCGATATTATGAATATCAGAATCAAGCTCAGAAACAGCGATCTTGGTTTCATCGGTACGATTTGCCGCATCAGTAGCAGATTAAGCGACATGAGACGCCGAAGAAGCCATTTCAGTCATAGCGGTAGCAATTATCTATGTGCTTTGCTGCTGCGTAGAAGTCAGCGTCGATATCGTCAATGAGCGTTTATTTACATCACTTACTTGTGCCGCAATGGAAACTGATACTTTGTCAATGCTAGACAAGAGTGAAGCTAAAGAAAGATTCATTTGTTGTCCTGAATGGTAGATACTTCCCTCATAAGCCATTTGTCCAAATTTAGTCGTGATCTTTCCTTTCGCTACATTTTGCATCGCCAGTAATACCTCTTGTGGCTCTCCTCCAAGAATCGCTGAAATCCTCTTCAGTGATAGCAGCAACAAAGAAACGATAGCTACAATGAGTAGCAAACATAAGGAGAGATAACATTTCGCCATTGACTAAAAGCGTTCATTGACTTCATTAATCCCAATTCTGGTACCTACGACCCAGTTCCAATGCGGTGTTCTCTTTGCTATCGATAGCTTATCTTCTATATTTCCGCTTGGAAGTTTTTGAGGCCAGCTATATTCGACTAGCATACCCGTAGTGTTACCGAGCTTAGAAAGGATAATGTCTGCAACACTTTGTCCGGCACTATCTTTAAAATCGTGAAAACTCGTACCATGCTTGCTACTCGAAGCGACCACAACCACGTTATGCAAAACTATGAGCGCGACTATATTTGCAAATAAAATATGTGTTTTATTTAAAGAAACCAGCCTGATAGCTGATGTGACAAGTAACGGCATAAAGCCGTCTCATATTTACTATGTCATTTCAGCACAACAATACGCTGAGAGAAGAAAGTAAGACTTTATATTGAAAGGAAAAGCATAAGCCTTATGAGTGTCATTAGCGAGGTGACTGTTGGTTATTCAAGAGTGTAGTTAGGTACTACAGCTAGGAGGCTTAGTAGTATAAGTGACGACATCGAAAGTGCACTTACTCTAGACTGTAATTCTGCTTGAACAGTGACCTATTAGACAGATGTAAAAAAGCCCTAGTCTTACGACTAGGGCTTCGTGTAAGTGGCGGAGTGGACGGGACTCGAACCCGCGACCCCCGGCGTGACAGGCC
>NZ_LQXO02000003.1 GCF_001639065.2 Vibrio barjaei
TCGGTAGAGCAGAGGATTGAAAATCCTCGTGTCGGTGGTTCGATTCCGCCTCGAGGCACCATTATTTGGTGCTTAAGCAAATAATGGTCTTAATGACCAGTGCTTACACAAATAATTCCCCCTTAGTTCAGTTGGTAGAACGGCGGACTGTTAATCCGTATGTCGCAGGTTCGAGTCCCGCAGGGGGAGCCACTTTAAAAAAGACCGCATCGAAAGATGCGGTCTTTTTGCATTTATGGTCCTAAGCTTTGCAAGCTTGATGTCGCTGACCTAAGCAGCCCCGTCGTATGTCGCTACGAGTGAATGTTCAGTGGAACCACTTATAAATAGGCCGTCTCGTAAGAGACGGCCTATTTTGCATTTGATGTATCTTAGCATTACTACTTCAATCCTATCTGCATAAAAAAGCCCCACCGATAAGGCGAGGCTCTTAGTAGATATTAAAGGTTCACTACTCCTGATGGGCGCTAGTTTGCTCTTGAACCGCTTTCTTTGCCGCCATTTCCTTCTCTGCAAGCTTCGCTTTTTCAATCATAGGTGTAATGGTGGAGCCTTGAATAAGAATAGAGAAAACCACCACAGAGTAGGTCATAACAAGAATTATCTCTTTAACGTCGATAAGTTTGTCTTCGATAACCCAAATTCCCGATGGAATAGAGAGTGCCATTGCTAAAGCAAGACCGCCGCGTAGGCCTCCCCACGTTAAAATTCGAACTGACCAAGGGTTATAAGTGCGATAGCGTTTAAAGCCTACATAGGCCAGTGCGACACTTAAATAGCGTGCACCAAGAACCAGAGGAATAGAGAAGGCCATCAAAATCCAGTCTTCCTGATGGAATTGGAACAGCAGCATCGACATACCAATAAGTAAGAACAGTACGCCATTTAAAAACTCATCAACAAGCTCCCAGAAGTGGTCTAGGTGGTCTTCTGTTTCTTTTGAGAAGCCGATATAACGAGTCCAGTTACCGATCATAATGCCTGACACCACCATCGACAATGGGCCTGATACATGAAGTACTTCGGCAAAAGCATAGCCAGCCGTTGGGATGCCTATGGTTAATAGTAGTTCCATAGAGTGGTCGTCGGTCGAGCTAATTAGGTAGTGAAATACTAAGCCTAAAACAAAGCCATATAAGATACCGCCCAGAGCCTCTTGTAAGAACAACATAGTCACGCTGCCGACAGTTGGTGTCTCACTGCCAAAAGCGATTGTAAAGAGTGTGACGAAGATAACCAGACCGAAACCATCGTTAAACAATGACTCACCTTCCACCTGCGTTGAAACGCGTTCAGGGGCTTTGAGCTTTTTGACGATAGCTAATACCGCGATAGGGTCTGTTGGAGAGATAAGAGCACCAAACAGCAAGCAGTAAATGAGATCAAACTGAATGCCAATGACACTACAAAATCCATACAACACAAAACCGATGAAGAAGGTCGAGAATAGTGTGGCACCGAGTGCGAGTACAGTGATTTCCCATTTCTGATCTTTTAAGTGAGGCAATTTAATACCCAAACCACCTGCAAAGAGCAAGAAACCAAGGATCCCTTGTAGAAGGAAGTCTTCAAAATCTATATCAGCTACGGTTTCTGTGGCAATCTCAGTAAGTTGAAACCAATCGTTTTGGCCAGCAATCAAGATGAGTAGCGACAGCATCATTGCACCAGCTGTGATGGCTATCGTAGTCTGCATTTTTCCTATTTTGCTGTTTACAAAGGCAATTAACATTGCCGCTGCCGACAAAAAACATAAAGTCTGATAAACGGACATCACTCCACCTAGTTTGTAAAAAAATGTTAATGGGATTTTGTGCTTCTCTTACAGGAATATCAATCACTATTTTTGAATTCATTCCTCTTGTTTATAGATTAGAGCTTAATGAGGTAACTTGCGGATTTTTCTCATAACCGAAATGAAACTGGAGCCAGCGGGTTGAATACAGAAGCGCTTGTGTCGGTCCTTTTAGTTAGATAACGTGGAAGGCAATAAGACCAGAAAGATTTTTGGACGTCTAGATTTCTAAAAAATCTATGATACGATGACGGCATAAGCAAGGAATGAGGCAGTATCGTGGGAAGTAACGTAAGACAACAAATAGAGAGTCAGCTAAGGCAACGAATTCTACTGATTGATGGTGGTATGGGTACCATGATTCAGGGCTATAAGCTTGAGGAAGAAGATTACCGAGGTGAGCGCTTTGCTGATTGGCCGAGTGATCTGAAGGGCAACAATGACCTTTTAGTATTGACTCAGCCAGCACTTATTAAAGAGATCCATAGCGCTTATCTGGAAGCCGGCGCGGACATCTTAGAGACTAATACCTTTAACGCTACCACGATAGCGATGGCCGACTATGATATGGAATCGCTCAGCGAGGAAATTAACTACCAAGCGGCAAAGCTGGCTCGTGAAGCTGCAGATGAGTGGACGACTAAAACGCCAGACCGACCTCGCTATGTTGCAGGTGTACTTGGCCCAACCAACAGAACTTGTTCAATATCTCCCGATGTGAATGATCCTGGTTATCGCAATGTCTCGTTTGATGAATTGGTCGAAGCGTACTCAGAATCAACACATGCACTTATCAAAGGTGGTTCAGACCTCATCCTTATCGAAACTATCTTCGATACACTTAATGCGAAGGCGTGTGCTTTTGCCGTCGAATCTGTGTTCGAAGAGCTTGGCTATGAACTACCAGTGATGATTTCGGGCACAATTACCGATGCATCCGGACGAACTCTTTCAGGTCAAACAACAGAAGCTTTCTATAACGCGTTACGTCACGTAAGACCGCTTTCCTTTGGCTTAAACTGCGCTTTAGGCCCTGATGAGCTGAGACAATATGTTGAAGAAATGTCGCGTATTGGTGAGAGCTTTGTTTCTGCTCACCCTAATGCAGGTTTACCTAATGCCTTTGGTGAATATGACTTGTCGCCAGAAGATATGGCAGAGCACATTGGTGAGTGGGCGCGTAGTGGATTCTTAAACCTCGTTGGTGGTTGTTGTGGTACGACACCAGAGCATATTCGTCAAATGGCGAATGCCGTTGAAGGTGTCACTCCTCGTCCTCTACCAGAGCTACCTGTAGCTTGTCGACTATCAGGGTTAGAGCCACTGACGATTGAGAAAGACTCTTTATTTATTAACGTTGGTGAACGTACTAACGTAACGGGCTCTGCACGATTCAAGCGCCTTATCAAAGAAGAGCAATATGATGAAGCGTTAGAGGTTGCTCGTCAGCAAGTCGAAAATGGCGCGCAGATCATCGATATCAATATGGATGAAGGCATGCTTGATGCCGAGGCGTGCATGGTTCGTTTTTTAAACCTGTGTGCTTCTGAGCCTGAAATCTCTAAAGTGCCAATCATGGTTGACTCATCAAAATGGGAAGTGATTGAGGCTGGCCTGAAGTGTATTCAAGGTAAAGGTATCGTTAACTCGATTTCCATGAAGGAAGGCAAAGAGAAATTTGTCGAGCAAGCGAAGCTTATCAGGCGCTATGGTGCGGCGGTTATCGTGATGGCGTTTGATGAAATTGGCCAAGCAGAGACACGTGAGCGTAAGCTAGAAATTTGTACCAATGCCTACAATATTCTTGTCGATGAGGTTGGTTTCCCACCTGAAGATATCATTTTTGACCCTAATATTTTCGCAGTGGCGACAGGTATAGAAGAGCACAATAACTACGCTGTGGATTTCATTGAAGCCGTTGCTGATATTAAACGTGATCTGCCACATGCCATGATTTCTGGCGGTGTATCTAATGTCTCGTTCTCTTTCCGCGGTAACAACTATGTCCGCGAAGCCATTCATGCAGTGTTCCTTTATCACTGTTTTAAAAATGGTATGGACATGGGTATCGTAAATGCTGGTCAGCTTGAGATTTACGACAATGTGCCAGAGAAATTGCGTGAAGCGGTTGAAGATGTCGTACTTAACCGCCGTGATGATGGCACAGAAAGACTGCTTGATATTGCCGCTGAGTATGCCAATAAGGGAGTGGGCAAGGAGGAGGATGCAAGTGCACTTGAATGGCGCACTTGGCCGGTCTCAAAGCGTTTAGAGCATGCTTTGGTAAAAGGTATCACTGAGTTTATTGTTGAAGATACCGAAGAGGCGCGTTTGAATGCGTCTAAACCTCTGGAAGTCATTGAAGGGCCATTAATGGATGGCATGAACGTGGTGGGTGACCTATTTGGTGAAGGCAAAATGTTCTTACCTCAGGTTGTAAAATCCGCTCGTGTTATGAAGCAGGCGGTTGCTCATCTAGAACCGTTTATTAATGCAGAAAAACAAGCAGGTTCTTCAAACGGTAAAATCTTACTTGCGACAGTGAAAGGTGATGTACACGATATTGGTAAGAACATCGTTGGTGTTGTACTGCAATGTAACAACTACGAAATCATCGACCTTGGCGTTATGGTGCCTTGTGAAAAGATTCTTAAAGTCGCCAAAGAAGAGAATGTGGATATTGTCGGCCTGTCTGGACTGATTACTCCGTCTCTTGATGAGATGGTCCATGTGGCGAAAGAGATGGAGCGTCAAGGCTTTACATTACCACTGTTGATAGGCGGTGCTACTACATCCAAAGCGCACACGGCAGTGAAGATCGAACAGAACTACAGCGAACCTGTCGTTTACGTGAATAACGCATCTCGTGCGGTTGGTGTTTGTACTTCACTGTTATCTGAAGAGCTTAAACCAGCCTTTATTGAAAAGCTTGATATCGATTATGAACGCGTGCGCGATCAGCACAACCGTAAAAAGCCTAGAACTAAACCGGTGACGCTTGAAGAAGCTAGAGCAAACAAAGTGGATATTGATTGGCAAAACTACACGCCACCTATTCCAGCGAAGCCGGGCGTACATGTATTCGAGGACTTTGAGGTCGCAACACTAAGAAATTATATCGATTGGACACCTTTCTTTATGACTTGGTCGCTGGTGGGCAAGTATCCAGCGATACTAGAGCATGAAGAGGTTGGTGAAGAAGCGAAGCGATTGTTCCACGATGCAAATGAGTTGTTAGACCGAGTTGAACGTGAAGGCTTGCTAAAAGTGAGTGGCATGTGTGCCTTGTTCCCAGCGGCATCTGTCGGAGATGATATTGAAGTATACTCTGACGAAACTCGCACCCAAGTTCGCAAAGTACTGCATAACTTGCGTCAGCAAACTGAAAAGCCTAAAGGATTCAATTACTGTCTTTCTGATTATGTAGCGCCAAAAGAAAGTGGCAAGCAAGATTGGATTGGTGCGTTTGCGGTAACTGGTGGTATTGGTGAGCGTGAACTGGCTGACGAGTACAAAGCTCAAGGTGACGATTACAATGCGATCATGATCCAAGCGGTTGCCGATCGTTTAGCAGAAGCGTTTGCAGAATATATGCATGAGAAAGTTCGCAAAGAGATCTGGGGTTACTCAGCAGATGAAGCCCTGTCTAATGACGATCTGATTCGTGAAAAGTATCAAGGTATCCGTCCAGCCCCAGGTTATCCAGCCTGTCCAGAGCATACGGAAAAAGGTGCATTGTGGGAGCTACTCGAAGTTGAGCAAACTATCGGTATGTCACTGACTTCTAGCTATGCGATGTGGCCAGGTGCTTCTGTGTCCGGATGGTATTTCTCACACCCTGATTCTCGATACTTTGCAATTGCACAGATTCAACAAGATCAGGTAGACAGCTATGCTGATCGTAAAGGCTGGGATCAAACGGAAGCTGAGAAGTGGCTAGGGCCTAATATCAACTAGGTTGTTCCATATTGGAAATATAGAAAACGGCACCTTTTGGTGCCGTTTCTTTTAATACGGATTGGCTATTTCTTACTCTTTGGAAAAACTTTGACCATCTTGATACGATTCTCTTCGAGTTCAACAATTTCCATTTGATGATCGGCGACCTGAACACTCAGGTGGCTTTCAGGAATATCTTCCAAATACTCCAGCATTAAGCCATTCAGTGTTCTAGGGCCATCTGTTGGCAGGTTCCATTTAAGGCCTTTATTAATGTCTCGGATGTTGGCGCTTCCTTCGATCAAGAAGCTTCCGTCCCCTTGCGGTGTAATTTCATCAGAGAGTGTTGGCGCCATTGAAGTTGTGAACTCACCAACAATTTCCTCGAGAATGTCTTCAAGGGTGACTAGGCCATTAATATCACCGTACTCATCAACGATCAGTCCGATACGTTCTTTATTACGTTGGAACTTCAGCATTTGCACGTTGAGTGGTGTTCCCTCAGGAATGAAGTAAACCTCATCAGCACTTCGGAGCAAGGTCTCTTTGGTGAACTCGTTTTTCTCCAACATTAAACGATAAGATTCACGCAGACGCAGCATCCCAACTACTTCATCAATCTGATCACGATACAGCACCACACGACCATGAGGTGAGTGGGTTAACTGACGAACGATTGATTTCCAATCATCATTAATATTGATACCAGTAATCTCGTTACGAGGGATCATAATGTCATTTACGGTCACGTGTTCAAGATCGAGAATAGAAATCAGCATATCTTGGTGACGTCGTGGGATCAGCGAGCCTGCTTCATTAACTACCGTTCTCAGCTCCTCAGAGCTTAAATGATCTTCATCATTGTGATTAACGCGAATACCCAATAAGCGAATGAAGCCGTTAGTAATAAAGTTAACTAAAACGACCAGAGGAGACAGAACCTTCATCAGAATGGTCAGCAAGATACTGCTCATAAAAGAGACGCGTTCTGGGTACAGTGCGGCGAGCGTTTTCGGAGTGACTTCGGCAAAGACCAAAATAACCAGAGTCAATGCGCCTGTGGCAATGGCGACACCAATATCACCATAAAGACGCAAACCGATGACGGTGGCGATGGCTGAGGCGAGAATATTAACGAGGTTGTTACCGATGAGAATTAACCCAATCAACCGATCTGGGCGATTGAGTAAGCGCTCGACGCGTTTTGCGCCTTTGTGGCCTGTCTTAGAAAGATGTTTAAGTCGATAGCGGTTCAGAGACATCATCCCTGTCTCTGAACCGGAAAAGTAGCCGGAAATTACAATTAGACCTGCCAGGATTGCAAACAAAATACCGGTCGAAATGTCGTCCAAAACTTCAAAATTCCTTTAGTTAATAGCTGGTTAATTAATGAACCATTTATACTGTGTTGTCAACGCGACATTCGTAGTGTGCTAAGTAGAGCATATCAAGCCATTTAGCTTAGTATGATTTCCCTAACGAATCGGCTACCGAAGTATGCCAGAGTCAGCAAGGTTGCGCCTGCAACAGCAAACCAAGTCACTTTTTTGCCGCGCCATCCTTTGCGGTAATGTCCCCAAAGCAATACTGAGTAGATAATCCAAGCCAAGAACGAAAGCACACCTTTGTGAGCCTTGCCTTGAGCAAACATATCTTGAACAAACACAAAACCAGTAAGAAGCGTTGCGGTAAGCAGACCAGTGCCAATCAAAATGATCTTGAAAAGCTGTCTTTCAACCATCATTAAAGGTGGAAGATTAGGATTAATGGTCAGTGCTTTCTTATTCTTAAGCTTATGGTCAAGCCACGCTAATTGAATTGCGTAAAGCGCACCAATGGAGAGCGTAGAATAGGAAAAAAGTGCTAACGAAATATGAATCAGCAGTTTTGGATTATGCTCTAAGTGAGTGATAAACGCGGTTGGAACAAAAGCGGCGGCGGAGAGGTTAATGGCGGCAAAGCCGTAAACCACAGGCAACAAGAACCAAATTCGCGTTTTCAGCATGGCGATGCTCATAAATAGCGAAATAATGAAGCCAATTAATGAAGCGACATTCAAGATGCTGAGGTTTTGTCCACTGCCACTTAAGATGAGATCACTGAGTAGCCACGCATGGAAAGCTAGTGCTAAAACCGCACTGACGAGAACAGTTTTTGTACGGATCCCGACCTGATGAACCAAGCCTGGGATAATTGTAACGATGGCCAGCACATAAAGAATAGCGGCCGCAATTGCGATTAAACTGTCCATTTTTCCTAAAAAATCGATTGCTTAGAGCTGGAATTATACCCTGCATCGTCTCAATGAGCCATCGCAGAAGTAAAAAGTATTGACTCGTATTTGATCTTGTTAGGTATGACTCTCACTGCTGGCTAAGGTATACTCATTACAATTGATCGCAATTTACAGCGAAGAGAAAGAAATGTTTGAGAATTTAACGGATCGTCTATCCAAAACGCTGAAGAATATCAGCGGCAAAGGTCGTCTGACCGACGACAATATTAAAGATACTCTGCGCGAAGTTCGCATGGCGCTTCTAGAAGCCGACGTTGCTCTGCCAGTAGTTCGAGATTTCATCAAAGGCGTAAAAGAGCGTGCCGTTGGTGTTGAAGTTTCTAAATCCTTAACTCCGGGCCAAGAGTTCATCAAGATCGTTCAAGCTGAGCTTGAGTCGGTTATGGGTGAATCCAACGAAGCACTGGACCTAGCTGCGCAGCCGCCTGCGGTCATCTTAATGGCAGGTCTGCAAGGTGCGGGTAAAACGACCAGTGTTGGTAAACTCTCTAAACTGCTGCATGAGCGTGACAAGAAGAAAGTTCTTGTGGTGTCTGCCGACGTTTATCGTCCAGCTGCGATCAAACAGCTAGAAACACTTGCTACCGATATTGGCGTTGACTTCTTCCCTTCATCTGCAGATCAAAAGCCAATTGATATCGCCAATGCAGCTATCGATCATGCGAAGAAAAAGTTTTATGACGTATTGATTGTCGATACCGCGGGTCGTTTAGCGGTTGACCATGAGATGATGGATGAGATTAAAGATCTCCATTCAGCAATCAACCCTGTCGAAACGCTGTTTGTTGTCGATGCGATGACAGGTCAGGATGCCGCGAACACAGCAAAAGCTTTTGGTGATGCGCTGCCGTTAACGGGTGTCATCTTAACTAAAGTCGACGGTGATGCTCGTGGTGGTGCTGCGCTTTCTGTTCGTCATATTACCGGTAAACCCGTTAAGTTCTTGGGTGTGGGTGAAAAGACTGACGCACTAGAACCTTTCCACCCAGATCGTGTTGCATCACGCATCTTGGGTATGGGTGATGTTCTTTCTCTTATCGAAGATCTACAGCGTAATGTTGATACCGATAAAGCAGAAAAAATGGCGAAGAAGTTCAAGGAGAAGAAAGGTTTCGACCTAGAAGATTTCCGTGAGCAACTTGGTCAGATGCAAAATATGGGCGGTATGATGGGAATGATGGACAAGCTGCCTGGCATGTCTAACTTACCTGATAACGTTAAAGACAAAGTTGACGACAAGATGTTTAAGCAGATGGAAGCGATCATTAGCTCAATGACAATGAAAGAGCGTCAACGTCCTGAATTAATTAAAGGTTCTCGTAAAAAGCGTATCGCTGCGGGTTCTGGTACTCAAGTGCAAGATGTTAACCGTCTATTGAAGCAATTCACTCAGATGCAAAAAATGATGAAGAAGATGCAGAAAGGCGGTATGCGCGGAATGATGCGCAACATGCAAGGCATGATGGGTGGCATGGGTGGTGGTGGCTTCAATCCATTTGGTCGCTAGCCGTGGATTGGCTCAGGTTTCAGTCCCTTAAGTTTCAAACTGTTATCTGCGTCACACGAGAAATGCCAGCCAAAAACTGGTGAAAAAATAGCTAAACCCCTTGCAATGCCTCGGAATAAGAGTAAAATTCCGGGGCTTTATTTTGGCACGAGACCTCAGGTTGCTCATTAGAGAAACACTTCTGAGGTCATTTTTATTATTGAGAAAGCAAAGAGGACGATATGGTAACCATTCGTTTGGCACGTCACGGCGCTAAGAAGCGTCCATTCTATCAAATCGTAGTAGCGGACAGCCGCAATGCAGCGACTGGCCGTTTCATCGAGAAAGTGGGTTTCTTTAACCCAACTGCTACTGGTCAAGAAGAAGGTCTACGTCTAGACCTAGAGCGCGTTAACCACTGGGTTGGTCAAGGCGCAACAGTTTCTGACCGTGTTGCTAAGCTAGTTAAAGACGCTCAAAAAGCGGCTTAATTATTAGTTTAGTTAGCAGTATGTCGTCGATGAAAGGTAATGAAACTATGAGCAATACTCCCGAAAGAATTGTTGTAGGTAAATTTGGTTCTACTTATGGCATTCGTGGATGGCTTAAAGTGTTTACCTACACAGACAATCCTGAAAGTATTTTCGATTACAGTCCTTGGTACATTAGTCAAAAGGGCGAATGGGTCGAATTGAAAGTTGAAAGTTGGAAGCGCCATAACAAAGGTATGGTGTGTAAACTTGAAGGTCTTGAGGTTCGTGAAGAAGCTCACCTACTAACTAACTTTGAAATTGCAATTGATCCAGCTGTGCTTCCTGAACTGTCAGAAGATGAGTTCTACTGGCGCGAATTGTTCGGCATGAAAGTAGTGACCACAAAAGGTTACGACCTAGGTGAAGTAACCGACATGTTGGAAACGGGTTCGAACGATGTTCTGGTTGTGAAAGCAAATCTGAAAGATGCTTTTGGGCAAAAGGAACGGTTGATACCGTACCTTGAAGAGCAAGTGATCAAGAAAGTTGATCGCGAAGCTCAACGGATCGAAGTTGACTGGGATCCTGGATTCTAATCCTTAATTGGTAACTGAAAGAGCGAGAGAACAGATGTGGGTTGGCGTAATTAGCCTTTTTCCAGACATGTTCCGCAGCGTTACTGATTATGGAGTAACAGGTCAAGCGGTTAAAAAAGGTCTACTGTCGATTGAGACTTGGAATCCTCGCGATTTCACTCACGACAAACATCGAACTGTCGATGATAGACCCTACGGTGGTGGTCCTGGCATGTTAATGATGGTTCAGCCTTTGCGCGATGCCATTCAAACAGCCAAGCAAGCATCACCGGGTAAGACGAAAGTTATTTACCTCTCTCCTCAAGGTCGAAAACTTGACCAAACTGGGGTAGAAGAGCTAGCGAAAAACGACAACCTTGTGTTGATTTGTGGACGCTACGAAGGGGTAGATGAGCGTATCATCCAAACTGAGGTTGACGAAGAATGGTCAATCGGAGATTTTGTGATGACAGGTGGGGAAATCCCAGCCATGACGCTTATTGACTCAGTATCACGGTTTATTCCGGGAGTACTGGGCGATTTTGCTTCAGCAGAAGAAGATTCTTTTGCAAATGGTTTGTTAGATTGCCCGCACTATACGCGCCCTGAAGTGTTAGATGGACTGGAAGTACCAAGTGTGCTGAAGTCTGGTAACCATAAGGACATTCGTCGCTGGCGACTTAAGCAGTCGTTAGGCCGTACTTGGCTAAGAAGACCGGAGCTCCTGGAAAACCTAGCTCTGACTGACGAACAGGAACAATTACTTGCCGAGTTCATAAAAGAACATCGAGTTAATAGCAAGTAACCTATTTAATTTAGTATCAGTTTATTCTAGGAATTTAAGAACATGAGTAACATCATCAAGGCTCTTGAAGAAGAGCAAATGAAATCAGGCCTACCTAAATTTGCACCAGGTGACACTGTTGTAGTTCAGGTTAAAGTAAAAGAAGGTGACCGTGAGCGTCTACAGGCTTACGAAGGCGTTGTAATCGCTATCCGTAACCGTGGTCTTCACTCTGCTTTCACTGTTCGTAAGATCTCGAACGGCGAAGGTGTTGAGCGTACGTTCCAAACTCACTCTCCAATGGTTGATAGCATCGAAGTTAAACGCCGTGGTGCAGTACGTCGTGCCAAGCTGTACTACCTACGTGAGCGTTCTGGTAAGTCTGCTCGTATCAAAGAGAAACTTGCTAAGAAGTAATGCTATTTTACTAGCGTTCTCAAGTATTAAGCGGAGCCCAAGGGCTCCGCTTTTTTATGTTTGAAGCTGACACATTAGCACTTGTTACTCATGTGTCCGGTTAGAACTGCTACCTATGAGCCCGGTCAGTACTCTTTGATATACGCAGGGATGACGAGAGGTAAGTGGCGGTAATTGCTGGACGAAGTTAGTAATTATCTTCTGACCAGCCATCGCTGTCAGACATATCTGGTGCGCCAGGAATGGTGTTCTCTTCGTCGGCCCACTCACCAAAATCAATCATTTGGCATTGCTTTGAGCAAAACGGGCGAAAAGGGCTGTCTTCGTTCCATACAACTTCTGCTTTACATTGAGGGCATGGAACAACGGTTGGTTTACTCATAGTGATTCCTGAGTGTTACTTTCAGCTGCAAACAGCTAATTCAAATTCAATATCATTAGGGTAGGCTTGACCTGATTCAAAGGCAATAAACTTCACTGCAAAGCGGTTTTTGTGCCCTGAAATCATTGGGTAGACACCATACTCCATTGGAATGGTTAGACGAAGGATATTAGCTTCTTCAGCGTCACTTTGATAAAACCCAGAGCGGGCAATTTGTTTCTTAAAACGACCAGTCTCACGAGTGAGCTTCAGCCATAGCTGGAGGGCATTCATAAGTGGTTTTACTGACGCTAACCAATCCTCAGCATCATGCATACGTTTTTCAATCGGTAGATGTAACCAGTAATGCAGTGACGGAAGATCGAAGCAGCATGAACCACCAGGCAGTCCAAATCGTTGGCGGATCGCGCTAAGGAAGCGATCTTCTTTCAGAGATTGACCGAATCGTTCGGCCATCATCAAATCTTTATGTACACCATCTAGATCTCTTAAGATCGAGCCTAGCATTTCCTGATCGACGTCATCGACATTAAGCCATGCCCGATAAGTTTGACGTTGCTTCTCAAGATCTTTAGCAAGCTCGCTTTTGAGCTGGATTTGTTCAAAGATCTCCAGTAAATCAAACAGTGATTTGAAGAAAATTTGATACTGATAATTATCTGAAAAAGACAAGGAGTGCTGAAGCTGTCTCAATAGAGATTCAACTCTTAGGTACATTCTTGTTTTTTCATTAAGAGGGTGTTCGAATCTATTTGTGATCATCTGTTAGCCTTTAAACGCTTCCCTGCTATTTTCACCGATTTTGTTCGCATAATGCTAGGTACTTTTGGTGTAATTCTGTGACTTGGGACAAAAGTTGAGCGTTATCAGTATTATTATCAATCACATCGTCAGCATGCAATAAACGAGTTTCTCGGTCTACTTGTGCTTTGAGTATAGAACGCACTTGTGACTCAGGCACCCCATCACGTGTCATTGTTCGGTAAATTTGTGTTTCTTCACAGACATCTACAACTAAAACACGGTCAGTCATAGTTTGCAGACCATTTTCGATGAGAAGTGGAACCACGAATAGAGTATAAGGGCTGATGGAGGCATCCAGTTGTGATTGCATGCGCTCTCTGATCATCGGATGCAGTAAGTTATTTACCCAAAGTTTTTCGTCCTCGTTAGCAAAAATACGCTCTCGAAGTGCACCGCGATTCAGAGAACCATCTTCTTGGAGGATCCCAACACCAAAGTGTTGCGTTAAAGCGTCAAGGCCTGCGGAGCCGACTTCTACTACTTCTCGAGCAACAAGGTCTGCATCGACCAAATCAATAGCGAAGTTATCGTGAAAAAGGTTGGCAACGGTGGTTTTTCCACTGGCAATGCCGCCGGTAAGTCCAATAACAAATCCCATGGTTACATCCCTATATACGACGTGAGGTAGTATTGAATAATCTGCTCGCCCCACAAAGCGCTAATCCAACCAGCAATGGCGAGATAAGGTCCGAAAGGAAATGCAACATCAATCCCTTTCTTTTGCATTCGCAATTGAATGAGACCAAATAAAACACCGACAACGGATGACATTAAGACGATCAGAGGCAAATGTTGCCAGCCTAACCATGCTCCGAGAGCTGCCAGCAACTTAAAGTCACCGTAGCCCATTCCTTCTTTACCTGTTAGTAGTTTAAACAGCCAGAAAATGGACCATAAGCAGAGGTAGCCAGCCATGGCACCAATTACAGAATCTGTCAACGAAACTGGAGAGATACCTAATAACGCTAGGGCAATGCCCAACCACATCAGAGGTAAGGTAAGCTGGTCTGGCAACAGCATGGTATCAAAGTCAATGAAAGTGGCGCTGATAAGCACGAAGGTAAAGATGATTAACGCTAAGCTGTATTCACTATACCCAAGTTGCCACGCTACGGTTGCACACATGGCCGCCGTCAGGAGCTCAATAAGAGGATAACGTGCACTGATTTTATGACTGCAATGATGGCACTTGCCCTTAAGTAACAACCAGCTGAGTACAGGAATATTATCGATAATTCGAATCGGTGTATGGCATTTAGGGCATGCTGAGCGCGGAACGCTAAGGTTAAATTTATCGTCTGGAGGGGAAATATTGTACTCAGGAAAGGCTTCGGCACATTCTTCGCGCCAACCACGCTCCATCATTATCGGTAATCGATAAATGACGACATTCAAAAAACTGCCAACGATCAAGCCGAAGAGAGCCGCAAAAGCAGGAAAGAGCCAAGGATAATAGGAAAATGCGTCCATTCTTGAGTATGAAACCGTAAAATCAGTGAGTTATTGCCTATGTTAGCCTATTACCGACATTAAGTTAAAGATAGGTAAGTACATTGCAATCACTAACCCGCCAATTATTGTGCCAAGGAAGACAATAACCAAAGGCTCAATGATTGTTCCTAAGTTGTCTACGATGTTATCGACGTCGGCCTCATAGATGCTAGCGATCTTATTGAGCATTTCATCTAACTTGCCAGTTTCTTCACCTATCATGATCATTTGTAGCACCATTTCAGGGAAGGCGAGACTGTTTCGCATTGCTAAATGAACAGGTACGCCCGCTACGACATGAGTGTGTATAGAAAAAATAGCTTGTTGAAAGTAAGCGTTCTCTGTTGTTTTTGCGCTGGCTTGTATGCCAGTGAGTATCGGTATTCCAGAACTAAAACTGGTCGCTAATGTGCGGCTAAATTTGGCAATGGTTGCTTTGGTAATGATGTCGCCAACAACGGGCAGTTTGATAGCTAATTTACTGATAAATAATTCGGCACTAGCGTTTTTAAGGCAAATAAACTTAATGCTAGCAATCAATAAACCTAGAGAAGCAATGCTAACCAGGCCGTATGACTGGCTCCAGCTTGATAACTTCAGCACCTCGGATGTGAACCAAGGTAAATTGGCATTGAACCCTTTAAACATCGATTCAAATTCAGGTATCACACTAGTGAGCATCAAATAGGTTACGGCACAAGAAACTATGAGCACCATACTCGGATATATCATGGCTTTAACGACCTTAGACTGCAGAGCATCATGTTTCTCACGATATGTTGCTAACCTATCTAACATCACCGCAACGTTGCCGGACGATTCGCCCGTCGCAATCATATCGATATAGAAACGGTCAAAATGTGCACTTAGTGCTTGTAGCGCTTGAGCGATAGGTACGCCACTCTCCACTCGACTAGCGACCTGATTAAGGACTGATTTCATTTCGGCTTTGGAGTGGCTCTCAGAGATAAGCTTAAGGGCTTGAACAAGAGGGACTCTTGTCGTCAGCAAGGTAGCCAATTGCCTGGTGAACAGAGTGATATCTTTGCGTGTAATCCTGTGGGCTATTCTGGTCCAAAACGAAATGCGATGGCGAGAAATTTTGCTGATATGGATTTGCTGCAGACCTAATTGATTTCGGACCTCCATTTCGGTTAAAGCAAGGATTTGTCCCTTTGCCTTTGCGCCAGATCGATCAACACCTCTCCAGCGAAATTTTCTTAATGGCATAGGAAGGGGCTTAGGCATAGGAGTATTCTCATTCGAAATAAAGGACACGCTGTAGTTCTTGGTAGCTAGTCAGCCCAAGAGTAAGTTTTTCAAGCCCCGCTTGTTTAAGTGTCATCATTCCTTGTGACACAGCGATGACTTCAAGATCTTGAATACTGGCTTTCTGAAGAACGGCGGAGCTTAACTCGTTGGAAAAAACTAGCACTTCGTAAATGCCGATACGACCTGAATAACCTCTATTACATTTGCTACAACCAACCTCATTGGCTTTGTAAATCCTCTGGCTGGAGGATATATCGAGACTGCGGAGCAGATCTTTAGGGAGGTGATCTGGGCGCTTACATAAAGAGCACAAACGGCGAGCGAGCCGCTGCGCGATAATTAGCGAAAGTGAAGACACGAGGTTGAAGCTCTCTATTCCCATATTTTGTAGCCGTGTAATGGTCTCAAGCGCGGAATTAGTGTGCAAAGTTGACAGAACTAGATGACCTGTTTGAGCCGCTTTAACCGCAATCTCTGCTGTGTCGAGATCTCGTAT
Organism: Vibrio barjaei; assembly: GCF_001639065.2. Taxonomy (GTDB): domain Bacteria; phylum Pseudomonadota; class Gammaproteobacteria; order Enterobacterales; family Vibrionaceae; genus Vibrio; species Vibrio barjaei. The sequence continues at coordinate 16,211 of NZ_LQXO02000003.1, forward strand.
TTCTCCCACCATAACCACGTCCGGATCTTGGCGTAAAAAGGTACGCAAGGCTGCAGAAAAACCAAAACCTATCTTAGGGTTAACTTGAACTTGGTTTATCCCATCTAGATGTATTTCAATCGGATCTTCGGCGGTTGAGATATTTCGCTCTGGGGTATTAAGAAGTTTGAGTCCTGCATAGAGCGAGACGGTTTTGCCACTTCCGGTAGGGCCTGTCATTAACACCATTCCTTGAGGCTTGTGCAACGCTTGCAAGTAAAGGGCTTGTTGAGTGTCGTTATACCCTAATTGTTCGATATTCAAACGGGCAGAGTTTAGGTCGAGAATCCTCAGAACTACCTTTTCTCCCCACATAGTTGGCAGGGTTGATACACGGATATCCGTGGCGGAGTGTGGTGATAGTTTGAGTTTGATTCGACCATCTTGAGGAAGACGGCGTTCAGCAATGTCTAGCTTAGCGAGAATCTTCAGGCGAGCAGATAGTCTGCGGCTTAATTGACTCGCTGGCTGATGTGCCTCAATAAGAATACCATCACAACGAAGTCGAATTCGATACTGGTGTTCGTATGGCTCAAAATGAATATCGGACGCTTTCTTGCTGATGGCTTCTAATAAGATTTGGTGAATGAAACGGCTGACAGGGGAGTCATCCAGCATTAGCTCTTCGTCATGCTCAATTTCACTCTCATTCACTTGTACTAAGTTTGCCAGTTCGTGAGAGGTGAGTTCCTTAATCTGCTGGCTCCATTGCTCTCGACCCTCTCCATAAATTTCGCGTATTGCGGCGTTTATGTCTTGATGGTTAGCCAAGCCCAGTTCGATTTGCAATCCTGAGGCAAACTTAAAATCACTTTCTAACTGCGAGAGTGTGGGATCGCTGACCGCAACGGTTAGGATGTTGCCGCGCAGTGAAATTGGTAAGGCTTGGTATTGAGTTATGACGTCCCGTAAACCGAGTTGCTGGCACAAACTCACATAGTCGTTGTCCTTTATCGAGAGTGTTGGGAGTCCAAAAACTTCGGCTAGAATAACGACGAGCTCTTGTGCCTGACAAAGTTTGAGCTCAGTTGCTCCTTCTGGAACCGAGCAACCAGATAACATGGACAGGTCATATAACGCAGCTTCTTGCGCTTCATTGATGGCGTTAGCCTGTCTTAATATAGATGGGAGAGTGGACGGGATCATTCAGGTACCGTTGCTGAGACGCTTTCGGAATATTGACAGCCCTTTGGTAATACTCCAGATTCTTCAGTGGCAGTGCTAATGCATGCCCATCCGCCTTGAGCATTTCGTGCTAATGCCAACTTATAATTACTAACCGAAGGACTTGCGTTGGGGACTTGGTCAAATGACAAAATGATATTGCCTGCACTGCTGACTCCAGCCTCGGTTTCGATGGCTGCAATAATGGCTGTGGGGAAGCCTAATCGGGTTTTTAAGGCAGGCGTAGTTTCAGTATCAGGAAAGCTTCCTTGTTCAAGAGTGTAAGCTTCGATATTGGTGCGAAGCCCAGATAAGGTCGCTAAAGCAGAGGCTGCTTCACTTTTTCCAATGTATTTTTGATATTGTGGTAGGGCGACAGCGGCGAGTACACCGATAACGGCAACAACAATCATCAGTTCGATTAAGGTAAATCCTTTTTGGTTAATTCCTTCGTGCATAGTGATTCCTCAGAGACGTAATGTTTGAACAGTAGAGGCATCATGGTTGACGTTGAAGCGACTAAGTAAGCGCTTACGAGGAGGCGTGGATAATTAAAAGCAGACTTGCAAAAAACGAGAATGGTGTTGCGGAGCAAGTAGCTATTTCGGGTGTAGAACCTTTGGATAGCGTAATACTGACAATAAAAAGCGAAGCTCAAATAGGCTTCGCTTTAGTAATATTCTCTTATTGAGAAATAGACTAGTCTTTAAATCTCATCGACAAGTCCATTGCTTTCAAGTGTTTGGTCAAGGCACCCACAGAAATATAATCAACGCCAGTTTCCGCAAACTCAGCGATGGTGTCCATAGTGACATTTCCTGAGTTTTCTAAAGCGGTACGGCCAGCGTTAATCTCAACCGCCTTGCGCATCATATCGGTGCTGAAGTTATCGAGCATAATGATATCCGCACCTGCATCGATAGCTTGTTGCAGTTCTTCCAGAGATTCCGTTTCAACCTCAACCGGTTTGCCTGGATTAAGCTGTTTCGCGGTTTCAATAGCTTTAGTGATACCACCACACGCAATGATGTGGTTTTCTTTAATTAGGTAAGCGTCAAATACGCCAATGCGGTGGTTAAAACCGCCGCCACAAGCGACAGCATACTTCAACGCACTGCGCAGGCCAGGAATGGTTTTGCGTGTATCTAACAGTCGGCACCCGGTATGCGCAATTTTCTCAGCGTACTGCGCAACCACGCTGGCGCAGCCAGACAGAGTTTGGATGAAGTTCATGGCGTTACGTTCGCCAGTAAGCAAGACTCTCGCAGGGCCTGTTAGTGTGCAAAGCACTTGATTAGGTTCAACTTTGTCACCATCTTGGACATGCCATTCAATGACGACTTCGCCACCAAGTTGCTTAAATACTTCATCAGCCCACATTTGACCACAGAACACACCGTGCTCACGAGTAATAATCGTTGCAACATTCTGAGTCTCAGCCGGAATTAAACTTGCAGTGATATCCGCTGTGGCATCAAGTGTGCCACCGAGATCTTCGCGTAGTGTATCTGCCACGGCACGAGAGATTTCTGTTGGAAGTTGTTGCTTAAGATATTCGAGGCGTTCTTGACTGTTGTGTGTGTTCTTCATCGCTAAAACTGTCTTTGTGGGGTAACAAAGTGCGCATGATACTCTTGCTTGTGCGGAATTTCAGCATCAATTCTCGCATTTTCTCTGTTGTCGGATAAAATCATAACGACATAGAGGTAGATGGAGTCTAGATGTATGCTCAGTAGCAATACAAATGAAGGTAAAGAAAGCCTCGAGCTTATTGATGCTCAAGGGTGGTATTGTCATGCGCGAATTGTCCCATCTCCTCACTATGATGTCCGAGCAGACACTAGTGATATATCACTACTGGTTATTCATAATATCAGCTTACCGCCAGGTCAGTTTGGTGGCTCTTACATCGAAGACTTTTTCCTAGGCAAACTTGACTCGTCAATTCACCCTTTCTTCAAAGTGATTGAGAACATGCGAGTATCTGCGCACTGTTTGATCCGACGTGATGGAGAAGTAGTCCAGTTTGTGCCTTTTCTTGCTAGAGCTTGGCACGCAGGAGTATCGAGTTTTGCTGGTCGAGAGAAGTGCAATGATTACTCGATCGGTATTGAGCTTGAAGGGTCGGACTATGTGACTTACACCGATGAACAGTACCTCAGTCTGCAACACCTCACCAGTGCCTTAATTCAATCATATCCATTAATTACCCAACCACGTATTACTGGACATCAATATATTGCCCCGCTGAGAAAGAGTGATCCCGGTCTTGTTTTTGACTGGGCTCGATTTAGAAAGTCACTGTTATAAAAGAACTATCGCTCAATTACTGAGCAGTTGTGTTTCGCTCCAGATTTATTTTGTTATTCAAATTATTAATAACCCGGCGGTGGGTTATTCCTTCCTTTATTGATATTGGTCAAGTTTCCTTGTCCGACAAAACAATTCCTTTGTTGTTGATTTATAAGTGTTTTTATAGCACGCGATTTACCCGATAAGTTTCTTGTATGTAATTGGTCTGACCATGAGTGTTGATGTTTTAATCTATAAATGTTTCAGAATGGTTAATGCAAGGCCGGTTCTATGATTTGAATCAATTTTTCACTAGACATCGGTGTTTTAAATGTGTTAATTTTTACGCCAATTTGAAATTGGTAATACCAATTAACTTCGAAAGAAAAGTAGAATAATAAATATGGCTTATCAAAGGATTCGTCAGCCGAAACTTTCTGATGTGATTGAACAGGAATTGGAACGTTTGATTGTTGAAGGGACACTTTCAGCAGGTCAACAGCTTCCACCTGAACGAGAGCTGGCTAAACAGTTTGATGTTTCTCGACCTTCTATTCGAGAAGCGATTCAGCGCTTAGAAGCGAAGAAACTACTTACCCGCCGCCAAGGTGGAGGTACGTTTGTGAGCGAAAATATTTGGAAAAGTTTCTCGGATCCATTGCTAGACCTTCTCTCCTCCCATAATGAAACGCAGCTTGACTTGCTCGAAGCGCGTCACGCCATGGAAGGGATTTCTGCTTATTTCGCAGCATTGCGTGGTACCGATGAAGATTTTGCTCAAATTGAAAATTGCTTAGGCACTATTCGTAAAGTACAAGAAACCGATGACATCGAAGCAGAAGCTGCTGCGGTCATGGCTTTTCTTGTTGCGTTAACTGAAGCCGCACATAATGTTGTTTTGCTTCATATTGTGCGAAGCCTAGCACCACTGCTAGAGCAAAATGTTTTACAGAATTTAAAGTTATTGCACCGCCGAAGTGAAGTGGTGGAGAAAGTCAGTAAACACCGAGCTAATATCGTGGAAGCGATTGTTTCTGGAAAGCCTGAAAAGGCACGTGAAATGTCTCATTCACACTTAGCTTATATCGAAGAAACATTGTTGGATTTGACTAGAGAAGAGTCTCGACGTGAGCGCTCTTTAAGACGAATTCAACAAGATAGTGATTCTTAAAACTAGAAACGCTTACTTTTATTAAGTAGATCCAACCAACAGAAGGAAAGATCGCCATGTCTGACATGAAGCATGACGTAGATGCACTGGAAACTCAAGATTGGCTACAAGCACTTGAGTCCGTTGTTCGCGAAGAAGGTGTAGAACGCGCGCAGTTCCTACTAGAAACAGTTCTAGAGAAAGCACGTTTAGACGGCGTTGATATGCCAACAGGTATCAACACTAACTACATCAACACTATTCCAGCAGCACAAGAACCAGCTTACCCTGGTGATACCACGCTTGAGCGTCGTATTCGTTCGATTATTCGCTGGAACGCAATCATGATCGTATTGCGTGCTTCTAAGAAAGACCTAGACCTTGGCGGTCACATGGCTTCTTACCAGTCTGCTGCAGCATTCTACGAAGTGTGCTTCAACCACTTCTTCCGTGCTCCTAACGAAACAGACGGTGGTGATCTAGTTTATTATCAAGGTCACATCTCACCGGGTATCTACTCGCGTGCATTCGTTGAAGGCCGTCTAACTGAAGAACAGCTAGACAATTTCCGTCAAGAAGTAGACGGTAAAGGTGTTCCTTCATACCCACACCCTAAGTTGATGCCTGAGTTTTGGCAATTCCCAACAGTATCTATGGGTCTTGGTCCAATTTCTGCTATTTACCAAGCACGTTTCCTTAAGTACCTGAACGGCCGTGGTCTTAAAGATACGTCTGCTCAGCGTGTTTACGCCTTCCTAGGTGACGGTGAGATGGATGAGCCAGAATCACGCGGTGCTATTTCTTTCGCTGCGCGTGAGAAGCTAGACAACCTATGTTTCCTAATCAACTGTAACCTACAGCGTCTAGACGGCCCAGTAATGGGTAACGGTAAGATCATTCAAGAGCTTGAAGGTCTATTTAAAGGTGCTGGTTGGAACGTAGTGAAAGTTATCTGGGGTAACAACTGGGATGCACTACTGGCTAAAGATACGACGGGCAAGCTACTACAGCTTATGAACGAAACGATCGATGGCGACTACCAAACATTCAAATCTAAAGATGGCGCCTACGTACGTGAGCACTTCTTTGGTAAGTACCCTGAGACGGCAGCACTAGTTGCAGACATGACTGACGACCAAATCTTTGAATTGAAGCGTGGTGGTCACGATTCTTCCAAGCTGTTTGCTGCGTTTAACAATGCAAAAGAAACAGGCGGCAAACCAACAGTAATCCTAGCTAAGACTGTTAAAGGTTACGGTATGGGTGAAGCGGCTGAAGGTAAGAACATCGCTCACGGTGTGAAGAAGATGGACATGACTCACGTACAGTACCTACGTGATCGTTTAGGTCTACAAGACATTCTTTCTGATGAGAAAGTAGCTGAACTGCCTTACCTAAAACTGGAAGAAGGTTCTGCTGAGTACGAATACCTACATGCTCGTCGTAAAGCACTGAAAGGTTACACGCCACAGCGTCTACCTAAATTCACACAAGAGTTCAAAGTACCAGAGCTAGAAGAATTTGCTCCTCTACTGGGTGCTCAGAAGCGTGAAATTTCAACGACTATGGCTTATGTACGTACGTTGAACATTCTTCTTAAAGACAAGAACATCGGTAAGAACATCGTTCCTATCATCTGTGATGAAGCGCGTACGTTCGGTATGGAAGGTCTATTCCGTCAGGTTGGTATCTACAACCCAGACGGTCAAGAATACACACCCGAAGATAAAGGCATCGTTTCTTACTACAAAGAAGCGACATCAGGCCAAGTTCTTCAAGAAGGTATCAACGAACTAGGTTCAATGGCATCTTGGGTTGCTGCTGCGACTTCTTACAGCACAAACGATCTGCCAATGATCCCGTTCTACATCTACTACTCAATGTTCGGTTTCCAACGTATTGGTGACATGGCATGGCTAGCAGGTGACCAACAAGCTCGTGGCTTCCTACTAGGCGCTACAGCTGGTCGTACAACACTGAACGGTGAAGGTCTACAGCACGAAGATGGTCACTCGCACATTCAAGCGAACACTATCCCGAACTGTATCTCTTACGATCCAACATTCGCTTACGAGCTAGCAGTAATCATGCAAGATGGTATCCGTCGTATGTACGGTCCTGAGCAAGAAAACATTTACTACTACCTAACAGTAATGAATGAAAACTACGCAATGCCAGCAATGCCAGAAGGCGCTGAAGAAGGCATCCGTAAAGGTATCTACAAGCTTGAGTCTCACGAAGGTGCTAAGGGTAAAGTTCAGCTAATGAGCTCTGGTACTATCATGAACGAAGTACGTAAAGCAGCGACTATCCTAAGTGAAGAGTACGGCGTAGCATCTGACGTGTTCTCTGTAACTTCATTCAACGAGCTAACTCGTGATGGTCAAAATGCTGAGCGCTATAACATGCTTCACCCAGAAGCTGAAGCGAAAGTACCTTACATCACTACTGTTCTTGGTAACGAACCAGCAATCGCTGCGACGGATTATATGAAGAACTACGCTGAGCAAGTACGTGCATTCATGCCTACTGAGTCTTACAAAGTTCTTGGTACTGACGGCTTCGGTCGCTCAGACAGCCGTGAGAACCTACGTCGTCACTTCGAAGTTAATGCAGGCTACGTAGTAGTTGCAGCACTAACTGAACTAGCGAAACGTGGTGATGTTGAGAAGTCTGTTGTTGCTGAAGCAATTGCGAAGTTCAACATCGACACTGAAAAAACAAACCCACTTTACGCTTAATACAGCGCTTAACTAGAAGGTAAATAAGCAATGGCAATCGAAATTAATGTACCTGACATCGGTGCGGATGAGGTTGAAGTTACTGAGATTCTTGTAAGCGTTGGCGACAAGGTTGAAGAAGAACAGTCTCTGATCACTGTTGAAGGCGACAAAGCTTCTATGGAAGTTCCAGCGTCTCAAGCAGGTATCGTAAAAGAAATCAAAGTAGCGGAAGGTGATTCTGTTACTACTGGTTCTCTAATTATGATTTTCGAAGCCGACGGTGCAGCAGCAGCTGCACCTGCTCCTGCGGCTGAAGCGGCTCCAGCAGCGGCTCCAGCTCCAGCGGCAGCGGCTGAACTTAAAGAAGTTCACGTTCCAGATATCGGTGGTGACGAGGTAGAAGTTACTGAAATCATGGTTAAAGTTGGCGATGCAGTAGAAGAAGAGCAATCACTTCTAACTGTAGAAGGCGACAAAGCTTCTATGGAAGTACCAGCACCATTTGCAGGTACAGTTAAAGAGATCAAGATTGCTGAAGGCGATTCAGTAACAACTGGCTCTCTTGTGATGGTATTTGAGGTATCTGGCTCAGGTGCAGCGGCTCCAGCTCCTGCAGCGGTTGAAGCGCCAGCGGCTCCTGCTGTAGCAGCGGACAAAGAAGTTAACGTTCCAGATATCGGTGGTGACGAAGTAGAAGTTACTGAGATCATGGTTAAAGTTGGCGATACAGTAGAAGAAGAGCAATCTCTAATTACTGTAGAAGGCGACAAAGCTTCTATGGAAGTACCAGCACCATTCGCAGGTACAGTTAAAGAGATCAAGATTGCTGAAGGTGACAAAGTAACGACTGGCTCTCTAATCATGACTTTCGTTGTTGAAGGCGCAGCACCTGCAGCTCCAGTTGCAGCAGCGGCTCCTTCGGCAGCAGCTCCAGCACTTGCGGCGGCTCCTGCTCCAGCAGCAAAAGCTGAAGCAGCACCTGCAGCGAACGATTTCCAAGAAAACAACGAATACGCACATGCGTCTCCAGTTGTTCGTCGTCTAGCTCGTGAGTTTGGCGTAAACCTATCTAAGGTTAAAGGTTCTGGTCGTAAGAGCCGTATCCTAAAAGAAGACGTTCAAAACTACGTGAAAGATGCACTTAAGCGTCTTGAGTCTGGTGCTGCGGCATCTGGTAAAGGCGGTGACGGCTCTGCTCTTGGTCTACTACCTTGGCCGAAGGTTGACTTCAGCAAGTTTGGTGAGACTGAAGTTCAGAAGCTTTCTAAGATCAAGAAGATCTCTGGTGCTAACCTACACCGTAACTGGGTAATGATCCCGCACGTTACACAGTGGGATAACGCTGATATCACAGCTCTAGAAGCGTTCCGTAAAGAGCAAAACGCTATCGAAGCGAAGAAAGATTCAGGAATGAAGATCACGCCACTTGTGTTTATCATGAAAGCTGTTGCGAAAGCACTTGAAGCCTTCCCTGCGTTTAACTCTTCTCTATCAGAAGATGGCGAGAGCATCATTCTTAAGAAGTACGTGAACGTTGGTATCGCGGTTGATACGCCAAACGGTCTTGTTGTTCCAGTCTTCAAAGATGTAAACAAGAAAGGCATCTACGAGCTATCTGAAGAACTAATGGTAATTTCTAAGAAAGCACGTGCCGGTAAATTAACTGCGGCTGACATGCAAGGTGGCTGTTTCACTATCTCAAGCCTAGGTGGCATCGGTGGTACAGCATTTACGCCTATCGTAAATGCGCCTGAAGTAGGTATCCTTGGTGTATCTAAGTCTGAAATGAAGCCTGTGTGGAACGGTAAAGAATTCGAACCACGTCTGCAGCTACCTCTGTCTCTATCATACGATCACCGTGTGATTGATGGTGCAGAAGGTGCACGTTTCATTACTTATCTAAACAGCTGCCTAAGCGATATTCGCCGCCTAGTACTGTAAGATAACTTTCCCTCTCTCGCTCCCCCTTGATTAGGGGGGAGAATTTGTTTTTTGATAGTTTCAGTAAACAAATTGCGCCCCATGATAGGTAAGCGAGTGGGGGAAAACAAATTCATACAACATTTCCAACGTGAATTGTTGTCTAGCTCACAGGCTAAATTGATTTACTTTTCACACCATTAACATCTCTGTAAAATGTTGGCGGTCTGAAATCATAATTGTTTAAGTTATTTGTTTAATAGAACGTCTGTTTAAAACGAAGTCTAAGCATATAAAAATCAATACCCACTCAGCCTGTTAGGGATAATGACTACAAGAGGTCAAAATGAGCAAAGAAATTAAAGCCCAGGTGGTAGTACTTGGTGCCGGTCCTGCTGGTTACTCCGCTGCATTCCGTTGTGCCGATTTAGGCCTAGAAACCGTTCTTATTGAACGTTATAGCACGCTTGGTGGTGTGTGTCTGAACGTGGGTTGTATCCCATCTAAAGCACTACTTCACGTTGCTAAAGTTATCGAAGAAGCAAAAGCGCTTGCTGAGCACGGTATCGTATTTGGTGAGCCACAGACTGATATCGATAAGATTCGTCTATGGAAAGAAAAAGTTATTAACCAACTTACTGGCGGCCTTGGCGGTATGGCTAAGATGCGTAAAGTAAATGTGGTTAACGGTTTCGGTAAGTTTACTGGTCCTAACTCAATTGAAGTTGAAGGCGAAGACGGTAAAACGGTTGTTAACTTCGATAATGCCATCGTAGCTGCGGGTTCACGCCCTATTAAATTGCCATTCATCCCGCATGAAGACCCACGTATTTGGGATTCTACTGATGCGCTAGAGCTGAAAGAAGTACCAGGAAAACTGCTTATCATGGGTGGTGGTATCATCGGTCTAGAAATGGCGACGGTATACCACTCTCTGGGTTCTCAGATTGATGTTGTAGAAATGTTTGACCAACTTATCCCTGCTGCGGATAAAGATATGGTGAAAGTCTACACTAAGCGTATTAAGAACAAGTTTAACTTGATGCTTGAAACCAAGGTCACAGCAGTTGAAGCGAAAGAAGACGGTATCTACGTTTCAATGGAAGGTAAGAAAGCACCTGCTGAAGCTGAGCGTTACGATGCAGTACTTGTGGCTATTGGTCGTGTACCAAACGGCAAACTGCTTGATGCAGAAAAAGCAGGTATTGAAGTTGATGAGCGTGGCTTTATCAATGTTGATAAGCAAATGCGTACTAACGTGCCTCACATCCATGCAATCGGCGATATCGTTGGTCAGCCAATGCTTGCTCACAAAGGTGTGCATGAAGGTCACGTAGCGGCAGAGGTTATCTCTGGTAAGAAGCACTACTTTGACCCGAAAGTGATTCCGTCAATTGCTTACACTGAGCCAGAAGTAGCTTGGGTTGGTAAGACGGAGAAAGAAGCGAAAGCAGAAGGCATCAACTACGAAACGGCTACATTCCCATGGGCAGCATCCGGTCGTGCAATCGCATCTGACTGCGCAGACGGTATGACTAAGCTTATCTTCGATAAAGATACTCACCGCGTAATTGGTGGTGCTATTGTTGGCACGAACGGTGGTGAACTGCTTGGTGAAATCGGTCTAGCGATCGAGATGGGTTGTGATGCAGAAGATATCGCATTGACTATCCACGCTCACCCAACGCTTCACGAATCTGTTGGTCTTGCGGCAGAAGTATTTGAAGGCACTATCACTGACCTTCCAAATGCAAAAGCGAAGAAAAAGAAATAATTTCTGAGTGAAGACAAAAACGGCCAGTTTCATACTGGCCGTTTTTTTATGGATACTTTTAAAAATTAAGCCCTTAAACATTTATGTTCAAGGGCTGTTCTTTAGTGGCGGCTATCTTTCTCGTAGATGCAAACCATATCCATGTAGCAGTCGGTTAACGATTTAATAGATTCACCATCACTACTGCGATTAGCTTCAACAAACAGTGAATAGCAAATACCATGGAATAAGCTTGTGAGATGCTTAGTGTTGTGTTGAGAGCAGACTTCGCGACGCTCAATGGCTTTAATGAACATGTTTTCAATCAGTGCTTGGCTGGTTTTGTTCGATGAGACAAACAATGGCCAAACCTCATCACGCGTAGATGTACTCCATTCAAACCATACTTTATTCCAGTGACAGTCTTCGATCACCATATCCACCACACCATCAAGAATGTTGGTTAGGTTTTCTTTGATGTCGACATCAAGGTCAATGGTATTTGATAAGAAGTTGGAATACTGACAGACGACGTGGTTAAGCACTTCATCAACCAAGTCTTCTCGTGTTGGGAAGTAGTTGAATACAGTTGCTACTGAAACTTGTGCAATTTCTGCGATATCCGCGTGACCTCCACGACCAATGCCGCGTTTCGCGAATACTTCTAGTGCAATCTCCATAAGCTGTAATTTGCGCTTTTGTGGAGATAAGCGAGTTCTAGGTCTTTTTACTATTGAGTCCATAATATTTCCTTGCCAACGTTGGTAGGGCTGGTAACTCTATGAGTACGTCCAACTGCGCCCTGTTTGTTATACAGAGTCAGAGATTTGGTCCAATATGAAAGCTGTTATACACAATAACTGGCATATTAATGTTAGTTTTTGGTTAACAATTTCCATTTTGGAAATCACATGCTCTATTTTTTCTTTTGTTTTATAAGTGTAATGGTGCATATGTGCTTTGGTCAATAGTCATACACTGATAATTTTCATAATTAGCGTTAATTTACCTGCATATCACACTTTGCGCTGAAAGCGTCATATTCTTTCAACACTATGCGTTAACAAACATTCGTTCTGGTTTATACCAACAGAGTAATTTGACGCCAGATTTTCGCCTGATTTTTATCCTGAGTCAGAAAGTGATACCATACTGCGCAAATGTGAACGCTTGGCATCTTTTCACTAAAATAGTGTTGTCTGTTTTAGGTAGGGATTCACAGCCAGTGTTGCTGTGGCGACCAAGTAAACCAATCAACATCGAGATAGATATGAAACATACTGTTGAAGTCATGATTTCTGAGCAAGAAGTTCATGAGCGTGTAAAAGTGTTAGGTAAAGAAATTACTGAACACTACAAAGGTAGCGAAGATTTAGTTATGGTCGGCTTGCTACGTGGCTCTTTTGTCTTTATGGCGGATTTGGCTCGTGCCATTGAGCTTACTCACTCAGTAGACTTTATGACGGCATCAAGCTATGGCAATACGATGGAAAGCTCACGCGATGTGCGTATCCTGAAAGATCTTGATGATGATATTAAAGGTAAAGATATCCTGCTTGTGGAAGATATTATCGATACTGGTAATACCTTAAACAAAGTGAAAGAGATTCTATCGCTACGCGAACCAAAATCTATTCAGATTTGTACCTTGCTAGACAAGCCATCACGCCGTGAAGTCGATGTTGATGTTAAATGGATTGGCTTCGAAATCCCGGATGAGTTCGTAGTGGGTGTTGGTATCGATTACGCTCAGAAATATCGTCACTTACCATACATCGGTAAAGTGGTACCTCAGGAATAAATCTGGTCGTACAAACATAAAAAATGCCCATCTCTGTGAGATGGGCATTTTTCTAAATACTGGATTATTTTAGTACTTCGGTACTCAAAATTTTCGACATGGCAGCTTGGTAATTTACTTCAAGACTCTCTCTGCTTGAACAGCGAACACCGAGATCTTGCAGCTTACCATCACCAATGCCATAGACCACACCATGAACTTCAACTTCTTGGCCGCGTTCCCAAGCGTTTTGCATAATGGTTGAGTTACCTAGGTTGTACACCTGCTCAGCAACGTTAATCTCACAAAGCTTGTCACCCCACATGTCGCGTGGCAATTCACCGAGCCAGTTACGATGCTTTAAGTACAAATCACGGATATGCAGAAGCCAGTTGTTAATGAGCCCAAGCTGTGGGTTATCAATAGCAGCATTCACGCCACCACAGCCATAGTGACCACAAACGATGATGTGTTTGACTTTTAGCACATCTACCGCGTATTGCACTACAGATAGGCAGTTAAGATCGGTATGAATGACTTGGTTGGCAACATTACGGTGAACAAAGAGTTCGCCTGAATATAACCCCGTTAGACGCTCTGCTGGTACTCGGCTATCGGAGCAACCAATCCAAAGGAATCCAGGGTTTTGGCCTTCCTCTAGCTTTGCGAAATACTCTGGTCTTTCGGAGCGAATTTCTTCAGACCACTTTGAATTGTTGTCAAAGAGTTGTTTGATTTCCGGCATGATACTTCCCTTCAATAATTCGAGATACTATACACAATGTTACAAATTGAATCTCGAAAAAAAAGTATCAAAATGTACTCATCTGACGTGTTCATGTACCTAAAATCAGTGACTTAACGATTCGGTGAAAAAAACTTATATCTTATGAAAATTGAATGGCCCTTATTAGTTATTAACTTATTGTCACATTTGTTAAGGTGAGGCAATTTTTTGGTTATTTTCAAGGATAGTAATGAAGTTAGGACGTCGTTTTGAAGATATAAACCTTAAAGGGGATGTATTTGGCGGGGTAACTACCGCGATTATTTCATTGCCACTGGCGTTGGCATTTGGTGTGGCATCTGGAGCCGGCGCAGAAGCAGGGCTGTGGGGCGCAATCATGGTGGGGCTGTTTGCCTCTCTATTTGGCGGTTCTTCTAGCCTTATTTCCGAACCGACAGGCCCTATGACGGTCATCATGACAGCGGTATTGACAGCAATGATGGCTAAGTACCCGGAAACAGGGATGGCGATGACCTTCACTGTCGTTATGATGGCGGGTATTTTTCAAATCTTGCTTGGTACGTTAAAACTCGGAAAATACGTTACCTTAATGCCATACAGTGTTGTCTCAGGGTTCATGTCGGGAATTGGTGTGATCTTGGTGATTCTTCAACTGGCGCCACTATTAGGACAAGCCGCGCCAACGGGCGGCGTTATTGGGACAGTCAAGGCATTACCTGAACTGCTAACCCATATCGACTTTTCAGAATTATTCCTTGGGCTACTGACGTTAGCGATTCTATTTCTGTTCCCTAAAAAATACCGTCAACATATTCCTCCGCAACTTGTGGCGCTGGTGTTAGTCACAGTGATATCTATGCTGTTTTTCAGTAGTGAGAGTATTCGCAGAATTGGCGAGATTCCAGCAGGTTTACCTTCATTAGTTATACCGCATTTTAACGCAGAAATGCTGACCACCATGCTTATTGATGCGCTTGTACTCGGTACATTAGGCTGTATTGATACCTTATTAACAGCTGTTATCGGTGACTCTCTAACTCGTAAAGAGCATGACTCAGATAAGGAATTGCGCGGCCAAGGGTTAGCGAACCTTATCGCAGGTTTGTTTGGGGCTCTACCGGGAGCTGGTGCGACAATGGGAACGGTGACCAATATCCAAGTAGGTGCTCGCTCTCCATTATCGGGTGTGGTGCGGGCATTAGTGCTAGCGCTGGTAGTATTGGTGGCAAGTGGTTTAACTGAACCCATTCCAATGGCTGTGTTGGCAGGCATTGCTGTTTATGTCGGTTTTAACATACTGGATTGGAGCTTTATTCAGCGAGCACATAAGGTGAGTTTGGCCGGTATGGCGATCATGTACGGTGTTATGCTGCTGACTGTATTTGTAGATCTTATCGTTGCCGTAGGCCTTGGTGTGTTTATCTCGAACATCATTATTATTGAAAGACTGAGCCGTGAGCAAGCTCGTCAGGTAAAAGCGATCAGCGATGCTGACGACGATGTGCCGTTAAGTGAATATGAGCGAGAGTTGCTAGAACAAACCCAAGGTAAGGTACTGTTTTTCTACTTATCTGGGCCAATGATTTTTAGTGTCTCTAAAGCAATTTCAAGACAACACTCAAGTATTGCTGACTATCAAGCGATGATACTCGACCTTACGGATGTTCCTATGATCGACGTAACGGTTGGTCTTGCTCTAGAAAATGCCATCAAGGATGCCAAAGACGCAGAGTGTCAGGTGTACTTGTTATGTCCAAATACGCAAACTCGACAGCAATTGGATAAATTCCACGTTATTGATCTTGTTCCGGATGGCAATATCTATCAGCAGCGAGAACACGCACTGGATGCCGCATATAAGGCAACGGCTTAAAAGGGATAAAAAGCGAGTACTAACATACTCGCATTTTTTATAGCCAATTTATCACCACCACTTGAAAAATTGAGCCATCATCATCATGTGTAAGGGTATATTCAAACTTTTCGATATCATTGGAAATATCAAATTATTCCAATGATGCATTCTTCGGTGCAAATTATGATCGCATTAGAAATTGAGCAGTTAAGAAAGACCTATGCGGGTGGCTTTGAAGCGCTTAAAGGGGTGAGTCTTCAAGTTGAGCAGGGAGACTTTTATGCTTTGCTTGGGCCTAATGGTGCGGGTAAATCCACCACCATCGGTATCATTACGTCTCTAGTCAACAAAACATCGGGCAAGGTCTCGGTGTTTGGTCACGATATTGATAATGAGCTTGAACTGGCGAAGCAGCAACTTGGTCTGGTGCCACAAGAGTTCAACTTTAACCAGTTCGAAACCGTTGAGCAGATTGTTCTTCAGCAAGCAGGGTATTACGGTGTTGCTAAGGATGTGGCGAAGCAGCGCGCGCAAAAGTACCTGTCTCAGCTAGACCTTTGGGAAAAGCGCAGTGAGCGAGCTCGAAACCTCTCCGGAGGAATGAAGCGTCGACTTATGATTGCTCGCGCTTTAATGCATGAACCTAAACTACTCATTCTTGATGAACCGACGGCTGGGGTTGATATTGAGCTTCGTCGCTCAATGTGGGATTTCCTTAAAGAGATTAATCGACAAGGTATCACCATTATTCTGACAACTCACTACCTTGAAGAAGCGGAACTGCTTTGCCGCAATATCGGTATTATCCAACGCGGTGAACTGATTGAGAACACATCGATGAAAGCTTTGCTTAATAAGCTGGATGTAGAAACATTTATTCTCGATATTGACGCAAGCGTTGATATTCCTGAGCTACAAGGGGTTAAATCGCAAAACGTGGTGAATGGCTCTTTGGAGATAGAAATTGAGAAAACTCAGGGGTTGAACCACATTTTCACTCAGCTTTCTGAGGCTGGTATCAAAGTGTTGTCGATGAGGAACAAAGCCAACCGACTTGAAGAGTTATTTGTTTCTATTGTGCGTAATCAAACGGAGGCAAACTGATGAATTTGTACGGTTTGTATTGGACGGCATTTAAAAGCCTTCTGACGAAAGAAATTAACCGCTTTACTCGAATTTGGGTACAAACCCTAGTACCGCCAGCGATTACCATGACACTTTACTTCATCATCTTCGGTAGTCTGATTGGTTCTCGAATCGGTGAGATGAACGGTTTCAGTTACATGGAATATATTGTTCCTGGCCTTATTATGATGTCGGTGATTACTAACTCGTATTCGAATGTTGCTTCGTCCTTCTTTAGTGCTAAATTTCAGCGCAATATTGAAGAGCTCCTTGTCGCACCTGTACCCAATTACGTCATCATTGCTGGCTTTGTCATGGGCGGTGTCGTGCGTGGTTTATTGGTTGGCACGATAGTGACTTTTGTCTCGCTGTTTTTTGTTGATTTACAAGTTGAGCATTGGGCCGTAATTATCTTGACTGTGTTTATGACGTCGGTGGTGTTCTCACTCGGTGGTCTTATTAATGCGGTGTATGCCAAGACCTTTGATGATATATCGATTATTCCCACTTTTGTTTTGACGCCGCTGACATATCTAGGCGGTGTGTTTTATTCCATTAGCCTGCTTCCTGAGTTCTGGCAAGGTGTATCCAAAATCAATCCAATCGTTTATATGGTCAACGCTTTCCGTTACGGTTTCTTAGGTGTGTCGGATGTAGGGATTGTGACATCTTTTGGCGTACTCTTGGTGTTTATCGTGGTACTTTATGGAGTAGCCCATCATTTGGTGACTAAGGGTATTGGCCTTAGAAGCTAGAGTAAGATTCTAGCGTAATACACTGATATGTGATCAATGAAGTGGTAGCGGTAGCTGCCACTTTTTGTTTCAGTCGAGACAAGGACGACAAATGCAACTGCCTGCCGAATTACAACACGATGCTCAATCAGCGTTTGAGCGAATTCAACAAGCCTATTCTGACCTATCCCATTGGACTCCAGAGCGACAACAACAGCTAAAGTATGTCATGGCGATGAGCTGTTTCGTGGAAGAGTCACTACTGAAAGACGAAGGGCTGTTCGCGGATCTACCTGACATGCTCTCGCAGCATAGTAGAGCTGAGAACTATCGAGTGCGATTAGCGACTCAACTTGAGGCTTGTAGTAGCGAAATGGAAGGCCATCGTGTATTACGTCGATTCCGAAATCGCGAAATGACATATATCGCATGGCGCGATTTCCGTAGTGACTGGAGCCTAGAACAAAGCTTGCACCATCTTTCCATGTTAGCTGAAGCGATGATCTTTGAGACTTATCAATGGCAGTATAAAGCGTGCTGCTTGGAATGGGGCACACCTTGTAATGCAGAGGGCAAAGCGCAGCCAATGTTGATTATCGGTATGGGGAAACTCGGTGGCGGTGAGCTGAATTTCTCATCGGATATCGATCTCATTTTCACTTATCCAGAAAACGGTGAAACACAGGGTACACGTCGCTCAATTGCTAATGCCCAGTTCTTTACACGCTTAGGGCAGCGCATCATCAAAGCGCTTGATCAGCAGACGTTTGATGGCTTTTGTTATCGAGTGGATATGAGATTGCGCCCATTTGGTGAGAGCGGACCATTGGTGATGAGTTATGCGGCACTGGAAGATTACTATCAAGAGCAAGGCCGTGATTGGGAACGTTATGCGATGGTGAAAGCGCGCGTAATGGGCAGTGAGATGTATCCACAATACCAAGAGCTGCGTAAAATGCTGCGCCCTTTTGTGTTCCGTCGTTATATCGACTTTAGTGCCATTCAGTCATTAAGACGCATGAAATCGATGATCAGCAGCGAAGTTCGCAGACGTGGGTTAGGAAACAATATTAAGCTCGGTCCAGGCGGTATTCGTGAAGTGGAATTTATCGCTCAAGTGTTTCAGCTTATTCGAGGAGGACGTGAACCGAGTTTACGAGGTCGAGGGTTATTGGAAACGCTTGATGCAATCGACACTCTGTCGCTACTAGAGTCAGAAAACGTCCAACAGCTGCGTTCGGCTTATTGTTTCTTGCGTCGGTTGGAAAACCTATTGCAAGCCATGGCCGATAAGCAGACTCAAACACTACCTGATAAACCATGCGACCAGCTCAAATTAGCGTGTGCGATGCGATTTGAAAATTGGTCTGCTTTGGTTCACGCAACCGAGCAGCATATGCTGAATGTGCATCAGGTGTTTGCCAACTTGATTGGCGAAGATGAAGACGAAGAAGACGCGAACCCAATCGCTAAACACTTCCATGAGTTATGGGATATGGCGGATCGACCAGAAGTGATCGAGCACTTATTAGAACATGATCTTCATGTGGAGAATCCAGCCGACAAACAGAAAACCATTCAGCAATTTAAAGCAGACCTTGCCAAGAAAACACTAGGCCCTCGTGGGCGTGAAGTGCTTAATCGGTTGATGCCTAAAGTCTTTAGTGCCATTTATGCCCATAAAGATGCAGAGTTTGGTTTATCGCGAGTGCTGCATGTTCTGCATCGTATTGTGACTCGAACAACTTACCTTGAGCTATTGGACGAGCACCCAGCTGCACTCGTGCAGTTAGTGAGACTATGTACGGCAAGTCCAATGATCTCGGAACAGCTTGGACGTTATCCGATCTTGCTTGATGAGTTGCTTGATCCTGCTCATCTCTATAACCCTGTACCTCTTGAGTCCTATAAAACCGAACTACGGGATTATTTAGCTCGTATTCCAGAAGAGGATATGGAGCAGCAGATGGAGGCGCTGCGCCAGTTTAAGCAGACCTGCATTCTGAGAATCGCGGCCGCCGATATTGCAGGCGTATTGCCCGTTATGAAAGTAAGTGACCACTTAACGTATTTGGCTGAAGCTATTGTAGAGGCGGGTATAAACCAAGCTTGGCAGCAAATGGCGGCGAAATATGGTGAACCAACACACTTGAAAGACCGTGGTAGCAAAGGTTTTGCCGTTATTGGCTACGGTAAAGTAGGAGGTTGGGAACTAGGTTATAACTCTGATCTGGATATTGTGTTCATGCATGATTGTCCGGTAAACGCGTATACCGATGGCAAAAAGGATATCGACGGTCGTCAGTTCTATCTTCGCTTAGCACAGCGTATTATCCACATATTCTCTACCAGAACAGCATCGGGAATTCTGTATGAAGTGGATACTAGACTGCGTCCTTCCGGTGCGTCAGGACTGCTAGTAAGTCCGACTGACGCCTTTGATGAATATCAGCACAATGATGCTTGGACGTGGGAGCATCAAGCTTTAGTAAGAGCACGTATGATTTACGGTGATGCACCTCTGCAACACGCATTTGAAAACACCCGCAACGACGTCCTTCGGACCGCTCGTGATGAATCGACATTGAAACAGCAAGTGGTCGATATGCGAGAGAAAATGCGTGACCATTTAGGTGGTAAAAAAGCGGGTCGATTTATGCTTAAACAAGATGCTGGGGGGATTACTGATATTGAATTTTTAGCCCAGTATTTGGTGTTGCAATATAGTCACGACAAGCCAAAGCTGACACGCTGGTCGGATAATGTTCGTATATTTGAGTCAATGATGTCACAAGGTGTGATGGAAGAAGAGCAAGCGATGGCACTCACGCACGCCTACACCACATTGCGTGATGAAATTCATCATCGTAACTTGCTCAATTTAGACGCGGATGTTGACGAGAGTAAGTTTACTCAAGAAAAAGCCATCGTCGTTGAAGCATGGAAACAGTGGCTAGGGTAATTCTTGCTTCAGCTTGGTATTGAAACGAAGAGTTGTGCTACTATCCATTCAATGGCTTAGCCAAAAGATTTAAGACAAGAGGGCATAATCAAGCCCTCTTACATCATATTGGAGTACAGAAATGAAACCCATCCTACCGAATTACAGCGACTCTGGCGTATTGATTGTCGGTGACCTTATGTTAGACCGTTACTGGTATGGTCCGACAGGGCGTATTTCTCCAGAAGCCCCAGTTCCTGTAGTAAAAGTAGAAAACAACGAAGAACGTCCAGGTGGCGCTGCCAACGTCGCTATGAATATCGCTTCGCTAGGTGGTCATGCACATACGATTGGACTTGTTGGTATGGATGAACCAGCAAAAGTACTAACTGAAACACTGACGTCTTTGAAGGTAACTTGTGATTTTGTTGCATTACCTAACTATCCAACTATCACCAAACTTCGTGTTTTGAGCCGAGGGCAGCAACTGATTCGTTTGGACTTTGAAGATAAGTTCGAGAATACAGACCCTGAGCTTGTATTAGCTAAGATGGAGCAAGCGTTACCAAATGTGAAGTCTGTGGTGCTATCCGATTACGCCAAAGGTGCGCTAGAGCATGTTCAAGCGTATATCCAGAAAGCGAAAGCTGCAGGTGTCCCGGTGTTTATCGACCCTAAAGGGGCAGATTTCGAACGCTATCGCGGCGCGACATTGCTAACACCAAACATGGCTGAATTTGAGCATGTGGTAGGCAAAGTGAAAAGCGAAGAAGAGCTTATCGAGAAAGGTAATGCGCTAATTAAAGAGTTCGACTTTGAAGCACTATTGGTAACACGTAGTGAGCACGGTATGACTTTACTTCGTAAAGATCAGGAACCGTTCCATTTGCCAACACAAGCGAAAGAAGTGTATGACGTTACCGGTGCAGGCGATACGGTTATCTCTGTATTAGCGGCGTCAGTTGCAGCGGGTAAACCGCTTGATGAGGCGTGTGCATTGGCTAATGCGGCAGCTGGAGTGGTTGTTGGTAAGCTGGGTACATCAACACTATCTACTATTGAACTTGCTGAAGCGGTTCACGGTAGTCAAGATACCGACTTCGGTGTGATCAGTGAAGCTGCGTTGATTGAAGCGGTAGCGAAAGCGCGCTCTAAAGGCGAAACCGTTGTGATGACGAATGGTTGCTTTGACATTCTTCACGCCGGGCATGTGTCTTATCTAAATCACGCTGCTGAACTGGGTGATCGCTTAATTGTTGCTGTGAACACTGATGAATCTGTTCGAGCGTTAAAAGGACCAGGTCGTCCGGTTAATCCAACCGATCGCCGTATGGCTGTTCTTGCTGGTCTAGGGGCTGTTGATTGGGTTGTACCATTCTCAGAAGAAACGCCACAACGCTTGATCTCTGAAGTGCTACCAAGTCTGCTTGTTAAAGGCGGTGACTATAAGCCAGAAGAGATTGCAGGTGGTAAAGAGGTGATCGCTGCTGGTGGTGAAGTAAAAGTACTGAACTTTGAAGATGGCTGCTCCACGACTGAGATCATTGAAGCTATCAAAGGTGGCCGAGGCTAATCCTTCAGTCAACATAAACAAGTAAAAAGGGACGCATCAGCGTCCCTTTTTACTTCAGTTAGCAACTACTTCGCTTTCTTAAGGCCAGCATTGATATCAACGATATCTTGCTCGCTTAATGTACCTACTGATTGACGTAGGTTCAGAATACTAATGATGTAATCGTAGCGTGAATCAGAAAGGTTACTCTCTGCGTTATAAAGTGCCTGAGTGGCTTCTAACACGTCAACGATAGTACGGGTACCGACATCAAAACCAGCTTTCGTTGCTTCTAGTGCGGATTCAGCAGAAATAACGGTCTGCTCATAAGCACGAATAGCGCCAATAGAAGAGTTGATGTTGTTGTTATTCGCACGAACATTCTTCACAACTGAACGGTAAGTTTGTTCTAGCTGTTCACTTGCTTCAACGTAGGCGAACTCAGCCTGTTTGGTTTGTGAGGTAATGTTGCCACCAGTGTATAGCGGGACCGAAAGGTTAATGCCTGCATTAAAGCTATTTGTACTTCCTGCTCTACTTGCAACGGTATCATTACGTTCGTTTCCGTAATTATAACCACCATCCAATGTTAGCTTCGGAAGATGACCGGAGCTTGCCAGTGTGATGTTGTCTTTAGCAATATCTTGGCCGATACGAGCTGATAGTAAAGAGAGGTTTTTGTTCTGAGCTTCTTCTAAGAAGAACGTCACAGACTGCTCAGGGCGCGCGGCAGAGAAGCGGTCTGTATCAAGAACATCGATGTTCTTATGTTCTTGACCTGTAATTTCGCGAAGCGCTTCATATTGGTTAAGTAAGTTGTTTTCTGCAACAACTTCATCGGCCAACACGCGGTCGTATTGTGCTTGTGCATCGTGAACGTCAGTAATGGCTGAAAGACCTACTTCAAAACGTTGTTTAGTTTGCTCTAACTGACGAGCAACTGCCGCTTTGTTAGCGCGGACCGATTCTAGGTTATCTTTAGAACGTAATACTTCGAAATAAGCTTGAGCAGTACGTAGGATTAGGTCTTGTTGTGCTGCTGCATATTCTGAGTCAGCTTGACGAGCAGTTTTCTCTGCACTGTCTAATGTGATCCAACTAGTGCGGTTATACAGCTCTTGTGAGAAACCGACACCGGCTGTCGCTTTGTCACTATCTGTAATATCGTCATCGCTACGGTTGATGTTATAACCAGCCGTTAAGTTGATTTGTGGCAACAGAGTTGCACGAGCAGAGTTAATGGCTTCAAATGCACGATCACGCTGTGCCGCAGCTCTTAATAGCTGAGGATCATTGGTTTTTGCTTGATCGTAGATTTCCGTTAGGGAGTCGGCCCATGCCGCTGCACTTACGCTTCCTAATGCAGCTGTGATAAATAATGGAAGCAGTTTTTTCATTTGTCCTAATCCTGCCTGATAATACTGATAAGGGTATGATTCACAGTTTAACTTAAAATGACCGTAATTCACTCGAAACTTTGCACTTTTTTACGCAAGCTCACCTAAAATTGCGACAAATAATTAACCAAAAGCAAATTTTATTTGAATTATTGCGTAAAAAGTTGAACCTTGTCGTTGGTAGAACCCCCTTTCCTTGAGTAGACTATAAGATTAACTTCAGCCAGAGGTCAGTGATGAAAGACTCTTTACAACAGCATGATAAATTTACATCTGACGATGTAGAAATAATGTCAAAACAAACGGTGTTCAAAGGGTTCTTCGAAATGGTTCTATATCGCTTCAAGCATAGACTGTTTGAAGGCGGTTGGAGTTCCGTAATTGACAGAGAAATGTTAGTTCGCGGTGGGGCTGCTGCCATGCTGCCTTATGATCCGGTTCGCGATGAAGTAGTGCTGATTGAGCAAATCCGAGTTGGTGCCCTTGAACATGAAAACCCATGGCAGGTTGAGATTGTCGCAGGCATAGTCGACAAAGATGAAACGATTGAAGAGCTAGTCCGTCGCGAATCAGTAGAAGAAGCTGGAGTAGAAGTTAAGGCATTAGTCCCCATCACTCGCTACTACCCTTCCTCTGGTGGATGTTCAGAACGCATCTCTGTATTTGTCGGGCATGTTGACGCATCACTTGCTAGTGGCGTCCATGGCCTGGAGACAGAGGGAGAGGATATACGAGTTCGCGTTGTGTCTCGTGAAGCAGCGTATCAGATGGTAGAAAGCGGTGAAATTGAAAATGGAGCTTCGATCATTGCATTGCAATGGTTAGAGCTTAATTACCGCAAATTACAGGCAAATTGGTAGGAATTTTCTATGGTAGGCGTTGTCGATAGTAATACGTATCATGTTGATCTTGCGGAGCTAATGCGGATCTATGAAACGAATTACGCTAAATTGAATCGCTTGATTCCAACAACACCGACGGTTGGAGATGTCCGTTGCTACCAAGCAGCAAATTTGACGTATCAATTGGAAGTTCTAGAAGTGACGAAGTACACAACATTGGTCGAAATTTGCCAAGATGATGAGCTTCCTGTTTTTCCATTGCCTAAAATGACGGTACGACTCTATCACGATGCAAGGGTCGCAGAAGTTTGCAACTGTGAGCAAACTTCACGAGTAAATGCGCGTTATGATTATCCCAACGCCAAAATGCTGCAAAAAGATGAAAAATTTCAGTTCAATCAGTTTCTAAGTGATTGGCTAACTTTTTGCTTAAAAAATGGAATTAGTCGAGCTCCGATTATGTATCGAAGCTGAAAGAATTTGATGTTCAGGTTTTTATATTTTGAAAACAACACCCAGTGATGAATCTCAGTTAAGTAGCGTCAGGTTGCTGCAATTGACCGACACGCATCTATTTGCGCCGCAAGATGGCTGCCTACTGAGTGTTAATACCCAAGAGAGTTTTAATGCTGTTGTGGCTGAAATCGTTGCACAAGGCACGCAATTCGATGCCTTGCTTGCGACAGGTGATATTTCACAAGACCACACAGAAGCTTCATATGAGAAGTTTGTTGCGGGAATTGAGCCGTTAGCTCTTCCTTGCTACTGGTTGCCAGGCAATCACGATTACAAACCTTGTATGAATAGTGTAGTGAGCTCACCGCTTATTCAAGATGTTACCCATGTTCTTCTAGGAGAGAAGTGGCAGGTAGTGCTGCTTGATTCTCAGGTCGTGGGAGTACCTCATGGTCGCTTGAGTGATAGTCAACTCGAGTTTTTAGACCGTATGCTTTCTACGCATTGTGACAGACATACCTTAGTCTTGCTGCATCACCATCCATTGTTAGTGAACAGTGCTTGGCTCGATCAACACTCGCTAAAAGATGCGGATGAGTTTTGGAATGTTGTCGAAAAGCATGACAATGTTCGTGCTGTGCTTTGTGGCCATATTCATCAAGAACTAGATGAATTGCATGGCGGAGTGCGCGTGCTGGCAACGCCTTCTACTTGTGTGCAGTTTAAACCGAACTCGAACGAGTTCGCTCTAGATATCCGCTCTCCAGGTTGGCGTGAGTTGGAACTAAGAGAGGATGGTAGCTTGCTCACCGAAGTGAAACGCCTTGCTAACGGCTCGTTTAGACCTGACTTTAACGCGGAAGGCTACTGATGACGGAAAAGAAGCCGCTGCTTTTATATATTCATGGTTTTAACAGCTCACCTCTATCGGTTAAAGCGCAGGTAATAGTGGAGTACTGCCAAAAGCACCGTCCAGATATCAAAGTTTTAGTGCCGCAAATGCCTTGTTTTCCTCAGCAAGCTGCTGAACTATTAAAACAATTGATAGAGCGCTATCAAAATGACTATCAAATTGCGCTAGTTGGTAGCTCTCTTGGTGGCTATTTGTCTACTTGGCTCAACGCTCACTATGGATTGAAAGCGGTGTTGGTGAATCCTGCAGTTAAGCCCTATGAGTTGTTGCTCGATTTTCTCGGGGAGCAAGAGAACCCTTATACTCAAGAACGTTATACCCTTGAGCATAAGCATATCGATGAACTTAAGAGATTAGATGTGCCAGTGCTTAAAAAACCTGATGACTTTTGGTTATTGCAACAAGAAGGTGATGAAGTTTTAGATTATCGCCAAGCCGTGGCAAAATATCAGCACAGTAAGCTAACTGTGGAAGCTGATGGAGATCATAGCTTTATCGGTTTTGAGCGCTATCCAGAAAGGATAATTGAGTTCTTAGCGCTTTAAAGTGGTGCTTTTTTCGTCTCTGCTTGAGGAGACAGTCATAAATTTATCCCCAACTTTGGCTTGAAACTTGACAACACTTCCTCAGAGCCAGAGTATGATGTGTCTGTACTTACGCGTAAGCCTTGGAAGTTTGTCATATTTTGACAGTAAAGTGTCTTCTAACAGGCGTGGTATAAAGCCACAATCTCTATTTTTGCTGCTAAGTATCAATCTTTATTTGAGTAAAATTTCCGTATTATGACAGAACAATATAATGCTGGAGCCATTGAGGTACTCAATGGGCTTGAGCCAGTACGTCGCCGACCAGGGATGTATACGGATACAGTGCGCCCAAATCACTTGGGCCAAGAAGTCATCGATAACAGTGTCGATGAAGCGCTAGCCGGACATGCCTCTAAGGTACAAGTAATTCTGCACGCAGACCAATCTTTGGAAGTCATCGATGATGGTCGAGGCATGCCAGTTGATATCCACCCAGAAGAGAAGATTTCAGGCGTCGAGCTGATTTTCTGTAAGCTGCACGCTGGTGGTAAGTTCTCCAACAAAAACTACCAGTTCTCCGGTGGTCTGCATGGTGTAGGTATTTCGGTTGTAAATGCCCTGTCTAAGCGTGTTGAAGTTACCGTCCGTCGTGATGGTCAAGTCTATGAAATGGCTTTTGAGAACGGCAACAAGGTTGAAGAGCTGACCGTGACTGGTACATGTGGTCGTCGCAATAAAGGCACCAGTGTCCACTTCTGGCCAGACGCTAGTTATTTTGATTCGGCTAACTTCTCTGTTACAAGACTTATCAACAACCTACGCGCTAAAGCGGTGCTTTGTCCAGGTCTTGAAATTACCTTTACCGATAAGGTGAATAACAAGGACTATAAGTGGTTTTACGAGGATGGTTTAAAAGACTATCTGGTAGAAGGCGTAAAAGGTTATGCGGTTCTTCCTGAGCAACCATTTACCGGCGAGTTTTCCGCCGAAACTGAAGCGGCAACGTGGGCAGTAATTTGGCAGCCAGAAGGCGGTGAGATGATCACCGAAAGCTACGTCAACTTGATCCCTACGGCTCAAGGCGGTACGCATGTTAATGGCCTTCGCCAAGGTTTGCTTGACGCAATGCGCGAGTTCTGCGAGTTCCGTAATTTATTGCCTCGCGGTGTGAAGCTAACTGGTGATGATGTGTTCGAGCGTTGCTCATACGTTCTCTCTATCAAGATGCAAGACCCGCAATTTGCAGGGCAGACTAAAGAGCGTCTCTCTTCACGTCAATGTGCTGCGTTTGTATCTGGTGTTGTTAAAGATGCGTTCAGCTTATGGCTGAATGAAAAGCCCCAGCTAGCAGAACAGTTAGCGGAAGTCTGCATTGCCAATGCGCACCGCCGTATGCGAGCGAGCAAAAAGGTCGTGCGTAAGAAGGTGGCTTCAGGCCCAGCGCTTCCGGGTAAGCTGACAGACTGTTCGCAACAAGATCTAAATCGTACAGAAATCTTCTTTGTGGAAGGGGATTCTGCGGGTGGTAGTGCTAAGCAAGCACGTGACCGTGAGTTCCAAGCGGTAATGCCATTGCGTGGTAAGATTCTCAACACTTGGGAAGTGTCTGCGGACCAAGTGTTAGCATCGCAAGAAGTACACGATATCTCGGTAGCGCTGGGCATTGACCCTGACACCGAAAATCTTGACGGGTTGCGTTACGGTAAAGTCTGTATCCTTGCCGATGCGGACTCGGATGGGCTTCATATTGCGACACTGTTGTGTGCTCTGTTCACCAAGCATTTCCGCTCTCTCGTTGCTGCTGGCCATGTCTATGTAGCGATGCCTCCTTTGTATCGTATCGACTGTGGCAAAGAAGTCTTCTACGCCCTAGATGATGACGAGAAGGATGGCGTTCTTGAGCGATTAAGTAAGAAGAAAGCTAAGATCAACGTTCAGCGATTCAAAGGTCTGGGTGAAATGAACCCACTTCAACTTCGCGAAACGACAATGGATCCAAACACTCGTCGTCTAGTTCAGTTGACGATTGATGACGACGAAGCGACCGATGAAATGATGGATATGCTGCTAGGTAAGAAACGAGCAGATGATCGTCGTAGTTGGCTGCAAAACAACGGTGATATGGCTGAGGTATAACAATGTCCACTGAAATGTCTTTTGATGGCGTAGAACAACTGCCTCTGCGAAAGTTCACCGAAGACGCCTATTTGAATTATTCAATGTACGTTATTATGGATCGTGCATTGCCTTATATTGGCGACGGCTTAAAACCAGTTCAACGTCGTATTATTTATGCGATGTCAGAACTTGGTTTGTCAGCCGCAGCCAAGTACAAAAAGTCTGCTCGTACCGTTGGTGACGTTCTAGGTAAATATCACCCGCACGGTGACTCGGCTTGTTATGAAGCTATGGTATTGATGGCTCAGCCGTTTTCCTACCGTTACCCTTTAGTTGATGGTCAGGGAAACTGGGGTGCGCCAGACGATCCTAAGTCATTCGCTGCAATGCGTTATACCGAAGCAAAACTGTCTAAGTTCGCGGAAGTCCTGCTAGGTGAAATTGGTCAAGGCACGGTTGAATGGCAACCAAACTTCGATGGCACCATGAAGGAGCCAAA
Source organism: Vibrio barjaei (assembly GCF_001639065.2). GTDB lineage: Bacteria > Pseudomonadota > Gammaproteobacteria > Enterobacterales > Vibrionaceae > Vibrio > Vibrio barjaei. The sequence goes on from NZ_LQXO02000003.1 coordinate 44,739, forward strand.
GATTCTGCCAGCGCGTTTACCGCATATCTTGCTCAATGGTATTACCGGCATTGCCGTTGGTATGGCAACCGATATTCCGCCACATAATGTGCGTGAAATTGCGGATGCGACCATTCATCTTATCGACAACCCTAAAGCCGATTTACCGCAAGTGATGGACTTCGTTAAAGGTCCAGACTATCCAACGGAAGCGGAAATTATCTCGCCAAGTGCTGACTTAGAGAAAATTTATCGTACCGGTCGCGGCAGCGTGAAGATGCGCGCTGTATGGCATAAAGAGGGCTCTGATATTGTTATCACAGCCTTGCCACACCAAGTTTCAGGCGCAAAACTGCTAGAGCAAATTGCCAACCAGATGCGTGCTAAGAAGCTACCTATGGTCGATGATCTGCGTGATGAGTCAGACCATGAAAATCCAACTCGTATTGTCGTGGTGCCACGTTCAAACCGTATCGATTGTGATCAGCTAATGAATCACTTATTTGCGTCGACTGATCTTGAGAAGAACTTCCGGGTTAACCTCAACATGATTGGTCTGGACAATCGTCCACAAGTGAAAGGTTTGGTTCAAATCCTATCTGAATGGATTCAATTCCGTCGCGAGACAGTACGTAAACGCCTTCAATATCGCCTAGATAAAATCCTAGCGCGTTTACACATTTTAGAAGGTTTGTTGGTTGCGTATCTAAACTTGGATGAAGTGATTGAAATCATTCGTACCGAAGACGAACCTAAAGCTGTGCTTATGGAACGTTTCGGAATCACAGATATTCAAGCTGATGCGATTTTAGACACCAAACTTCGTCATCTTGCTAAGCTTGAGGAAATGAAAATCCGTGGCGAGCAAGAAGAGTTAGAAAAAGAGCGTGAGAAGCTAGAAAAACTTCTAGGCTCTGAGCGTCGCATGAACACTCTGCTTAAGAAAGAGATTCAAGCGGATGCGGAGAAATACGGCGATGACCGCCGCTCACCAATTGTTGAGCGTGCAGAAGCAAAAGCTATGACCGAGCGCGACCTGGTTCCTAGTGAACCAATTACGGTTGTACTGTCTGAAAAAGGTTGGATTCGTCATGCGAAAGGGCATGATGTGGATGCTAGTAGCTTGAACTACAAAGCCGGTGATAAGTATTTGGCTAGCGCGCGAGGTAAGAGTAACCAGCCTGCTGTATTCCTAGGCAGTGATGGTCGAAGTTACTCGCTTGAGTCACATTCGTTGCCATCAGCAAGAAGTCAGGGCGAACCAATCACTGGTCGATTGAACATTAATGCTGGCACGAGCATTCGCCAAGTAGTGATGGGTGAGGAGTCTCAGCTATGGCTGGTGGGCTCTGATGCAGGCTATGGCTTTGTTTGTAAGGGCTCGGATTTGCTTTCTAAGAACCGCAGTGGTAAAGCGCTTGTCACGCTTCCACAAGGAGCTGAAGTGATCACACCGTCGACGATCGGAGACCTAGAATCAGACGAGATTCTTGCCATTACTAACCAAGGGCGTATGTTGCTGTTCCCGATTAAGGACTTACCTCAACTTGGTAAGGGCAAAGGGAACAAGATCATTAACATTCCGTCCGCCAAAGCGAAAGCCCGAGAAGAGTTTGTTTCGCACCTCATGGCATTGCCACAAGGCGCGACTATCACGCTCTATGCAGGTAAACGCAAGCTTGGTTTGAAGCCCGCCGACCTAGATAACTTCCGTGGTGAGCGCGGTAGAAGAGGTGGTTTGTTGCCTCGTGGATTGCAGCGTGTCACACGCATTGAAGTTGACTCAGGTGAGAGTGCTTCAGAAGAGGTTCAAGAGTAACTTTACGACCAAATAAAAATCTCCGAGCTAGCTCGGAGATTTTTTTTGAATTCAAAGGATTTACCATAGTCTAATCGTTAAACGAATCTTTTTTATTCGCGAGTATCTTCGCCTACCGTAACAGGTACGGTGAGTTCTTTGCCATCACGAAGTAGCTTAACGTCAACGGTGGTGCCCGGTCTTAGGTCTGTTACTAGATCTAACACGCCCTGACGTCCATTGAGTTTGTTGCCATCTATCATCAGGACGATGTCTTGAACTTTGATTCCTGCTTTTGCCGCAGGGCCTTCAGGGTCCAAGCCAAGAACAATAATACCGCCGATATGCTCATTCCCAAGTAATCGAGCGGTTACAGAGTTAATGTCCTGTCCATCGATACCAATATAACCGCGGATAACTCGACCATCTGCGATAATCTTTTCCATGATTTTGCTGGCTAACTGGTAAGGAATAGCAAAAGAAATACCGTAGGTTTCAAGGTCGGTTGCTTGCTGGAAAGAAGCGGTATTAATGCCGACTAGCTCACCAAGTGTATTGACTAGAGCACCACCCGAATTACCTTGGTTAATTGCCGCATCTGTCTGGATGAATGCTTGAATTCCGCCGGCACTAATAGAAGAACGTCCGGTTGCTGAAATAATACCAAAAGTAGTGGTTTGTCCAAGGTTATAAGGGTTACCAATCGCTAAGACAACATCGCCAACTTTAGGGGAATAATTAGGGTTGAGTGGAATAACGGGTAGGTTACCACCTTCAATTCGCAGAACCGCAATATCCGTGCGCTGATCTTTACCAACCAGTTGTGCTGCCGCCACTCGGCCGTCTTGCAGCGCGACAATGATTTGATCGGCATTCGCGACCACATGATAGTTGGTAATGATGTAGCCTTTGTCGCTAACAATAACGCCAGATCCTAGTCCTTGGGTGGATAGAGTGGTACGGTCATTTTCTTTATACTGTCGACTGTAGATATTCACAACCGCAGGTGCGGCTTTACGTACAGCTTGGTTAAATGAAATCTGTAGGCTGCTATTGTCTGCAGGTTGAGCAGTTAAGTTTTGAGGTATGATGTTCTGTCTTAGAGAAGGGACCGCCAATAGCACTAATAGTGCGGTTACTAGACCCATAGATACCGATCGGATTAGAAAATTCAGCATCACTTCCTCTATTCAAACGCAAAAACTGATGTCGTTAACGTATTCTTTCAATGACTTCTACTTTGCAAGCATAGTATTGAGAGGCGACTCAAACGAGTTGATTTCATGATATTAACTAAAAAACTCGTGTTGCATGAAACGACAACTATAAAGGCAGAGGATATCATTTAACACTTAAATAATAAAAGAGCAGCTCTAATCAGAGCTGCTCTTTCACTTAGAATTTACAATTTTGTGAGCTTCTAGCGTACAACTAAGTAAATGCTTCGGTCATCACGCTGGATATTGAGAGCTAAAACACCAGGTTTCTTCTCAAGTATCTTACGCAGTTCTCCAACATTCTTCACTCGAGTACGGTTCACACCGATAATGATATCGCCTTGCTCAAGTTGATATTGAGCAGCTGGAGATCCTTCCGCTACCGATTTCACTTTTACCCCTTCAACAGGGTCGCTCTTATCAGTGTTTGCAAACTCTGCGCCTGTTAGTCCTTCATGAAGCTTATCGGCCTTGGTAATGGTTTTGGTGGCTTCTGTTAGGGTGACATCAAAGGATTTATCTTTGCCATCACGTACGATGCCAAGCTTAACCGTTTTACCCGCACCAAGTGTTGCCACTTTGGCTCTGAGCTCGCTAAAGGTCGAGATCTTCTTACCGTTAACAGACACAATGATGTCACCCGCTTCAAGTCCAGCTTTATCTGCTGCGCTGTCAGGGACTACCTGGCTTACGAAGGCACCTTTACTGGAGTCGTAACCTAAGGCCTCAGCAAGTTCCGAAGTGACTTCTCCACCTTGAACACCCAGCATGCCGCGTTTCACTTCGCCAAATTCGATGATTTGTTCGGTTAAGTTTTTCATCATATTCGAAGGGATTGCGAAACCTATCCCGACGTTACCGCCATTAGGACCAAGAATAGCGGTATTGATACCGATGAGCTCACCTTTCAGGTTAACTAACGCGCCACCTGAGTTACCACTGTTAATTGCAGCATCAGTTTGAATGAAGTTCTCAAAATTCTCTAGATTCAGTCCACTACGACCCAATGCAGAGACGATACCAGAAGTAACGGTTTGCCCCAGTCCAAATGGGTTGCCGATAGCTACCGTAAAGTCACCGACGCGTAGTTGATCTGAGTCGGCAATTTTGATTTCTGTGAGGTTTTTAGCGCCATCAACTTTTAGTAACGCTACATCTGACATTTCGTCACCACCGACAAGTTCGGCTTCATACTCTTTACCGTCATGAAGTTTAACGCGAATGTCTTCTGCGCCATTGATGACGTGATAGTTAGTAACGATATAACCTTTGTTAGCATCTACGACAACGCCAGATCCTAACCCTCTAAAAGGCCTTTCTTGTAATTGCTCGGTTGGGAAGTCAGGGCCGAAGAAAAAACGGAATTGCTCAGGCAAACTTTGACGGGAAACCTGAGTACCTTCAACAGCAATACTAACAACTGCGGGCGTAACTTGCTCTAGCATAGGAGCAAGGCTTGGAAGCTGTTCGCCATCGACAGATAAAGGTAAAGCAGCGGTTGCAGGTAGTGGGGCGATGATTGAACTCAAGCTTAACGATAGAACAGTTAATGCAAGCAATGGTTTTTTCATCATAAAACTCCTCTATGGATCAGTAAGGGTTATGACTCAACGAATTCTATAAAGTTCACTTGGGGTGGTGAATTAGCCAGCAATTTGTGTAATTGCTGGCCAATAGATGAGGATGTTACGAAGCTTTAGCGGTGACGGGCTCTTGTGAGACAGCTTCTGGAGCTTCAATCACTTCCTTCTTCTCTTCTCTAAGAAGTCCTGTCGCGCCATTAACGTAATCCTTTGGCGGTTCTTCTGTAGTGTTAGCATCGTTTATCGTTTCTACATTGTGTTCAGCAATCTTTTTGACAAACGGGTTATCTTGCTCGGGTAGGTTTGGCAGCAGCTCCGAAGAGGTCTTCGCCATGTGTTGATAAAGCTTAGTGTAGTCTTTCCCCAATGTATCAAGCATTTCAGCGGTTTGTGCGAAATGATCAGACAATTCTTGACGCTGTTGCTCCAGTGCAAACTTCGCGGACTCAAGGTCTTTTTGGATGGTCTTTTGTTTCTTGTATTGTGGAGTAGTCAGTCGAGAAATCACAATTCCTAGAATAGCACCAACTAGCAAGCCGACAATGGCATATATCCAAGGCATAACAGCTCCTTTATAATGTTTATTAACATGTGCGTTACCAAGCGGTTACACACGTCGTTTAGCCATGTTACTATGAGAATTCAAGCCAATAAAGCAAAATACGCTAATAATAACAGTTGGATCAGTGTTGCGAGTTATCCATGACGCCCATAGAAAAATACAATAATGATATTGAAACAAATGGTTTCCAAAGCGACCCCGCGCAGAGGGCTGCCGTTGAAGCCTTAGACCGTTTGCATCATGAGTACGTCGATTATTTGAACTTCGAAGCCCCTGCGTTAAGTATGATGCAGAAGCTGCTAGGAAAATCACCCGAGCAAGCTACTCCGCCACAAGGGTTATACTTTTGGGGTGGGGTAGGTCGAGGGAAAACCTACTTAATGGACGCATTTTTCGACAGTCTGCCGACGTCTCAAAAGATGCGAGTTCATTTTCACCGTTTTATGTATCGAGTTCATGATGAGCTAAAGCGCTTAGGTGATGTGCAAGACCCTCTAGAACAGGTCGCAGATACGTTTGCTTCTGAAGCGAAAATCATCTGCTTTGATGAGTTTTATGTTTCTGATATTACGGATGCCATGATTCTAGCCACTTTGTTGCAAGCTCTATTTAAGCGTGGTGTTGTACTGGTAGCGACGTCGAATATTCCTCCAGAAAACCTATATCGAAACGGTTTGCAGCGAGCAAGGTTCCTTCCTGCTATTACTATGATTCAGAAAAACTGTAATGTACTGAACGTCGATAGTGGTATTGATTACCGTTTGAGAACATTAGAACAGGCAGAGATCTATCATTACCCGTTAGATGCCGCTGCGCATGCCAATCTAAAGCGTTATTTTGGTCAGTTAGTAACAGAAGATCGAGTTCAAGAGCAATCAATAGAGGTTAATCATCGAGACATCGAAGTGATTGCCTCTGCCGATGATGTACTCTACGCCAGTTTTGCACAGCTTTGCCAAACCATGCGCAGCCAAAATGATTACATCGAGATATCGAGAATTTATCACACTGTATTGCTGGCTGATGTTAAGCAGATGGATGCCAAATTAGATGATGCGGCGAGGCGCTTTATTGCCTTAGTTGATGAATTTTACGAGCGAAGGGTAAAACTTATCATTTCTGCTGAGGTAGCCCTTGAGAATATCTATACTAAAGGTCAGCTGGAGTTTGAATTTAAGCGCTGTATTTCGCGATTAACGGAGATGCAAAGCCATGACTATTTGGCATCAGAGCACTTAGCTTGAGGTTTTTACCAATTTTGTCCAAAAAATAGATGATTTTTTCTTCGAGCTTCTCTATAATCCTGCGACCCACCGTTACTGCAGGCTAGTTTCTCTGAAACAAATAGCCGAGAGTTTCAACACTCGAAGGGGTGATGTATGGGCTCTTAGACAGTGGGAGCGAAAGCTCCTTAAGTGTAAATTTAATTAACGGGTTATTATTAGCATGAAAACTTTCGTTGCTAAACCAGAAACTGTAAAACGCGACTGGTACGTTGTAGACGCTGAAGGTAAAACTCTTGGCCGTCTAGCAAGTGAAATTGCATCTCGCCTACGTGGCAAACATAAAGCTGAATACACTCCACACGTTGACACTGGTGATTACATCATCGTTGTAAACGCGGAGAAAGTTACTGTAACTGGTAACAAGGCTAAAAACAAAGTTTACTACCGTCACTCTGAGTTCCCAGGTGGCCTAAAATCAATCACTTTCGAAAAGCTGATTGATCGTAAGCCTGAAATGGCTCTTGAGCTAGCGGTTAAAGGTATGCTACCACGTGGTCCTCTAGGCCGTGCTATGTACCGTAAGCTTAAAGTTTACGCTGGCGCTGAGCACAACCATGTTGCTCAACAACCACAAGTACTAGACATCTAATCGGGGATTTCGAAAATGGCAGAGAATCAATACTACGGCACTGGCCGTCGCAAAAGCTCAGCTGCTCGTGTTTTCATCAAACCAGGCACTGGCAACATCGTAGTTAACAAGCGTGATCTAGAAACTTACTTCGGTCGCGAAACTTCTTGCATGGTAGTTCGTCAGCCTCTTGAGCTAACTGAACTAACTGAGAAGCTAGACCTATTCGTTACTGTTAAAGGTGGCGGTATTTCTGGTCAAGCAGGTGCTATCCGTCACGGTATCACTCGCGCGCTAATGGAATACGATGAGACTCTACGTCCTGCTCTACGTGCAGCTGGCTACGTTACTCGCGACGCTCGTTGCGTTGAGCGTAAGAAAGTTGGTCTACGTAAAGCACGTCGTCGTCCACAGTTCTCTAAGCGTTAATTTTCTCCTTATCGAGAAGATTATGCTTTCCAGTTTCGACTGGATTGTGGATCAAAAAGCTCAGCCTTATGGCTGGGCTTTTTTGTTTATTGCGTTTATCTAACCTCTGAAAATTGCTCAACTCCTCATAACAGACTGTCCTTTTCCTCCCTTTTGTGAACTAGCAAGCGATTTCCTGCTATAGATGTTACGAAAAGGTAGCTTTATCTTGTCAAAAAGTAGGGTTTTCTTTATCATTTGCTATCAAATAAATACAACAAAAATTTGTACTTTGTTAGCCATGCTCTGCTGGTCGGAATCGATGTCTGAGCTGACTCAAGTAGCCAAAATAATAAACTAGATTTGGCTCGTTCAATTCAAGGAAAATAACCCAAGGAATGGTTCCCCGTAAGGTTATTTAACATGAAAGAGCAACTTGGATTCGCTCGGTATTGACCCAAAGGAGCAAATGGGAGAAATGTTGGATGAGCAATGCGCCTTTAAATAACGGTCGCAGGCGTTTCCTAACTGCTACAACTGCGGTTGTTGGTGGTCTGGGGGCAGCTGCAGTCGCCGTTCCTTTTATTAAATCTTGGAACCCAAGTGCCAAAGCTAAAGCTGCTGGTGCCCCTGTAGAGGTGGAAGTCAGTAAGCTCGAAGAAGGCCAAATGGTCCGTGTCGAATGGCAGGGTAAGCCCGTTTGGATCGTACGTCGAGCTCAATCAGTTTTGGACAACCTGACTACTATCGATGGTCAGTTACGAGATCCTAAATCTGTTGAAGAACAGCAACCTGAATATGCACAAAATGAATTCCGCTCAATTAAACCTGAGTATTTTGTTGCCGTCGGTTTCTGTACCCACCTAGGATGTTCACCTACTTATCTACCAGACACTTTTAGTGAACAAGTTCAAGGTGTACGTTCTGGATTCTTCTGTCCATGCCACGGTTCTAAGTTCGACATGGCGGGACGTGTATTCCAGAGTGTTCCTGCGCCACTTAACCTAGTGGTCCCTAAACATATGTATTTGAGTGACACGAAAATACTCATTGGTGTTGATGAGGGGGATGCATAATGCAAGCGTTACTTGATTGGGTAGAAAAACGTATACCAGCAATGAATGCTTATAAAAAGCATTTATCTGAATACCCGATGCCAAAGAACTTTAATTTTTGGTATCTATTTGGCTCTCTAGCCATGCTTGTCCTGGTTAACCAAATCCTTACAGGCATTTGGCTAACTATGAACTACGTACCTTCTGGCGATGGTGCATTTGCATCTGTTGAATACATCATGCGTGATGTGGAATACGGTTGGCTACTTCGTTACATGCACTCTACGGGTGCTTCAGCATTCTTTGTTGTCGTATATCTTCACATGTTCCGTGGCCTGATTTATGGGTCATACCAAAAGCCTCGTGAGCTACTGTGGGTATTCGGCATGCTCATCTTCCTAGTCTTAATGGCAGAAGCTTTCATGGGCTATCTATTACCATGGGGACAAATGTCATACTGGGGTGCTCAGGTTATTATCTCACTATTTGGTGCGATTCCTGTTATCGGTGACGACCTTACTCTTTGGATTCGTGGCGACTACATCATCTCTGGAGCGACGCTCAACCGCTTCTTTGCTCTGCATGTTATTGCTCTGCCTATCGTGCTACTTCTTCTTATCGTTTTACACGTTTTAGCACTTCACGAAGTGGGTTCGAACAACCCTGATGGTATCGAGACTAAGCTACCGAAAGGCACAATGGGCGACGATTATAAGACGCAGTTTAAGTTCCACGATTACTACAGCAAGAAATATGACATCATCGATTCCATTCCATTCCACCCTTATGGAACTGTTAAGGATATGGTGGGTATCGCAGGTTTCTTCTTCTTGTTCTGTTACGTGTTGTTCTTCAATCCAGAAATGGGCGGCTATTTCCTTGAGCCACCTAACTTTGAAGCAGCAAACCCTCTGAAAACGCCTGAGCATATTGCTCCTGTATGGTACTTCACTCCGTTTTACGCGATTCTTCGCGCTGTACCGGACAAGTTACTAGGTGTTGTTGCAATGGGACTATCGATTGTATTCCTATTCCTATTGCCATGGTTCGATCGTTGTAAAGTACGCTCTTATCGCTACAGAAGTAAGATTCACCTACTGAACATTATTCAGTTCACTATCAGCTTCATTGCTTTGGGTATTCTTGGTGCACTACCTGCAACACCAACGTATACGCTGCTGGCTCAGATCTTCAGTTTAGGTTACTTCATGTTCTTCGTTCTGCTGTATTTCTACAGTAAGAATGAGAAAACTAAGCCATTACCAGAGAGGGTGACTTTCAAATGAAAAAGTGGATTGTAGTACTTTTCGCATTGCTGCCATCTCTAGCGCTAGCTGCTGGTGGTAATGTACATCTAGATAAAGCAAACAACGATCTTAGTGACCAAGCATCACTTCAAAATGGCGCTAAGCTGTTTATGAACTACTGTTTTGCCTGTCACTCGACGCAATACCAACGTTATGAGCGTGTCGCGAACGACTTAGGTATCCCAGTAGATCTTGCTAAAGAGAACTTTGTTTTCGACCCAGAAGCGAAGATTGGTGATTTGATGGTGAATGCAATGCCACAGAAACAAGCTGCGGCTTGGTTTGGTGCTGCGCCACCTGATCTAACGCTTGTTGCACGTGTTCGTGGTGTTGATTGGTTATATACCTATCTGCGTTCATTCTATGTGGACCCAAGCCGTCCATTTGGCGTGAACAACGTGACGTTCCCGAACGTAGGTATGCCTCATGTTCTTGAAGAGCTTCAAGGTATTCCAACTCCTATCTACGAGACACAAATTGTTGATGGTCAAGAAGTTAAAGTGGTTGTTGGTACAGAAACTGATGGCCGTGGTGAGTTGAGTTCGAGTGAATATGATGATGCCGTTCGCGACTTAGTGAACTTCCTAGAATACTCTGGTGACCCAGTGAAACTTGAGCGTCATGCGCTTGGGTGGTGGGTGATGGGTTTCCTAGTCATCTTCACTATTGTCGTCGTGTTGCTCAAGAAAGAGTATTGGCGTGATGTTCACTAATTGTGCTATAATCTCGCGCTAATTCCAAATTTGTTCACAATGGAGGCGTCGCCTCCATTGTTTTTTTGTAAGTATCCCGGAGGGCTCCATGGCTGTAGCTGCCAATAAACGTTCTGTGATGACTCTTTTCTCAAGTGCTACCGATTTATATAGCCACCAGGTTCGAATCGTTCTAGCTGAAAAAGGTGTCAGTGTTGAAGTTGAGTTAGTGGATGAAATGAACATCCCTGCTGAGCTTGCTGAGCTAAACCCATATAAGACCGTTCCTACTTTGGTTGATCGTGAGCTAGCCCTTTACGATTCAAAGATCATTATGGAATATCTTGATGAGCGTTTCCCTCATCCGCCACTTATGCCTGTTTACCCAGTTGCACGTGGTAATAGCCGACTAATGATCTACCGTATTGAACGTAACTGGTACACTCTTGCAGAGAAAGTTATGAAAGGTTCTGCGGAAGAATCTGAGGCTGCTCGCAATAAACTACGTAATGATCTTCTGACTCTTGCACCGATTTTTGCTGAGTACGAATACTTCATGAGTGAAGAATTCAGCTTGATCGATTGCTACCTAGCACCACTACTATGGCGCTTACCTGAAATGGGTATCGAGCTAATTGGTCCAGGTTCAAAAGAGATCAAAGTTTACATGAATCGTGTATTTGAACGTGATTCATTCCTTGCTTCACTGACTGAAGCTGAACGTGAGATGCGTTTGGTTCGCTAAGTGACCATGGATATTGAAAAAATGACACCTCGCCGACCATACATGCTTCGTGCATTCTATGATTGGCTAGTGGAAAATGATCTAACACCACACATTGTAGTTGATGCAATGCTGCCTGGCGTTCGTGTTCCTCAAGAGTTTATTCAAGATGGTCAAATCATACTGAATATTGCTCCTCGGGCAGTAGGCCAACTTGAATTGGGTAATGAAGCGATAACCTTCCATGCTCGATTTGGTGGCAAACCTCACTCGGTTATCGTGCCTCTTTATTCTGTACAAGCTATCTATGCTCGCGAGAATGGTGCAGGAACAATGTTCGAGCCAGAAGATGCTTATCTTTCAATTGAGGAAGAAGAGACGACTGAGGCAGCACCAGTTTCTGGCCTGTCTGTCGCATCTGAACCAGATGTTACTGAGTCTGAAATAGGCTCATCTAATGGCGATGATGAGCCACCAAAACCGAAGGGCCGCCCTAGTCTTCGTGTGGTGAAATAGATGCTAGAATGAAAATAAGCTGCAAGTGATTGCAGCTTATTTTATACCTCAAGAATCAACCCCTAAAGTCCTATCTATTGCTTTCACATCTTATGAGTCTTTATCTTGAGACATGAAAAATACGTGCCACTGTATTAGACTAAAGTCTAATACTGGTTAAAACTTGACCTAAAAGGAATAATCAGTAAACTACCAGTTCTTGAATGTAGATCACACTTTTTTACAAACGCTTTTCCTGATTTCAAGAACGGAATTCTTCAAGTTTTTGACAAAATATATTAAGGATGTCAAATAGTTGGGTGGTAGAGGTTCGTTATGTACAATCACTTTTTGGTAAGACTTACCATTGGGACTCTCGTTGTTTTAGGTATTAAGCTGAGTGCATTATACTTTTTGCCTATGGTGCTACTATTGAATACGCATCACAAAGAGTTTTTTGGATGGTAAAAATCGGGGCTAGCCCCGATTTTTTTATGCCATTTCTATCTCGTCGACCGTGGGTTCTATCTCTTTCATCATTCGATATAGTTGTTCAGCAAGTTGCTGTTTCGCACCATCAAGATCTTTGTCTAGCGTTAGCTTCATAATCTTTTCATGTTCATCGAGGTTGAAGAGCTGTGAGAAGCTTTTTGGTGAATGGGTTAACGAGATACGTCGATAACGTTTAACCTGCCTGATAATATCGCTAAAAAATTCAAGCATATTCTTAGAGAAACAACCACTTAATAGAGAAGTATAGAACGCTTCTTGACGCTCCTCCCACTCTTGCCAGTTGAAGCTTTCTGCTTGGAACTTAAAGCGCGATAGCTTATGAAATTCAGTCAGTATTTCCAGCTCCCAGCTTTCACTGCCTTCTTTGATTGATTTTTCTAGTAACACAGATGATACAACCTTGAGGCTTTCATATAGGTCGTAGAGTTCGACCTTAGAAACAGGTGCAACCCAGCATCCTTTTTGCGGTTCAAGCTTTACGTACTTAATCCACGAAAGCTGAATTAGTGCCTCTCGGATAGGGGATGCTCCTACGTTATATTTTTCTTTAAGCTCCGCAACAACCAGCTTTTGGTTTGGTTTAAGCTCTCTGGAAAGAATATCCTGACAGATTAGCTTCGCTACTTTGTCTGTCAAAGTTGGGCTAGACACAATGCACCTCATTAACTCAATAGAATTACCTAAAAGCAACTCAGCGGTATGCTGTGTTGTAAAAACGTAAGAATAGTACAGCGTGTTGAAAAATTGGGCAAGATAATTATAAAAAAAAGAGAGCGTAAGCCCTCTTTTTATAGATGTTCTGAATGTACTGTAAGAATTATAGTACGTGAACAGAAGCTGTGTTAGTTGTGCCTGAAGCTACTAGAGCACCAGAAACCATCACTACGATGTCGCCTTTCTTACCAAAACCAGACTCTAGAGCGTACTCTTTACCGTTTTTGTAGAATTCATCAGTGCTGTCGATTGAATCAACAAGAACTGGGCGAACACCCTTAGTAAGAACTAGCTGTGCAGCAGTTTTAGCATTAGTTGTAAGAGCAACGATGCTTGCTGTTGGGAAGTACTTACGTACTGAACGTGCAGACTTACCGCCTTCAGTAGCAACGATGATAAGTGGAGCTGCTAGCTTCTCAGCTGTGTCTACTGCACCTTTACATACTGCTTCTGTGATACGTAGGCGTGGGCTGTCTAGACGAGAACCTAGCTCAGCTTTTAGTGCGCCGTCAGTACGGTTAGCGATTTGCGCCATGATAGTTACCGCTTCAACAGGGTATTTACCTTTAGCTGTCTCACCTGAAAGCATTACTGCATCAGTACCGTCCATGATTGCGTTCGCAACGTCACCCGCTTCAGCACGAGTTGGACGTGGGTTGTTGATCATAGAGTCAAGCATTTGAGTTGCAGTGATAACAGTCTTACGAGCACGGTTACACTTCTCAATCATCATTTTCTGAGCGAAGATTACTTCTTCAGCTGGGATTTCAACACCAAGGTCACCACGAGCAACCATGATACCGTCAGAAAGCTCTAGGATCTCGTCGAAGTTATCTACACCTTCTTGGTTTTCGATCTTAGAAATGATGTGGATGTTCTCGCCGCCGTTCGCGTTTAGAACGTCACGGATTTCTTTAACGTCAGAAGCTTTACGGATGAATGAAGCTGCAACGAAGTCAACGCCTTGCTCACAACCAAATTTTAGGTCGTTCTTATCTTTTTCAGATAGAGCTGGAAGCTGAACTGAAACGCCTGGTAGGTTAACACCTTTGTTTTCGCCTAGAGCACCGTTGTTAAGAACTTTACACTTAACTTCAGTTTCAGTAGTAGAGATAACTTCCATCTCGATTAGACCGTCGTCTACTAGGATAGTGTTACCAGCAGAAAGGTCTTGTGCAAAACCAGCGTAAGTAACAGCAACAGTGTCTTTGTTACCAACAACAGAGATATCTGTTGTGAAAGTGAATTCTTGACCAGCTACTAGATCAACGTCATTGCCGCCTTCTAGTTTGATAGTACGAATTTCTGGACCTTTAGTGTCTAGAAGAATTGCAAGTTGCTTACCAACGTTTGCCATAACTTCACGGAAGTTAGCAATACGAGTGCCGTGCTCTTCGTAGTCACCGTGAGAGAAGTTAAGACGCATAACGTTCATGCCTGCGTTTACTAGTTCAGTTAGCTTCTCTACTGATTCAGTTTTAGGGCCAATCGTACATACGATTTTGGTCTTTTTCATGGAAGATACTCTCCGGGTAAATATTATTACAATTTGAAAGTTAGTATTAGTCTCTCTAGAAGGCTAGGGATGCCCATAAATAATTCACATGAGCTATCAAATGTCTTGCCTATTTTGCTTCTTCTAGAAATGAAAGTCTTTCAACAAGTTTAGTCATTTTATGACCAACTGAAGCGCTTTCTAGGTCACTTTTTTTGAGCTAATCCACTATATTTCAGTAAGATTGCAAAAAAATAACCGTTAATTCTGTAATTTTTTTTCTTTTCGGGCACGAATTCTACCACCGAATTGATCAGATTTCACTGTGCATAACTTGTTTTAGAGCAAGGTTTCGGCGCTTAGTATTTAATTTTTGGATCAAAATAAATAATCCGGATGAATAGGCACCATTTGGTAACTTTTTTTCAAAATAGTAGTCCATACGGTACAAACGTTTCGTCCATTGAAGCCAATAAACCCTGATGATATTGTGTGCTTTTTATGGCTATTTGTTGTTCAAAGGCAACAGACTGAAATCAGGTGGTGAAACAAAATATGACATCAAACCGAATCAAATGCGTGATTTTTGATTGTGATGGGACACTGATCGATAGTGAACGCTTGTGTTTGCAAGCTATTGTAGAAGTGCTAAGTAGTATTGGCGTCGAGGTAAACTACGATGATGTCAAAGATCAGTTCCAAGGCGTGAAACTGGAAAAGATCTTCGGGGCACTGGTCGATGATAACTCCAAGCTTGCTAATGACGGTTTAACTGAGCTTATTAGCCACTATCGACTGCGTTGTAAGGAGCTGTTTGCTGAACAATTAACGGTTATCGATGGTGTCTATGAAGTATTGGATGAGCTGAAGGCGAATAATATTGCGGTATGTATCGCATCAAACGCTCCCCATGAAAAGATGGCGTTTACGTTGCCACTGACTAAACTAGACCAGCACTTTGAAGGCACAGTCTTTAGTGCTTTGGACGCCAATGCATGGAAGCCCGACCCCAAACTATTGCACTACGTGATGGACAAAATGCAAGTAAGCCCAGAAGAGTGTTTATTCATAGATGATTCTTTAGTCGGCATTCAAGCTGGCGTCGAAGCTAATGTAACCACGTTGTACTTTTCCCATGCGGAACCGCATAAAGAGCTCACAATCAACAGCGCATATTTGCATTACATTACTGAAATGCGCCAATTGCTGACGTTTGTTTGATGATTAGAAAATGGGCCGACTAATTATGCTTCTCAGGGCGGGTGGCCGATTGGTTGAGTAGCTGATTAGCCGCCACTAATGCAGCTCTCATACTGACCACAGATGCGTCTAGAATGTCGATTGCCCAAAGTGGTAGTTTGCCGGAAATGGAGTAAAACGCCCATTGACCTTTCCTTCGATCTGAAACGATCCCGCAATTTCTGAGTACTGCGAGCGCTCGAGAAATCTTAGGCTGTGATTCTTGTAACGCGTCACACAGTTCCCCAACACTTAATTCAACCTCTGTAAAGATCAATAAAGTGATCATAAGGCGAGTCTGATCGCCTAAGCACTTATGCAGTACTAGAGGATCAAAATCTAAATCGTTGGTTGGTTGATGAACGGTAACAAACAAGTCGATCCGCTTTTGCAGGTCATATAAAGACGCCTCGAAGGAGATATCAGAGAGAGACGTTGGCGCTGGAAGATCCCAATAAATACTCTCTTCAGTGTTCTCGAATACGCCGCATTCACGCTGTGCTGAAGAGCAGAGCGTAATTACATAGTCAAAATGCGTATCTTTAAACTCGTCGATGGACTTTGAATACAGATCATCGGCAGGAAAATCTGCATTGTTCAATGTCGCTATCGTTCTTGCGTCAACCTGACTAGGACTGCTCCCTGCACTATAGGCTTGATAAAGCTCAGCATAATCGCGATTTATAATCGCTTCCGCTAGTTGCGAACGTGCTGAATTGCCTCGGCAGACAAAGAGAATCTTTTTAGTCATGGTTTCCTCAAGAGATTGAGCATCACGGTGTGGTTGCAGGCAATATTATGAGAGTTATTTGCAGTTAAAGAAAGACCTTTCATCATTGAAAGGTCTTATCAAGCCATAGGTGAGTTTTATAGCAGGAGCGCTATTAAAGTAGGGGGTTAAGCTGCAGTGGCTAGCTTGCCATCTGCAATTGCTCTCAAGTTATCCATGGTTTCCGCATAACTAGTGGGCTTACCAAATAAGCCAGCAGTACCAAGGATAAAGTACTCGATTTTATCCTTAAGCAAATCGATGACCTCTGGGCTGATGGCACCATCAATAGCCAGCTTAGTATCGGTACCTTGCTTGTTGATCATGTCAATAATGCGATCAATTCGATTGAAAGCATTGGCAATGAACTTCTGCCCGGCAAATCCTGGGTTAACTGACATCACCAAAATTACGTCTGTGACATCGAGTACATCTTCAATCACACTGAGAGGTGTGCCTGGATTGATAGCCAGTCCTGATTTAATGCCTTTCGCTTGAATATTACCAAGCGTACGATGTAGGTGCGGTGGCGCCTCCGCATGAACATACATTAGGCTTGCACCGAGATCAGCAAACATATCAATGTATTGATCTGGATTAGACAACATTAGGTGTACATCGTATTCAATATCGGTTGTATTGCGGATAGCCTTAATATCTTCTGGACCTAATGCGAAGTTAGGAACAAAGTGTCCATCCATTACATCAATATGAAGCATATCTACTTTGGCTTTCTCTAACTCCGCCAACTCTTGAGGCAGTTTAGAGAAATCCACACACATCATTGAAGGACAAAACTTAGCCATGAGTGAGCTCCTTTTCGATATCTGCAATTTGGTCAATACGATTCTGGTGACGGCCACCTTCAAACTCACCTTCTAACCAACGGTCTACAATCATTTTAGCGAGCTCAATTCCTACGACGCGAGAGCCGAACGAAAGAATGTTGGTGTTGTTATGCTCGCGAGAAAGCTGAGCGGTGTATGGGTCGCTGCAAACCACTGCGCGAATACCTGGAACTTTGTTAGCAGCTAGCGAAATGCCAACACCTGTTCCGCAGATCAAAATGCCGCGCTCGGCTTGACCTGAAATTACTGAGTGTGCAACCGCTTTGCCGTATTGAGGGTAGTCAGTTCGCTCAGCAGATTGAGCACCTAAGTCGATCACTTGATGACCTTTTTGCTCTAAGTGACTAATAACGAGAGCTTTGTGTTCGAAACCTACGTGGTCACAACCGATAGAAATGATCATGTTTGTCTGTACCTTAACCGATAAATATGGATTTGATTTTACGATAAAATTCACATCTGTAAATATTTAATTTTCGCCAAAATCTCGATTGCAATATAAGTGAATGAAAAATAACAATTAAAAAGTTCACAATAAAATTCATTATCGTGTAAATTTCATGAATTAATTTATTTTGTGATAAAGATCGTCGTCTAGCACGTAAAGGGGTGATAGATTGAAAAGCAATTACTCAATAAACAAATCACAGGATGAAATGATGTCTTATTCGTTGATTGCAGAAGAGTTGGTTAACTCGCTAGGCGGTGAACAAAACATAGTATCGGTCGCGCACTGTGCAACACGTTTACGTGTGATGGTGGCAGATGAAACCAAAATCGATAAAGAGAGGATTGAAGATACAGACAAGGTAAAGGGCGCGTTCTTTAACAGTGGCCAGTACCAAATTATCTTCGGAACAGGAACGGTTAACCGTGTATTTGAGGCGGTTCAGAATCTCGATTTGTCAACGTCTTCAAAGTCAGAAATTAAACAAGCAGCAAACCAACAAGGTACAGCGCTACAACGAGCAATTCGCACATTCAGTGATGTGTTCGTCCCACTGATACCAGCCTTGGTAGCAACAGGGTTGTTTATGGGGCTTCGTGGACTTGTGACGCGACCTGAAGTGTTGGCTATCTTTGGTCTAACGCCGGATTCTATTCCTGCAAACTTTATCCTTTATACTCAAATTCTTACGGATACGGCGTTTATCTTCTTACCTGCAATGGTGGCTTGGTCGGCAAGCCGCGTATTCGGCGGGACACCATTGATAGGTTTGGTGCTTGGTCTGATGTTGGTTTCCCCTGCATTACCTAATGCGTGGGCGGTTGGCTTCGGTGAAGCGAATCCATTGATGTTCTTTGGCTTTATTCCAGTCGTTGGCTACCAAGGTTCGGTTATTCCAGCATTTATCGCAGGTTTCTTAACCGCGAAGTTGGAACGCCGTATTCGCTCAATCATGCCAGAGGCGTTTGATTTGGTCATGACCCCATTCCTAACGCTGCTTATTATGAGTGCTGTTGCGCTTCTTGCTGTAGGTCCATTGTTCCACATCGTTGAAGTGACCATGGTAGAGGCGACTAAGTACTTGCTTGACCTACCATTTGGCTTAAGTGGTCTGATTATCGGCTTCGTGTGGGATTTGATTGTTATCACTGGTGTTCACCACGTGTTTAACCTGTTAGAAATCCAGCTACTAGCGAACGAAGGCAGTAACGTTTTCAACGCACTTATTACTGGTGCCATCTCAGCTCAAGGTGCAGCGTGTCTAGCGGTTGGTATGAAGACGCAAAGTAAGAAGCTTAAAGCGCTGTGTTTCCCATCAACGGTATCTGCTTTCCTAGGTATTATTGAACCAGCAATCTTTGGTGTGAACCTTCGTTACTATCGTCCATTTGTATTCGCTCTAGTCGGTGGTGCTGCTGGTGGGTTTGTAGCACAAATTCTTGGGCTAGCGGCGAGCGGTATGGCGGTAACCGTTATACCAGGCACGTTACTTTATCTAGATGGTCAGATTCTCTCTTACTTACTCGTTCACGCGGTAAGTTGTGGTGTGGCGTTCTCGTTGACTTACACCATGGGTTTCTCTGACAAGATGCTTGAAAAGAAATAAGTGATTTAATGATAAGCCTCCCTCAATGGGGAGGCTTTGGAGTTTTTATGACAGATACTCAATATTTCCTGCAAACCATCCAATCTTTGCTCAATGCTCCCAAACAGGGAGAGCATGACCCATATCGTCCAGTGTGGCACTTCGCTCCACGTGTTGGTTTATTGAATGACCCCAACGGCTTATCGTTTTTTAATGGTGAATACCATCTGTTCTATCAGTGGAACCCACTCAAATGTGAACATGGTGCAAAGGCCTGGGGGCTAGCAACGTCCCCAGACCTTATTCATTGGCAGCATAAACCCCTAGCTTTGGCACCGACTGAAGACTATGAGACCTCGGGTTGTTACTCCGGTTCTGCTATTGAAGTCGATGGTAAGCTTGAGCTGTTTTACACCGGTAATGTCAAATACCCACAAGGTGGTCGAACTGCCTATCAGTGTCGAGCACAGCTAGATGAGCAGGGCATGGTCATTAAGCTTGGGCCGGTATTGTCATTGCCTGAAGGTTATAGCGGTCATGTTCGAGATCCTAAAGTTTGGAAACGTGGTAAGCATTATTACATGGTGCTTGGAGCAGAAGATCTGCAACAGCGTGGTGTTGTGATTTTATATCGATCTACTGACCTGCATCAGTGGGAGAAATGTGGTGACATTTACGGCACTGACATCAATGGCAAGCAAGATGCTAACTTTATGCTGGAGTGTCCAGATCTCTTCGCTCTTGATGGGCGCGATGTCATGATTACTTGTCCAAAGACTTGGATAGATATCGAGGGCAAAGCGACAGAAACATTTGATGTTGAGGTCACTTTGGGTGAGCTCGATTACCACCAAGCGATTTACAACGCTACTGGCAGCCGTTTGATGGACCACGGGTTCGATTTCTATGCGCCACAGACTTTCGAAGATAATAAGGGACGTCGTATTTTGTTTGGTTGGATGGGTAAACCGGATGAGTTTGAACCTTATCAACCAACTATTGAATATGGTTGGATTCACCAAATGACCTGCCCGCGCAGATTAACCATTCTCAACGGTGAGCTGTTACAACAACCCGTTGAAGAATTGGCGACGTTGCGCCGCAATCCACTATCAGGCACCTGCCTATCCACCTCTTTGGTTGGCTTAAGTGCCGAATTGTTGCTGCAAGATATTGACGGAGCCACTATCGCGATTGAGCTATCCGATGATTTATCACTGTTAGTCACGCCTTCGAACATCACAACTCGACGTAAGAACCTTAAAACAGGTTTATGGGAAGTTAAAGCATGGCAGGGGAAAGTCTCTTCGTTGCAGCTGATGCGTGACCACTCATGTGTTGAAGTCTTTATCAATGACGGAAAGGCAGTAATGACCAGTCGATTCTTTGGACAAGCAAATAGCAGTGAGCTGCAATGTGGTTTCCGATTTGAAAGTGATAAAGCAGTCAACTATCAGCATTGGACATTAGAGATTTAGTGATTCAAGTGCACACTCGTCGCTGACAGGTGCAGAAAATCCAGTAGTTTTAGGGTTATAATGAAGGAAATACTTTGAGAGCTGTGTTGAAAGTTGTGAACTCGAATCAGGTAATCCCCAATATACGCATGATGATGCCGTCGCTGACTAAGACGGAACAATCGATAGCGGAAAACTTTTTGCAGCCGCATTTTTTGCAAAAATCGACCTCGATCAATGAGGTTGCAGGGCGATTAAGTGTCTCTCCGGCACTGATTGTCAAAGTGTCGAAGAAGTTGGGTTTTAGCGGCTTTAAACAGCTGAAAGAGTCGTTGTATGCACAGAGCGAAACTCAGTCCTATGCGCCAAGTGAGCGTTTGTTGCCTGATGATAGCGCTGAGAAGATTGTGTCAAAGGTACTGCAAAACTCCATAAATGCCCTAACTGAGATCCTCAATTTCGTGGATGTAGGGATGGTCGATGCTGCTGCTGAGGCCCTGCTAAAGGCTCGCAATATTGAGCTTTTTGCAGTGGGTGGTTCAAGCATTATTTGTGAAGATTTTCAGCATAAGCTGCTACGTATTGGTATTAAATCATCGGTGCCTAAAGATCGTCACTTAATGCTAATGTCAGCGAGCATTATGACAGACCAAGACGTTGTGTTGGTGGTCTCTCATTCTGGCCAGACGGTTGATCTCATGGATGCTGTGCGTCAGGCAAAACAGTCTGGTGCGACCGTGATTTCTATTACCAATAACTATCACGCAGAGCTGTCATCCTTGTCGGATATCCCACTTTATGCGCCAGCATCACCTGAGCCTGTGCTTGGCAAAAACGGCACTGCGCGTTTGGTTAAATTGGCGATGATCGACAGTTTGTATGCCACCATGGCAAGCAAAATGCCATCTCTAGCGGAAGAGAGTTTGAGCAAAACCATCAGAGCAGTAGAACGATTGCATCGCTAAGCTTCTGTTAAATAAGTAGTTTGTTCTGCCATTTGAGCCCATCGACCGTAAGAAGTTGATGGGCTTTTCTATGTTTCCCAAGATATTCAACTATGAAGGTTTTATGACAGCTTAAAAAGATTCTTGACTCTTAATATATAAAAATTAATATATACGCATATCCATATATGAGTATTTAGGTATGCTTCCGCATGAGTTTTTCAAATTGATGTCTGATGAAACACGTATCCGAACCTTGCTGTGGGTATCTGCGAATGAATCGGTCTGTGTGAATAGTCTTGTTGAGGCATTGGGAGAGAGCCAACCAAAAGTCTCAAGACATTTGGCAATGTTAAGGCAAGCTGGTGTACTAAAAGATACTCGTAAAGGGCAGCATGTTTTTTACAGCTTGGCGGAAGGGCTGCCAGGCTGGTTATACAGAACCTTGAAAGGGCTTGAGCAATCGAACTGCTTGCAAAGCGCTTATCAACTAAACTTTAACGAACTTGTGCCACCTTCTAAGTAGGTATCAGGCGTTAGTTCATCACCGAATGTATTAAGTAATTAAGAGATTGAGTTATGGCTATTAAAGTAGGTATTAACGGATTTGGTCGAATTGGTCGTTTGGCTCTGCGTGCTGCTTTCGATTGGCAAGAATTAGAATTTGTGTTGATCAACGATGTCGCAGGCGATGCAACCACACTAGGTCATCTGCTTGAATTCGATTCAGTTCAAGGTACCTGGCATCATGGTGTTACAGTCGAAGGTAATGAGCTTGTTATCGATGGTAAGCGCATTAAAACCACGCAAGAGCGCGATATCGACGCGATCGATTGGTCTGACTGTGATGTGGTGATTGAAGCAACGGGTGTGCACCGCAAAACTGAATTCTTGAATAAATACTTAGATCAAGGCGTTAAGCGTGTTGTGGTTTCTGCGCCAGTGAAAGAAGCCGGTATTGCTAATATTGTCGTCGGTGTTAACGACGATATTTTCGACGCTGAAGCACATCGTATTGTTACAGCAGCATCGTGCACGACTAACTGTATTGCACCAGTTGTGAAAGTGATTCACGAAAAATTGGGTATTGAGCAGTCATCGTTTACTACGATTCATGATTTGACTAATACGCAAACTATCCTAGATGCACCACACAAAGATCTACGTCGTGCTCGCGCTTGTGGCATGAGCCTTATTCCGACAACGACAGGCAGTGCAACCGCTATCGTTGAGATTTTCCCAGAGCTGAAGGGCAAGATTAATGGCCACGCTGTTCGTGTCCCGTTAGCGAATGCATCTTTGACTGACATTATCTTTGACGTCAAACGTGACACCACTGCAGAAGAGGTGAACACGCTACTGAAAGAAGCGTCAGAGGGTGAGCTGAAGGGAATTCTTGGCTTTGAAGAACGACCATTGGTGTCCATCGATTATAAAGGTGACCAGCGTTCAACGATTGTCGATGCACAATCTACAATGGTGGTAGGCTCTCGTATGGTGAAAATCTATGCGTGGTATGACAATGAAATGGGCTATGCAACACGCACAGCAGAATTGGTTCGTAAAGTCGGTCTAGTGGGGTAATGATGATGCATCCAACATGGGAACTGAATGTAGATAATGCGGCGCTAGTGTTAACGCCTTGTCCTGGAACTAAAGATGTATCTCTGGATGATTCATTAGCGCAACTTAAAGCTCAAGGTGTGACTGTGATTGTGACGGCTCTTGATAATCACGAGATGGCGGAAGCAGGAGTTGCAGAACTTGGTGCAAAAGCAAGAGCGCTAGGGATCAAATGGTTTCAAACTGCGATTGAAGATGATCGCGCGCCAAGTGTTGAATTTGCAGATGATTGGAAAGCAATTTCGCCAGAATTACATCAAGCGGTTAAGGCGGGTGAAAAGGTTGCAATGCACTGCATGGGTGGTTCCGGACGTACTGGTCTTCTAGCGGCCAATTTGCTGCTAGAAAAAGGTTGGGATCTTGAGACGATTCGCCGTGAAGTGCAGGCATTACGTCCAGGCGCTTTTACCAAACAGCCACAAATTGATTATGTAGAGAAGTTAGCGGCGACGTTCTAATTGTCGCCCATTTAACTTTCATCACAATTACAGTGTGTCTGTAAAAGCGGGAGTCTCGTTTAGGTAGGTACTCACGTTGAGTAGACCCCTGCCTTCGCAGGGGTGACGATGCTTTACTGAGTGACTTTGTTTTACTGAGTTACTCAACTTTACACGAGTAATTAAACCCTACTCAGGCAGAAGAATTATGTTGTCTAACCTTAGCAAAAGCGTTCGCCAGTATATGCTGGTCACTTTTAACTACTGGAATTTCACTATTACTGATGGTGCGCTACGCATGTTGGTGGTGCTGTATTTCCATGATCTAGGTTATAGCACCTTAGCTATTGCTTCTCTGTTTTTGTTCTATGAGTTTTTTGGTGTGGTCACTAACTTAATTGGTGGCTGGCTTGGGGCTCGCTTGGGGCTAAATCGAACCATGAATATCGGTCTTGGGATGCAGATTTTCGCCTTGTTGATGCTGGCCGTGCCGAGTGTCTGGCTAACCATTCCTTGGGTGATGGCTGCACAAGCGCTATCTGGAATTGCCAAAGACCTGAATAAAATGAGTGCAAAGAGCGCCATTAAGACGTTAGTGCCTGATGAACAGCAAGGTGCACTCTACAAGTGGGTGGCGATTCTTACTGGCTCTAAGAATGCCCTGAAAGGGGCCGGCTTCTTTATCGGTGGTCTGCTGCTCTCTGTACTTGGTTTCCAATATGCCGTTGCTGCCATGGCAGCTGTGCTTAGTTTGGTGTTTATCGGCAGTGTACTTAGCCTAGAAAGTGATATGGGTAAAGCAAAGGCGAAGCCCAAGTTTAAGCAGATTTTCTCTAAATCAGAGAGCATCAATATTCTGTCTGCAGCACGTATGTTTCTATTTGGCGCTCGCGATGTGTGGTTTGTCGTGGCACTTCCTATTTACCTTGGTTCGGTGTTCGGTTGGGATCATACATTAGTCGGTGGGTTTCTGGCTACGTGGGTAATTGCCTATGGCTTTGTTCAAGGTATTGCCCCCAAAATTACGGGTAAATCCCAAGGGAAAGTACCCGATGGCAGTGCAGCAATGTGGTGGGCATTAGCGCTTGCAGCCGTGACTGGCATAATCGCTTATTGTGTTCAAATGCAGTGGTACCCACAGGCTGTGATTGTGTTTGGATTATTGATTTTCGGCGCTATCTTTGCAGTAAACTCCTCGCTTCATAGCTATCTGATTGTCAGCTATGCCAAAGGTGATGGAGTTTCCATGGATGTAGGCTTTTACTACATGGCTAATGCGATGGGACGTTTAATTGGCACTGTGTTGTCTGGCTGGGTATTCCAAGTTGCTGGTCTTGCAGCATGTATGTGGGTTTCTTTTGCCTTCCTTGTGCTGACGACCATCATTTCGATCCGCTTGCCTGGTGCACCGAAAGCGATCGCTCAGTAAGTCATAAAATATCCACTTTAAAGAGTTAATCGTCAAAAGACGATTGACTCCTTTTTATGTCAGGCGTATATTTATCGTCAAAATACGATAGAGGGTAGAATGTGACGAATTGTACAGTTGATAATACTGAAATGTTTATTGCATCAGATGAGCAACTGGCTCAAGAGAAAAAGCTGGCGGCACAAGCTAAGGCATTGTCCCATCCTGCTCGTATTCGTATCTTACGAATTTTGTCAGACCTAGAACGAGCTGGTGGTTGTTTAAACAGCGATCTGGTTTCTCAATTAGGTCTCGCTCAATCAACGGTATCTGAGCATTTACGTATACTTAAAGTCGCCGGTTTTATTAGTGCTGAGCCGATGCCACCGAAAGTGTGTTATCGAATCCAGAGAGACGCACTCAGTGGCTTTGCTCGACTAACACAGTCAGCCTTTGATTAGGTAAAGCTTCTACCATTCTTTGATTATTGAGTCGGCATTGCCGACTTTTATCACTATAACTTAATCGTTATTCGACGATTGACGATATTGGAGAGTTAACATGTCCGAGTTAGCTATGGAACAACCGAAAAAACTGGGCTTCCTTGATCGCTTTCTTACTTTATGGATCTTTTTAGCGATGGGAATTGGAGTAGTTCTAGGGGTTGCATTTCCAAGCCAGATTGAGAGCTTGAATGAGTCAATGACGGTTGGTAGCACTAATATCCCCCTAGCCATTGGTTTGATACTGATGATGTACCCGCCATTGGCAAAAGTGAACTACGGTTTGATGGGCAATGTGCTTCAAGACAAAAAGGCCGTGACACTCTCATTGGTTATGAACTGGTTGGTTGGCCCAATTCTTATGTTTGTGCTGGCGCTGACATTTCTGGGTGATGAGCCCAGCTTAATGACGGGTGTCATCTTAATTGGTCTAGCACGCTGTATTGCTATGGTACTGGTATGGAATGACATTGGTGGTGGCAACAAAGAATACGGCGCAGCCTTGGTCGCATTGAATAGCGTATTCCAAATTATCACGTATAGCTTCCTTGCCTGGTTGTTCATTACGGTATTGCTGCCAAAATTTGGTTTCCAAGGGCAGGTCGTGGATATCTCAATGGGCGATATCGCTGAAAGTGTGATGATTTATCTAGGCATTCCTTTCCTAGCGGGCTTTTTAAGTCGCAAGATCTTAGTCGCGAAGAAAGGAGAGCAATGGTACAACGAGACTTTTATTCCTAAGGTTTCACCGATGACATTAATCGCACTACTGGCTACCATCGTACTGATGTTCAGCCTCAAAGGTGAGATGATCGTTGAATTGCCAATGCAAGTGGTACGTGTGGCAATTCCACTTACTATTTACTTCTTCATGATGTTCTTTGTGAGTTTCTTTGTTGCTAAGAAAATGGGGGTTCCTTTTGATAAGAATGCCTCTATTGCTTACACCGCGACGGGCAATAACTTTGAACTGGCTATTGCTGTGGCAATTGCTGTATTTGGTTTGAATTCGCCGGAAGCGTTTGCAGGGGTTATTGGTCCTCTGATTGAGGTGCCAGTGCTGATCGCCTTAGTGAACTTCACGTTGAAAATGAAAAAACGCTACTAGAGCCAAAAGTAAAAGTGAAAAGCTGAGCATTGGCTCAGCTTTTTTATAATAGGACTTTAGGCTTTTTTGCGCGTTTATCGTGTTTACTTTGGTACATGGCAAGGTCGGCTTTCTTCAAAGTGATTCGTAAACTGGATTGAAATGCCGAATAGCCAATACTGTGGCAAAGCTCAGGATAGGCTTGGAAATCATCAATAAATAACCGATGCAGTTTGCCTATGGCTTGCTTTAATGTGTCTTCATTTTCATAGTGCGTTAAAACGACAAACTCATCCCCCCCATATCGAACAATCACATCTTTATCAGAGAAGCTCTGTCGTAAGCAACGCGCGAACCTAAGTAGAACCAAATCGCCTTCACTATGACCCAAGCTATCGTTAATTTGCTTAAAGTTATCGAGATCAATAACGACGCAGAATCCTTTTTTCCAGCGAATCGAACTGAGATAAGTCAGATTTCGCAGTTTGGTTAATGGATCGGTATACGCTTTCTTTTCGAAGAACTTTGCTTCTTGATGCAGTTCAGAAACATCGAAGCTGGTGGTATAGATGAAAGACTCGCCTTCAATATCGACTTTAAACTTCAGCACATTGTAGTAGAAAGTAGAATGTAAGCTTTGAAACTTAACGATTTTTGGAATGCATTGGCCGGACTCAATATAATCGATACTCGCGTCATGACACTCTTGAAGCATATTGGCTACATTTTCAGGAACCACTTGAGCTAGTGCGGTTGCCGTCATCCCTATTGGGTTGACGTCGGTATACTGGCGTAGCCAGACATTAAATTTATCATTGATGTAGACGTATTCGTGGGACGAATTTCTAATCGACAGAAACCCCGGGAAATGGCGAAATAATTCATTCGCTTGGTGATATGTCAAATCTGTCACTGCTAAATCTCACTCAAGTAAGCCCGATCTTCCTACAGCTGAAAAGCGGTCGATGTCGTTATCGTTTTTTCAGCCGTTTCTAGCATGCTCTTAGTATAAGAACTGTGATGCGTATCCTCTTGTTGATAGTTCTTGGAAAAGAATGACTTAGTTCTCATTGATGAGACGGTTTGACAGAGGGTAAAGCAGCCGAAGCTGCTTTGAAGAAGGTAACGAAAGCACTAAATGGACAAAGCATTGTGCTTAAAGAGGTACTGTTTAGCGTGTTCAGAGCCCATATAGCGAGCTAAGGATTTGTGAGGTACCGAGGTGAGATCGACAACGATCAAACCATCCAATGCGTCATTGAAATTGGGGTCGACGTTAAAACAGACCAACTTGCCGTTTAAGTTTAGGTATTGCCTTAACAAGACTGGTACGCTTTTTCCAGTGTCCAATCTTGAGATAACGCGCGATAACAGTTGAACATCTGCCAGAGCGCTCAATGATTGAGGACACCATTGTTTATGGCGACTTTGTTTAGGGGGATTAGACGCGCTTACATATCGCGCACTGTCATTATCGTAGTGATGCAAAGTCATTGTGTCGGTGAGGAGCTGGCGAGCGATGTCGCTATAGTTATTGCTAATACTCACCGGACCAAATAGATGGGTGTAGCTAGGGT
This sequence comes from Vibrio barjaei, assembly GCF_001639065.2. Taxonomy (GTDB): domain Bacteria; phylum Pseudomonadota; class Gammaproteobacteria; order Enterobacterales; family Vibrionaceae; genus Vibrio; species Vibrio barjaei. Next base: position 73,060 of record NZ_LQXO02000003.1, read on the forward strand.
GTCGGTGCACAAACTCCGCAATGCCTTTCCATAGTAGCAGTAGGGCGCTCATACTCTTTTGGTATTCTTCCGCGATAACGCTGCGTCCCATTTCAATGGATTTACCCATTGTATTTAAGAAAGAGTGCTCGAAGTTAAACAGGGTGCGAGAATATAAAGCGCGTATATCCCCTTGCTTAATGAGCTCGTCAACGAGTCCTAGACGATAAGCGCCGACCAATTTTTGGTTTTCTTTGTCCCAAACAAATAAGTGTTGATAGAGCTGATCGAACTGATCGATGTCTAAAGATTGCCCCGTTCCTTCTCCAACTTGTCGAAAGTTAATTTCCCGCATTCGTCCAATTTCTCGCATCACCGAAGGAATGTGGTCCATGGTGGTACAGTAAACCTCAAACTCACCGCTAGTAAGAAGTAAGTGCTCTTGAGGAAGGAGTTCGATGTCCTCAAGCAGTTCGCTGAGGTGAGTTTCTGATGCAATGGGTTGCTCACGTTGATAAGGAGAAAGCGAGCTATGGTTTCTTTCGGGATGTTGCTGATTGAGCAAATAGGTATTAAGGCGCAGATAACTAACAAGCTGCTGGCTGTCTAGCGAACTCACTTCTTTGAACTTGATTTTGTTACCAATTGAAATTCCGATGGCTGTGTTCTTTTTATTGAGAAGCTCGCGACCTAACATGGCCGTTCTTAGCATCGGGTGGACCTTTCCTGCCAAGTAGAAGTGTTTGGAGTTAACGCCGCCGATATGCACTGGTACAGTGGTTGCCTGATTTCTTTTGATAAGGGTACTAACGGAGCGGCTCCATTGCTTATCCTCCAGTTGAAGTGATTTTCTGTCAACCAGTTGGGACACTTCGCCCGCAGGAAACACAAGCAGAAGGCCGCCAAGCTCTAAATGTTGGTTGGCTTGTCGCAATGCTCTGGAGTTTGATCGATGTGCATTGGTTCCGTTGAACACATCGACGCCGATAAATAAAGGCTCCAGCTCTGGGACCAGTTTAAGAAATTCATTGGCAAGAATCTTCACGTCCTTGCGAATCTGCAGTAGCACTTCGGCCAAGATAACGCCTTCGACACAACCTAGGGGATGATTCGCTACGATGATGGTTGCTCCAGTTTTAGGTATCGTCTCACTGCTGCCTGCTTCTATGCGATAATCGATACCCAAGATATCCAAAGTGAAACGTAAGAAAGACTCGGTATCACAATTAGCTGGACGTTGAGCGTATAATCGGTCTAAAACTGACAGGCCAGTAGCCCACTCAGTAACGTTTTCGGCTAGGCCTAGTGGAGACCTGCGCGGCAGACGAAAAGGACTGGTAGTTTCCATGACAACCTCTGAACATAAGCCAAATTGATGTGGTTAAAATGCTATGAGGTTGATATGTCAAAATGGCGAACAACAGATGGAAGATGGATGACGTGTTGATGTCAAAATCGTGACATCGAATTAGAGGGAAATGAGACCGTGAGAAGAAAAAGCCCAGCGATGAGGTCGCTGGGCTCGATTTAGTTAGCTTAGAATGTTGCGTTCACGGACAGTTTGAAGCGGCGTTCATTTCCGAAATGAACATCGTTGATAACGCCTGTCGAGCTACCTGATTTAGTGATATATTCGCCACCACCACCTGTGCCAGCAACATACTCTTTATCAAAGAGGTTTTCGATATTGAATCGGAAATCCCATACGACATAATCGCTCTTAATTTTGTGTGATGCTCCGGCATCAAATCGCACGTAACCATCCAGTTTGACGGTGTTAGCATTATCAGCCCAGCGCTCACCTTGATAGAACATACCAAGGTTAAATGCCGTCGAGTCTGTCATCGCATAGCGAGTCCATGCAGAGCCACTCCACTCTGGAACGTTGGCTGGACGTTTATCTTGGTATTTATCATGTTTGTCGAAGTTTGCATTTAAGTACATACCGGTTGCCATCACAAACCATTTATCGGCGATTTGACCTTGTGCACCAGCTTCCACACCTTTATGACGCTGAGTTCCATTTTGTGTAGTGATACCGTTTTCTGTGATACTGATGTTTTCCTTCTCAATGTCGAAGAGGGCTCCAGTAAGCAGTAGGCGATTATCCATCAGCTCCCATTTTGTGCCTAACTCGTATTGACGACTTTTCTCAGGTTCGCGCTCTGTCACTGAGTTGTCATCGTTAACCACGTTTGAGACTGGATTGAAGCTCTCCGAGTAGTTAGCATAAATGCTACCGTTATAACTTGGATGGAAGATCAAACCTGCTTTTGGTGAAAATGATTGGCTGTCATTAGCCCCACTGATGATTTCGTCTTTTGAGTTTTTTCCATCGGCAAAGTACATGTCATATCGACCGCCTACAAGTGCTTGCCATTGGTCATTGAAGGTGATGAGGTCTTGAGCATAAAAACCGTAAAAATGGTTGTTGCTCTCATAGGTAGAGGAGGCATTGTTGTAGTCTAGACCCGGGTTTGTAGGGTTCTCACCAGGTTGCACGCTAATTGAGCTGCCTTTCACTCGCTGCTGAGCATAGTCATAGAACTGGCCGTTAGTACCGAGCAAGACTTGGTGATCAACATTGAGAGCAGTGAAGTTACCGTGAAGATCTGCGTGGAAAGCTTGAGTTTTCCAATGATCATGACGATCAAATGGGCTCATGGTGTAACTGCCATCAACGAGCGTATTAGAGTCTGGTGTCGGCATCGAATCATAGCGATGACGCTTCATGTCCTGTAAGTTGTAGCTTAGTTTGGCTTCCCATTGTGTATTGATATACAGATTAAGATCAGCACCAAAGTTTTCTACATCGTTGTTGATGAATGACCAGTGAGCGTCTCTGATGGTTTCTTTATCGCCAATTCGATTACCATTTAGGTCCAACCAAGAGCCTGAGTCGATCGGTGCATTATCTTGAGTCTTTTCGTAGTTGAAAGAGAGTAGACCCCAGTCGTAAAGATCGGCTTCAATGACGCCATAACCTAGAAAACGATCGCGCTCTCGGTTATCACCCGTTGCGTACTTTCTACTTTCAACACTGTCTTGTTTTACTAAGACAGTACGACCACGAAGTGTCCCTGATTCATTCAATTTGCCTGATGCATCCACGTGATAGCGCGTGCTACCTAGATCGTCAAAATCCGCACCTACGTTGACTTTTGGAATCGCGGTCGGCTTTTTTGACACCATATTAATCATGCCACCTGGCGCTGAGTTACCGTATAAAAGGCTGGATGGACCCTTTATGACTTCAATGCGATCTAAGGTTTCAATTGGCAACATATAGTGAGTGAATAGTGAGTGACCATTGCGCAAGTAGCCATTGGTTGATGACAATTCAAATCCACGTAAGTAGAACGTTTCTCTATTCCACTTCTGTGAGCCTGCGCTGACACTAGCATCGTTTTGCAACGCTTCTCCTAATGTGGTTGCTAGTTGTTCATCCAAGACAATCTCAGGAATCACGTTTACAGATTGCGGGGTTTCTAACATAGAGGCGTCGGTGCGCATAGCACCTGAAGCACTGTCAACTTTATAGTCATCAAAGCTCTGCGCATGTACGACGAGTGTTTCATCCACACTCGACTTGTTTTGTTCGGCAAATGCTGGAGAGGTGTTAAGTGCGAGTACCACGGCACTGCAAAGTGTGGTCACTTGGAATTTCATTCTGGGCTTTCCTTGCTCGTAAAGATCGAGACAAATTGAATAATTTATTATTGGTATATGACATCATATTAGTAGCGTGGTGAATGCTAATGCTATTTATTATCATTTGCAATATTGCCAAGTGTAACAATCTGTATCTTTTGAAATTTAAGCTGATGGATTGCATCAAACAGGTAAATAAGGTGTAATTAATTTGTTGATAAACAAAAGGATAACGTCAGTGGAATGGGGACAAAAAAAACAATATGAATGTTATCGTTACCTTAAAACAGGAATGAAACTCAGTCTTTCTGTTACAGGTGAAGAACCGCTCAAAGGGCTACCTGCATCTTTAATCGGCTTTAAATTTGATGACTATCTGGTTGTGGATGCGCAAGAATTGGAGCAAGAGACGATTTGTGCCTTGAGAGAAAAAGAGGTGATTGTCAGGGGATTGACGGATACGGGGTACGGACATGTAGTGGCGTTTACTTGCCAGTACATTGCCGATTCTAGTGTACCGAGTAAACAGATTTATCTTTCACCTCCCAACAACTTCGTCTCTAAGCCCATTAGAGAGCATTCGCGTTATAAGCTTGCAATTCCTTGCTCTCTTTCGCTTGGTAACGCGCAAACCGAAGCAACGATGGTGGATTTCTCGTTGTCTGGTTGTGGTCTTTTTATTGCTTCAGAACATGATTTTTGCAAAGGGCTAGAAGTAAAAATAGATTGTGAGTTGAATCGATTTTTACCCGCAGGAATTACCTTCGAAATTGCGAGTATTAAAAAGCATGGGGTGGGTTCGTTAATCGGAATTCAATTCAACCAGCAAGTGTTGATGTCAAATAACCTAAAAATGACACTTGCCGAATGGTCTCTTCAAGCCAGTCATTAGGGCGAGTAGGCACTTACTTTTCACCTTAGTCGCGAACAAGGCTTTCTCTTCGCTTATTTCAAGGTGTAAACTGTGCTATATAAAGAGCAGATTTTTTCGATGGAACGTGCCAGTTTATGCGTATCTTTACCCTAGTGTTGTTAGTTGTTTTTTCTTGGTTGCAATATACTCTCTGGTTTGGAAAAAACGGTATCGTCGACTTCAATCAAGTTGAATCAGAAATCCAAGTGCAACAGCAAGTGAATCAAAACCTACAGACACGTAATAATGAGATGTTTGCGGAGATTGATGATCTTCGACAAGGGCTTGATGCCATTGAAGAAAGAGCACGACATGAACTAGGAATGATTCAAGACGGAGAGACGTTCTATCGCATCATAGGTGAGGACAACCAATGATCCCTGAACACCATCCTATCATTGCTATTGTGCCAGCTGCTGGCGTGGGCAGTCGTATGCAAGCTGACGTCCCTAAGCAATACCTTAAGATTAATGATAAAACCATCTTAGAGCATACGGTTGATAAGTTGCTGTCACACCCAAGTGTCGAAAGCGTTATTGTCGCTGTTAGTGAAGATGACCCTTATTATTCTGGACTGTCATTTTTATCGGAAAAGCCAGTAGTGCGTGTTGCTGGTGGTAAGGAGCGTGCCGACTCGGTACTCGCTGCCATCGACTATGTTAAGCAGCGTATCCCTAAGGCTTGGTGTTTGGTTCATGATGCCGCTCGCCCTTGTATCACCTTGGCAGACATCAGCAAACTGATTTATGAAGTGTCCGTGCACCCGGTTGGGGGCATTTTAGCTTCGCCCGTGAAAGACACCATGAAGCGAGCCGATGACGTTAATGGTATTGACCATACTGTAGAGCGAGCGGGTCTGTGGCATGCGCTGACGCCGCAAATGTTCAAAGTAGAGCTGCTTCATAGCGCACTGACTAATGCGTTAGAAGAAGGGGTTTCGATTACCGATGAAGCATCAGCTGTTGAGTGGACTGGGCTTTCTCCATTGCTCGTCGAAGGGCGTGGAGACAACATCAAAATTACTAGGCCAGAAGATTTAGCTCTGGCTGAATTTTATTTAACGAAAGAGGAAGTACAACAATGAGAATAGGCCATGGCTTTGACGTTCATAAGTTTGGTGGCGAAGGGCCTGTAATCATTGGCGGTGTTGCTATTCCTTACGAGCAAGGATTGATTGCGCACTCTGATGGTGATGTTGCACTTCACGCTTTATGTGATGCTTTGCTTGGGGCTATCGCCGCAGGAGATATTGGCCGTCATTTCCCAGATACTGATGCCGAGTGGGAAGGAGCGGACAGCCGTGCTCTACTTCGTGATGTGTACAGCAAAGTGAAAGCTAAGGGCTACGAGCTGGTTAATGCGGATATTACCATCATGGCGCAAGCACCTAAAATGGCCCCTCACATTGACAGCATGTGCCAAGTCATTGCCCAAGACTTAGATACCGATATTGGTAACGTCAATGTGAAGGCAACGACAACTGAAAGATTAGGCTTTACAGGACGTAAAGAAGGAATTGCCACTGAAGCAGTGGTATTGATTAGCAAAATTACGTCTTAATAGGCAGCGACGATGACTGATGTTTTACAACACTTAGCCTACCTATACGGTAAGCCAACCACGACAGCCAAATTTAAAGCGACCAATGAAGATTTTGTGGTTCGCGAAGTACTTGGCTATGAGTTCACAGGAGAAGGCGAGCATTTGATGCTACGTATTCGCAAAAATGGTGAGAATACCAGCTTTGTTGCCAACGAACTGGCGAGGTTTTGCGGGGTCAAGTCCAAAGATATAGGTTGGGCAGGTCTTAAAGACAGACATGCCGTGACAGAACAGTGGTTGAGTGTGCATCTGCCGAAAAAGAATGTTCCTGACTTTGCCGACTTTCATAAGCAATATCCTAGTATTGAGATAGTAGCAACTGACTGGCATAACAAGAAGTTAAGACCTGGTGATCTAGCGGGTAACGAGTTTGATATTCGTCTTACGGATGTTTCTGATATAACGGAATTGAGCGCGAGATTACAGCAAGTCGAAGCGGGCGGTGTTCCTAATTATTTTGGTCAGCAACGATTTGGTAGAGATGGCGGAAACGTCACCGAAGCAAGACGTTGGGGACGTGAAAACGTGCGAACTCGTAACCAGAATAAGCGCAGCCTATATTTGTCGGCGGCTCGCTCTTGGATTTTCAACGAGATTGTCTCTAAGCGTATTGAAGCTCAGTGTTTCGACAGTGCAATCGCGGGTGATATTCTGGAAGGTAACGGTGTGATTACTGCTGCACTTGCTGGTGATAACACACTACCGACAGAGCAAGATGCTTTAATACTTGAGCAAAGCGTGACAGAGCAAGAGCCTGATCTCATGTTGTTGATTCGTGGTAATCGTATGCGACACGATCGCCGAGCGATCTTGCTGAAGCCTGAATCATTAAAAAGCCAACTTGAAGACGATGCCGTGACGCTTTCTTTCTTCTTAGACTCAGGTAGCTTTGCAACATCAATCTTACGAGAGCTGGCTCAAATAGAAGAAGTGGAACGACAATTCTAAACACATGGATATGAGTAAAAAACTTAGCATTTTAATCAGCAATGATGATGGGGTGCATGCCGAAGGCATTAGAGCACTAGCGAAAGAACTTAGTGATATTGCGCAAGTAACCATTGTCGCACCAGATCGAAATCGATCTGGTGCTTCCAACTCATTGACGCTAGAACAGCCTCTGCGCGTTAATCAAATTGAACCTAGCGTCTACTCTGTGCAAGGCACACCGACGGATTGTGTGCATTTTGCACTCAATGAGTTGATGAAAGATGACCTGCCTGATCTTGTGCTGTCTGGCATCAATCATGGCGCAAACCTTGGGGACGATGTTCTGTATTCCGGAACGGTTGCTGCTGCTATGGAAGGGCATTTTCTTGGGGTTCAATCCATTGCATTTAGCTTGGTAGGCAAACAAAACTTTACAGCTGCAGCGATTATCGCTCGTCAGTTTGTGGAGCGACATCTTAAGCAAAGAGTCCCAACCAATCGTTTATTGAATATCAATATTCCAGATTTTCCATTAGCGCAATTGGGTCAGGTTGAGGTGACTCGATTAGGCGCGCGCCATCATGCTGAGAGTATGATTAAACAGAAGGACCCACGTGGTCACGATATCTATTGGCTAGGTCCTCCGGGGAAAGAGCAAGATGCAGGTATAGGAACGGATTTCTATGCAATAGAGCATGGCCATATTTCCATTACTCCACTTCAGGTAGATTTGACCGCGCATGAATCAATTGGTGCAATGGAACGTTGGATAGCAGGGAGAGATTAAGGTAATGAATCCGCAAGCGGAACGACTCGTTGAGTTTATCAAAGGGCACGGCATTACCAATGGTGCAGTATTGGAGGCGATTCAATCTGTGCCCAGAGAACAGTTCGTGTCTCAAGCGATGATACATCAAGCGTACGATAACAATGCGTTGCCTATTGGCGCTGGTCAAACGATATCTCAGCCTTATATTGTCGCCAAAATGACTGAGCTTTTAGATCTATCAAGAAAAACTAAAGTACTCGAGATAGGGACGGGTTCTGGCTACCAAACTGCAGTTTTAGCTCAATTAGTTGAGCACGTCTTCTCGGTAGAAAGAATCAAATCTCTTCAATGGGATGCTAAACGTCGCCTTAAGAGACTCGATATTTACAATGTATCGACTAAACATGGTGATGGTTGGCAAGGGTGGAAAGCAAAAGGTCCTTTTGATGCGATTATTGTGACAGCGGCAGCGGCGACAGTCCCTGACGCGTTACTGTCTCAGCTCACAGAAGGTGGGCGACTTGTAATTCCTGTTGGTGATGATGAACAACAACTATTAAAAATTACTCGAAAAGGTGATAGTTTTAATACCGAAGTTATTGAATTAGTAAGGTTTGTTCCTTTGATTGCAGGTGAATTAGCGTAAATGCAAAGCCGTTTGAAGGCCGTGGGTTCCGTAATTATGTTGTCCAGTGCACTTGTTGGGTGTGCTGGGCGCTCGCCTGCACCTGTCTCAGATTTGGGAGGCAGATACGATAATGTCTCTCGAGGTAGCTATCGCGGTAGTTATTACGAAGTGCAAAAGGGTGACACCCTCTATTTCATCGCCTACAAAACGGATAAAGACGTTAAGGAATTGATTCGACTTAATAATCTTCGTTCTCCTTACACCATACACCCTGGTCAGCGCCTTAATTTGTGGCGACCTGTTTATACTCCTCCTGCGTACGCTGGTTCTGGTGCTGGGGAAGTGGTTGCGGCTTCTACAGCAACGGCTGCCGCGAGTTCTACCACCGCTAAAGCTAAGTCTTCTAGCTCGCAATCCTCCAAAGCGAAGACGGGTAGTTCATCAACGCAAAATAGTCAAAAAACAGCCACTAAGAAGGTTGATCAATCAAAAACAAAGGAGTATGGTGATTCTAAAGGTAAACAAAATGTTAATAACACAAAACCCAATACGGCAAAACAGAGCACTGCTCAAACTAAGCCGAAGCCACCACCTAGCTCTAGCGGCAAAGTAACGAGCTGGCAATGGCCAACCAAGGGGCGTGTAATAAAGAACTTTTCTGCAGGGGACCAAGGGAATAAAGGTATAGACATTGCAGGTCAAAGAGGCCAAGCAATTGTCGCCACTGCAAAAGGAACCGTAGTTTATTCGGGTAATGCACTCAGAGGTTATGGAAATTTGGTTATTGTTAAGCATAACGATAGCTACCTCAGTGCCTACGCACATAACGATCGGTTATTGGTATCAGAAGGGCAAAGTGTAAAAGCCGGACAAAAAATCGCAACAATGGGAAGCTCCGGAACCAATAGTGTAAGACTGCACTTTGAAATTCGTTACCAAGGTAAATCGGTAAATCCTAAGCGTTACTTACCGTAATTACCGTATACGTATTTACAATACGAAAGCTACTTGCAATTTGATTGACGTTATCAGAGAAGGTTAGCGACATAGTTTGTAGTCATGTTTTGCTAACTCGCCAGGGGGAGGCGCTATGAGTATCAGCAATGCAGTAACCAAAAATGAAAACTTCGACGTTGAAACGGAATCAACGGAGGTTGTCGAAAACGCACTTACCAACGATGAATCCATTTCTGACGATAAAGATATGTATGACGCATCGGCGAAAAGCCTGGATGCGACTCAGCTTTACTTAGGTGAAATTGGATTCTCTCCATTACTTACCGCGGAAGAAGAGGTCCTGTATGCACGGCGTGCCCTAAAGGGTGATGAAGCTGCTCGCAAACGTATGATCGAAAGTAACCTACGTCTGGTGGTGAAGATCTCTCGACGTTACAGCAATCGTGGACTGGCGCTGCTTGATCTTATTGAGGAAGGAAACCTTGGTTTGATTCGAGCAGTAGAAAAGTTTGACCCTGAAAGAGGCTTCCGTTTTTCTACTTACGCCACATGGTGGATTCGACAAACGATTGAACGTGCGTTAATGAACCAGACTCGCACCATTCGTCTTCCGATTCATGTAGTGAAAGAACTCAACATCTATTTGCGTACTGCTCGTGAGTTATCACAGAAGCTAGACCATGAGCCAACAGCAGAAGAGATTGCACAGAAGCTTGATAAGCCAGTCAGTGATGTGTCCAAGATGCTGCGTCTAAATGAACGTATTAGCTCGGTAGATACACCGATTGGTGGTGATGGTGAAAAAGCACTACTGGATATTATTCCTGACTCAACGCATTCAGACCCTGAAGTATCGACTCAAGATGATGATATCAAGTCCTCGCTGATTCACTGGCTTGATGAGTTAAACCCTAAGCAGAAAGAAGTATTAGCTCGACGTTTTGGTCTGCTAGGTTATGAGCCGTCAACGCTGGAAGAGGTAGGACGTGAGATTAACCTTACTCGTGAACGCGTGAGACAGATTCAAGTAGAGGGCCTACGTCGACTTCGAGATATCCTGATCAAACAAGGGTTGAATATGGAGTCACTGTTCAACTTCGATGACGATTAAACTCTTCGTCTCATGAACAAAAAAAATACCGCCTAATCAGGCGGTATTTTTGTCTGTGCGTAATAACTGCTCTTGTCTTATGCCCAGCCGTTTGGACTCTTCTTACGACGAGGAATGATGTGTGGAAGAATCAAGCCAAACAACAGACCAGCTCCAGCAACACCACCGCCATACATAAAGTAGCGCAGCAGTAGATCTTCTTTCTGTGTATCCAGTTTTGCGCGTAGCTCACGGATTTCTGTTTGTGATGAGGTTAGCTGCGAGCTGATATCTGAGTAGTTTTGTTCAAGTTCAGCAATTTGCTTGTTACGTGCCTCTAGAGAGCTCACTAGACCATCTTTTTCGCTGTTCGCTGTTTCTCGGGCGTTAGCCAGCAGTGATTTAGCTTCAGTCAGTTCTTTCTCAAGGCGCGGAAGACGCACTGCCATACTCTCTTGAGTGGTCACGTACTTGGTTTCAACCCAGCCTTTACGGCCACGGCTATCTTGAACTTGAGAGTAACCATTCTCTCTGTTAGTAGAGAGTAGTCGAACTTTGTCACCAGCATTGATGCTGCCAATGATTCGATATTGGCTACTAGGGCCAGAATGCAGGTAAGTAAATAGCTTGTCAGCAATATAGCGATCCTGAGCCAATGCAGCGGGGGCTGCCAGTAATGACACCATGATCATGCAGATCAGTTTTTTCACAGTAAGTCCCTTAAGTGTTTCAATGGGGAATGAACAAGAAAGTATCGTTCGCTTTGGTTGCGGGGACGTACTCTCAATTTGTAAATTTTTAAGAATGGGCAAATAGTATGAAGTTTCTTAACGGGGTGCAACTAAGAAGGGAGGCAAAGCCTCCCTTTATTTGAATTTGAGTCAAATATGACGTGAGCTTCACATCTCTCTGACTTTATTGCACATCGTGCTTATGCACCAAAGATAGCCTGCATTGCGTAGAAGAATACCACAGCTAATAGCGCGCCTGCTGGTAAGGTCACAATCCAAGAGGCAACGATGTTACGTACAACGCCCAAGTTTAGCGCAGCAATACCACGAGCAAAGCCAACACCCAGAACCGCACCTACAAGTGTTTGTGTGGTCGAAATAGGCAGACCTGTACCTGAAGCTAAAACAACCGTGCATGCTGTTGCTAGCTGTGCAGCAAAGCCACGGCTTGGTGTTAGTTCGGTAATACCAGTACCAACAGTTGCCATTACTTTGTGGCCCATTGTTGCAAGACCAACAACGATACCAATACCACCAAGAGGAAGAATCCACCAGGCAATAGAGCTTTTCGTAGTGATTTCGCCCATGTGCTCAACGGTAGACACTACCGCAGATAGTGGCCCAATCGCGTTAGCTACGTCGTTTGAACCGTGTGCAAATGCCATTGCACAAGCCGTGATAACCATTAGAACACTGAAGATACCTTCAACGCCGCTAAAGCCATGGTCTTCTTCACGATTAGCAAATTTACGTTGGATATAGATGTAACCACCGACCATCACGAGTGCTGAAACGCCTGCTGCCCAGAACCACGCTTCCATACCCTCTAGGTGTAGACCTACGTGCTTAAGACCTTTTTTAATCGTTACCAGTGCAATAACCATGGTGGTAATGAACATGTAGACTGGCACAAAGCGTTTTGCGTTAAATAATGGTTTTTCAGTATCAAATATCAGTCGTTGTGCACTGATAAATATTACGTAAGCAAAAAAGCCAGAAATAACAGGGGTAATAACCCAGCTACCTACGATGCCTTTCACTGAGCCCCAGTCTACCGCTTCTGTACCGACTGACACACATGCGAAACCAATGATGGCACCGATGATTGAGTGTGTCGTTGATACTGGCCAGCCCATGTAAGAAGCTAGAAGCAGCCATGTGCCAGCGGCAAGTAGAGAGGACATCATACCGTAGACAAGAATGTCAGGCTGATGGGCGAACAGTGACGTTTCAATGACACCTTTGCGAATCGTGTCAGTCACTTCACCGCCGGCAAGGTATGCGCCAGCAAATTCAAAGATCATCGCGATGATGATCGCTTGCTTAACTGTTAGAGCTTTAGAGCCAACAGAAGTACCCATTGCATTGGCAACATCATTTGCACCAATACCGATTGCCATAAGGAAACCGAATACTGCTGCAACAATAATTAGGATAGTGCCGTAGTTTGCAAGAATATCCATTGTAATACCTAGTTTTGTTTCATAACAAGCGGAGCAATTCTTTAGGCGCAGGGCAAACTCTTAAGCATTGTCTGTGCTCAACGCCTAATTCATCCTTGCTCTTTGTTACTTAGTTAACGTTCGATTAAGACCTAGACAGCATGACTTCAAGACGAGCGCCTACACGCTGTGCTTGATCTGCAATACCGCCGACCCATTCAAAAATCTTGTAGAGGAACATGACATCAATTGGATTCATGTCGTGCTCAATCGCCATCAATTGCTGACGAAGTTGGATCTGCATTGCATCAGTATCATCTTCGATGATATCTAGCTGATGAATCATTTCTGCTACAAGCGTAACTTCGCGGCCTTTAAAACCTGTCTCTAGCAGTTCATCAAGCTCGTTAATTACTTTTTGAGCTTGGTTTGCTGCATCAAGACAACGCTTCACATAAGCGATGAAGTTTTCTTGCAGTGGAGCTGGAATGACGAGTTGTCGACCATATACACGACCGGCAATGTCTTTTGACAGGTTCGCTAACTTATCTTGCTGTGTGAGTAGCTCAAGCATGTCGCTACGATCCACAGGCATGAATAAACCGCGTGGTAGTTTTAGGCGTATTTCACGCTTAAGTACGTCCGCCTCTTTCTCTAGGTGAGAAATCTGCGCACGGATCTCTGCTGCTTTCTCCCAATCACCTTGAGAACTAGTCTCAAAGAAGTTGATAAGATGAGAACAACATTCTGTTACGCACACAACGTGGCGCTGCAAAGGCTTAATAGGGGACTTTGCAAATAACCCCATAATTGTATTTACTGGCATGGTCATTCAACCTAATTAATATAACCTGAAATAAACATACACCAATTCATGGTGAAATGTTGAGCGATGGCTATAAAGGCGCGCATGGTAACCCATTAAAAGTCTGATTTAAACTGTTTTAGATCATCATTTGGGTGATATTTGTCACTTGCTGAACGCATCGATTGCTCATATCCTGTTGTGAGTGTCCCCGAAAGGTAAAACTATGGAAACCGAGATAGAACTGAAGTTTTTTGTTTCTCCTGAATTTTCAGAAACTTTACGTAACAAAATTTCTGAAACAAAAGTACTTCAGCACAGTTGTCGTGAGTTAGGAAACACTTACTTCGATACTCCTGATAACTGGTTACGCCAACATGATATTGGCTTAAGAATTCGCCGTTTTGATGATGTTTTTGTTCAAACTGTAAAAACATCTGGGCGCGTGGTTGCTGGCTTGCATCAACGTCCAGAATTTAATGCAGAACACACTTCCAACTCTCCATTGCTCACACTTCATCCAGTAGATATCTATCCTCAGGGAAAAGATATCGACGTATTGCAAGCAGAACTGACTCCTATTTTTGCGACAGACTTTACGCGCGAACAGTGGTTGATAGGTATGGCTGATGGTAGCCAAGTGGAAGTGGCCTTCGATCAGGGAGTGGTCTCTTCGGGTGATAAAACTTATCCCATTTGCGAAGTTGAACTAGAGTTAAAATCAGGTCAGACCGATGCACTATTCACATTGGCTCGCTCATTTAGTGAAGACGGTGGAATTCGTTTAGGTAACTTAAGCAAAGCGGCGAGAGGTTATCGCTTGGCGATGGATTACGAAGGTGACCCAGTCAAGACAATGGATTTAGTCGACACCGTAGAAAGCGATAGTGTAGAAACCTGCTTTATCCAGTCCCTCGAACATGCTCTGGCTCACTGGCATTATCATGAGCAAATTTACGTTGAGCATGAGTCCATAGAAGCGCTGCATGAAATTAGTCATGCACTAAGCTTTATTCGCCAGATTCTTACTGTTTACGGCGGCATTGTTCCTCGCCGTGCCAGTGCAATTGTACGACAGGAATTGAAGTGGTTAGAAGAGGAGCTAAGCTGGCTCAAGAGTTATGACCACTTCGAAACGTTACTTGAAGATAAAGGGCATGTTTTAAGAAAGCTGGATGCAAGAAAGTATTTGGTTGCTGAGCTGAAAGAGATGGAGCAAGAGCTACCTGATCGTGAAGACATGTTGAAATTGATTCACTCGGCACGCTATGCAGGTTTATTACTAGACTTAAGTCGTTGGATTTTATCGCGAGGCTGGCAGCCGTTTCTTGATGATAAGGCTCGCGATAAAATGGCGCAAAATATTAAGCCGTTTTCCATCAAACAGCTTGCGCGCACTTGGGCTGAGTTGATTGAGGCTTTCCCACCAGAGAAACTGCTCACTCGACAGGATTACATTGACCAACAATACCGATTGATGAGGAATCTCTATACCGGTGTTGGCTTTGCTAGCCTTTATAATGCGGATGAACGTAATAGTTTCCGGCTTCCTTGGGCAGATTTACTTCAGGGAATCGATGACTTATTGATGTTGGAGCCTTTGGAGCGCTTAGTCACAAAATTAGAAGGCGAAGAGCAACAGCAACTAGAGCGTTGGTTGAAGCGCCAAGAGAGTTCCATATTACATGCAATGGAGCAAACGCGACAAATCAGTATTGAAGCCCAGCCTTACTGGCAAGATTAGTGGCTAATTAACTGCTACAAAAAAGAGGCGTGGTGCCTCTTTTTTGTTATTTATTGGAGTCCAGTGAGTCCATTTTCTTTTCGATTTTCTCTAGCTTGTGTAAGATGATTTCTTGTTGGTTTAACACCTTTTGTAGCATTACTTCCTTATGTTTAGAACGCCTTTCATCCATTGAACTTGGCGAAGAAAGCAGCGAGGTAATCAAACCTGATGTCATACCAAACAAACCAACACCACAGATGATAATCACTCCAGCTAACGCTTTCCCCAAACCCGTAACAGGGTAATGATCACCATAACCCACCGTTGAAACGGTAACGAAAGCCCACCAAACGGCATCGCCGATATGCTGAATATTGGCTTCGGGATCATCTCCTTCTGCCCAAAGCATCAACCCTGCGCCTGCGGTGATCAGCAAGATCAGTAGTAATAAAATAGAAGCAATGGTGGTTTCGTGCTTATTCCGAGCCAGTTGCCTTAATAGGGCCTCACCAGAACGAATAACCAAGATAACTCGAAAGATATGAAACACTCTGGCAAAACGTAGTGGTTCGATCATAGGCACACTAGCGACAAAATCGATCCAATGGGTTTTCATAAATTGCAGACGATCTGTGGAGCGGATCAGATCTATGAAAAGCTGCAGCAGAAATAAACTACAGATTATAAAGTCTAGGCCGATAAGGACGGTACGCTCATCGCTATTGATAGGCGCAAACAACAAGGCTGAGATCACAAATAGCGCCATAAACGACAGAAAAAGTGACAATAAACTCAGAGGCTTAGTTTCAGTTTTGGTATCATTTGCTTTCATACGAGGCTCGAAATAAATAACTTGGGCTCATGCGTGCCATTTCCTTTAGCGAAGGTAACGTACAAGTAAATGACGTTGGCATCAAAGTTAGGTAAAGACACCCTAACTATATAATAAATAATGGAGAACGGATAATGACCACACTGGCATTTAAACCTTGGGAGCGTGTAATAACGGACGTGCGCTTAGTTCCTAAGATGTTGATGTTGATGATATTTAGTACGGTTCTGTTGGTTAGCAAGCAATTATGGGATGCCAGTACATTTTATGATTCATTGCTTGCTGCGACGCAAAGTGCAGAGGTCGCGCAACAGCATTATGAAGCCTACTTAGTTCAAGTGGTATGGCAAACTGCATTGATGATTGTGCTCTTTGTCGCGCTCTTGTTATTCGCCGCTAAAACGATGTTAAAACAAACCACATATCTTAGCGATGCTATCAAACGCATGGCGGACAAAGACCTGACTGTACCGGTCAACATGGATTGTAAAGATGAGTACGGTGACGTTGCTAGAGAGCTAGAACGCACTCGTGTTCAGCTGCAAGATATCATCAAGACTCAAGTGGTTACTTCTCAAGAGCTTGCGACACTCACGGAAGTGATGACGTTAAGCATGTCTGAGACCAAAGAGTCTTCTCAAGAAGAGTTTAACGAAATCGACCAGCTTGCCACGGCAATGAGTGAGATGAGTTCTACGGTTCAGACTGTTGCGGATCACGCGCAGAACGCGTCTCAGTTAACAGAACAAGCTTCAGGACAGGCATCGACAGGTCAACGTTTTGTTCAAGGCACGGTGACTAAAATGAGTGAGTTGTCGGATGATATCGCGGCCTCTGCACAAGCGGTAAACCAAGTTGAAGAACGTGTTGAGTCAATTGGCAGTGTTGTGGGCACCATTCAAGGTATTTCAGAGCAGACTAACCTTCTAGCGCTTAATGCAGCTATTGAGGCTGCTCGTGCAGGTGAGGCGGGTCGAGGCTTTGCTGTTGTAGCGGATGAAGTGCGCAATCTTGCTCAACGCACACAGCAGGCGACGGTAGAAATCCAAGAGATGATTTCTCAACTGCAATCTAGCGCCAATTCAGCAGTTGAGTTGATGGAAAAGAGCGTGGTTGAAGCGGCTGACGGTGTAGAACTCGTCACCAATGCCGGTGTAGAGCTTGATGGCATTGTGAATCAAGTCAATCAGATTAACGATATGAACTTCCAAATTGCCACAGCAGCGGGTCAGCAAAGTAGTGTGGCGGAAGAGATGAATCAAAACCTGACCAATGTTAGAGAGTTGGTTGAAGCATCGGTTGTGGTGGTTACTGAGCTGCTGGAAACGTCGGAAATGATGCAAAGTAACGCAACGGAACTTGATGGTAAGATTCAATCGTTTAGAGTTTAATGCGCAAATAATAGAAAAGGGGTCACTGATAATAGTGACCCCTTTTTGTATCCAACGAATGTGTGCTCTGTAGCAACAAAAACTACAGTGCTAGCTCTCTTCTGCTGATTCGGTTTCCGCTTGTTGCTGCTGTAATTCTAAGACTTGGTTGTCAATTAGACGCGCTTTTCCTAAGAAAGCCGACATCAAAATAACCGCGTGCGTTGAATCATTGCTAATCGGTTGCAAGCTGTGTGCGTCACGAATGAAAATTTCGTCCGGCTGAAGACCAGCTGCACGCAATTGATCACTTGCGTCTTCAACTATGGAAGCGTAATCATCACGACCACCGCGAATTGCACTGTTAATCCAACGCATGGTTTTTGCTAACACAGGTGCACGCTGACGTTCATCCATAGTCAGATAACCATTGCGTGAGCTCATTGCCAAGCCATCCATTTCACGCACTGTTGGGACACCGACAATCTCGATGTTCATAGCAAGATCGCTCACCATTTGACGGATAAGCGCCAATTGCTGGTAATCTTTTTCACCAAAGCAAGCTACGTCTGGCTGAACGATATTGAACAGCTTGGTGACGATGGTTGATACGCCTCTGAAGTGCCCGGGACGTGAAACACCTTCAAGTATGTGAGAAATGCCAGGAACCTCAACAAAGCTCTGTTTGTCCAAGCCTTGTGGGTACATAACTTCTGGTGTTGGCGTGAATAATAAGTCGACACCTTCAGCCGTCAGCTTCGCCATATCTTCGTCAAGCGTGCGTGGATAGTTGTTTAAGTCATCCGCACGGTCAAATTGCATCGGATTAACAAAAATACTCGCGACGACGACATCAGCATGTTCGCGTGCTTTGCGCATTAAAGTAAGGTGGCCTTCGTGCAAATTACCCATAGTAGGAACAAAGGCAATTCGACGCTGCTCACGCTTAAGTAGGGCAATTTGCTCTCTAAGTTCAACAATATCAGCTAAAGTTTGCATGATTCCCCCTAGGCAATCGTATGAGCGTCATCAGGGAAAGCGCCGCTTTCCACATCCGCGATGTACTTCGCGACAGCACTGCGCATATCACCAGTTTCTGCGAGGAAATTTTTCGAGAACTTAGGCATGTAGTTCGCCGAAATACCAAACATGTCATGCATCACTAAGATTTGTCCATCAGTAGTGTTACCTGCACCGATACCAATAACAGGAACATCGAGAGCTTCTGTGATACGTCTTGCGAGCTCTTGAGGAACGCACTCCAATAGAACGATTTGAGCGCCAGCTTCTTGAAGAGCCAGTGCATCACGTACCATTTTGTCTGCATTCTTCTGCTCGCGACCTTGAACTTTATAACCACCAAAAATATTGACGCTTTGTGGCGTTAAACCTAGGTGAGCACAAACTGGAACAGCACGTTCAGTCAGCATTCTTACGGTATCAACGAGCCAATCACTGCCTTCAATCTTAACCATGTTAGCGCCAGCACGCATCAGCTTTGCTGCATTCTCACAAGCTTGCTCTGGAGTGGCATAGCTCATAAAAGGCATGTCTGCCATAAGAAGACAGTTTGGGCTGCCAGCACGTACACTACGAGTATGATAAACAACGTCTTCTACTGTTACAGGAAGTGTGTCGTTACGGCCTTGAAGCACCATACCTAGTGAGTCACCCACTAATAGAACTGGCATTTCTTGGCTTTCGAATAAACCTGCAAAGCTCGCATCATACGCGGTTGACGTTGCAAATTTACGACCTTCTTGTTTCCATTTAACAAGATCATTGATGGTGATTTTTTTCATTTTTAATCCTTACTTAGGGGTTGGCTACGATTGCCAAACTCTGAGCCCATTACGTGACACATTGTCCACTAGTGTTTTGAGCTCAGTCCCGTCAGGGAGTTGTAAATTTGGTGCGATTTCCAGGAGCGGATAGAGAACAAACTCTCTCTCTTTCATTCCATAATGAGGAACGGTTAGGCGCTCGGAATCGATCACCTCATTGCCATAAAGAATAATATCGAGATCAAGAGTTCTTGGGCCCCATCTCTCATCTTTACGGACACGCCCTTGTTCCAGCTCGATCGCTTGCGTGCAATCGAGGAGCTCAAGTGGCGTTAATTCGGTAGAAATTTGCGCGACAGCATTAACGTAATCAGGCTGATTTTGTGGACCCATTGGCGTGCTGCTATAAAGCGAGGAGCAACGCGTGAGCTTACTCTTTGGTAAGTGCTTTAGTGCTTCGATCGCATCGTTAGCTTGAGCTACGGGGTCTGAAAGATTGCTGCCAATCGCTATAAAACAAGTAATCATTACTCAGCGCTCTTAGATTTCTTCGGCGTTCTTCTGCGACGAGAACCAGAACGAGAGCTCGAGCCACCAAGGTCATTGACCATGGCTTGACGCATATTACGGCCTGCTGATTGGAACGTCGCCCACCATTTTGCCAGAGCAGCTACTTCACCGCCTTCAATTTCGCCACGCATTTCGAGGAAATCAAAGCCCGCTCGGAACTTGTTAAGCTCCATCAGTCGGTAAGCTCGCTTGCCTGAACGGCGAGGCAGTCGCAATTGCAGTTGCCATATCTCGCGAATCGTTGCGGTATGACGGCGCGGGATCGCTGTCGATTTGACTTGTTCATCGAGGATGCTATTGCTGGCTTCCATGATGGCGTCATACTCAGACATGCCTTTTGACATCAGCTGAGTGGCGTATTCCATCATTGGGTACCAAAGCATGGCGGCAAACATAAACGCAGGGTTTACGCGTTTACCTTCTTCGATGCGCTCATCGGTAGCATCCAACACCAAGTCTAAGACTTGTTCGGTGCGAGAAGAATACTCTTCCGTAAAGTGCGGCGCTATGATTGGGAACAATTGTTGGAATAAATTGTATTCTCTTAATAGGTGATAGGTTTCTAGTCCATACCCAGACTGTAATAGCTTTAATGACTCTTCATATAAGCGAGCAGATGGGATATCACGCAATAGTGGTGCAAGTTCTTCAATCGGCGCTGCTGTGTCTTCTTCAATGTCAAAATCTAATTTGGCAGCAAAGCGTATAGCGCGCAGCATACGCACAGGATCTTCACGGTAGCGAACTTCAGGTTCACCGATAAGCCGAATTAAACGGTCTTCTAGATCTTCCATTCCACCTGCATAGTCGTGAATGGAGTAGTCGCCGATGTTGTAATACATCGCATTGATTGAGAAATCACGACGTTCTGCATCTTCATCAATAGAACCATAGACATTGTCGCGCAGTAGCATGCCTTCTTTGCTCTGTTGAGAGACGTTTTTCTCTTGTTCTTGATGGTGTCCACGGAAGGTAGCGACTTCAATAATATCGCGACCAAACATTATGTGTGCAAGGCGAAAACGTCGACCAATGAGACGACAATTCCTAAATAGTTTTTTGATCTGCTCTGGCGTTGCGTTAGTGGCTATATCAAAATCTTTAGGTTGTTCTCCAAGCAGCAGATCGCGCACGCCGCCGCCAACGAGATACGCGTCATATCCTGCACCATTAAGGCGATATAAGACTTTTAACGCATTTTCGCTGATCTGCTTGCGCGAGATGTTGTGTTCGTCTCGGCTATAAGCCTGCAATGAAAGCTCGTGATAGACCGGTTGAACTTTTTGAGAATTTTCTTTTTTATTCATAATATTAACGCAATTTAGGTTCGCGAAATGACGCGGTTTTGGCGTACATTTCGTGCCTGACGCATGAAATTTGCCGCTTATGATAGCTTAGAGAGCCCCGTTTGAGAATGGCGGTTTGATTTTGAGCTTATTTGGCAGTTGTAAAAGCTGCCAGTTTTCCACGCCCCACTGGATGATAGTCTCTATGTTTTCTGTTTCAATATGGCTATCAATGTTGAAACCAAGAAAACGCATTGCATTGAGTAATGTGGGTCTTGGATTATCTAAATCAATAGCGGTGGCATGATTTTGTTTGGATAACTTATTGCCATTATCATCTATTGCCAGCGGAAGGTGCAGGTAGCTCACTGGTTCCACCTCTAATGTCTTATATAAGCTGATTTGACGACCTGTCGGCTCAATAAGGTCAGCACCACGAACGACTTCAGTGATGTTCTGATAAATATCATCGAGCACCACTGCAAGGTTGTAGGCAAACAATCCGTCACGACGTTTAATAATAAAGTCTTCTTCAGCTAAAGCTTTAGGGATATTCAGTTGGCCATATCGTTGGTCGACAAAGGATTCAACCGGGTGGTGCATTTTGAGGCGGACTGCGCACTGATTGCTTGCACTCAGTGCTTTATCACGACACGTACCCTGGTAGTAGCCACCCAGTGCTTTTATTTGCTTTCTGGTGCACTCACACAAATAAGCTTGCCCTTGATGAAGCCAATGGTCGATTTGCGCCTGATAAGCGTCCAACCGAGAGCTTTGGTAAAGAACACCTCCATCCCAATGCAATTGATAGGCTTCCAGTGTTTTTAAGATAAGCGAAGCTGCCCCAGCCACTTCACGTGGAGGATCAATGTCTTCTATTCGAACCAACCACTGACCTGAATGGCTTTTGGCTTGGAAATAACTTCCCAGAGCGGCAACTAAGGAACCAAAATGGAGTGGACCTGAGGGGGAGGGGGCAAATCGACCTATGTACATAGTATTTGTTTCGTATGAAGTAGTGGATCAAAAAAGGGAGCGTTTGCTCCCTTTTCTTATCGCTTATTAACCTTGCATTTGTCTTTCTTTGATTTCTGCAAGAGTCTTACAGTCGATACATAAATCGGCAGTAGGACGAGCTTCTAAACGACGGATACCAATTTCGATACCACAAGATTCACAGAAGCCAAACTCGTCTTCTTCAATCTTGTTTAGTGTCTTCTCAATCTTTTTGATTAAGCGACGTTCGCGGTCACGGTTGCGAAGTTCGAGACTAAACTCTTCTTCTTGTGAAGCGCGGTCAACGGGATCAGGAAAGTTAGCTGCTTCGTCTTGCATGTGGTGCACAGTTCGATCAACTTCTTCCCTAAGTTGGTTGCGCCAAGCGCTCAAAATTTTTGTAAAGTGATCCATCTGAGCTTGTGACATGTATTCTTCACCAGCTTTCTCTTGATATGGTTCAACACCTGCAATGGCTAGGATGCCTAGCGCTTTTTTCTTAGTTTCTGGCATGCAGCATCTCCTACTTACACCTAGTCAACTGTGCGTACAGTTAATTTTAAGGCGGGTATCTATAGCAAAAAGAAATGCCGGTGGCAAATGAAGTTTGTTAAAGTTCTTATCAATGTGAAGTGAAATCACTTTTAGCTGAAATCGACCTTCGATAAGAGCGTAATTTCATTATCAAAAAACGCTGCCTTGTAACAAATTACCTCTACCCCTGCTTCCTCTGCTTGCTTGAGTAATTGTGAATATTTCGCATCTATATGGTGTGCCGCCGACACTTTTTCAATCCCTGAATGCAAAACAGCGAAAAATAATACAGCTCGATGGCCGGTTTGAACCATTTCTGTGAGCTCTCGCAAATGCTTTTGTCCTCTTGTGGTTTGTGCATCTGGAAAGTAGCCCTGACCTATGGTGCTTGCATCATCAAGCAGTGTGACACTTTTTACTTCAATGTAGCAATCTGCGCGATCACTATCTTGTAATAAAATGTCGATTCTGCTGTTTTCTTGACCATACTTCACCTCGGTTCTTAAAGATTGATAGCCATTAAGCTCCTCAACAATGCCATTTTCTATTGCTTCAACAACTAAAGTATTAGCCCTAACCGTATTAACGCAAATTTTATGGCCTGAGACGGTTTCTGTTAGCTCCCAGCTATTAGGGTATTTTCGCTTTGCATTGTCAGAGGTGGAGTACCAAACGGTAGAACCAGGTTCGGCACAACCAGTCATCGCGCCGGTGTTTGCGCAGTGGATGGTTATCTGTTCCTTGTTGCTTAAATGGATATCAGCAAGAAAGCGTTTGTATCGTTTTATTAGCTTTCCTTGCTTTAAAGGAGGATCAAAGTGCATTTCGAGGTCATTTTTTATTAGAATGAGTAGCCACATTACAACATAAGGTCAAAGCGTTGTCACAGCTCCCTATAGAACAAGTGTTGCCTTCGATATTTGAAGCGATTTCCTCATCGAATCAGATCATACTCAAGGCGGCGACTGGCGCCGGTAAGTCGACGTACTTTCCTGAAAAGCTTGTTGAAAGTGGATTGATTGAAGGCAAAATTATCATGCTCGAACCGCGGCGCATTGCGGCGAGGAATATTGCCATGTACGTAGCGTCGCAGCGTAATGAAACGGTTGGTCAAACTGTAGGCTACCGAGTACGTGGCGAGAGCAAGGTAAGCAAGGATACAAAGTTAGAAGTTGTGACAGAAGGTATCTTAACTCGTATGCTGCAAGACGACCCTGAGTTGACGGGCGTTGGAGCAATTATCTTTGATGAGTTTCATGAGCGAAGCCTGCATGCCGATACCGCACTAGCTTTTACCCTTGAGAGTCAAGAGGCGCTGCGAGATGACTTGAAGCTGATTGTGATGTCTGCAACGCTGGAAGCCAATGACCTTCAACGTGTATTACCGACGGCAACCTTTATAGAATCCAGTGGACGCTCTTTCCCTGTAGAAACCCATTATGCGCCAATGAACCGTAATGATAATCTGCCAATGTTTATGGTAAAGCAAATAGAGAACCTGATGTTACGTGAGTCAGGTTCTTTGCTGGCTTTTTTACCTGGCGTTGGCGCCATCAAAAGAGTTGAAGAGCTTTTGCTTCAAGCTGGTATCGAAGCAGAAGTCTGTCCTTTATATGGGCAGTTGGATTTTAAAGTGCAGCAAAAGGCTATCCAGCCAGCTAAACTCGGGACACGAAAAGTCGTTCTTGCGACCAATATCGCTGAAACTTCGCTTACCATTGAAGGCATTCGTCTCGTCGTGGATTCGGGATTAGAAAACCAATCTTGGTTTGATTTAAAGACTGGTGTTTCGAGACTTGAGCAAACCCGCATTGCACAGTCCTCCGCGATTCAAAGGGCAGGGCGTGCAGGTCGAATGGAGCCTGGACTTTGTATACGTTTATATAGTGAAACTCAGTTCAACTCACAGCCTGAGCAAAGTACGCCAGAAATTTTGCGAAGTGACTTATCAGCCTTGCAATTAGAGCTGATCAAGTGGGGCTGCTCTGATGCAATGGAGCTGGCTTGGATAGACCCTCCCAAGTCCACGCATTTACAGCAAGCCCAGTCGCTTCTCAGCAAGCTGCAGCTTATCGATGAGATGGGCAAGCACACCGCGCTTGGACATCAAGCTCATGAGTTGGGTGTTGAGCCTCGCCTTGCTAGCATGTTGCTACAGGCTAAGCAGTTAGGGTCTGAGACGCTCAATGTGGCGATAGCCATATGCTGCCTGATTGAAGAGCCTGAACGCAATGAGCTGGATCTTACCCGTTCATTAATGCGCTGGCAGCAAGGCATTCACTCTCGCCGTGGTTCTCTTTCCCAAAGAGCTTCTGTATTGGCGCAACGTCTATCGCATCGCTTTGCATTAGAGGAGATGAATGAATCTTTACTCGGATTTGTCGCAGTGCTCGCATTCCCAGATAGAATAGCGGCAAGTCGCAGTGCTGCATCGGGACACTATTTGTTAGCAAATGGACATGGAGCAAGTGTCGATAATCAGCAACCATTAGTGAAGTCACCTTATCTGGCCGTTGTTGATTTAATGAAAACCGGTCAGGGAAGTAGTCAGATTTTTAAGGCGTTGCCGCTGGATATTGAGCTGCTTTCGACAACAGCACCGCAATTAATTGATGAGCTCTCTGTGGTGGATTGGGATGATCAGAAAGGTCGCTTAGTTGCCAGTGAACAACGAAAAATTGGCGCGATTGTTTTGCATTGCAAAGAGATCCCCGTTCCAGAAAAAGCGGATGTTGAAGCGGCACTGCTTGGCTATGTTAAGCGTAAAGGCTTTGCTGCGTTAGACTGGAACTCTGACGCACAAGCGCTTTGTACGCGCGTCATATGCGCTTCGGACTGGCTCCCAGATGAAGCTTGGCCGGATATGTCTGAGCATGTATTGCTCGACGAGCTTGATACGTGGTTATTACCATTCATGACTGGCATTAAAAATGCTAAACAACTTAAGAAGTTGGATGTAATGGCCGCATTACAAGCCCGTTTAGGTTGGGATAAACAACAACGGCTCAATGAGTGGCTCCCGACACACTTGGTAGTTGCCTCTGGTGGGAGAAAGAAAATACATTACCAAGTTGGTGAAGCTCCGACGTTGTCGGTGAAGCTGCAAGAAATGTTTGGCGAAAAGTCATCACCTACTATTGCGTTAGGAAAACAAGCCATTGTGTTAGAACTGTTATCTCCAGCTCAACGTCCGTTGCAGATAACCAGAGACTTAGCGGCATTTTGGCAAGGTGCCTACAAAGAAGTACAGAAAGAGATGAAGGGGCGTTACCCGAAACATCCTTGGCCTGATGACCCAATGAATCATCAGGCAACGAGTAAAACTAAAAGACAATTGAATTCATGACAGTAACGAAAAAGTTGGCACCTAGTGGTAAAAAGCCAGCACCAAGAAAGACCACCACAAAATCGGCTCCTAAATCAAAAGCGAAAAGCAGTAAACCTAAGCGTAAGCCAAGTCGGAAAAAAGCGAAACAAGGGTGGGGAAAGCGTCTGCTCTCAATCGGTTGGAAACTGGCTCTGGTTGGCGTGGTCGCCCTTGGCGCGGTGTTTTACTATCTCGATCAAGTGGTCAAAGAGCGTTTTGAAGGCAATTTATTCGAGTTGCCAACAGTGGTTTATGCTCGTGTGCTCAATCTGTCTGTCGGCGACAACATTACGATAGCTCAGCTACGTAATGAACTGGATGTATTGAACTATCGTAAGGTATCTCAACCGCGCCACCCAGGTGAGTACTCCTCGTCTTCCACCAAGATAGAACTGATTCGCCGTCCCTTCGAATTTGCCGACGGTCCAGAACCCGATCGTCATGTGATGTTGTATTTTAGCGATGGGTCATTGTCTCGAATTCAGTCGTTGGAAAAGAAGGGGGATCTTGGCTTTCTAAGAATTGAACCTAAGATGCTTGGGATGCTCGAAAAAAAAGCCGATGAACAACGTTTGTTTTTGAGGCGTGATCAATTTCCAGAAATTATGATCGACGCGTTACTAGCAACGGAAGATCGTGATTTTTATCAACATGATGGTATCTCCCCTACTGCCATAGCACGTGCGTTTTTCGCGAATATTCGCGCCGGCCGCACGGTACAAGGGGGCAGTACGTTAACGCAACAGTTGGCTAAAAACCTGTTCCTAACCAGTGATAGAACCTTATGGCGTAAAGTAAGAGAAGTGTTTATCGCACTCATTCTTGACTATCGTTACAGCAAAGACCAAATCTTGGAAGCGTATTTGAATGAAGTTTACCTTGGTCAAAGCCGTGGTGAGGCTATTCATGGCTTTGGGCTAGCGTCTCGTTTGTATTTTGGTCAGCCATTGCAAGAGTTGAGAATTGACCAGCTTGCATTATTGGTAGGTATGGTAAAAGGGCCATCTTACTACAATCCCATTCGTCATCCAGAGCGAGCTAAGCAGCGCAGAGACTTAGTGCTGCGTTTAATGATGGATCAGAACATGCTGACCGGACGCGAGTTTGAAATGGCAGCCTCTCGTGATCTCGACTTGCAGAACAATCCCCAAATTGCGAGCCGCCAACCAGCGTATTTTCAGCAGCTTAACCGAGAGCTGAATAGCAAGCTTGGCGATAAGCTACGTGGTGGCAAAGGTATTCGAATCTACACGTCTTTGGATCCTGTTTCACAGGACAAGTTAGAAAAGGCCATTGCCAAGCGTGTACCTCAGTTAGAAAAAACGTCCGGTAAAGGGCTTGAAGCCGCAGCCGTTGCGGTGGACAGAAATACCGGCGAGATCCGTGCTATGGTGGGCGGTAAGCGTACAGGCTACAGTGGCTTCAATCGAGCGTTGAATGCGAGTAGGCCAATCGGCTCGTTAGTCAAGCCTGCGGTCTATCTTACTGCGTTGGAACAGCCTCAGAACTATGATTTGGCATCGACACTTGAAGACTCACCGCTCACGCTAAAAGGCAGTCAAGGCAACGTTTGGCAGCCAAGAAACTACGACCGTAAGTTCAGAGGTGATGTGCCTCTCTATCAAGCGCTTGCTAAATCCCTTAACGTGCCGACGGTACGTCTAGGAATGTCTCTCGGTATCAAGCCGGTTTCCGAGACATTAGTGCGCTTAGGTGTGGATGCGAATGAGATCAGGCCTGTTCCATCTATGTTCCTTGGTTCTCTGTCGTTGACGCCATATCAAGTGGCACAGATGTTTCAAACCATCGCTAACTCTGGACGACAAGCTGAGCTCTCGGCTTTACGTTCAGTCGTTACCGTGGACGGAGAGGTGCTCTATCGATCTCTACCCAAAGCGCAGCAGAAGGTCCCTCAGCAAGCAGCATGGCTTACCACCTTTGCTATGAAAAAAGGGGTAGCTGAAGGGACGGGACGTTATCTGAATAGTCAGTTTGCGTGGGCTGCACTGGCCGGAAAAACTGGTACCAGTAATGACACTCGTGATAGTTGGTTTGTTGGTGTCGATGGACGAGAAGTGACGACGATTTGGGTTGGGCGTGATGATAATAAGTCGACTAAGCTAACAGGCTCAAGCGGTGCATTACGAGTGTATTCAGACTATTTGAAAGCTCGAATTCCAGAGAAGCTGACATTGCCTTGGCCTAAAAACATCAGCATGATTGGCTTCTCTAAACAGCGTAGCGGTGCACTGGAACTAGATTGCGGAAGCCAATTGGAATTACCAGTCTGGGATGAAGGTGGAAAACTGAAAGCGTCCTGTGACAACCAACCCAAACAGTGGATAAAAAACCTGTTTGACTGGTGATTTCAACTACGTTTAATTATGAAGAGAATTTGCTAATTACCTGATATATTGGATTAACCATAATAAAAAGCGCTTTTAGGGATGAATGTGAAACGCCTGATTCAGTGGCTAGTAGCCGTCGCTCTCCTGTCCAGCAGTGGATGGGTGTTAGCAACCGAAAATACCGATAACAACGCAAAGGAACTTGACCGTCCTAAAATAGGATTGGTTCTGGCAGGCGGAGGCGCGAAAGGGGCTGCGCACATTGGTGTTCTAAAAGCGTTAGAAGAGATGCAGATTCCTGTTGATATCATCACGGGCACCAGCATGGGGGCCTATGTGGGCGGCCTCTATGCGACCGGAATGAGTGCTGATGAGATTGAAAGCTTCATCTATACCGTGGATTGGAACAATGGATATCGTGATCGTGTTAGCCGCAGCCAACGCCGAGTTCGCGATAAGGAGTCGGAAGACCGCTATCAAATTCGCACCGATATCGGTTTACATTTTGGCTCGATAGAAGCCCCAAAAGGGGTGGTACAAGGCCAGAATATGTTACGCATTCTGCGCAAAACTACGGGCAACCTTCCTGAGTTCAAATCATTTGATGACTTGGCCATTCCTTATCGTTCGGTGGCGACGGATATATTAAAACTTGAGCCTGTTGTACTGGATAAAGGTTATCTAGTGGACGCAATGATGGCGAGTATGTCGGTGCCGGGCGCGCTACCACCTTATGAGCTGGATGGCTATTTGTTGGTTGATGGTGGGGTGACCAATAACATGCCTGTCGAGCTGGCGAAGCAAATGGGTGCGGACATTATCATTGCGGTTGATATCAGTAGTGACTACAAAACCCGAGAGGATTTCAGTAGCTTCTTGACTGTTGGCGAGCAGCTATCTAATTATTTGGTACGCCGCAGTACAGAAGAACAAATGCAAGCTCTGGATGACAAAGACATCCTAATGCATCCAGACGTGGGACAGATCGCCACCACCGATTTTTCAGCGATGCCGAAAGCGTATAACTTGGGTTATCAAGAGGCTTATCGTAATGAGAAACAGCTTAAAGCGCTCACCGTAAACAGTGCTAGGTTCCAGCATTATATCGATGCTAAACAGTTAGCACGTAAAAAGCTGGTGTACGGTGATGAGAACGTCGTTGATAAGATAGTGATCAATAACCAAAGTCACTACAGCGATGAATTGATCAAAAGCCGTTTGGGGCTGAAAGCAGGTGAAATCCTAGAAACCGATGAGATAGAAAAGCATATTGAGGAGCTCTATGCTCTCGATCGTTTTGAATTGATCACATACCGCTACGATGATAAAGGTGATGAAACAGATCTTGTTGTCGATGTAAAAGAGAAATCTTGGGGTCCAAATTATATGGACTTTCGTTTCTACCTTGAAGAAGACTTCAATGCGAACAGCTTCTATTCGATCGGTGTCACCACTAACTTTACCGATTTGAACGATCGCGGTGCAGAGCTGAGAGTGAATGCGGACTTTGGTACTGATAAGCGAGTGGAAGGAGAGGTCTACTCGCCTTTCATGTTCAATCAAAACTTTTTCTTGTTAGGTGGTCTTCGCTACAACAGCGACAAGCGAAATGTGCTCTGCCAATTAAATTCTAACGGGGATGGTTGCGTGGAGCCAGCTCTTGAGGGTAATGCTGATTTTATTCCAGTATCGTATCGTGAGTGGGAAGGGGAGTTTGCGGTTGGTTATCAACCAACGTTATGGCAGGAAGTGAAAATTGGTGCACGGTATACGACTGGTGAATCGTATGTCTCACCTTTACCTTCTGCTGGTACGTTTGATTTTGATCGTCGAGGTGTTTTTGCCAGCTACAAACTGGATACGTTAGATGATTATAGTTTGCCGACTAAAGGCTGGTTGGTGAATTTAGAGTATTTGCTGTCGAGAGACAGTGGTGACCAAAACATCCAAACTGAACCCTCAGAATTTTCTGATAACGCCTACGAAATTAGCATTGCTACTAAATATGCAAAAACCTTTAATCGTAATACCTTAGTAGGCTCGTTCGATTACGAAATGATCGAGACGGAAAACGACTCATTGCCAGTGAGCCCAAGAGAGCTTGGTGGCTTTTTGAATATGTCGGGTATTCCTCGTAACAGTTTGATTGGCCAGAACAAGCTCTATGGCAGTCTAGTGTATCGCTATCGATGGTTCGATAACGACTTTGGCATGTTCCAATCCCCAGTTTACTTAGGAGCAAGTGCTGAGTATGGCGGTGTCTGGGATGGCGACCGTTCGTTGTCTAATGCGCCACTGTATCTGGCAGGGTCGGTATTTGCTGGCATAGACTCTCCCGTCGGGCCTATTATGCTGTCTTATGGTCAAGTAGAAACTGGGTTGCGCTCGTTCTATTTAATTATTGGAGCCGCTTACTAAACGTCATTATCACTCCAGATTATGTTGAATATAAATACTCTAAATGAAGGGTAGTATTGCAGCGACCTGCTGCAACTTTAGTCGCAAAATGCTTGTTTTTACTCAAACTTGCAATGTTGGTCAAAATGATAAGATTTTAATCTAACGTTAAATTTGCTATCCTTCGCCCCACAGTTTGGCCTCTCTGGCACTGCTGATTCAGTTACTTGATGACGAGATAAGGCGAGGGAGAGCCAAGTTTCCAAGGATGTCCACTCCTAATTCTAATTATTAAGGATGGACCGCAATGAGAGGAAAAAGTCGTGCTTGAAGCCTACCGTAAACACGTCGAAGAGCGTGCTGCCGAAGGAGTTGTCCCAAGACCCCTAGACGCCGAACAAGTTGCTGGACTTGTTGAGCTGTTAAAGAACCCACCTCAGGGTGAAGAAGAGTTTATTCTAGACCTCCTCGAGAACCGTATTCCACCTGGTGTTGATGAAGCTGCTTATGTTAAAGCAGGTTTTCTGACGGCTGTAACTAAGGGCGAAGTAGAATCGCCACTAGTTAGCCGTGAAAAAGCAGCTGAACTCCTCGGTACCATGCAAGGTGGTTATAACATCGAATCACTGATTGCCTTGCTTGACGATGCTGCGCTAGCGCCAATTGCCGTTAAAGCACTGTCTCATACGCTGCTGATGTTTGATGCTTTCTATGATGTAGAAGAGAAAGCAAAAGCAGGTAATGCTTACGCGAAACAAGTCCTAACGTCTTGGGCTGAAGCGGAATGGTTCCTGTCTAAGCCTGAGCTACAAGAAAAGATTACGTTGACAGTATTTAAGGTGACGGGTGAAACCAACACTGATGACCTGTCTCCTGCACCTGATGCATGGTCTCGTCCAGATATTCCAGTACACGCTTTAGCAATGCTTAAAAACGCACGCGATGGTATCGAACCGGATCAACCAGGTTCAATCGGTCCAATCAAACAAATTGAAGCACTTAAAGGCAAAGGTCATCAACTTGTTTATGTTGGTGACGTAGTAGGTACAGGTTCTTCTCGTAAATCGGCAACCAACTCAGTGTTGTGGTTTATGGGTGATGACATTCCAAACGTACCAAATAAGCGTGCTGGTGGTTATGTATTGGGTGGCAAGATCGCGCCAATCTTCTTCAACACTATGGAAGATGCCGGGGCACTGCCAATCGAAGTGGATGTAACTAAGCTGAACATGGGTGACGTGATTGACGTGTATCCATACCAAGGCAAAGTATGTAATCACGAGTCAGGCGAAACCCTAGCAGAGTTTGCACTAAAAACAGACGTACTGATTGATGAAGTTCGTGCAGGTGGTCGTATTCCACTGATCATTGGTCGTGGTCTAACCGACCGTGCTCGCCAATCTCTAGGCCTTGAACCATCAGAAGTCTTCCGCCGTCCAGTAGCCGTTGAAGAGTCAGATGCTGGCTATACACTGGCTCAGAAGATGGTTGGTAAAGCGTGTGGCGTTGAAGGTGTTCGTCCGGGTACATATTGTGAACCTAAAATGACGACGGTTGGTTCGCAAGATACGACAGGCCCAATGACACGTGATGAGCTAAAAGATTTAGCATGTCTAGGCTTCTCGGCAGACCTAGTGATGCAGTCATTCTGTCACACCTCAGCATATCCAAAACCTGTAGATGTGAACACTCATCATACATTGCCTGACTTCATCATGAACCGTGCAGGTGTTTCACTGCGTCCAGGTGATGGTGTTATCCACTCTTGGTTAAACCGTATGCTTCTGCCTGATACTGTTGGTACAGGCGGTGACTCACATACCCGTTTCCCTCTAGGTATTTCTTTCCCAGCAGGTTCTGGTCTGGTCGCGTTTGCTGCGGCAACCGGTGTTATGCCTCTTGATATGCCAGAATCTATCCTTGTACGCTTTAAAGGTGAAATGCAGCCAGGTATCACACTTCGTGACCTTGTTCATGCGATTCCTTACTATGCGATTCAGCAAGGTTTGTTGACGGTTGAGAAAGCCGGTAAGATCAACGAATTCTCTGGTCGTATCCTAGAGATTGAAGGCGTTGAACACCTAACGGTTGAGCAAGCATTCGAACTTTCTGACGCTTCGGCTGAACGTAGTGCTGCGGGTTGTACCGTTAAACTGTCTCAAGAGTCTATCGAAGAGTACCTGAACTCAAACATCACTATGCTTAAGTGGATGATTTCAGAAGGCTATGGTGACCGTCGTACTATCGAGCGTCGTATTGTTGCAATGCAAGAGTGGCTGGCTAACCCAGAACTGATGCAAGCGGATAGTGATGCAGAATATGCACATGTTAT
This sequence comes from Vibrio barjaei, assembly GCF_001639065.2. GTDB lineage: Bacteria > Pseudomonadota > Gammaproteobacteria > Enterobacterales > Vibrionaceae > Vibrio > Vibrio barjaei. The sequence continues at coordinate 106,099 of NZ_LQXO02000003.1, forward strand.
CGAGATTGACCTTGCAGACGTGACGCAGCCAATCCTTTGTGCACCAAATGACCCAGATGATGCTCGTCTACTTTCTGAGGTGCAAGGAACAGAAATCAACGAAGTATTCATTGGCTCTTGTATGACTAACATCGGTCACTTCCGCGCAGCTGGTAAGTTACTCGATAAGTACAATGGTCAGCTTGATACTCGCCTATGGATTGCTCCACCAACGAAGATGGACCGTGACCAGCTAACAGAAGAAGGCTACTACGGTATCTTTGGTCGTGCTGGAGTTCGTATCGAAACACCGGGATGTTCTTTGTGTATGGGTAACCAAGCGCGTGTTGCTGACGAAGCGACGGTAATGTCTACGTCGACTCGTAACTTCCCGAACCGTCTTGGTACTGGTGCTAATGTATATCTTGCGTCAGCTGAACTTTCTTCAGTCGGAGCAATCCTAGGTAAGATTCCAACGAAAGAAGAATACCTAGAGTACATGAAGCAGATTGACCCAACTGCAGCAGATACTTACCGCTATCTAAACTTCCACCGTATGGGGCAGTACACAGAGAAAGCAGACACAGTCATCTTTCAAGAGCCTGCTTAATGGTGAATTATAGAGCTCGATAAGAGCTCTATGCTGAGTAGCAAAACGGCCACTTTGAGTGGCCGTTTTTTATGCGCTGAGTTAGTGATTTTATCTAGGCTAATTGGTCAGCAACTTTTGCAGCTTGTCGCGCAGAGCAATAATATGGTCACGCTCTGGACCTTGGCGGTGACAATGGTCGAGTATGTATTCTACTGAGCTGAGTACTGTACGCCAACGAGGTGTTTTGGGTAACGTCTCTAAGCGCAAATACTTATCCAATGTGCGGGTTTGCAAGGTGCTGCGGTCTAAGTAAACACGCCACAAGCCACTTTGTTCAGCAAAGGCAAACTTGGTTTGCCCAGTAACACTTTCCCAATACTCCAGCGCATTGGTCATGGTATCTACCAATAACTCGCGCATCATTTCTGGACGAGACTTCTCTTCATCGACGGCTTTATCTGCCAATTGAGTAAATTCTCCGCCCAGCTCTTTGAGTTCCAGTAGTTTCGCCTTATCACCTTCAATCGCATATCGAGACAGCGCATCAATAGCGGTTTCTAGGTTCTTCACGCGCGTTTGATCGAGTGACTGCCCTTGTTCGAATATGTAGATGCTCTTTAATCCCGAACCCTCAGGCAAGGTGAGGATATCGGTGTTTATGTGTTGGCGTACATCATCGACAAAAATATCGATATCCCCGCAATAGTGCTCCTGAGACAAGTGAATAAATTTAGGCGCAATGAGTTCTTCAACATTGGAGCGCTTGAGCTGCTCAACACTGCGTTTAAACATACGTCCAGCACTTTGGTTAGCAAACTGTACCTTCAAGTCTTCTCTGATGCAGAGAATCGCTTCTGGCGCACTATTGAGCTGTTCGATCAAACGCCCTTGTGTTTCTAACAAGCTTGCTTCAACCAACGCACGCTGTTTAATTTCATACTTGAGAAGTTGATTTTCGGCGCGTCTTTCTTCGGCTTTGCTTGCTTGAAGGTGAGCGGCGATGCGTGCTGCGAGCTCCGGCTTACTGAACGGTTTTGCAAGGTAGTCATTGGCACCGAGCTCAAAACCACGAACTCTGTCTTCCGATTGATTCAAAGCGGTGAGCATAATGATAGGCAGCGCGGCATGATCGTATTGTTCACGAATGGTTTCGCACACTTCAAAGCCGCTCATTCCCGGCATCATAATATCGAGAAGCAGTAAGTCTGGTTTTTCATGCTCAATGATATCCAGTGTTTCTAAGCCATCTTTGGCCAGTTTCACTTGATAACCTTCTAGCCTTAAAAAGCTCTCAAGGATACGCAAGTTCACTGGCTCATCATCGGCGACGAGCAGCACTGGTCCATCTGGATTCTCAGGAAGGACTTCCTCTTCTTCTGGATTGATCTCAGTCGGCTCGGCGATATGGAAGTGACTATTCTGTCCTAATTGAGACATGTGCTCTATTTCTTCCTGTGTCGCTAAAGGAAGGGTGAAGCTGAACGTGGTGCCAACATGAGGCTGACTACTGACATAAAGAGAACCGCCCATCAACTCAATAAGCTGTCGACTTATCGATAAGCCAAGCCCAGCACCTTGGCGGTAATGACCCGAATCATGACCTGCTTGAACTAACGGCTCGAAAATATGTTCAAGCTGCTGAGCAGGAATCCCTTGGCCGGTATCCACAACTTGTACGCGAATATGATCATCCATGGCGGTGGCCGATAAGACGATCTTGCCTTCATTGGTATATTTGATGGCATTACCAACAAGGTTATAAAGTACCTGTTCTAAGCGCTGTGGGTCGGCTGAGACATAAGGCAATGGTTCGAGGACTTGGTTGATAATTCGAATCTTCTTGTCACCGAGCAAGTGATGTGACAGCTCCAAGACCAGCTGTGTTGCACTGGTTAAGCTAATAGAGGAACGTTCAATATCTAAGTTGCCGTAACGCATTTTGTGATAATCGAGAAGATCGTCTACCAGTCCAGCAAGGCGCTGGCCACTGTTAACAATGATATCAAGCTGATATTTATGGTTGGCGCCGATTGGCCCATTGGCACCAGAGATCATTGCTTCTGCAATCCCTATCATGCCGTGAAGTGGGGTGCGAAGTTCGTGAGAGGTGGTTGCAAGGAATTCATCTTTCAGCTTGTTTGCTAGCTGTAGTTCTTCATTTTGCTTTTTAATCGTGACTAAATTCTGTTCTAGCTCTTGGTTCTGACTCTTAATGAGCTCGATTTTCTCTTTTATTGAGCGTCTCATACGTTCGAAACTCAGAGCCAATCGGCCAATTTCATCTTTACGGTCTGCGCTAATAATCGAAGGTTCTAAGTCTCCACCAGAGGCTCTTTCAGCCGCCCAGGTAAGCTTAAGCAGTGGCGAAGTAATAAAGTTAGAAAGGTAGTGTGAAGCAATGACAACCAGCACAATCGCGGTCAGCATAGCGATAACAAACAGTTTTTCTAGTTGCTTAACGCTAGCAAAGGCGATGGCTTCTGGTGTTTCGGCAACCAGGGCCCAATTGGTTTCATTGAGTTGAATAGGAGTGAATGCCGCAAAGTAGTCTTCGCCTTTGGCATTGGTGTAGCTACCCACCATGGTGAGACCAGATAAGGCTTGTGAGATAACTTCGTTGCTGTTGTTTATGGTGTCTTGTTCAAGCCCAAGTATCTTAGCGGCATGGTCACTACCGACCAGTAGCAGCTTAATATCATCTGGTTTGCCGTCAGTGATGAGCTTAGTGATCCCCTTGATGGGAAGCCTGAACATGGCATAACTGTGAAGATAACCTTGCTGAATAATCGGTGCACCAAGCCAAGCGTACTGTTGGTCATCTTGCAGGGCAAAATCGGAAATAACCACCGGGGTGTATTCTTCGTTTTCTTTGCGCTTGTGAGTGACTTCTGATTTCAGGCGGTCAAAGGTTTCGCCGAGGATCTGAGTTGAAAACTCGCCCGTTTCTAAATTTGTTCCGTAATAACGATTTTTATAGACGGAGTAGGTGACGTTGCCTGCAAGGTCGACCAGTATAATGTCGTCAAAGTCTGAACGTTTAAGGTGCTCCATAAACGCCCTATGATAGCGCTTGTGTAGAAGGCGGTAGCGCTCACTTCCTACATAACTACTAGAGTCTGGAAGGATTGCGGTTTTTACTTGATTACCTGAACCTTGAATATAGCGTTCTTGCGCATGTTCTCTTGCCTGTTCTATATCGTCACCAAGGCGCTGGAACGCATTCACCAGTCCATAGAATCGTCCTCCACTGGCATAAGCGAGCTCTGAACGTACGAATCCCATTACTTCAGACTCTTGAGCTTGAAAGTAGTTGAGCAACTGCTGTTTTTTAGTATCTCTTATCGATACCAGATGAGAGGTACTTTGATCTTTTAGATCCTGACTGTGTGCGTTGAGAAAGAATAGAGCGATGACCGTCAAGGGCGTAATGCTGAGCACCAAAAAAGCCATCATCAAGGTGTTTTGCAGTCGCTTGAATTTCTGTTTTCGATACAACTTGAACATATTTATCGCTTAGCTCTCGGTATGACGAATTAAGAAAGAGTTAACCTTAGCAATCTAATTACTTTTTTTTCTTTGACAAGTAAGTTGGCGATAAACCGTGTTGAGTAACACAAAAATAACGTATGCAATCGGCTTTGCTGTGTAAGAAAGGGCCTAATGAAGCGAGTTATTCAAATAAATTCAATTGGTTGGTGAAAGGCTTGAGAACACCAACCAATTGGATTCATGACGACTTATTTTGTTGCGTGATAGATAGCAAACTTACGGTTTTTATCGACAGTGTGGCAGTGACCAAATTGCTGCTCAATAATAGGAGGGTATTTGAGGAAACTATTGGCGACAATCATTAACTGCCCGTTGCTATTCATATAGTTAGGTGCGTCAGACAATAAAGTTTCCGTTGCTGAATAACTGGTATCTAAGCCAGCGTGAAACGGTGGGTTACTGATAATAAAGTCGAGTCCTGAGGGGACATCTGAGTAGACGTCTGACGCAAATACCTGACCTTTTAGGTTATTTGCTAGTAGAGTTTGCTTGCTTGATTCAATGGCAAAGGCGTTGATATCACACATATTGAGTTCAATATTGTTATATTTCAGCCCCATGTAAGCGCCAATAACACCGGCACCACAGCCAAAGTCGAGCACTTTACCTTTAAGTTCAGGTAGGTTGCTCAGGAGTAACTGACTGCCACTATCAAATTCACCGTGACTAAAGACGCCAGGCAGGCTTTTAACCGTAATGGGTAATCCATTGAGCTCTACTTGGTAGCTTTTAAACCAGTTTTCAAGCTCAAATGACTCGGGGGCTGATTGACACATGCCCCAGTAAAACGAGCAACGTCGAGCTGAGTCATATTTGTTCATTGGTCCGTAAGGCTTGAACATTTTTTCGATGCTCTTTACACCAGAGCGATTTTCACCGACAACAGCAATCTCAGTGTCGTTGCCAAGTTTTGCTAGTGCCATTTCCAGTAGCATTTGCGCTTCGGCTTTCGCTTTTGGCCAGTAGAGTAAAATCATATCGGCATCAATGTCGCTCGATAATGAAGCGCCAAACAACGTCGTGATTTTACTTGAAGAACTTAACAGGCGGTAGGTAATGTAATTACTGGTAAATACCGTCACCTTGTCGCAGTGTTTACTGAGCTCGATAGGGAACTGATCTTCTATTTCGCCGATGACCAATACACGCTTTTGTGCGAAGTATTCGAGTTGCCTTTCCGCGATTTGACTAGGTGCGATGTAGGTTGCCATGACGAGTTATCTCTGGAAGTAAAAAGGGAGGGGATTCTCTCACAAAGCCCTCCCTGAAAAAAGTGTCTAGCTGTTATCTTGTCCGTCTAAGAAGTCTTTAAATTCTTCTTCGTACATATTGAACAGAACCATAGTGATGGCAAAGATAAGAGGGCCGTAAATCAATCCAATTAAGCCAAATAGATGAATCCCCCCTAAGAGAGAGAAGAATATCATCAGTGTATTCATACCCGCACTGCCCTGCATTAGCAGCGGGCGCAGCACGTTATCAATAGAGCCTACGACGGCGATGCTCCAGATGGCTAAGAACAGGCCCCATGTGGTATCACCAGTAATGAGTAGGTAAGCAGTAGCTGGTATCCATATAAGTGCGGTACCTACAACAGGAATAAAAGACGCGAAGCCCATCATTGTGCCCCAAAACAGCCCCGGGAATCCTGCCATCCACATACCAAATCCACCTGCGGCGCCTTGAGCAATTGCGGTCAAGAATGACCCCATGACCGCTGATTTCGACACTTTTTCAATCTCATTCAATAGGCGGTCTTCTTGGCTGCGCGAGAAAGGCAGAATATGGCGAATTGCAGCAATGAGTTTGTCGTGGTCACGCAAAAGGAAAAACAGAACAAACAACATCAAGAAGAAGTTCATTAGGAAGTTTGTTGCGTCACCAAGAATCTTTGCACTAGTCGCAACTAAATTCGAACCTAATGAAGTCGCAAACTCAGCTGCTTTCTGAGCAATATCTTGTGCGTTAATTGCGTCAAAAGGGAGGTAGTCATTGATAAAAGACAACCCTTTCTTTACCCAAGGGTGGGCGATAACCTCTTGAATACCACCGCCAGTGACCCATTGATACATGTTTTGAGAGAACACGGAACCTTGTTGAACGATAGCACTAAACACCAAAAGCAGAGGCATAACGATAATAAACGTCAATACAATACATGAGAGCAAGGCGACGACGTTCTTGTGTTTTGGCATTTTGCTCTCAATCCACTCATGAATCGGGAACATCAACAGAGAAAGGATGAACGCCATAACAATGGAATTCATATAGGGTTCGACTAATAAATAACAAGCAAACGCTGCAAACAGAAGGGCAAGGATAAGTACCCAGTGGCTAGCAGTCACATTCATTTTATTTTTCACAACGTTTCCTCAGACCTTCTTAAAGAAGGGGTAATGACTTTATGACAAACACCTACAGACGAGGCATTTTTACTTAGTTATAGTGGTCATATAATGGACGCAAAATGTTGATCGATCAATGTTAATTACTTTTCATTTACTGGCTTTACGGAGGGAATATGGGGTGTTGTAGCGACGACAAAAAGTGTCAATCGAATAAGCGTCAAAAACGTGCTATTCCTTGGTTTTCTCTGACCATTGCAGTGCTCATTATTCTGGCATTGTTTAATTGGCAGGCATAAAAAAGGGCTGATTAATCAGCCCATAAGGTATTTTTACAATGCTTGCTTATGCTTCGCTAGCAATGATGGCGAAACAGCGATCAGCTGCTTCTAATGTTGCATCGATTTCTTTAGAGCCGTGTGCCAACGAGGTGAAGCTTGCTTCAAATGCTGATGGTGCTAGGTAAACACCGTGGTCTAGCATTAAGTGGAAGAAGCGTTTGAAACGTTCAACATCACACTTAGCTACTTCTTCATAGCAAGTGATAGTTTCTTGCTCAGTAAAGAAGAAACCGAACATGCCACCTACTTGGTTCACGACTAGTGGTACGCCGTGTTTGTCAGCAAGTTGTTTAAAGCCATCAGCAAGTTGTTTGGTCTTATTCGCTAGGCGTTTTTCATTACCTTCTTCGGAAAGTAGCGTCAAACAAGCGTAACCTGCCGCCATTGCAATTGGGTTGCCTGATAGTGTACCTGCTTGATAAACAGGACCTGTTGGTGCGATGTATTGCATCACTTCTTTACGACCGCCGAAAGCACCAACTGGCATACCGCCGCCGATGATTTTACCTAGCGTGGTTAAGTCTGGTTTGATGTTGTAATGTGCCTGTGCACCACCTTGAGCAACACGGAAACCTGTCATTACTTCATCAAAAATAAGTAGAGCACCTTCCTCATCGCAAATCTGACGTAGACCTTCATGGAAACCCTCTACTGGCGGAATACAGTTCATATTGCCCGCAACAGGTTCAACGATAATACAAGCGATTTCGCCTTTGTTTGCTTCAAACAGAGCTTTAACGGAATCTAGGTCGTTGAAACGTGCAGTCAGTGTGTATTTAGCGAAGTCAGCAGGTACACCTGGAGAGCTTGGTTGTCCAAGAGTCAGTGCGCCTGAACCTGCTTTAACCAATAGGCTATCGGCATGACCGTGGTAGCAACCTTCGAACTTAAGAATTTTGTCACGACCAGTGTAGCCACGCGCTAGACGAATAGCACTCATGGTAGCTTCTGTACCAGAACTTACCATGCGCAGTTGTTCCATTGATGGAACCAACTTGCGAACTAATTCCGCCATGTTGATTTCCATTTCAGTTGGTGCACCGAAACTTAATCCACGTTGCGCTGCATTAATCACTGCATCACGAATTGCGGCGTGGTTATGGCCTAGAATCATAGGACCCCATGAACCTACGTAATCGATGTACGCTTTACCATCAGCATCAAAAATCAATGGACCATCGGCACGTTCGATAAAAATAGGTGAACCTCCTACGCCGTTGAAGGCACGAACCGGAGAATTAACACCGCCTGGGATGGTCTGTTGCGCTTTTTCATACAGCTCAGCTGATTTGGTCATGGAAAGTTCCTCTTTGCTTGTTCGGACCAAGTTGAGCAGCATTGTACATCTCCGCACAGATTCTAGTAGTGTTTTGAGCACATTTTCGTAAATTAGCGTTTGAATCTGCTGTAAAGCTAATTTGCTTTTGCGTAATACTTGAACGAAGCAGTCAGGTATTAGATAATCTGGTGCAATAACTTTAAAATTATATGCAAGGTCTGGTGAGCAGCTGGGCCGTCCTTTTTCATCGCAGGGGATATCTGCCCATCATTAGGTTGTGGTAGGGTGTTATTTGCGATTGAGTAGCAAGAGAGGTTCCCGTGAGTGATGTAGCTATTCCTTTAGATTTTTCAGATGCCGCGGCAACGCGTGTACAGACCCTAATTGCAGAAGAAGAAAACCCACAGCTTAAGCTTCGTGTTTATATCACGGGTGGCGGTTGTAGTGGCTTCCAATATGGTTTTACGTTTGATGAGAACGTGAACGAAGGTGACACGACAATTGAGAAATGTGGTGTAACTCTGGTGGTTGATCCAATGAGCCTGCAATATTTAGTTGGTGGTGTGGTTGATTATACTGAGGGACTAGAAGGTTCTCGTTTCTTTGTGAATAACCCAAATGCGACAACAACCTGTGGCTGTGGCGCATCGTTTAGCGTATAGCAGATAAAAAGGCGAACCATGTGTTCGCCTTTTTTGAGCCAGCTTTCAACACTGTGAAAAATCCCCCATTAAGAGCAGATTAGGAGAGAAGTTTAGTTGTCTATTTCTCTAGGCTGAGTAAAGTATTCCAGTCATCGCATTAAACATAGGATGTCGTTTAATGTTTGATTGCTAATAATTTTTTAGAACCAGTTGCCTTAGAGCAGCGTATCTAACCAGTTAGCGTCAAAAACACAATTATAAGGAAATGATTATGCCAATCAGTCAATCTGGCAGTTTTTTTTCAAAACGTCCTTGGCTTATTTCTCTGCTCTGTATCTTCATACTTAGTGTGTGGCTAGGTTTAGGCGTGTTAAAAGCTGAAGAAAATCAATCTACCGCACCTTCCGATGACCCTGCGCCTCTAGCCCGCGTTGTCTATCAAACTTTCAAGGCTCAACAAGTCGAGAAGAAAATCGATCTCTACGGCCGAACAGCACCAGATCGTACCGCGAAATTGGGCGCTGAGATTGCAGGTAAGATCATTAAACTGAATGTACGAAAAGGTGACTCAGTTAAAGCCGGTCAGTCTATCGCTCAAATCGATCTCGGTGATTTGCAGATACGCTTAGAGCGTGCTCAAGCGATGCTAAATGTCAGACAGCAAGAATTCAACGCCTCTAAATCTTTAAAAAGTAAAGGACTTCAAGGTGAAGTTGCCTACTCAACCGCTGCCGCTAATTTAACTGAAGCAAAAGCTATGGTGAGTGCGGCGAAGTTGGCACTACGTAACACATCAGTTAGAGCTCCATTTTCCGGTATTGTAGACCATCTGTATATTGAACTTGGTGATTTTGTTTCGGTTGGTGACCCTGTGGCGACGCTGATTGATTTAGAAACGTTGATCATCGAAGCGGATGTCAGCGAGAGACATATTCAGCAATTGGTCACTAGTCAACCATCGCAAATCCGCTTTATTGGCGGTGATGAAGTGACCGGAAAGTTGCGCTATATCTCTCGAGTCTCTTCCGAGTCGACGAATACTTTCCCGATTGAAATCGAAGTGCCAAACCCTAATCAACGTATTCCGGCAGGCGTCAGTGCTGAGGTTGAGCTTGCGTTAGATGAGCAATTAGCGATTAAGATTACGCCTGCAATGCTGGCGCTAGATGAAAGTGGAAATCTAGGGGTGAAAACTCTCAAGGAAAATCGAGTCGCCTTTATACCGATTCAGCTTGTTAAGGCTGAGCAAGATGGCGTTTGGTTGACCGGACTGGGCAAGCAAGTAGACATTATTGTGCTCGGACAAGGGTTTGTTCGTGATGGTGACAACGTTGAAGCGATCAGTGTTGAGCAAGCCAATCAAATCGCCCAGCAGCAAGAGCAATAAGGAGCTGCCATGTTTGCATTAATTGATGCGGCGCTGTCTCGCTCCAGAACCATGTTGAGCTTACTGGTTCTAATTTTGATTGCTGGTATTGCGACTTATAACTCGATACCAAAAGAATCGAGCCCAGACATTACCATTCCAATCATTTATGTTTCTGTTAGCCACCAAGGTATTTCTCCTACTGACAGTGAACGCTTGTTAGTCCGTCCCCTTGAAAAAGAGATGCGCTCCGTAGAGGGAGTGAAAGAGATGACGGCGAAGGCTTCAGAAGGGCATGGCTCAGTGACGTTGGAATTTAACGTCGGTGTCGATCTGGCCAAAGCGATGGCCGATGTCAGAGATGCGGTAGATTTAGCGAAACCTAAGTTACCCGATGGCAGTGATGAGCCGACGGTAAACGAAGTAACCCTTGCCTCTGAGCAACCGGTCTTATCAGTCGTTCTTTACGGTACAGTTCCAGAGCGCACAATTGTCCAACTCGCTCGCCAATTGCGCGATAAGCTGGAAAGTTATAGGCAGATCCTTGAAGTGGATATCGCAGGTGACCGTGAAGACATCGTTGAAATCGTTGTCGATCCATTATTGATGGAAAGCTATGGCTTAGATCAGGGCGATATCTACAACTTAATCGCATTGAACAACAAGGTGGTGGCTGCAGGTTTTGTCGATACTGGATATGGACGTTTTTCCGTTAAAGTCCCTTCCGTGTTTGATAGCTTGAAAGATGTGTTAGAGCTACCAGTTAAAGTCGATGGCAAACAGGTAATTACATTTGGTGATGTGGCGACAGTGCGCCGCGCATTTAGAGATCCTGACAGCTTTGCCCGTTTAGATGGTCGTTCGGCAGTGGTACTCGATGTCAAAAAACGCTCGGGTGAGAACATCATTGAGACCGTTGATCTCGTTAAAGAAGTGTTGCGCCAAGCGCAAACGCTACCGGAGTGGCCGAATAACCTTCTGGTGAAATTCACCAAAGATGAATCGAAAGACGTAAAGATCATGCTTAATGATCTCCAAAACAATATTCTTTCGGCCATCATTTTAGTAGTGATCGTCATTATAGCTATCCTTGGTGTACGCACGGCCTTGTTGGTAGGGATATCAATTCCAGGCTCTTTCCTAACGGGTTTATTGGTGCTCTCTGTATTTGGTTTAACGGTCAACATTATCGTACTGTTCTCGCTAATTATGGCCGTGGGGATGCTGGTTGATGGGGCCATTGTTGTGACTGAGTTTGCTGACCGTCGAATGCAAGAGGGTACGCCTCGTAAACAGGCTTATCGCGACGCTGCAAGGCGAATGGCTTGGCCAATTACAGCCTCAACGGCCACTACGTTAGCAGCTTTTGCGCCGCTACTATTCTGGCCTGACACCACCGGCGAATTTATGAAATTCTTACCGTTGACTCTTATCGCAACCCTCACTGCATCGCTTGTCATGGCGCTGTTGTTTGTACCTGTGATCGGTGGTTTGATTGGCAAGCCTCAGTATGTTTCAGAGAAACGCCAGCAACAGATGGTTGCGTTACATAACGGTGAGTTTGCTCAAGCAACTGGGATCACTAAGCTCTATTACCACACACTAGATATTGCCATTGGTCACCCACTGAAAATACTGTTGTTGGCGATTTTGATGGCGATAGGAGTCGGGTTCGCTTACAACAAAGCAGGTTTAGGTGCCGAGTTCTTCCCTGAAGTAGATCCTCCTTACTTCAATGTAAAAGTGCGTTCTCATGGTGACTTATCGATCAATGAAAAAGATGAAGTGATGAGAGTGGTGGAACAGGTCATGTTTAACCACAAAGAGTTTGAGAGCGTTTATACCAAAACCGGTGGTAAGGATGAAATTGGTACGATTCAGATCACTCCGGTTGATTGGCAAGATCGTCGTCGTGTGAATGTCATCATAGAAGAACTCAAGCAGACCACGGATCAATTTGCTGGTGTAGAGATCGAGTACAAATTCCCAGATGCTGGTCCGCCTGTTGAACACGATTTAGAAATTGAGCTCTCAGCGCGTTTCCCAGAAAAGCTCGATGAAGCTGCTAAAATGATACGTCGCTGGGCTGATGGTAACTCTAAGCTGACCAATATCAGTGATACTTCGAATAAACCGGGTATTGATTGGCAAATTGATATCAGTCGCGATGATGCCTCACGGTTTGCTGCGGATGCAACTCTGGTTGGAAATACGGTACAGTTTGTAACCAATGGATTGAAAATTGGCGACTATTTGCCTGATGACTCGACGGAGGAAGTGGATATTCTCGTTCGTTTCCCAAGCGACAAACGAGATATTGGCCGATTTGATGAGCTTCGTATCAAAACCCCGGCAGGATTGGTGCCTATAACCAACTTTGCGGAGATAACTCCTCAGCCTAAACAAGATACGATCAACCGTTTAGATGGCGTTCGCATTATTAGTGTGAAGGCTGATATGGCGGAAGGGTATAACCTTGCGGTCGAACTTCCTGGGTTTCAGCAGCAACTGAGTAATATCGATTTACCAGCAGGTATCGATTATAGAATTCGCGGTCAAAACGAAGAGCAGAAGAACTCATCTGAATTCCTGCAAAGTGCGTTTTTGGTTGCTCTAGCGGTGATGGCATTGATTCTAATTACTCAGTTCAATAGTTTCTATCAAGCCTTCCTTATCTTAAGTGCCGTTATATTCTCGACAGTGGGGGTGTTTGCAGGTCTGCTTATTTTCCAGCGACCATTTGGCATTATCATGTCGGGAATTGGGGTTATCGCTTTAGCAGGGATCGTCGTGAACAATAATATCGTGCTGATCGACACATACAACCAACTGCTAAAACGAGGTTTGGACAAGCGAGATGCCATATTGAGAACCGGAGTGCAGCGTTTGCGTCCTGTCTTATTGACTACAGTAACGACCATACTCGGCCTTATGCCTATGGTGCTGGAGATGAATGTCGATATCATTAACCAAAAAATAGAGTTTGGGGCTCCGAGCACTCAGTGGTGGTCGCAGTTAGCAACAGCTATCGCTGGTGGTTTGGCATTCGCGACAGTATTGACATTAGTATTGACCCCTTGCTTGTTAATGTTAGGAAAGCGAGAAGAGAAGCAATCTAAACCCTCTATCTTCAAGCGTTGGCGCTTTAGTAAGAGAAAACCTCCAGTAAAAGCGGCTTAAAAAGATATAGCCTTCAAATTCGAAAGCCTCCTTTGGGAGGTTTTTGTTTTTTCTGTGGATGGCTTTGTTGTGAATTATCCAGCTCAACGATAGGTTTGCGCGGTTTTTGGGGTAATTTGAAAGAATTTAATACTGAATTTTCATTAATATCTTTGTTGATCGTTTGGCTAGTGGTTCAAGCTTGTAACAAATGTTTGCAAAACAACTCATTCAAAGTTGAGTGTGTTTTTTGAGAACTTGATAGGGTTAGATCTTGTGCTAAGAAAGAGTTAAAGTTGTTGCGTAAACGAATAGCTTGTTATGACAAGCTAGGCGTGACATAGCCGAAAGTGAGTAATTTCGATTTAGGCTACGAATAAGACCTAACTATGTAATGCCAGCTCAGCAATAACCAAATTGCTGCGATAACTGGTAAGGAGACAATATGGCAGATTCAACCCCAGAAATGCTATCTGGTGCAGAGATGATCGTGCAATCTTTGATTGACGAGGGTGTTCAACAAATCTTTGGCTACCCAGGTGGTTCCGTTCTCGATATCTACGATGCGCTGCATGAAAAGCGCGAAAACATTCAACACGTACTCGTTCGTCACGAACAAGCTGCGACTCATATGGCTGATGGCTATGCACGTGCAACTGGTAAACCTGGTGTTGTATTAGTGTGTTCTGGTCCTGGTGCAACCAATACGATTACTGGTATTGCAACCGCATACATGGACTCTATCCCTATGGTCGTTATCTCTGGTAACGTACCAAATAACCTGATTGGTAATGACGCATTCCAAGAGTGTGACATGGTGGGTGTATCACGTCCGGTGGTCAAACACAGCTTTCTAGTACAACGTGCAGAAGATGTACCTGAAACATTAAAGAAAGCGTTCTATATCGCTTCTTCAGGTCGTCCAGGTCCAGTTGTTGTTGATGTTCCAAAAGATGTCATGAATCCGCAAATTAAGTTTCCTTACGAGTATCCGGAAACGATTAAGATGCGTTCTTACAACCCGACAATGACGGGTCATAAAGGACAAATCAAAAAAGCACTAAAAGCGATTCTAGAAGCGAAGAAACCCGTACTTTATGTCGGTGGTGGTGCGGTGATGTCAGAAGCCGACCAGCATATTATTAAGCTAGCTGAAACGCTTAATTTACCTGTTATTAGTACTTTGATGGGGCTAGGCGCGTTCCCTGGCACTCACAAAAACGCGCTAGGTATGCTGGGTATGCATGGTACCTACGAAGCGAATTTGGCAATGCATAATGCCGATCTGATTTTTGGTGTAGGTGTACGTTTTGACGATCGTACAACTAACAACCTTGATAAGTACTGCCCTAATGCCAAAGTGGTCCACATCGATATCGATCCATCGTCGATTTCTAAAAACGTTCGTGCTGACCTGCCGATTGTTGGCTCTGCAGATGTGGTGCTTGAGACCATGCTTAGATTGCTTGTAGAGCAAGGCGGAACGAATGATGAAGCTGCGCTTAATGCTTGGTGGGATGACATTGCGGGATGGCGAGCGCGCAACTGCTTAGGTTATGAAACTTCAGAAGAACGCATTAAACCACAACAAGTTATTGAAGTGCTGCACAAATTGACTGGTGGTGATGCGTATGTCGCGTCGGATGTTGGCCAGCACCAAATGTTTGCTGCGCTTTATTACCCATTCAACAAGCCTCGTCGTTGGATCAACTCTGGTGGTCTAGGGACCATGGGCTTTGGTTTCCCAGCAGCCATGGGCGTGAAATTTGCGCACCCCGATGAGGAAGTGGTATGTGTCACCGGTGACGGCAGTATTCAGATGAATATCCAAGAGCTGTCGACGGCGATGCAATACGATGTGCCAGTTAAGATCATTAACCTAAACAACCGTTTCTTAGGAATGGTAAAACAGTGGCAAGACATGATTTATCAAGGTCGTCACTCAAACTCATATATGGACTCTGTTCCAGACTTTGCTGCGATTGCAGAAGCTTACGGCCATGTTGGGATTCGAATCTCCAACCCAAGCGAGCTTGAGTCTGGCTTGAAGAAAGCGCTAGAAATGAAAGATCGCTTAGTGTTTGTCGACATCAATGTTGACGAAACAGAACATGTTTACCCAATGCAAATTAAAGGGGAAGGCATGGATAAGATGTGGCTAAGCAAAACGGAGAGAACATAATATGAGACATATCATTTCACTACTAATGGAAAACCAACCGGGTGCACTTTCTCGAGTGGTAGGTTTGTTCTCTCAACGTGGTTATAACATCGAGTCACTCAACGTATCACCAACAGATGATGAAACCCTGTCTCGTCTCAATATCACGACTGAGTCGGACGAAATGGAACTTGAACAGATTCAAAAGCAGCTTCATAAACTTATTGATGTTCTGAAGGTTCAAGAAGTAACTGAGTTTGACCACATTGAGCGTGAGCTGATGATGGTGAAAGTAAAAGCCAGCGGTTTCGCTCGTGCGGAAGTAAAGCGTACAGCAGATATTTTCCGTGGTCAGATTGTTGATGTAACAGCCTCTCAGTATACCGTGCAGCTAGCGGGCACCGCAGAGAAGTTGGATGCGTTTGTTTCAGCACTCTCAGAAGTGACTGATGTGGTTGAAGTTGCTCGAAGTGGTATCGTGGGTATCGCCCGTGGTGAGCGAGCACTTAAACCATAGGGTTAAAGACGAACCAATAAATTAAAAAAGCGAGCATCAAGCTCGCTTTTTACGTTTAACAGGACGTTAACCTTCTATTTCATGAAAAGGTGCAGGCTCTTCAATGATTGGTCTCATTTCTTCTTCAGGTTCGGCATTTTTAACCGGAGCTTCTGGCTGTTTTGTTTCTTCAACCGGAGCCTCTGTATTGAGTTTGTCTTGCTGCTCACTAAATTGGAAAGCACGAATAACTTGGTTTACCCCAGAGACGTTACGAGCGATTTCAGTGGCAACATCTGCATGCTCTTTAGAAACGTAACCGAGTAAGAACACTTCTTTGTCTTCAGTGATGACTTTAACTTTTACACCGTTAAGACGCTCATCGGTCAATAACGCTGACTTCACTTTCGTCGTTAACCAACTGTCATTACTGACACTCGTGAAGCTGATCGGAGCTTTAATTCGAATTTGGTTATAAACTCGTTTAACGCCTTTTAAGCTTTTGACTTGAGCTTCAAGTTGGTTGCTTAGTGCTTGAGTCTTAGCTTGTCCCATCAGAACCACGGTACCGCGTTGAGAACTTGCAACCACACGTACTTGTCCTACGTAGGGGGCTTTATTACTCATACCTGCGACTTCGGATTCTAATGAGTTATCGTTCCAAATTTCTTTTGTGGTTCGAGTATCAGTCACTAAATTAACAGTGGTAGCAGCGCCAGCGACAAACAAGCCAGCACATCCAGACAACATGGTGCTAACCAATAGCAAAGTCAGAACTTTGTACATCTTCATGGTATTACTCTTCGTGTGAAGGGAACAGAACTTGGTCAATAAGATCGCATAGGCAATGTAGAGTTACCATATGCACCTCATGAATGCGGGCGGTTCTGTGAGATGGGATACGGATTTCAACATCGTTCTCACCCAGCAGACCAGCCATTTCGCCACCGTCCTTACCAGTAAAGGCGATGATGGTCATATCTCTAGTTACTGCGGCTTCCATAGCTTTGATAACGTTTTTACTGTTACCACTTGTAGAAATCGCAAGCAATATATCTCCAGCCTGACCAAAGGCGCGTACTTGCTTGGCAAAGATATCTTCAAAGTTATAGTCGTTTGCTACTGCCGTCATAGTGGTGCTATCGGCAGTTAGAGTCATAGCGGGTAAGCTGGGACGCTCAGTTTCGAAGCGGTTTAGTAAACAAGAGACAAATTGTTGGGCATTAGAAGCAGAGCCGCCATTACCACAGCAAAGAATTCTGTGACCGTTAAGTAGTGTTGCTACCATGGCTTGAGCTGCGTGGGTAATAACGTCAGGAAGCGCTTCTGCAGCCGCAATTTGAATTTGAATACTTTCAGTGAAACTTTCTTTAATGCTATCGCGCATGGTTATCCTTGAGTGATCGCGTTCTTTATCCAGTTAATGTCATTACCTTGTTGATGAATGGCAACGACATCGAATCGAAAATCAGTATCGTAGGGCGATAAGCCGTTTTGCAGCAACCAAAGGGTGGCTGCTTTTTGTAGCTTTCGTGCTTTAGAGGGGGTCACCATCTCTTGAGCTAAGCCATACTGAGTGCTTTGACGATACTTTACCTCGACAAAGACAAGAGTGGAACCGTCTTGCATAATGAGGTCCAGCTCACCGCATTTTGCGGTGTAATTCTCCGCTAAGGCTACTAGGCCTTGTCGACCTAAATAGTCCTTAGCGAGGGTTTCGTAGTTTTTGCCAACCGCTCTTTTATTGGCTGATCGGTTGTTCCACGGCAACAGTGCCATCCGTACCTTCTTTCGTGTTAGGTGCTTGTGTCTCAGAAGCTTCCGTTACTTGAGTTGGCTTTTGACCATATACACCCCAGGAAATTTGGCGCTGTACTACACAGTCAGAATCAACGCTCAATGTGCCGGTTTGGCCATCTACAGAATAACCTTGAACGGCTTTTAACTGCGGTAACTCTTTGGTTAATGAATAAGCATCCATACCCAATGCTTGCAGACGTTTCTCTGCATTCGAGCTCTTCGGCCAGAACTTGGTCATTTGTGCGTCAAGCTGAGGATCTTGGTCAATTAGCAGAGGGATATCACTGTAGACAACACCAGTGAGATCTTCGTATTGACGTTTAGTCGTATGGCTGTGTGAATCAGCAAACAATTGCGGTTGCTTCGCATCTGGGTTAATTGCCACTTCAATAAACGGCTTGATCAACGTCAGATCCGCACTGTTAGCAACGATATAAACAGAGTCAATATCGCGGCGGCTACGTGGTTGATTCTCTAGCTTCATGCCTGTCAACGCTTCCATTTGGGCGATACGCTGCTGACTTTGCTGAAGACCGAATACATTATTGATGGTTTTTTGCAGCTGAGCGCGATTTCCATATTGTGCAATAGCGACTTTGTTGTCACTGACTTTTGCCCACTCTTCTTCAAATGCTTTCACTACGCGGTCACCGAGGTTGCCTCTTGGTGCTAGGACCAGAGGATACTCATAGTTGCCTTCAGAAAGATGAGCGGCCGCTTGCGCCACTTCTTGCTCTGGTGAAAGCGTTAGGTAACACATCATTTGTGATGGTTCTAACTCACTAGGAATATTGAGTGCGAGTGCTGGAATTGGAGTTTCCGATTGTTTTTGCGCTTGTTGCAGCTTCTCAACATTTTCTTTGATGAGTGGACCAACAATGAAGTCTACTTCATTGGCAATTAATTGTGCTTTGATATCTGCCGGAGCCGTTTCATTAGTATCGATAACGGTAAAGATGGCCTCTGGGTCGCGCTGCTCATCGTCCATCATTGCCATCATAAACCCGTCACGAACTAGCTGCGCTTGTTTCGCATATTTGCCCGTTAATGGAAGCAGTAGTGCAGTGCTGTGAGGCGTCGTGATCTCTAAACTTAAAATATCTAAGATACTTTGAGGCGTGTATTCAGCAGCGGGATGGTCAGGGTTTTCGGCCAACCAGTTCTTTAAGGTGTTTTGTAGTTGTGGAAGGCTACCACCTAACGCTTTCATGTAGGTTGCAAGCTGTAACCAGCCATCAAGAACTTCTTCTTTAGGTTCTGCGACTAAGGTTGAAAGCTGGTCAGCAGAATACTGGTTGAGGTTATTCCAAATCTCATCATTGATGCCTTGCTGCTCTTCGCGTGGAGCGAAACCTGACATGGCAATCAATTCTCGGCTAGCCTCAAAGTAGCGGCCTAATTGGGCCAGACTTTGCGCTCTTAACTCGTAGTAACGTTGCCATTGCTGTTGGGCAAGAGGCCATTCCGCAGGGAAGTTAAGTTGTAGATACGCATCCTGTGCATTGCCTTGCGCTAGGTTAAGCTCTGCACGAGCTAACTGCCATTCTGCTTGCTGAATAACGGTTAGGTTTTGTTTGGCTAGACGATTAGAAAGTCGCTTAGCTTGTTCGTAGTTGCCTTCTTGAATCGATGCCTTGAACGCTAGAATTAGCCATTCGTTAGCGAAACCACCTTGATCGGCATCGGCACGCATTAAGTACGTTTCAGAAGATGCGGTTGGAGCAAGGGTGATATCAACACTCGTTGGGGCGCTTGGCTGAGTAGAACAAGCGGCAATGGACAAAGCCAATGCAATTGGAGTCAGTAGGCGTGTTACACTATTTCTCTTTGGGTTCATCATTGCCATGAGCTCTTTAATCACTATTCGTGTAAAATCATTATATTAATCGTTGAAGTGCTGGTAAACAAATGACAAGCAACAAAACCACTTATATTGAGCAACCAACGCTCTTTATTGTACCGACTCCTATTGGAAATCTCGGTGATATCACACAAAGAGCGCTCGATGTCTTAAACAGCGTCGATATTATTGCTGCTGAAGATACTCGTCATACGGGTAAACTTTTATCGCACTTCAATATTCAAACTAGGACATTTGCGCTCCATGATCACAATGAGCAGCAAAAAGCACAAGTTTTAGTCGATAAATTGTTAGCGGGCGAATCCATCGCATTGGTTTCTGATGCGGGTACGCCACTGATCAGCGATCCAGGGTACCATTTAGTGTCTCAATGTCGTCAAGCGGGCGTTAAAGTTGTGCCATTACCTGGTGCGTGTGCCGTAATAACTGCCTTGAGCGCCTCAGGTCTACCATCTGATCGATTTAGCTTTGAAGGTTTCTTGCCTGCAAAAAGCAAAGGTCGTAAAGACAAGTTTATGGAAATTGCTAAGGCAGAGCGTACCTGTATTTTCTATGAGTCACCACATCGAATCACTGAGTCGTTGGCAGATATGCTTGAAGTCCTTGGTCCGGAGCGTGAAGTTGTATTGGCACGTGAGCTGACAAAGACTTACGAAACCATACAGGGACTGCCATTAGGTGAATTGGTTGAATGGATTGAAGAAGACGAAAACCGCAAGCGCGGTGAGATGGTTTTATTGATTCATGGATACCGCGAACCCGTGACGGACACGTTACCAGACGAGGCGACTCGAACCTTAGCGATCTTAGTTAAAGAGCTGCCATTGAAGAAAGCTGCGGCAGCAACGGCAGAGATTTATAACCTGAAAAAGAACGCATTATACAAATGGGGCTTAGAAAACCTTGAGTAATTGCTCGCGCTCCGCTACAATCCGCGCCCTGAAGTTGACTGGATAGTCGCTGCTTCGTTGACGTCCCCTTGAGCTTGTCTTGGGGGAGACTGACGGAGGGGAGGAACGTCCGGGCTCCACAGAGCAGGGTGCCAGGTAACGCCTGGGGGGCGTGAGCCCACGACAAGTGCAGCAGAGAGAAGACCGCCGATGGCTCTATTTCTTCGGAAGGAGTACAGGTAAGGGTGAAAGGGTGCGGTAAGAGCGCACCGGACGACTGGTAACAGTTCGTTGCAAGGTAAACTCCACCCGGAGCAAGACCAAATAGGCTTCCACATTGCGTTGCTCGCGTATGGAGGCGGGTAGGTTGCTCGAGCCAGTGAGCGATTGCTGGCCTAGACGAATGGCTATCACCGCTTCGGCGGATACAGAACCCGGCGTACAGGTCAACTTCACCTATTATAAAAAAACCCATTACAAATTGATTTTGTGATGGGTTTTTTGCTTTTTTATCACCTATCTTTACGTTAGGCTGAACTTAACCAGATGACGTTACTGAAGGAAATCAGTACACTTGTCTACTTTGCCTTTAGCAACTCTCGAGATCACCAATGAGCGAATCATTCCAACATATTTCGGTACTACTTCATGAATCTATCGATGGCTTAGCCATTAAACCTGACGGTATCTATATCGATGGGACGTTTGGACGTGGTGGTCACAGTCGTCAAATTCTTTCACAATTGGGTGAAAATGGTCGCCTTTATAGTATTGACCGAGATCCTCAAGCGATTGAAGAAGCGGGTAAAATCGATGACCCTCGATTCACCATTATTCACGGCCCGTTTTCTGGTATGGCAGAATATGCGGAACGCTATGATTTGGTTGGTAAAGTTGACGGTGTGTTGCTGGACTTAGGTGTCTCTTCACCACAATTGGATGATGCGGAACGTGGTTTTAGCTTTATGAAAGACGGCCCATTGGATATGCGCATGGACCCAACATCAGGCATGCCGGTTTCTAAGTGGTTGGCTCACGCTGAGCTTGATGATATCACTTGGGTTATTCGTGAGTTTGGTGAAGATAAGCACGCTCGTCGAATCGCTAAAGCGATTGTTGCTCATCGTGAAGATGAAGAGAAAGAGCCACTTACTCGTACAAGCCAACTAGCGAAGTTAATTTCTGACGCGGCACCAAAAAGCTTCAAAGAGAAGAAGCATCCAGCGACGCGTTCATTCCAAGCATTTCGCATCTATATCAACAGTGAACTTGAAGAGATCGATACGGCTTTAAAAGGAGCAGCAAGCATTCTTGCGCCAGAAGGTCGTTTATCTGTGATCAGTTTCCACTCGTTGGAAGATCGCATGGTGAAGCGTTTTATGCGCAAAGAAAGTAGAGGCCCTCAAGTGCCTCACGGTATTCCGATGACAGAAGATCAAATTCGTGCTTTGGGGAGTGCAAATCTAAAAACAATTGGTAAAGCACTTAAACCATCGGATCAAGAAGTTGAAATGAACACGCGATCACGCAGCTCTGTACTTCGAGTTGCAGAAAAACTGTAGCGGACAAGTGGATGTCTAACGAGCCAAAACACAACTTAGCCAAACTCATCGGGATAGATATTATAACGGTGGGTCGAGTACCTTTAATGGTATTGCTATTAATATTCGCGACAGCGATGGGGGTCGTCTTTGCTACTCACCATACTCGCCAGGCAATAAACCAAAAAGATGTGGCGCTCCAAGAGCGTGAAAGGCTTGATAATGAATGGCGCAACTTGCTTCTTGAAGAAAATGCGTTGTCTGAACACAGTCGAGTCCAAGCGATGGCAAAGCAAGAACTGGATATGAAGCGTCCTGATGCTGACAAGGAAGTAGTGGTTTCCCTGAAATGAAAGGCAAAAAAGTTGTAAAACCCTCCAACAAGAAGAAAAGTACACAAACTGCAGAAGCTCCAACGCTGATTGCATGGCGCTTTCGTCTCATCTTAGGTTGCGTGTTATTAATCTTCACTGCACTGGTAGCCAGAATCGGCTATATCCAAGTTATCGAACCGGATAACTTAATTAAGCAAGGTGATTTACGTTCGGTCCGCGTTAAAGCACTTCCCTCTGCCCGCGGCATTATTTCAGATCGCAATGGCGAGCCGTTGGCGGTCAGTGTTCCGGTTCAAGCAGTATGGGCAGATCCTGCTACGATATTTAAAGATAATGGTTTGGCAAAACTTGACCGTTGGCATGCCCTAGCGGATGTACTCGGTCTTGACCGACAGGCCCTTATCAACAAGATTCAGAAAAACAAAACTCGCCGCTTTATCTATCTACAGCGCCAAGTCAGCCCAGCCATGGCAAAGTACATCAAAGAGCTCAAACTCTCGGGAGTTGGACTGAAAGCGGAATCTCGCCGCTATTACCCTGCTGGTGAAGTTAGCGCACACTTAGTTGGGGTCACTGGTATTGACGGTCATGGTCTCGAAGGGGTAGAACGCAGCTATGATAAATGGCTGACGGGTGAGGCGGGTAAACGAATTATTCGTAAAGACCGTTATGGTCGTGTCGTAGAAAATATCTCGCTAGAGGAGCGTGAAGAAGGTAAGCCGCTCGAACTTACTATTGACCAGCGTTTGCAAGCGATCGCTTACCGTGCAGTCAAACAAGCCGTTGCTGATTACCGCGCGACCTCAGGCAGTGCTGTGATTATCGATGTTAAGACTGGCGGTGTGTTAGCTATGGTTAATGCCCCATCATACAACCCGAATAATCGCTCCTCTCGTCAGTCCTTTACGATGCGTAACCGGGTGATAACCGATGCGATGGAACCGGGTTCGACGGTTAAACCGTTTGTTGTGTTAGCTGCATTAGAAGCGGGTGTAGCCGATGAAAATACCGTGATTGATACCGGTAATGGCATCATGCAAATTGGTGGCAGTCGTGTTCGTGATACTTCAAAAGTTGGCAAGGCTAACTTGGCGAAGATTCTTCAAAAATCCAGTAACATCGGTGTGGCTAAGCTTGCGTTGGAAATGCCTCTGCAAGAGCTATTAGGAATGTATAGCTCGATCGGTTTTGGCCAGCTTTCTGGGCTGAACTTAGTCGGCGAAACCACTGGTATTTTCCCTAACCGTCGCCGTTGGTCTCAATTTGAAATTGCAACGCTTGCCTTTGGCTATGGTATCTCGATTACTCCACTACAATTAGCGCATGCCTATGCGACATTGGGTAATGGTGGATTATATCAACCAGTACATATCATTGAGAATAACCAGCAAGATTTATCGAAGCAGGTCATCGACCATCACTATGCGGTTGAAGTATTAAACATGCTGGAAGCGGTAACTCAACCAGGTGGTACAGCGACGCGTGCCGCCGTTCCTGGATATCGTGTTGCAGCCAAAACAGGTACATCACGAAAAGCAGCCGCTGGTGGCTATAGTGACGAATACGTAGCAATTACGTCGGGTGTTGCTCCTGTAAGTGACCCTCGTATTGCGCTTGTTGTGGTGATTAACGAACCACAAGGTGATCAGTATTATGGTGGTGCTGTTGCAGGCCCAGTATTCTCAGAAATTATGAAAGGTTCGCTGCAGATATTAAATGTAGCGCCTGATGAAAATCAGTTTCAAAAATAGGTGAAAACAATGTTGACCTCTTTGACATTGGCAAAACTGCTAAAACCTTGGATTAGCGAAATGGAAAGCTCAGTGAGCTACTTGTCACTTGATGACATAGTCGTTTCCAATTTGGAATTAGATAGCCGGGCTATTCAACAAGGCGATAGCTTCGTCGCGATCATTGGTCATACTGTCGATGGCCGTCTGTTTATCGAAAGAGCAGTGCAAGCAGGCGCTACGTCTGTGCTGGCTCAAGCAGACAGTGAGCATAAGCATGGTGAAGTGACCTATATTGGTGAAGTGCCAATTATCCATCTCTACCAACTCGATACGCTGCTTTCTGTCATCGCGGCACGCCTATATCAATATCAGCAACAAGTCATTGGTGTAACTGGGACGAATGGCAAAACCACCATCACCCAGCTTATTGCTCAATGGATTGATTTACTCGGTGATAAAGCCGCTATTATGGGCACGACGGGTAATGGCTTCTTAGATCAGCTTGAAGAGGCAAAAAACACCACAGGCAGTGCCATTGA
The DNA here is from genome assembly GCF_001639065.2 of Vibrio barjaei. Lineage (GTDB taxonomy): Bacteria > Pseudomonadota > Gammaproteobacteria > Enterobacterales > Vibrionaceae > Vibrio > Vibrio barjaei. Next base: position 130,709 of record NZ_LQXO02000003.1, read on the forward strand.
TGTACAGCGAATCTTAGCAAAGTTAGATCAGCAAGGTGCGCACTATACAGCGATGGAAGTGTCTTCTCACGGCTTAGTTCAAGGTCGCGTTGCCGCTGTGCCATTTAAGTTAGGTATTTTTACCAATCTGAGCCGTGATCATCTCGATTATCACGGCACAATGGAAGGATACGAGGCCGCGAAGAAGCTCCTGTTTACCGACCATCATTGCGAACATGCGGTTCTCAATATTGATGATGTCGTTGGTCGCCGTTGGTTGTCGGAACGAAGTGATGCCATCGCGGTGTCTGTTGAAGGACGTCAAGAGGGTGAAAGAGGGCTGTGGGCAACAACAGTAGAATACAGCGATAGCGGAATCTCACTTGAATTTGATGGTTACTTTGGGCAAGGCAATCTGCAAGCACCACTGATTGGTCAATTTAACGCTAGCAATCTCATGCTGGCGTTTGCGTCGTTATTAGCGCTCGGCTTTGATATCGAACATCTGCAACAAACTGCGCCGAAACTGCAACCAGTGCTTGGCAGAATGGAACTATTCCAAACCACTAGTAAACCTAAAATAGTTGTCGATTATGCTCACACCCCCGATGCTCTTGAAAAAGCGCTGTTGGCGTTGCGAGTACATTGTGAAGGTAAACTTTGGGTGATTGTCGGCTGCGGTGGTGACAGAGATAAAGGTAAACGACCAATGATGGCGGCGATCGCTGAACGCTTAGCTGACCACGTTATTCTTAGTGATGATAATCCTCGAAGTGAAGACCCTGCTGCTATTGTCGAAGATATGTTGGCCGGTATGAGCCAACCGCAAGCTGCTATTGTTGAACACAAACGGTTTGATGCGGCGCAGGTGGCGATGAACCAAGCTGGGGCATCGGACATTATTTTACTCGCTGGTAAAGGTCACGAAGACTATCAGGTTATTGGCACCAAAGCGGTGCATTACTCGGACAGAGAATCGGCCGCAACATTATTGGGACTTACATTATGATTGCATTAACACTATCTGACATTGCCAATATTGTTGAAGGTACGCAGAGTGGCGGTGAGATTCAAATCCAAGAAGTCACGACAGATACTCGTGCGATTCAGTCTGGAGCACTGTTTATTGCGTTAGTCGGTGAGCGCTTTGATGCTCACGATTTTTGCCAGCAAGCTGCTGATAAAGGTGCCGCCGCACTCATTGTTGAACGTCAACTGGATATTGATATTCCGCAGGTTATCGTAGCAGATAGTAAAGTTGCACTTGGCTTATTAGGGGCTGAAGTGCATCGTCGTTGTGGGACAAAAACTCTTGCTATTACTGGTAGCTGTGGCAAAACCACAGTAAAAGAGATGGTGGCGAGTATCTTATCTGGCCTTGGACAAGTGCTATACACAGCTGGCAACTTCAATAATGATATTGGTGTTCCACTGACATTACTTCGCAGCACACCACAAGATGACTTTTCTGTTATCGAACTAGGTGCGAATCATATTGGCGAGATTGCTTACACCACGGCGCTGGTGAAACCTGATATTGCCATGGTTAATAATGTGGCAGAAGCGCACCTGGAGGGCTTTGGTTCTCTTGATGGCGTGAAAACTGCGAAAGGTGAAATTTACCAGGGTCTCACAGCCAACGGGACAGCGCTGATCAATCTCGATAGTCAAGGTGAGTCGATTTGGTCAGAAGTTTTACAAGATAAAAACCTTATAACGTTCTCTAAACAAAACACTAACGCCGATTTTTATGGCGCTGACATAGCGATGTCATCAGAGGGCTATCCGTTATTTACACTGCACACACCAATCGGCAATGTCGAACTGCAGTTGTCATTGCTAGGTGAGCATAATGTGGCGAATGCCGTTGCTGCGAGTGCTTTGGCGATTCAATGTGGTGCGACCTTAGAGCAAATCAAAATAGGTTTGCAATCGCTAAGTAAGGTTAAACGTCGTGTTGATGTAGAAAAACTTACTGAGCACATTACCTTAATTGATGACAGCTATAACGCCAGTGTGCCTGCGATGAAAGCGGCGGTTGACTTGCTTGCACAGTTTAAGCAAGGGCAGCGCTGGTTGATTCTGGGTAATATGGCAGAATTGGGGCATGAAAGTCTTGCACTTCACAAAGAAGTCGGACAACATGCTGCTCCTTTCGCATTTGAACATGTTTTGACCTATGGTGAAGATGCGAAGATTATCAGTGACCTATGTGGTGGTATGCATTTTCAGAGTCACGACAGCATGCTTGAATATATCGAGCGCAATTTAACACAGCTAAACCAGACCTCTCATACCTTATTGGTGAAAGGGGCACTAAGTGCTGGCATGTACACCATTGCTAATGCACTGAAGGAGACTTACACATGATTATTTGGCTTGCGGAATTACTACAGCCATACTTTTCTTTTTTTCGACTGTTTGAATACCTGTCATTCAGAGCCATAGTCAGTGTGTTAACCGCTTTAGGGTTGTCCTTATGGATGGGACCTAAAATGATTGCTCGCCTGCAAATGTTGCAAATCGGTCAAGTTGTTCGTAACGAAGGTCCTGAATCGCACTTTAGTAAGCGCGGAACGCCAACCATGGGCGGCGTGATGATCTTGTTTGCGATTACATTAACAGTGTTGCTGTGGTCTGACTTAAGCAACCCTTATATCTGGGCTGTATTGGTTGTTTTACTTGGCTACGGCGCAGTGGGTTTTGTCGACGATTATCGCAAAGTTGTTCGTAAGAACACTGACGGTTTGATTGCTCGTTGGAAGTATTTTTGGCAGTCAGTTATCGCTCTGTTCGTGGCTTTCGCTTTATATGCTCATGGACAAGATACAGCTGCAACTCAATTGGTTGTGCCTTTCTTCAAAGACGTGATGCCGCAGATGGGACTGTTTTATATCGTCTTCACCTATTTTGTTATTGTAGGCACAAGCAACGCTGTAAACCTGACGGATGGTTTGGATGGCTTGGCTATTATGCCGACAGTACTTGTAGCGGCGGGTTTTGCGGTTATTGCTTGGGCTACGGGCAACGTTAACTTCGCTAACTACCTACATATTCCTTATATCCCATATACCTCAGAGTTGGTCGTTGTATGTACCGCAATGGTTGGTGCTGGCCTTGGTTTCCTTTGGTTTAACACGTATCCAGCACAAGTGTTTATGGGTGATGTTGGCTCACTGGCACTTGGTGGTGCACTTGGTGTGATTGCGGTGTTGGTTCGTCAAGAGTTTGTGCTTGTTATTATGGGCGGTGTATTCGTAATGGAAACGTTGTCGGTTATTCTTCAGGTAGGTTCATACAAACTGCGTGGCCAGCGTATTTTCCGTATGGCGCCTATTCACCACCACTATGAGCTAAAAGGATGGCCGGAACCACGTGTTATTGTTCGTTTTTGGATTATTTCAATCGTACTAGTTCTTATTGGATTAGCCACTCTTAAAGTACGTTAGAAACGCAGTAGGACAATCAGTTCATGGATTCTTGGCAAGACATAAAGCAAGTCGTTGTAGTTGGGCTCGGTATTACCGGGCTCTCTGTCGTTAATCATGTTAGTAAAAACCATCCTGACGTGACTGTTCGTGTGATGGACAGTCGGGAGAACCCTCCCGGTGCTGAGCAGTTGCCAGAAGGTGCAGAACTGCATGCTGGAAGCTTTAATACTGAGTGGTTGAATCAAGCAGACCTGATTGTTTGCAACCCTGGTATTGCTTTGGCAACACCAGAAATTCAGCAGGCACTGGAAAAAGGTATTCGCGTTGTTGGCGATATTGAACTGTTTGCGTGGGCAACTACCAAGCCTGTTATTGCTATTACAGGCTCCAACGGTAAAAGTACAGTGACCGACCTAACAGGGGCAATGGCCAAAGCTGCGGGTATCAATGTCGGTGTTGGCGGTAATATTGGTGTTCCTGCTTTAGATTTGCTGGAACTGAATGCCGACTTGTATGTCCTAGAATTATCTAGCTTCCAACTCGAAACAACCTATTCTCTAAAAACCAAAGTATCGACATTTTTGAATCTGTCCGAAGATCATATGGATCGCTACCATGGGATGGAAGATTATGCACAAGCGAAACGACGTATTTTCTTCAATGCAGAACATGCTTTGGTGAATCGTGATGAGCCAGAGACTTCCCCTGAGCTGGCCGGGCTTCCTGTAGCAACGTTTGGTTTTAATGAGCAAGACTTCGGTATGCGTGAAATCGACGGACAAGTCTGGCTAGTCGATAACGGTGAAACCATTATTTCCACCGACCAACTTCGTTTGGTTGGCAAGCACAATTGGTCCAATGCGCTGGTGGCCTGTGCATTGCTCAAACTGAGCGGTATCAACTACCGAAAAGGTTTGGCGTGTTTGGCTGCGTACACTGGTTTGAGTCATCGTTGCCAAGTGGTTGCAGATGAAAAGGGCGTCAAGTGGGTGAATGATTCCAAGGCTACAAACGTGGCGAGCACACTTGCGGCGTTATCTGGCTTAACCTTAGAGGGTAAACTGTATCTTTTGGTAGGTGGCGTTGGCAAAGGCGCTGACTTTTCTGAGTTAGCCAAACCACTGTCTGAGCTGAATGTGAAGTTGTGCTGTTTTGGGAGAGATGGTGAGGAGTTCATGGCCTTGCATCCATCGGCGGTTCGATATGACACGCTCAACAATGTCCTAACCGATATTACACCCGAACTGCAAAAGGGTGATATGGTTATGTTATCTCCAGCTTGTGCAAGCTTTGATCAGTTTGCCAATTTTATGGCTCGTGGAGATGACTTTACCCAGCTGGCTCAGCAATTTTCAAAACAAGTTAGTTAAACGGACTCGCTACTATGTTCCATCAATTTCGACAAAGGGTAACAGGTTGGTTTTCACATCCAGCTCCTGATGCCCTCTACGATAGACAGTTAGTGTGGTTAGCGTTTGCATTGATGATTACCGGCTTGGTTATGGTAACATCGGCTTCTTTTCCTATTAGTTCAAGACTCACTGACCAACCATTCCACTTCATGTTTCGACATGCGATTTTCTTGGTGCTAGCGCTTGGGACATCGTCCATTGTTCTGCAAGTTCCAACGGAAAAATGGTTTCGTTACAGTACTTATTTGCTTGCGCTGTCGATATTTCTTCTGGTCGTCGTATTGGCCGTCGGGAAGTCGGTTAATGGTGCTTCGCGCTGGATCCCTCTTGGGCTCTTTAACCTGCAGCCCGCTGAAGTCGCTAAGTTGTCACTGTTCATTTTCATGTCGAGCTATCTAGTTCGCAAGCAAGATGAGGTAAGGCAATCCTTCTTTGGCGGCTTTATCAAACCTATCATGGTGTTTACTACCTTTGCTATTTTGTTGCTTGGTCAGCCTGACTTAGGAACCGTGGTGGTAATGTTGGTGACCCTATTTGGTATGCTGTTTATAGCGGGCGCAAAGCTGTCTCAGTTTATCGCGTTATTGGTAGCTGGTGTTGGTGCGGTTATTGCCCTGATCTTGGTGGAGCCCTATCGTGTTCGCCGAGTGACATCTTTCCTTGACCCATGGGAAGACCCTTTCGGAAGTGGCTACCAGCTAACACAATCATTGATGGCGTTCGGCCGCGGTAATTTGATGGGGCAAGGGTTAGGTAACTCGGTGCAAAAATTGGAGTACCTGCCTGAAGCGCATACTGACTTCGTATTTGCGGTTTTAGCTGAAGAGTTAGGTTTTATTGGTGTGCTTCTCGTGTTGATGTTGGTGTTTGCTTTGGTGATTAAAGCTCTGTACATCGGCAAGCGTGCCTTTGAGAAGAAGCAACTGTTTGGGGGCTATCTCTCTTTTGCCATCGGAATTTGGTTTGCTTTTCAAACGTTAGTCAACGTTGGTGCTGCCGCTGGTATGGTTCCTACCAAAGGTTTGACATTGCCCTTAATCAGTTATGGTGGCTCCAGTCTTATAATTATGTCCGTTGCGGTGTCGATACTGCTACGTATCGACCACGAATGCCGTCTGTTACCAGACATAGATGAACCTACACCTCAGGAAGCGCCTCCTGAGAAAGACAAGAAAAAAGCCAAAGATGAAAAAGAATAAACGTTTGATGGTGATGGCTGGTGGTACTGGTGGTCACGTGTTTCCAGGGCTTGCTGTTGCGCATCGACTACAAGAACAAGGTTGGGAGATTCGCTGGTTAGGAACGGCTGATCGTATGGAAGCCGACTTGGTTCCCAAGCATGGTATTGAGATCGATTTCATTAAAGTGAAAGGTCTTCGAGGACAAGGAATTACCAAGCTTATGAAAGCGCCATTTCAGATATTTAGCGCTATATTACAGGCTAGAAAGCACCTAAAAAAATGGCAACCGGATGCCGTGCTAGGCATGGGTGGTTATGTGAGTGGCCCTGGTGGTATTGCGGCTTGGACCATGGGCATTCCAGTTGTATTACACGAACAAAATGGTGTAGCGGGATTAACCAATCAATGGTTGTCGAAAATTGCCAAGAAAGTATTCCAGGCGTTCCCTGGTGCATTCCCTAACGCTGAAGTAGTTGGGAACCCAGTAAGACAAGATTTAATTGATACTGAAGAACCGCAACAGCGACTTGAAGGCCGCGAAGGTGATATTCGTATTCTTGTCATGGGTGGCAGTCAAGGTGCACGTATTTTAAACCAAACGCTACCTCCCGTAATGGCAAAGCTTGGTTCAGGCTACACAATCCGTCATCAAGCGGGTAAAGGTAATAGCGAAGAAGTGGCTGAGCTATATCGTTCCAATGCAGTTGACAATGCAGACGTTACTGAGTTTATCGACGATGTTGCCCAAGCCTATCGTTGGGCTGACCTAGTAATTTGTCGCTCTGGTGCTTTGACTGTCTCTGAACTAGCTGCGGTCGGCGTAGGCGCAATATTTATTCCATTTATGCACAAAGATCGGCAGCAAGCACTTAATGGTGATCACCTAGTGCACAGTGGCGCTGCCTATATGATTGAACAGCCGGATTTAACGGTAGAAAAATTGGCGCAACAGGTAAAACAGCTCGATCGACTGCAACTACTAGAGCTTGCGAAGAATGCACGAAAAGCCGCTAAACTTGATGCAGATACACGCGTCGCCCAAGAAATTATCGAATTAACAAAATAGATTGACGAGATTTAATCCATGACACAGCAACATACTCAAGACCTAGCACAAATACGGGCCCTGATACCTGAAATGAGACGAGTGAAGTGTATTCACTTTGTCGGAATTGGTGGTGCTGGCATGAGTGGTATCGCAGAGGTACTGCTTAATGAAGGCTATCAGATTACCGGTTCAGATCTTGCTGAAAATGCTGTGACAGAGCGTCTGACTCAAAAAGGTGCCACTGTCTATATTGGCCATCAGGCGAGCAATATTGAAAATGCAAGTGTGGTAGTGGTGTCTACGGCTATCGATCCAGAAAACCAAGAATTAGTTGCTGCAAAAGAGCTGAGAATTCCTGTAGTTCGCCGTGCTGAAATGCTAGCGGAACTGATGCGTTTTAGACATGGGATCGCTGTGGCTGGTACGCACGGTAAAACCACGACGACTGCACTGGTTACTCAGATTTATTCGGAAGCTGGAATGGATCCGACGTTTGTTAACGGTGGCTTGGTAAAAAGTGCTGGTACTAATGCTCGATTAGGCTCAAGCCGAATATTGATCGCTGAAGCGGATGAAAGTGATGCGTCTTTCCTTCACCTGCAACCGATGGTGAGTATTGTGACTAATATTGAAGCTGACCATATGGATACCTATGGTGGAGACTTTGATACGCTAAAACAAACCTTTATCGATTTCTTACATAACCTGCCTTTCTACGGTCAGGCGGTGATGTGTGTTGACGATCCGGTAGTTCGTGAATTGATTCCAAGTGTTAGTCGTCAAGTGATTACTTATGGTTTTTCTGATGATGCAGATGTGCGAATTGAGAACTATCGTCAAGACGGCCAGCAAGGTAAATTCACGGTTGTCAGAAAAGGCCGAGAGAACTTAGAAATTACTCTAAATATTCCAGGTCAACATAATGCTCTTAATGCAGCGGCGGCGATTGCTGTTGCAACGGAAGATAATATTGCCGATGAAGCTATCGTTAACGCCATGTTAGGGACTGAAGGTACTGGCCGACGCTTTGAGCACCTTGGTGAGTTTGAAACAGGTAACGGTAAAGTGATGCTAGTGGATGACTACGGCCATCACCCAACAGAAGTGGATGTTACGATTAAAGCGGCGCGCAATGGCTGGGCTGAAAAACGCTTAGTGATGATTTTCCAACCTCATCGATATAGTCGTACTCGCGATTTATATGATGACTTTGCCAATGTGCTGGAACAAGTTGATGTTTTAGTGATGTTGGATGTTTATTCGGCAGGAGAGGCTCCGATTGCTGGGGCTGATGGACGCTCACTATGTCGTACTATTCGTACAAGAGGTAAGTTGGATCCTGTTTTTGTTCCAGACGTGAATGCGTTACCATCTGTTTTATCGAATCTTTTGCAAGAAGGCGACCTTCTTCTGACGCAAGGTGCTGGTGATATCGGTAAAGTAGCCAGAAAGCTAGAGCAGATGAAGTTAGATATCCAGCTAATGCAGAATAGTTAGCAACGTCAGTTCAATTAGTAAAAAACTTAACTGTTCGACCGAGCTATCGAGAATTTTGATCGCTTAGTCGAACATTTTTGTTATTTCAATGTGTAAAAGCCGATATTTCTTAGGTTCAGTGTTTGATAGTTTGATATTCATTAGTATAATCCTAAGGTTAACAATATTAGATTAGACTCTTATTCCACTATCTTAAGGAAAGGCGAAGAGAAGTTAATAAAGGACCAAAGAGTTTGACTGAAACTTCAGAGAGCAGTGCAGAATCAACGCGTCGAATTACCTTGTTTTCTAAACATGGGGTCGGGGCTGTTTTTTTATTAGCTGTAATCACCGTAATAGGTTCAACACTTTATTCCACCATTAGCTGGATGTGGGACGACCAGCGCCTCCCTTTATCAAAGATAGTGTTGCAGGGCGATTTGACTCATGTAACTGCCAAGGATGTGCAACACGCATTTGCCAACCTTGAACACATTGGCACTTTTATGTCTCAAGACATCAATGTGCTGCAGCAAAGTGTCGAGCAAATCCCTTGGGTATCTCAGGCCTCCGTTCGCAAACAATGGCCAGATACAGTAAAAGTCTTTCTGACAGAGCATCAAGCTAGTGCCATCTGGAATGGTATTGATATGTTAGACACAAACGGTGTTGTGTTTAGCGGTGATGTGTCGGCAATTGAAGAGCAGAAAGTAAAACTTTATGGGCCAAAAGGCACTGAGTTACAAGTACTTCAAACTTATCGAAACAGCAACGGGCAATTAGCACCGCTTGGGTTATCCATATCATCATTGGTACTGAACGAACGCCGAGCTTGGCAAGTTATTTTGGACAACGGTATCCGTTTAGAGTTGGGTAAAGACTCGATGCAGGAGCGCTTGGAGCGCTTTATTTCGCTTTATCGAAAGTTGGGCGATCAAGTCTCTAAAATTAGTTATATCGACTTAAGATATGATACCGGCGCTGCGGTTGGCTGGTTCCCTGCGGAAGAGGCTGGAACCGCTCACGCAGAGAGCAAAAAAGTAGGATGACTGCTATTACGTATCGGTAGAGCAATTTATCGATACCTAAGTTCAGTTTGGACATTGAGCAACAAGATTGTTCGCTGGAAATTGAAATATCTATAACAAAGAGAGTACAGATGACGAAGACCACGGATGACAATATTATTGTCGGTCTTGATATAGGCACTGCAACTGTATCTGCGTTGGTCGGTGAAGTATTACCCGACGGTCAGGTCAATATCATTGGTGCTGGCTCCAGTCCTTCTCGAGGCATGGACAAAGGCGGTGTAAACGACCTAGAGTCAGTGGTTAAATCCGTGCAGCGTGCGATCGATCAAGCTGAGTTGATGGCAGAATGCCAGATTAGCAATGTATTTATTTCTCTTTCAGGCAAGCATATTGCGAGTCGAATTGAAAAAGGCATGGGAACCATTTCTGAGGAAGAAGTGTCACAGGATGATATGGACCGAGCGATTCATACCGCGAAATCCATTAAAATTGGTGATGAACAACGTATTCTTCATGTGATTCCTCAGGAATTTACCATAGACTATCAAGAAGGGATAAAAAATCCGCTTGGCTTGTCTGGTGTTCGAATGGAAGTGAGTGTTCATCTGATTTCTTGTCACAATGATATGGCAAGAAATATCATCAAGGCCGTTGAGCGTTGTGGATTAAAGGTAGAGCAGTTGGTTTTCTCTGGATTAGCTTCCAGTAACGCTGTTATTACTGAAGATGAACGAGAGCTGGGCGTTTGTGTCGTAGACATTGGCGCGGGAACCATGGATGTCTCTATTTGGACCGGTGGTGCACTTCGACATACAGAAGTGTTCTCTTATGCTGGTAATGCGGTGACCAGTGATATTGCATTTGCATTTGGTACACCTCTTAGTGATGCAGAAGAAATAAAAGTAAAGTATGGTTGTGCTCTAAGCGAACTAGTGAGCAAAGATGATACAGTTAACGTTCCAAGCGTTGGTGGTCGACCTTCTCGTAGTTTGCAACGCCAAACATTGGCAGAAGTGATAGAACCACGCTATACAGAGTTAATGGGACTAGTAAATCAAACCATTGATAATGTTCAAGCTAAACTAAGAGAGAATGGTGTAAAACATCATCTAGCAGCAGGCGTGGTCTTAACGGGCGGCGCAGCACAAATTGAAGGGGTTGTGGAGTGTGCAGAGCGCGTCTTCCGCAATCAGGTTCGTGTAGGCAAGCCTTTAGAGGTTAGCGGTCTCACGGACTATGTAAAGGAGCCGTATCATTCTACGGCCGTTGGATTACTTCATTACGCAAGAGACAGTCAGATCAATGACGACAATGATTATAACGAACCAAAACGTCAATCGGTGTCGACAATCTTTGGAAAGTTGCGTAATTGGATACAAAAAGAGTTTTAACCTGAGTTGCAGGAAAACGGAGATAACAAATGTTTGAACCGATGATGGAAATGTCTGACGAAGCAGTCATTAAAGTAGTTGGAGTCGGCGGTGGCGGTGGTAACGCTGTAGAACACATGGTTCGTGAGTCAATCGAAGGGGTTGATTTCATTAGTGTGAATACGGATGCTCAGGCACTTCGCAAAACGAGTATTAGTCACGTCATTCAAATCGGCGGCGATATTACAAAAGGCTTGGGTGCGGGTGCAAACCCACAAGTTGGACGTGATGCAGCTCTCGAAGATAAAGAAAGAATTAAAGAAAGCATTACTGGCGCCGATATGGTATTTATCGCAGCTGGTATGGGTGGTGGTACCGGAACCGGTGCAGCTCCCGTTATTGCTGAAGTAGCGAAAGAGCTTGGTATTCTTACTGTTGCGGTGGTGACTAAACCATTTAGCTTCGAGGGTAAAAAGCGTCTTGCATTTGCAGAACAGGGTATTGAAGAGCTATCAAAGCATGTTGACTCTTTAATCACTATTCCAAATGAAAAGCTACTTAAAGTACTAGGTCGTGGTGTTACGCTTTTAGAAGCCTTTGCAAGTGCGAACGATGTTCTTAAGAATGCCGTTCAAGGTATTGCAGAGCTAATTACTCGCCCAGGCATGATTAACGTCGACTTTGCGGACGTACGTACTGTGATGTCTGAGATGGGTCATGCGATGATGGGTAGCGGTGTTGCTAAAGGCGAAGACCGTGCAGAAGAAGCCGCTGAAATGGCGATTTCTAGCCCGCTTCTAGAAGATATCGATCTTGCTGGTGCTCGTGGTGTTCTAGTGAACATTACTGCTGGTCTGGATATGCGTTTAGACGAGTTTGAAACAGTCGGTAATACAGTGAAGGCTTTTGCTTCTGATAATGCAACAGTGGTAATTGGTACTTCGCTAGACCCTGACATGAGCGACGAAATTCGCGTGACTGTGGTTGCTACTGGTATCGGTAATGAGCGCAAACCTGACATCACGCTTGTTGCAGGTGGTAAAACACCAGTAACAGCAAGTCAGCCACAACAACAAACGCAAGCTCCAGCTGCGAAAGTTGAAGAGAAAGTGGCACAAACTTTGCCTGTAAATAGTCAGGACAAGGTTGAAGTGAACACACCGAGTCATTCGGGATCAAATGCACCTGCATCTGGCGCGAATACTAGTGCTGCACCTAAACCTGAAAAGGAAAGTGGCTACTTAGATATTCCAGCATTTTTGCGTCGTCAAGCAGACTAAGCTGTCTGCTTAAATTTGACACAGCTCAAAAATCTGGTAGGATTCGCGGTTGCTTACATAATCAACCGTGATTTGTAGCGTTGAAGAAGAGGTTTGTAGATGATCAGACAACGTACGCTTAAAGAAATAGTGACTACTGTAGGAGTGGGTCTCCACTCTGGCCGTAAAGTAACACTAACTTTGCGTCCAGCGGCTGCTAATACTGGTGTCGTTTACCGTCGTACTGACGTGAATCCGCCTGTGGATTTTCCTGCGGATCCTCTTTCTGTGCGCGACACAATGCTATGTACTGCGCTTGTTAATGATGACGGTGTTCGTATTTCAACAGTCGAGCACTTGAATGCAGCATTAGCGGGTATGGGCATTGATAACATCATCGTTGAAGTTGATGCGCCTGAAATCCCTATTATGGATGGTAGTGCAAGCCCGTTTGTATACTTGCTACAACAAGCCGGCATCGAAACTCAGAATGCACCAAAACGTTTCATCCGTATCAAGAAACCAGTGCGTTTCGAAGATGGTGATAAGTGGGCAGAGCTTCGTCCGTACAACGGTTTCCGTATGGATTTCGAAATTGAGTTCAACCACCCTGCAATTGATGCTGACGAACAGCGTCTGCAGTTTGATTTCTCGTCGCAAGGCTTTATCAAAGATATCGCTCGCGCTCGTACTTTTGGTTTCATGCGTGACATCGAGTACCTACAATCACAAAATCTTGTGTTAGGTGGTAGCTTCGATAATGCTATCGTTCTTGATGAATACCGTATTCTTAACGAAGAAGGTCTTCGTTTCGATAATGAGTTTGTTACTCACAAAGTATTGGATGCGATTGGCGACCTCTATATGGCTGGTCACGCGATTGTTGGTGAGTTCTCTGCGTATAAATCGGGTCATGGTCTAAATAACCAACTACTGCGCGCGGTATTGGCAGACCAAGAAGCGTGGGAATGGGCAACATTCGAAGAGCAAGCTGGTTCTCCAGTTGCTTTTGCAGAACCAAACATGGTTCTTGCTTAAAAAACTACTAGTGTTTAAAAAACCAGACCTTGAGTCTGGTTTTTTTATGCCTACTAAACAGTGATGTGGCAGTTTGTTGCCTGTTGAACTTTACTTAACAGTGGCAAAGATCTGCAGTGGATCTTCGTGATCTTGCAGTTTGGCTGCTTTAAATGAAACTCGCTGTGCAGTTTAAGTTTTCACTTTTGATGTATGCTGCCGCTATCTCCGTTTAGAAATATCCGCCACAATGCTGCGCTGAATGCGGCTTTATATTACAAAACTTCCAAACACATCAAACTAATTACGGTTAGTTTGTATTGAAGCTTGGTTGTTAGGGCAAAAATTCCTTAAACTATGTGCCATTAATTGGTATATCTGCCTTGAAATTTAACAGCTTGAACTCAATATCAGTTGGTATAGATTTTATCTCAGTTAGGTCAGTAGACCCTAGTCGAGACGGAAGGCAATTTTAATAGGTCGATATGATCTAATGGTAGAGAGAATAAAAACACAATGATTACTAACCTACTGACAAAGGTCATCGGTAGTCGTAACGACAGAACACTGCGTCGACTAAGAAAAATCGTAAAGCAGATCAATAACTACGAGCCACAGTTCGAAGCATTGTCTGACGAAGAACTGAAAGCAAAAACAGTAGAGTTTCGTGAGCGATTGGATAAAGGTGAAAACCTAGACCAACTTCTGCCAGAAGCATTTGCTACAGTTCGTGAAGCGTCTAAACGTGTCTTCGGGATGCGCCATTTCGACGTTCAGCTTATCGGTGGCATGGTGTTGAACTCTGGTCAAATTGCAGAGATGCGTACTGGTGAAGGCAAAACGCTAACAGCAACTTTGCCTGCTTATCTAAATGCTCTACCGGGCAAAGGCGTTCACATCGTAACGGTGAATGACTACTTAGCAAAACGCGATGCTGAAACAAACCGCGCTCTATTTGAATTCCTAGGCATGAGTGTTGGCGTGAACGTGCCAAACATGCACCCGCAAGAAAAGAAAGAAGCTTATCAAGCGGACATTCTATACGGTACCAACAACGAATTTGGTTTTGACTACCTACGTGACAACATGGCTTTCCGTGTGGAAGACCGAGTTCAGCGTGAGCGATTCTTTGCTGTTGTCGATGAAGTGGACTCAATTTTAATTGATGAAGCTCGTACTCCACTTATTATTTCAGGTCCTGCTGAAGACAGTTCAGAGCTATATACACGTATTAACACGTTAATTCCTCAGCTTGAACAACAAGATCAAGAAGACTCAGAAGAGTACCGTGGTGATGGTCACTACACGGTTGATGAAAAATCAAAACAGGTTCACTTAACCGAAACAGGTCAGGAGTTTGTTGAAGAACTATTGATCAAGAATGGTTTGATGGAAGAGGGTGACACACTTTACTCGCCAACCAATATTAGCCTATTGCATCACGTGAACGCAGCCCTTCGTGCTCATGTTTTATTTGAGAAAAACGTTGACTATATCGTTAACGAGCAAGGCGAAGTAGTTATCGTTGATGAGCATACTGGTCGTACTATGCCAGGCCGTCGTTGGTCTGAAGGTCTTCACCAAGCTGTTGAAGCGAAAGAAGGGGTGAAGATTCAAAACGAAAACCAAACACTTGCTTCTATTACGTTCCAGAACTACTTCCGTCTTTATGAAAAACTGTCGGGTATGACAGGTACGGCAGATACTGAAGCGTTTGAGTTCCAGTCTATCTATGGTTTAGAAACAGTTGTTATCCCAACCAATAAACCAATGGTTCGTGATGACATGGCTGATGTGGTTTATCGTACTGAAGTTGAAAAATTCAACGCGATTATCGAAGACATTAAAGAGCGCAGTGCAAAAGGTCAGCCTATTCTGGTTGGTACGGTTTCGATTGAGAAGTCAGAGCTGTTATCTAATGCGTTGAAGCAAGCTAAGATCAGGCACAACGTTCTTAACGCGAAGTTCCACGAACGCGAAGCTGAAATCGTTGCTGAAGCGGGTACGCCAGGTGCAGTAACTATCGCAACTAACATGGCGGGTCGTGGTACCGATATCGTGTTAGGTGGCAGCTGGCAGTCTAAAGTTGAACAGATTTCTGAGCCTACGCAAGAGCAAATCGATGCCATTAAAGCAGAATGGAAAGTGATTCATGATCAAGTTCTTGCTGCTGGTGGTCTACATATCATTGGTACAGAGCGTCATGAATCTCGCCGTATCGATAACCAGTTACGTGGTCGTTCTGGTCGTCAAGGTGATGCTGGTTCATCTCGTTTCTATCTATCAATGGAAGATCAACTACTCCGTATATTCACTTCTGATCGTATGGCTAGCCTTATCCAAAGTGGTATGGACGAAGGTGAAGCGATTGAAAGTAAGATGCTATCACGCTCTATTGAGAAAGCTCAGCGTAAAGTGGAAGGTCGTAACTTCGATATCCGTAAGCAATTGCTTGAGTTTGATGACGTGGCCAATGACCAGCGTAAAGTTGTCTACGAGCTTCGTGATGAATTAATGACGGCAGAAGACATCAGTGAAATGCTTGAGCAAAACCGTGCTGATGTGTTCACTTCTGTTATCGATGAGTACATCCCACCTCAATCTCTAGAAGATATGTGGGATATCGAGGGTCTAGAAGAACGTCTGAAGAATGACTTCGATTTAGAGCTTCCAATCAAAACTTGGCTTGATGAAGATGACAAGCTCTATGAAGAAGCACTTCGTGAGAAAATCCTTGATACAGCAGTAACGATTTATCAACAGAAAGAAGAAACTGTTGGTGCACAAGTACTTCGTAACTTTGAAAAATCGGTCATGCTGCAGACTCTAGATACGCTATGGAAAGAGCATCTAGCGGCTATGGATCATCTACGTCAAGGTATTCACCTTCGTGGTTATGCTCAGAAGAACCCGAAACAAGAATACAAGCGTGAGTCGTTTGAGTTGTTTGAGCAACTGTTGGATTCTCTGAAATTTGACGTGATCACTATACTTTCAAAAGTACGCGTGCAACAGCAAGAAGAAGTTGAGCGTATGGAAGCTCAGCGTCAAGCGCAAGCAGAGGCAGCAGCAGCAAAAGCGCATGCTCAACACGCGGATGCTGAGAACCAACTTGCTGATCACTCAGAAGAGTCTGGTGATGATTCACAACAGCCTATGGTTCGTGAAGAACGTAAGGTTGGGCGCAATGAACCATGTCCTTGTGGATCTGGTAAGAAATACAAACAATGCCATGGTAAGATTAACTAAACCATGATGTAAAAATGAAGAGTCGCATTATGCGGCTCTTTTTTTAATCTGAATTTACGAGAAACACAGAAATAGGTGGGGAAAAACGTGAAGCGAGTTCATATCGTTGCCGCAATTATCTTTAATCAAGATAAGTCGCAAATCTATATCACTAAACGTCCTGATAATCTTCACAAAGGCGGCTTTTGGGAGTTTCCTGGGGGTAAAGTCGAGGTAGGAGAATCAGTCGGCGAGGCGATAACTCGTGAGCTGTTCGAAGAGATCGACATAAAAGTTAAAGAGTTTGAGTTGTTCGAGCACCTACTTCATGACTACCCAGAAAAATCGTTGAAGTTTGATTTTATCTCGGTGACGTCGTTTGACAATGAACCATACGGAAAAGAGGGGCAGGAAGGCTGTTGGGTAAATATTGCCGATTTACCGAATTATGCATTCCCCGAAGCGAATGTACCCATCCTAAACAAAGTGGTCGAAAAATACCGTTAAAATCTGTAACGACTCTGGTAGCCCTAGTGTCTTTGCGTTACATTGGTAGCAACATAAACAACGGAGAATAACGCAATGGTAAGAATTGCGATTGCAGGAGCAGCGGGCCGTATGGGTCGCAACCTAGTGAAAGCAACGTTTCACAACAATCAGGCTGAAGTAGGCGCAGGTTCTGAACGCCCAGAGTCATCTTTAGTTGGTGTTGATGTTGGTGAATTATGTGGTGAAGGGCGATTTGACGTCGCTTTGGTGGATGATCTTAACAAGTCTATTGATGACTTTGACGTTATCATCGATTTCACCGCGCCAAAAAGTACCCTTGCGAATCTAGAGCTATGTAAACAGCATGGCAAAAAAATGGTGATTGGTACAACTGGCTTTAGCGAAGAAGAGAAGGCGATTATCGATGAGGCTGCTCAGTCTGTGCCAGTGGTTATGGCGCCGAACTACAGCGTAGGGGTTAACCTTGTCTTTAAGCTTCTTGAGAAAGCGGCGAAAGTTATGGGCGATTACTGCGACATCGAAATTGTTGAAGCACATCACCGCCATAAAGTAGATGCTCCATCTGGTACTGCTATCGGTATGGGAGAAGCGATTGCAGGCGCAATGGGTAATGAACTCAACGATGTAGCCGTCTATGCTCGTGAAGGCATCACTGGTGAGCGTACTCGTGACGAAATTGGCTTTGCTACGATTCGAGCTGGCGATATTGTTGGTGAACATACCGCTATGTTTGCTGATATTGGTGAGCGCGTCGAGATTACCCACAAAGCGACCGATCGCATGACGTTTGCCAATGGGGCCGTTAAAGCTGCAGTATGGCTCAATGATAAGCCTGCGGGCTTTTATACCATGACTGAAGTTCTCGGTCTCGATAGCATTTAACGAAAAGCGCCAGTCGGCGCTTTTTTTATATCTCATGGCGTCGAATCTCAAAGCTCAATTGTTTTACATAATTATTCTCAAGGTCAGTATTGTTCTAGGGTATGAATAGCCATCTCGCTAAATCGACCAAAAACACAATAACTGTACAAAATAAATGGATTTATGTGTGAATTTTGTAGCTTTGAGATAAAAACTGTCTCTTATGTCTTATTTTTATATGTTAACTTGTTTCGGTTAACGTTTGCGTAGTTATGAGGTAAAAATTGCGGGGTTGTTATTAACTTTGCTAGCACGAAAAACTATGCGGAATCATAACTGATTGATTTTTGCTCTTGAAATGTGTTTTTTTGAGGGTTTAGAGTAAAAAAATGGTCAATGGCGATAAAATTTAATTTTATTTTTCGGCAGTTGTTGACACTTGTCACGGGCATCATTAGAATACCGCCAATTTGTCTGAACTACCTAAAAGCGCTTATTTATAGCGAAGAGGAAGGCAAATCTGCAATTTAATTTAAAATTTATGCATTTTTATTCTGGAGGTTGTCTTGAGTAAATCAGCACTGTTAGTCCTAGAAGATGGGACAGTGTTCCACGGTGTTTCCATTGGAGCAGATGGTTTATCCGTTGGTGAAGTTGTTTTTAATACCTCGATGACGGGGTACCAAGAAATCCTCACTGATCCTTCCTATTCTCAACAGATCGTAACTCTTACTTATCCTCACATTGGCAATACTGGTACTAATAAAGAAGACGAAGAGTCTTCAGCAATCCACGCACAAGGCCTTGTGATTCGCGATCTTCCTCTTATCGCATCAAACTTCCGTAACGAACAATCCCTTTCAGACTATCTCAAGTCTCAGAACATCGTTGGTATCGCTGATATCGATACACGTAAGCTGACTCGCCTTCTTCGTGAAAAAGGTGCGCAGAACGGTTGTATCGTAGCGGGCGATAACCTAGATGAAGCTCTAGCACTTGCTAAAGCAAAAGAATTCCCTGGCTTGAAAGGTATGGATCTTGCGAAAGAGGTTACAACAAAAGAAACGTATCAATGGAAACAAGGTTCGTGGACGCTCGAGGGTGGACTTCCTGAAGCGAAAGACGACAGTGAATTGCCATATCACGTTGTTGCCTACGACTTCGGTGCCAAGCGTAACATCTTGCGCATGCTTGTTGACCGCGGCTGCCGCCTAACGGTGGTTCCAGCGCAAACTTCAGCAGAAGAAGTGCTCGCGCTTAACCCAGATGGCGTGTTCCTATCGAACGGCCCTGGCGACCCAGCTCCTTGTACTTACGCTATTGAGGCAACTAAGACTTTCCTAGATAACGGACTGCCTATCTTCGGTATCTGTCTGGGTCACCAAATTTTGGCGCTAGCATCAGGTGCACAAACTGTGAAAATGAAGTTTGGCCACCACGGTGCCAACCATCCGGTAAAAGATCTCGATCGCAATGTAGTGATGATTACCTCTCAGAACCACGGTTTTGCTGCTGATGAAGAGACGTTACCTGAAAACCTGCGTGCGACGCACAAGTCTCTATTTGACGGTACGCTTCAAGGTATCCATCGCACTGATAAGCCGGCATTTAGCTTCCAAGGTCACCCTGAAGCAAGCCCAGGTCCACACGATGCTGCACCATTGTTTGACCACTTCATTGAACTGATTAAAAAACACAAAGCGTAATTCGGAGTAGTTGAGAATGCCAAAACGTACTGACATTAAAAGTATTCTAATTCTTGGTGCTGGCCCGATTGTTATCGGTCAGGCTTGTGAGTTTGACTATTCTGGCGCACAAGCGTGTAAAGCGCTACGTGAAGAAGGTTATCGAGTTATCCTAGTGAACTCGAACCCTGCAACAATCATGACTGACCCGGACATGGCGGATGCGACGTACATCGAACCTATTCAGTGGGAAGTTGTTCGTAACATCATCGCTAAAGAACGTCCTGACGCGGTTCTACCTACAATGGGTGGTCAAACCGCGCTGAACTGTGCACTTGACCTAGAGAAGCACGGCGTACTTGAAGAGTTCGGTGTGGAAATGATTGGTGCAACGGCCGACGCTATCGATAAAGCAGAAGACCGTTCTCGCTTCGATAAAGCGATGAAATCAATTGGCCTAGAATGTCCACGCGCTGATACTGCGAAAACTATGGAAGAAGCGTACGCGGTTCTTGATATGGTTGGCTTCCCTTGTATCATTCGTCCTTCTTTCACTATGGGTGGTACTGGTGGCGGTATCGCATATAACAAAGAAGAATTCGAAGAAATCTGTCGCCGTGGTTTAGACCTTTCTCCAACGAACGAACTTCTTATCGATGAATCCCTTATCGGTTGGAAAGAATACGAAATGGAAGTGGTTCGTGACAAAGCGGACAACTGCATTATCGTTTGTGCGATTGAAAACTTCGACCCAATGGGTATTCACACGGGTGACTCAATCACAGTCGCACCAGCGCAAACGCTGACAGATAAAGAATATCAATTGATGCGTAACGCTTCTCTAGCGGTACTGCGTGAGATTGGTGTTGAAACAGGTGGTTCAAACGTTCAGTTTGGTATCAACCCGAAAGATGGCCGTATGGTTATCATCGAGATGAACCCACGTGTATCTCGCTCTTCTGCTCTAGCGTCTAAAGCAACGGGTTTCCCTATCGCTAAGATTGCAGCGAAACTAGCGGTTGGTTTCACACTAGATGAACTGATGAACGATATCACGGGTGGTGCCACACCAGCATCGTTTGAACCAACTATCGACTACGTAGTAACTAAGATTCCTCGTTTTAACTTCGAGAAGTTTGCTGGCGCTAACGACCGTCTAACAACACAGATGAAGTCAGTTGGTGAGGTAATGGCGATTGGTCGTAACCAACAAGAGTCGCTACAAAAAGCGCTTCGTGGCCTAGAAGTTGGCGCGACTGGCTTTGACGAAATGGTTGACCTTGATGCTCCTGATGCACTGTCTAAAATCCGCCACGAGCTGAAAGAAGCTGGTGCCGAGCGTATTTGGTATATCGCTGACGCATTCCGTGCAGGTCTATCTGTAGATGGTGTCTTCAACCTGACACAAATCGACCGTTGGTTCCTAGTTCAAATCGAAGAGATTGTGAAACTAGAGCAAGAACTGCGAGCGAAAGGTTTTGCAGGCCTTGATAAGCAAGAGCTAAACAAGCTTAAGCGTAAAGGTTTTGCTGATGCGCGCCTATCTAAGATTCTAGGTGTAGCGGAAAGCGAAATTCGTCGTCTGCGTGACCAATACGATATCCACCCAGTGTACAAGCGCGTTGATACTTGTGCGGCTGAGTTCTCTTCTGATACCGCTTACATGTACTCCTCTTATGATGACGAATGTGAGGCGAATCCAACAGATAAAGACAAAATCATGATCCTAGGTGGCGGTCCAAACCGTATCGGCCAAGGTATCGAATTTGATTACTGTTGTGTACACGCATCTTTAGCACTACGCGAAGACGGTTACGAGACCATCATGGTTAACTGTAACCCAGAAACGGTTTCAACTGACTACGATACGTCTGACCGTCTGTACTTCGAACCAGTTACACTGGAAGATGTATTGGCTATCGCTCGAGTAGAGAAACCGAAAGGCGTAATCGTTCAGTACGGTGGTCAAACGCCTCTGAAACTGGCTCGTGCTTTAGAAGCTGCTGGTGTGCCAATCATTGGTACTAGCCCTGACGCTATCGACCGTGCAGAAGACCGTGAGCGTTTCCAAGTAGCGGTAGACCGTCTTGGCCTTCTACAACCAGAAAACGCAACAGTAACGACAATGGAGCAAGCGGTAGAGAAATCTCGCGAAATCGGCTTCCCATTGGTTGTTCGTCCATCGTATGTACTAGGTGGTCGCGCAATGGAAATTGTTTACGACGAGCAAGATCTACGTCGTTACTTCAACGAAGCTGTGAGTGTTTCTAACGAGTCTCCTGTTCTGTTAGATAGCTTCCTAGATGACGCCGTTGAGGTTGACATCGACGCACTATGTGACGGTGAGCGAGTGGTTATCGGCGGGATTATGGAGCATATCGAACAAGCAGGTGTTCACTCTGGTGACTCAGCATGTTCACTTCCTGCATACACGCTAAGCCAAGAAATCCAAGATACAATGCGTGAGCAAGTTGAAAAGCTAGCGTTTGAGTTGGGTGTTCGTGGTCTAATGAACACTCAGTTTGCGGTTAAGAACAACAAGGTTTACTTGATTGAAGTTAACCCACGTGCAGCGCGTACCGTTCCGTTTGTATCGAAAGCAACAGGTGCACCTATTGCTAAGATTGCTGCTCGTGTTATGGCGGGTCAATCTCTAGAGTCGCAAGGCTTCACTAAAGAGATTATTCCGCCTTACTACTCAGTGAAAGAAGTGGTACTGCCATTCAACAAGTTCCCTGGCGTTGACCCACTATTAGGCCCAGAAATGCGTTCTACTGGTGAGGTAATGGGTGTCGGTGCGACATTTGCTGAAGCTTATGCGAAAGCAGAGCTAGGTTGTGGCAATGTTTACCCTGAAGGAGGTCGTGCGCTATTGTCTGTTCGTGAAGGTGATAAAGAGCGCGTGGTTGACCTAGCTTCTAAGCTAACGAAGCTTGGCTACCAACTAGATGCAACACACGGTACAGCAGTAATCTTAGGTGAAGCTGGAATCAACCCTCGTCTTGTAAACAAGGTACACGAAGGTCGTCCACATATCCTAGACCGTATCAAGAACAACGAGTACACCTACATCGTTAACACGGCAGCAGGTCGTCAAGCGATTGAGGACTCAAAAGTTCTACGTCGTGGCGCGCTTGCGGAGAAAGTGAACTACACCACAACGCTAAATGCAGCGTTTGCAACCTGTATGTCTCATACCGCAGATGCGAAGTCGACAGTGACATCGGTTCAAGAGCTTCACGCACAAGTAAAAAGTGCTTAATAGATAAAAACTAAGAAGCAGGTCTAACTCCTGCCTTTTAGACAACCTCATTGCCCGCTCATTTGAGCGGGCTTTTTTTGTCGCATTCTTTATTCAGAGAGTGTTTTTTAAATAATTATTTTAGTCGTTATATTCCTACCCCCAATTAAAACGTAGGAAATTAGCAGTGAAAATTAAACATACTTTATCTATCTTAACGGCGGCAATGACATTGTCTTTTTCAGCTTTGGCTGACGATAGTTTTTACCTAGGTACCATATATAGTGCGGTGCGAGCAGCGGATGAGAGCGTTGACAAATCGACTTCCAATATTAGTAATTTAGGACTTCAGGCAGGGTACTCATTCAATCAGCATTTTGCCCTTGAGGGACGATATTTCTATGCACTCAATCGTTCAAGTTCTTTGCCTCAACACCAGTCGCAAATTTATGCCAAAGCAAGCTATCCACTCAATGACACTTTTTCGATCTACGCCTTAGCTGGGGTCAACTTTGCGAAAGAATATTCCGCAAGTAGTCAAACTAAAGGGTATTTTTCGGGAGGTGCCGGAGTCTCTTATACCTTTACGGATAAACTTAAAGGGTCATTAGAATATGTCTCTTTAGCTCATAGCAAGTTTTATAAAGGTAATGCTGTCAATATCGGCTTAAGTTACTGCTTCTAATTAATTCCTTAGGGGAATAGGTTTGTATCCATGATTTCGCTAGTGTTGATGTTTGTCGCGAGTAAAATGAGACAATATTTCACGTTGAGTTAGCATAATGGAAGTTACGATAGAAATTCTTGGACTCCTATTCCTGGTGGCAGGATTAGCGGGTTTTATTGATGCGATGGCTGGTGGTGGCGGGTTACTTACTCTTCCTGCTCTCCTGTCAGTCGGCGTTCCCCCAACTCAAGCATTGGCAACTAACAAGTTACAAAGCTCATTTGGTAGCTTTTCGGCAACTTGGTATTTTGTGCGCAATGGTATTGTTGACCTCAAGGAAATGCGACTTGCGATTCTATGTACTTTTATAGGATCTGCAGTTGGTGCTGAATTAGTACAGCATATTGATGCAGGGGTGCTGACGAGCTTGATTCCAGTTTTACTGCTGGGGATTTCTCTGTACTTTTTGCTGGCTCCACAAGCAGGAGAGGGCGGTGGCAAACCTAAAATGTCAGAAACCCTATTTGCCTTTTCTGTAGGTACTGGTGTCGGATTTTACGACGGCTTCTTTGGACCGGGTACCGGTTCTATCTTTACCATTTGTTTTGTCGCCATCGCACAACTGTCGATTGTTCATGCGACAGCAAAAACCAAAGTGCTCAATTTTACTTCCAATCTAGCCGCATTAATCTTTTTCATTATTGCAGGCTTACCGGTTTGGGAAATCGGCTTAGTTATGGCAGTGGGCGGTTTTTTGGGTGCCAGAATGGGAGCTAAGGTCGTTGTATCTAAGGGGAAAAAATTCATCCGCCCATTGGTTGTGATCATGTCAATGGTCATGGCATTGAAGCTACTTTGGGAACAGCATCCTCAATGGTTTCAATCACTGTTCTAACTCGTTCTAATTTCAGTGCCGAGGGACGATAAACAAGGTGCACGGGACGTGTCAACGTAGCAAGAAAATCGAAGTCAAAGCAAAGCCCTTCATCAATGTGAAGGGTTTTTATAATTGATAATGGAACCAAAGCGGCAGAGACACCTTTGATTGCCAACTGCGCTGCTGCAGTATAAGAGTCCATCTGCATGCTAGGAATAATACCCGCTTGCTGAAGCAAGCCCGCTTGATAGGTATTGGCCGGATTGTTGAGGTCGTTAGTGATGAGCTTAGCGGGCGGTGCGGTAAGCGGTTGATGGCTCACGACTCGAAACGGTTCGTTGAATAGATGGGTCGCATGCAGGCCAAGACGACTATTAAGATGCCCTGCACAGAGTCCAATCGCTGCGTCTCCAGCTTTAACGTGTTCAATGATTCGAGGTGTATGGTTGGTGGTAATGGTGAGGAATGGGTCTTTAAGCAGCAACATGGGAAATACTTCACTGAGATAACCTGCCACTAAGGTTTCCGAACAATCCACACGAATAATCGTTTGATCATCAAGAGTCTGCTCTTCAGCAATTAATCCGCGAAGCTCATGCAAACTTGGACCAACACGGTCGATAAGAGAGAGAGCGTCAGGAGTTAGTTTTATTTGCCTCCCTTCTGGCTCGATTAATTTTTTGCCAAGTTTTCTTTCTAGATTGGCTATTCGCTTACTGACCGCCGACTGGCTGATATATAGTCTGCTGCCAGTACGGCTCATGGTTTTTTCTTGTGAGAGCACAAGTAAGGTCTCAATGCCTTCTAATAGCATAAGCTTTGATGAAAATTGGGAATGGATTTTATTATTCTAACATAACCTGATGACGACGTTGGTAGGCTAAGTCAGCAATTCGGTGACCAAAGTAATGGGCAGTTTCTAAGTCATTAGGGTGAACTTGCGCATTGTCATCGTAGCTTGCCACTAAGCCAATTGAGGAGCCTGTGCGGTTCAAAGCTTTGTTATCTGTGTGTTTTGAAACATCTAACCCTGCCCAGATCATACCGTGCTGGCAGGCTAAGGCAAAGAAACCAAGCAGCGTTTGTTGCTGCTCACCATTGAGACTACCGCCCATGGTAAATACTGCGGCAAGCTTATTACGCCAATTGAGTTGGACATATTCATCGCTACTCGCATCCATAAAAGCCTTAAATTGAGCGCTGGCCGAGCCCATGTAAGTAGGACTTCCGAAAACAATAGCATCGAAATGCTTTAGTGATGAAAGTAAATGATTATTGACGTAACGACCCTCTTCAATATCACGGCTCTCAATCTCAAACAGAGTGGCACTATAGAGCGCAGACTCGATGCCACTTTGAATGGCTTTTGCGAGTGCTCGGGTCGCTCCACTCTTAGAGAAGTAAACAATAGCGATGTTTGACATCTCAATCTCCTACTTAGGCTGTGTGAGTTCAACGCGATAGTATTCATCGTCTTCATCTTTAATAAAATCGACAAAATGGTGAATGCTGTCTAGTTCATCTTCCACATAATGGGAGACATAGAGCAACTGGCTTAAGTTTTCTTTGGCTATCATATCGAGGGCATTCATCACCAGCTTACGACCTAGAAAATCAAGCCCTTGATAAGGCTCATCCAAGATAAGGATAGTAGGCTGCTTGATGATAGCTCGAGCAATTAAAAGGAGTCTTTGTTGACTATATTCGAGGGACTTAAAAGAACGGTCGTGCAAGTGCTCCATATGAAGCAGCGTTAACCACTCTTTCGCCGCATCTATCTGATTTTGGCTAGGCTTATCATAAAGTCCGATAGAGTCGAAAAAGCCCGATAGCAAGACTTCCAAGGCGCTGCAACTGACACGATATTGCAAGTGAAGTGCAGAAGAGACCATACCGGTATGCTGTTTGATGTCCCACACGGTTTCTCCGCTGCCGCGCTTCAAACCATAAATCAGAATGTCATTGCTATAACATTGTGGATGATCGCCAAAGATCATGCCGAGCAATGTACTTTTTCCACAACCGTTTGGTCCACGAACTTGCCAGTGCTCTCCATTGTTAATCTGCCAGTTCACGCCGGAGAATATTTTTTGGTCGACGTATTCTACGTGTCCGTCGGTAATTTTAACCAAGGGGTCTGGAAACTTCGATTGATGTTGATGCTTACGAATTAGCGCAAGCCATTGTTCGCTTTGCGCTGAAGATTGAGCCAGTAGCTGCGAAATGACAGGGTGAGCGCGCCATTGCTGGTAGCTTAGTTGTTCGGTCAATGTACCATCTTCAAACATGGCGACATGATTAACCCAAACAGGGATTTCATCTTCCCTTGAGGTGATCACCACCAATTGAATATGCAGTGATAGGTCGCGAAGGTAGTCGGCAAGCATCTTGCGATGCAACGTATCTAAGCCGACAAATGGCTCATCCAAAATAAGCAGTTTAGGTGAGGTTGCTAATGCTCTGGCTAACATAACGCGACGTGTTTCGCCGGTTGATAGTTGCTTAAAGCCTCGCTCTTTTAAGTGCAAAAGATCCAGCTCTTGAATCAACTGATCTGCTACAGTTTCGTTGCTGGCAAACTCGGATACCAGTTGAGTCACGGTGCGACCAAAATCGATTCGATCCATAAAGTCGGTATCGTCATTGGCATTTTCCAGTTCAAGTAATCGCTGCTGCTCTGCTAAAGAAACTTGTGCAATGCCGGTTTGTAAACCAAGAATCTCCCCTTCTTTAGGAAAGATTTCTTGGCACAATAAGTCGCCCAATAAAGAGCCTACATTGCCTTGGGTTTCAAATACTGCCCAATGTTCACCAGATTGAATGCGCCAATCTGGAATAGAGATAGAACCAGCTTGGTCAAAAGAAACGTGATTGAAGATGACATCCATAGACTTTTCCCTGTCATTGGTCTGAGAGACGATGAATTAACCAACATACTAAAGCGAATGGGAAAAATGAAGAGTAAAAGCTAGAGATTGTTATCTCTAGCTTTTGGTAATCAGGTTACTTATCTAAAGCAAACGTAGGTAAGGATAAGTGCCAGCGAATAGCGCCTAAGCGAATAACCAGCGTTGCAACAATACAACACAAGAAGGCTACTTCTGAAGAAGCACCAAGTAACAGAGCTGAGGTATGGAAAACACCACCTATGATACAGGCTGTTGCGTATACCTCACGGCGCAGTACCATAGGAACCTCGCGAGCCAGTACATCCCGAATTATACCGCCACCGCATCCGGTAATTACTCCCATAATGACTGCAACCATATAGGAGTCTTGGAATAGCATTGACTTCTCAACCCCGATACCGACAAAAACCGCAAGACCAACGGCATCGCACACTGGTAACACATACCAAGGAAGTCGACGTGGATGGCGAATCAATAGCATGGTCAAAATACAGGTGATGAAAATGACCCAAAGGTAAGTGTTGTCGGTGATCCAGAAAACTGGCGTTGCACCGAGTGCCATGTCTCGAATCGTGCCGCCACCTATCGCAGTGACGCTACCGAGTACCATTACACCAAAAGGATCCATCCTGAGTCTTCCTGCGAGTATCACTCCTGATATCGCAAACACTGCCGTACCAAATAAGTCGACCAAATAGAGCATGGAGTCCACAGCTAGTTTCTCACTGAAGCATAAAAGGAAAGTTCGCCAATTTTACGGGATTTAACGATTGCGCCTAGTGGTTCGTAGCTGAATGTGATCTATCTCTCAATTATTATTGAGTTCTTACCTGATCCAGATACTGGCAAACCTGTTGTATGGCTAGAAGTGTTCTTGGTGTTGGTCTGTTTAGCCAGTCAGACGTCAATGACCACACATGATGTTGGCTAACGGCTGGTAACTCCTGCTGCCACTTGTGCCACATGGTGCCGTTTTTAATGGCATGCTCTGAAGTAAAAATGGCTTGAGGCTGGCGAACTATTACCTGTTCAGGGCTGACTTGTGGATAGGGGGCTTTGCTATCGGCAAAAATATTTTCACCACCACAAAACTCAAACACTTCGCTCGGCCAACTGCCTTGCGCTAAGGTGATAATGGGCTTTTCACTTAGCTGGTAAAAGTAGCGAACGGGTGTTTCTGTGTCATATTTTTGCTTTAACTGCGCTAAACCTCGACGAAACTCTTTGGCTGCGTTTAAGCCAATGGAAGGGTCATCGGCATATTGGCTTAATTTCTCGATGTTGATAGCGATATCATCGAGAGTTTTGGTTTGTGAGTAAAATAGGTTAAATCCCAGCTTTTCTAGTTTCTCCAATTCACGTGCAGGGTTTCCCGCAGGCCAGACAAGAATGAGGTCAGGTTGCATCGCCACGATTCGTTCCAATTTGATACCTTGGTAATTGGCCACTCGCTCCAACTCTTTCGCTTGCTCTGGATAGTCACTGTATTCACTTACTGCGATAAGCTTATCACCAAGTCCTGCGGCATACGCCAGTTCCGTAGCATGAGGAGCTAAACTGATAATACGTTGTGTGTCTGCTAGAGCATGTTGAGTTGCCAAAAAAGTAATGACAAGTATGAGCCAATTCTTCATGAAATTAGAAACCTCTGTGAATGATAAACATGACTAGGCTCTGCATCACTAGCCAAAAATAGATACGCCAAGCAATGTGTTTCTGCAACAAGGCCAAGTGATAAGCCGACGGTGCTACTTTTCCGCCGATACGTGCTCGCTGAAGTTTTTCACCTTGATAGATAGCTGGCCCACCAAGAGCAAGCTCAAAACGGTGTGCACAGCCACTGATGAGCCAAGCCGTGACTGGGTTATGCCACGATTTAGCTTGCATTATGGCGTGTTTAATAGAGGTAATGGGCAGACCAGCAAACATGAGTATTGAAAACAGCTTCTGGGGTGCGAAATCCAACAGTGAAAATAGCCAAGCAATAGGTTTACCGAAACTAGCAAAGCCTTTTTGGCTAGGACTCCAATTGCGAGCGAGCTCTAAAGTCAGTCGATACAGCAAGGCGCCAACACCACCACTAACGCCGTACCAAAACAGCACGCCGACTACGTTTCTAGCATAACTCAGAAGTAGCGTTTCAGAGCCTGCTTTGCCTATGCCCAGAAGCGATAGGTTGTTGGTCTCTCGGTTTACTTTGGTTGAAAGCAGTCTACGCGCATTGGCTTTATCTTCTTGAGCGAGGGCATTAATAAGTTTGTGGGCGTACTGTTCGTTGTTGCGCCAATCAATGGCCAAGAGAAGCAAGGCTAATTGATAGAATTCTGGCTTCCAAACTAATGGCTCAAGAGCCCAAAGTACTAGGCCAGTGGGGACTAACATTAGTAACAGGGCAAGCCAACCCGCAAGGTGCTGTTGCTCGTTTGTTGACGATGGAGAATTGACTTTATCTGCCACTAGCGCAGCAATCTGTTGCCAAAATCGAACAGGATGAGCGGCGGAGGGGATTGGAATTAGCAGATGAAATAACAGCGCACTCCACATTACCAGCAGTGCGCCATTTCCATATAAACTCTCTAGAAAAGAGCTCATTCAGCAGTCCTTGCGTTTTATTTCCCTTAGGAGGCTTAAGTTGAAGGGTTACTTAAGCAAATCCACCATATTTACTACCATTTCAGACGAGCTTTGTGCTGCCAAAGGTAGGAATTCTTCGAAGCTCATTGGTGACTCTTTGTCTGCCACGTCAGAGATAGCACGTACCACGACGAAAGGTGTATTGAACTGGTGGCAAACTTGTGCGATCGCTGATGCTTCCATCTCGACAGCGATAACACCAGGGAAGTTTTTACGGATAGTTTCTTGACGTTCTGGACGACATACAAACTCATCACCAGTACAAATTAGACCACGTACTGCGTGCTTATCTTTCATCTGTGCAAGCGCTTGTTCTGCTGTTTCCATCAATTTAGCGTCGGCAGCGAAGGCCGCTGGTTGACCCGCCATCTGACCAATTTCATAGCCAAATGCCGTCACATCAGCGTCGTGATGACGAACTTCAGTGGAGATGACGACATCTCCTAGGTTTAGTGAAGACTCAAAGCCACCTGCAGAACCTGTGTTAATAACCACATCAGGTTGGTAATCGCTAAGAAGAATCGTTGTTCCTACAGCTGCCGCTACCTTGCCAATACCTGACTGTAGCAAGACAATGTCTGCACCGTTAAGTTGACCAGTAAAGAAGGTGCAACCGCCTTTTTTAGTTTCAACAAGGTTTGTTAATGCTGATTTTAGGATGGAAACTTCTTGTTCCATTGCGCCGATTACGCCGATTTTCATAGAGATTCTCTCAGGTTGGAAAACGTATTTGGCGTGCAGTATAGCAATAGTCTTTGCACAGCCCAACCATTGCTATAGCAATTACTCAAGGGTTTGCTTCAATCAGTCCTGATTCGATCAACTTGAGGCGAAATGCTTCAACTCTTTCACGGTTCACGTCAAAGTCGTAATAGCCAATTCTAGCTTCGGAGCGAACCAATAATTGGTCTCCTTCAATTTTTAGCTCCATATCATCGACATAGCGAAAAACACTGGAGGTGTATTCGACTCGCAGATAATTGCCTTCTTTGGCCGCAACTTCGGCATTCGGAAGGGTTAAGGCGACTTGTTCTATCTGATTGATATTGGTGTTTGGCGTCAATGTGAATGGGGCAAGTGTAAACTCTTCTCGGCTATCTTGAGTTGAAACACACCGAGGACTATCGCCACAGGGTTGCTCTGTCCGGTCCGTTGTTGTTTTATAACCTGCACAGCATGCGGTTAGGATCATCACTGAAGAAAGTGTAAGCCACTTGGGTAATGTCATAATCATCCCTTAAACAAAAGCCCAGCTAGGCTGGGCTAAGAAAACAATGGTCATTCTGATTGATGAAGATCGGAATGGCGTGTCTGGTGTTAGACCTCTAAGAAGTCTAGTATGCCTTCTGCCGCTTTGCGCCCTTCGTCAATGGCAGTAACCACGAGATCTGAACCACGAACTGCATCACCACCAGCGAAGATCTTCTCATTGGTCGTCTGATACATAAATTCTTGAGAGGCTGGAGCTTTGATCCGTCCCCATTGATCGAGTTCTACACCGTAAGGTTCAAGCCATGACATCTGGTGCGGTTGAAAACCGAACGCCATGATAACAGCATCAGCGGCAAGAACGTGTTCACTGCCTTCTACTGGTTCTGGACGACGACGACCAGCCTCATCGGGCTCACCTAGTGCCGTTTTCACTACTTTAACGCCGCATGTGTTGCCATTGGCATCCACCTCTATGCCTAGAGGCTGCAAGTTGAACATAAAGTTCACGCCTTCTTCACGAGCATTTTTTACCTCGCGTCGGGAGCCCGGCATGTTAGCCTCATCTCGTCGATAAGCACAGACAACGCTACTAGCGCCTTGGCGAATAGACGTTCTGACACAGTCCATAGCTGTATCACCACCACCAAGAACGACCACTTTTTTACCTTTCATATCAATGAAAGGATCAGAGGCTTCCAACTCCATAACTTTGTAGGTGTTGGAAATCAAAAATGGTAGGGCATCAAATACACCAGATGCCTCTTCATTTGTCAGACCTGCCCGCATGTTTTTATAAGTGCCGACACCTAAAAACACCGCATCATAGTCTTTAACTAGTGTTGCCATGTCGATATCTTTACCCACTTCAGTATTGAGCTGAAACTCGACGCCCATTTCGCTAAAGATTCGACGTCGGTTTAACATGACATCCTTTTCCAACTTGAACGATGGGATACCAAAGGTCAGCAGTCCGCCGATTTCTGGGTAGCGGTCAAAGACAACGGGCTTAACACCATTACGAACTAGGATATCGGCAGCGGCGAGTCCCGCCGGGCCTGCACCTATAATAGCCACCTTCTTGTCCGTCCACTCTACATGGGACATATCCGGCTTCCAGCCCATTTCAAAGGCTTTGTCGGTAATGTATTTCTCGACATTACCTATAGTAACGGCACCAAAATCCTCGTTGAGTGTACACGAGCCTTCACAAAGGCGATCTTGTGGACAAACTCGCCCGCAGACTTCAGGTAGACTGTTGGTTTGATGTGATAACTCGGCAGCTTCAATGATTCGTCCCTCATTCGCCAGCTTAAGCCATTGAGGGATATAGTTGTGAACGGGGCATTTCCACTCACAATAAGGGTTACCACAATCAAGACATCGGTCTGCTTGAGCGGTTGCTTGTTGTTTCGTAAAGGGTTCGTAAATCTCTACAAACTCAATTTTGCGAACCTTGAGCGGCTTTTTAGCCGGGTCGACGCGGTTCACATCAATAAATTGGTATACGTTCTGGCTCATAATTCTGGCTCCTTCCAATTATTGTGCTTGAACGCGCAGCTCAGCGGCGCTTCTGCTTTGATGACCAAGTAGTGTGCGTAAATCCGCAGCTTTTGGTTTGACGAGGTAGAACTTTGGAATCCATTCATCAAAGTTCGCCAGAATGTTCTCAGCATGCACAGAGCCTGTTTCTTCTAAATGCTCGGCAATCAGTCCACGAAGGTGTTCTTGGTGGATGTAGAGGTCAGATAAAGAGATAGCTTCGACAGATTCGGTGTTCACGCGCCCTTCAAAGTCCTCGTTAGTGTCCATCACATAGGCAAATCCACCCGTCATACCCGCACCGAAGTTCACACCTGTTGCACCTAGAATCGCCACGATGCCACCGGTCATATACTCACAAGCGTTGTCGCCTGCCCCTTCGATCACTGCAATCGTGCCTGAGTTACGAACACCAAAACGCTCGCCAGCGGTCCCCGCGGCGAACAACTTACCGCCAGTGGCGCCATACAAACAGGTGTTACCAATAATAGTGGCTTCATTACAAGTGAATGTTGTACCGACATGTGGCTTCACGACTAGTTTACCGCCAGCCATGCCTTTGCCTACATAGTCGTTAGCATCACCGGTTAGATAGATTTCAACACCGCCCGCGTTCCATACCCCAAGAGACTGACCTGCTGTCCCATCGAGGTAAAGCTTAATAGGGCGACTCGCCATCCCTTGGTTGCCATAGCGTTTGGCTACTTCACCTGAGAGTCTCGCTCCTGCAGAGCGATCGGTATTACGGATATCAAAGTAGAAGCTACCACCTGATTTAGCCTCGACCGCAACTTGTGTTTCTTCGACAATCTTTTGGTTTAGCAGTGCTTTATCAAACGGCTGATTTGGCTCTGTCCAGTACAAAGGCAGCGAAAGAGGTGAGATAGGGGCCTCTAAGATATTCGACAGATCAAGCTTGGCTTGTTTCGCTGTCATGCCTTCAAGACTCTCAAGCAGATCAGTACGACCGATAAGGTCAGTGAGCTTTTCTACTCCTAACTGAGCAAGCAACTCTCTTACTTCATCAGCAAGACCTGTGAAGTAGTTGACCACCATTTCAGGTAAGCCCTTAAAGTACTCTTTTCGTAAGGTCTCATCCTGAGTGGCTACGCCCGTGGCACAGTTATTCAAGTGACAAATACGTAAGAACTTACAACCCATAGCCACCATTGGTGCAGTACCAAATCCAAAGCTTTCCGCACCTAAAATTGCAGCTTTGACTACATCAAGCCCTGTTTTAAGACCTCCATCAACTTGAAGACGAATCTTGTGTCTTAAGTTGTTGGCAACAAGAGCTTGTTGAGTTTCAGCCAGACCGAGTTCCCAAGGACAACCTGCGTATTTGACCGACGTTAGTGGACTCGCCGCAGTGCCGCCATCGTAGCCGGAAATAGTGATAAGGTCGGCGTAGGCTTTTGCTACTCCTGTTGCGATAGTGCCAACTCCCGGCTCAGACACCAACTTAACTGACACGAGCGCATTTGGGTTGACTTGTTTAAGGTCGAAAATCAGCTGTGCTAAATCCTCAATAGAATAGATATCGTGGTGAGGAGGTGGGGAAATCAAGGTAACACCTTGTACTGAATGGCGCAGTTTGGCAATCTCCGCTGTCACTTTATGGCCAGGAAGCTGTCCGCCTTCACCGGGTTTAGCGCCTTGAGCCACTTTGATTTGCAACACATCGGCATTGGTCAAATAGTGCGGCGTGACACCAAAACGTCCAGAGGCGATTTGTTTAATGCGAGAGTTACGATTAGTGCCAAATCGACGCGGATCTTCGCCACCTTCACCTGAATTAGAATATCCGCCAAGCTTATTCATCGCCATGGCCAGTGCTTCATGAGCTTCTGGGCTTAAAGCACCAATGGACATTGCAGCAGAGTCGAAACGTTTATACAGCTCTGCATTCGGCTCGACTTTGTCTAGTGCCAGTGGTGAGTCTGACTTTTTAAGCGCCATCATATCGCGCAGCATAGACACAGGACGTTCATTTACTTGTTTGGCAAACGTCTGATAATCAGATGATTCACCACTTTTCACTGCTTTTTGCAGCGTACCAACAACATCTGGGTTGTAGGCGTGGTATTCGCCGTCATGAACATATTTTAGTAGTCCACCGTGCTCGACAGGCTTGCGTTTAGCCCATGCTTTTCTAGAAAGATTAAACAGGTCTTGTTGGAAGTCTTCGAAGTTTGCACCTTGTATACGAGTAGTCACTCCCTTGAAGCAAAGATCGACGATATTGGTGTGCAGACCAACGGCTTCGAACAGCTGAGAGCAGCGATAGGAGGCAACGGTGGAAATACCCATTTTGGACATAATTTTATACAGACCTTTATTGATACCGTATTGATAGTTTTGCATCACGTCTCGGTAGCACTTATCAATAGCACCATCATCGATCAGTTTACCAAGTGCTTCATAGGCCAAATAAGGGTAGATAGCCGTAGCGCCGAAACCAAGCAATACAGCAAATTGGTGAGGGTCTCGGGCCGTTGCAGTTTCAACGATAATATTGGCGTCACAACGTAAGTTGGCTTCGATTAAACGAGTTTGCACCGCGCCGACGGCCATTGCTGCCGGAATAGGTAGTTTTCCTTTGACTAGAGCTCGATCTGAAAGAACCAATAAAACGGTTCCTTGCTTGATAACGCTCTCGGCACTATCGCAAAGGTCAAGCAGAGCTTGCTTGAGATCTTTCTCATTTGGGTCGTAATTAATGTCCAAAATAGTATTGCGATAGTGCTTATCACTCAGCTCTAACAGTTGCTGCATATCAGAGTAAAGGAGTACTGGAGAGTCGAATGTGACTCGATAAGCGTGACCATCGGTCTCACAAAATACATTCATCTCTTGACCAACACTGGTCGCCAATGACATCACATGCTTTTCGCGCAGTGGATCAATTGGTGGGTTGGTGACCTGAGCAAATTTCTGACGGAAATAGTCGGTGACCAAGCGCTCTTTAGAAGAGAGGACTGCCATTGGGGTATCATCACCCATAGAGCCGACGGCTTCTTGGCCCATATCACCTAAAACACGTAATACCTGATCCGTCTCTTCGTTCGTCATAGCGAACTGCTTTTGATAGGTTTTCAGCAGGGGTTCATCAAAACTGCGAGCTCCGACTTGGTCGTCCGGTAATTCACTAAAGGAGGTCAGTTTGTGGACGTTGTTTTCCATCCACTCTCGGTAAGGATGACGGCTCTTTAGATCGTTATCTATGTCTTCTGAATGCCATAGCTCACCTTGTTGAGTATCGACAACAAGCAGCTCGCCGGGGCCAACACGACCTTTCTCTGCAACTTCATCAGGCGCGTAGTCCCAGATACCCACTTCAGACGCTAAGGTAATCAAATTGTCTTTGGTAATCACGTAACGCGCTGGACGTAGGCCGTTTCTATCTAGGTTACATGCAGCATAGCGACCATCTGATAATACGATCCCAGCGGGTCCATCCCATGGCTCCATGTGTTTGGAGTTGAAGTCATAGAAGGCACGCAAATCAGGATCCATATCTGGGTGATTTTGCCATGCTGGTGGCACAAGCATACGCATGGCACGGAAGATATCCATACCTCCAGACAGGAACAGATCCAGCATGTTATCTAAGCTGGATGAATCTGAGCCAGTCTCATTCACGAATGGTGCAGCTGTTTGTAAGTCAGGCAGGAGCGGTGATGCGAACTTGTAGGCACGCGCTTTTGCCCATTGTCTATTCCCCTCAATAGTATTGATCTCACCATTGTGCGCCAAATATCTGAATGGCTGTGCTAATGGCCAGCGAGGTTGAGTATTCGTTGAGAAACGTTGGTGGAATAGGCAGATCGATGACTCCATGCGGAGATCAGCAAGATCGAGATAGAAGCGTGGAAGATCAGCTGGCATGCACAGCCCTTTGTAGACGATCACTTGCGTCGATAAGCTACAAATATAGAAATCTTCATCATCGATGATGCGCTTTTCAATGCGACGTTTGGCTATATATAAGCGTCGTTCAACATCTTGTTCACGCCAACCTGCGGGTGCAGAAATAAAGACTTGAACGATGTTAGGTACCGAGCTCAGTGCGATTGGACCAAGTACGTCATCATTGGTAGGAACGTCTCGCCAACCGGAAACAGTGAGTGTTTCCTGTGACAATTCTTGGTTGATGATATCTTTCGCTGACTGCGCTTTTACCGGGTCTTTGGAAAGAAATAGCATGCCTACGGCGTATTGTTTGCCAAGGTTCCAACCATTTTCTTCTGCGATGAGTTTAAAATAAGAATCCGGTTTTTGGAGTAGTAGGCCACATCCGTCGCCTGTTTTTCCATCTGAGTTGATACCGCCACGGTGAGTCATGCGGTCTAATGCTGAGATTGCGGTGCGAACCAGTTTGTGGCTGGGCTGACCTTGCATATGCGCAATAAGACCAAATCCACAGTTGTCTTTTACAAGACTTGGATCGTAAAGAGCCATTGCCTTTCTCCCTTTGAGCTTGCTGTCATCCTGACAGTAAATTAATGCTTTTTAATGACTTTTTGTTGTTATTTGCGTCAAATTTTTAGAATTTATAAACTTAACAAATTGTATCTATTCTATTTTCACGAACTTCACAACGTATAGCTTATGGCGATAAAGGTCAAGTTTTCAGAAATTTGTTGTGTATGATTCAGAAATTCAAACGATTTATCTGCGATAAGTGACAAGTCATTGCTGTGAAATAGTGAGAAGGTTAACAGTTTGTTGGGGTTGCAATGAAGACGGACACAAAAAAGGCCAGCAAACTGCTGGCCAAATTAGGAAGGAATACTGTTAGTTACTTATTGGTGTAACCAGACAGACAACCTTTAGGCTGAAAGCATTAATGAATCTGCTTTCGCTTCAAGGTTGGTGTTGCCCATAAGGTATTCATCGATGGCACGTGCACACTCACGTCCCTCGTTGATGCAACGCACGACCAGAGACTGACCAGTACGCATATCACCTGCGGCAAAAACACCTTGCTGGTTGGTTTGGAAACCTTGTGACGCTACGTTTCCTCGCTCATCCAGTTTGATATCAAGTTGTGCTAATACGCCCGTTGGTTCTGGGTGTAAGAAGCCCATTGCTAGGAATGCCATATCACAAGGAATGACACGCTCAGAGTTAGCCACTTCTTCAAAACTTGGGCGTTCACCTGGCGCAGCGTCTTTCCATACGATGTCAGCAATACGAAGACCTGTTACTTGACCTTCATCGTTACCGATGAATTCTTTTGTCAGGATATTCCAATGACGGTCACAGCCTTCTTCATGAGAAGTGGTTGTTTTCATAATCATTGGGTATTGAGGCCAAGGCATATTCGCAGGGCGTTTTTCTGGTGGAATCGGCATGATTTCGACCTGAGTAACACTCGCCGCTTTGTGACGGTTTGATGTACCCACACAGTCAGAACCTGTATCGCCACCACCGATAACCACAACGTGCTTATCTTTAGCGTGGATTTCTTCGCCTTTCAGATCCATATCGTTAGCACGACGGTTATTCTGAGCAAGGAACTCCATAGCGAAATGTACGCCTTTAAGTTCACGTCCAGGAACAGGTAAGTCACGAGGAACGGTAGAGCCACCTGTTAACAGCACCACATCAAACTCTTGGCGCAGTTGCTGAGCATTAACATCAACGCCCACATGTTGGTTTACTTTAAACTCAACGCCAGCTTCTGCCATCAGATTGATCTTACGGTCAATGATGTCCATACCCAGTTTGAAATCTGGGATGCCGAAGCGAAGTAGGCCACCCACTTTCTCATCGCGTTCAAATACAGTCACAGAGTGACCTGCACTGTTGAGCTGTTCAGCGGCAGAGAGACCAGCAGGGCCAGAACCGATGATAGCAACAGTTTTACCAGAACGAGAACGTGGCGTTTTCGGTTTTGCATAACCTTCGCGGTATGCTGTTTCAACGATAGTTTTCTCGATATTACAGATAGTGATAGGGTCTTGGTTAATACCCAGTACACAAGCACTCTCACAAGGAGACGGACAGACGCGACCTGTAAACTCAGGGAAGTTGTTAGTAGAACTTAGGATGTTCCAAGCTTCTTCCCAGCTATCACGATATACGGCATCGTTGAACTCTGGGATAATATTGCCGATTGGGCAACCACTGTGGCAGAACGGCACGCCACAATCCATACAACGAGAAGCCTGAGTATTGATTTTGTCGCCAAACTCTTCGTTTAGTACGAACTCTTTGTTGTCTTCAATACGAACGGCTGGGTCGAGCTTCTTTGGAAGCTCGCGACCATGTTCTAAAAATCCAGTAGGCTTACCCATTATACTGCCTCCACTTCTTCCGTTTGAGCTTGCTCAGCTTCTGCTTTGCGCTTTTGAAGTACCGCTTTGTAATCACGCGGCATAACCTTAACGAGTGACGCTAGGCTTACTTCAAAGTTATCTAAGAACGACTGAGCGACTTCACTTCCTGTGAACTCTACATGCTTAGTCAGCATATCTTTAAGTAGTTCGCGATCTTCTTGTTCGATTGGGTCTAGGTCGACCAATTCAGGGTTTAGCTTGGTTTCAAAATCACCCGCTGTATCCCAAACGTAGGCAACACCGCCACTCATACCAGCCGCAAAGTTACGTCCTGTCGAACCAAGGATGATGGCCGCACCGCCAGTCATGTATTCACAACCGTGGTCACCGACACCTTCAACAACGACTTTAGCACCAGAGTTACGTACACAGAAACGCTCACCAGCCATACCGCGAATGAAGGATTCACCAGACGTTGCACCGTAGAAACATACGTTACCAACCACGATGTTATCTTCAGCGACAATCGTTGATTTCGCATCAGGGTAGAGTACTAACGTACCGCCTGACAGACCTTTACCCCAGTAGTCGTTCGCATCGCCTTCCACTTCAAACTTAACGCCTTTAGCAAGGAAAGCGCCGAATGATTGACCTGCGCTGCCAGTGAACTTCACGTTCATTGGTTGAGGTAGACCTTGGTCCTTGTAGACTTTAGAAATCTCATTCGACAGCATGGTACCAGCTGAACGGTCGGTGTTGATGATAGGGAACTCAGCATTTACGGCTTCGCCCTTCTCAAGTGCTGGAATCGCTGCTTGAATTAACTTACGGTCCAGAACCTGTTCTAGGTTGTGGTTTTGTTCCGTTTGGTTGTAAACGCCATCTTGCTCACGAGCCTGTTCAATATGTAGTACAGGTGTTAGGTCGAGGTTCTTATATTTCCAGTGACCAATATCTTCACGAACTTTTAGTTTGTGAGATTGACCCACCATCTCATCGATAGTGCGGAAACCAAGTTCAGCCATCACTTCACGTAAGCCTTCAGCCATGTATTGGAAGAAGGTAACAACATCTTCTACGCGACCATCGAAGCGCTCACGTAGTGTTTTGTTTTGTGTTGCGATACCCACAGGGCAGGTGTTCTTATGACACTTACGCATCATGATACAGCCTTCAACCACAAGCGCTGCGGTTGCGACGCCCCATTCTTCAGCACCAAGTAGAGTTGCTACCGCAAGGTCACGTGGCGTTTTCATCTGACCATCAGATTGAACCACGATACGGTTACGTAGACCGTTCTTCAGAAGCGTTTGGTGTGTTTCTGCCAAACCAAGCTCCCAAGGAAGCCCTGTATGGCGAATTGAAGACATTGGTGAAGCACCAGTACCACCGTCGAAGCCCGCAATCAGGACAACGTCAGCTTTCGCTTTTGCAACACCTGAGGCGATAGTACCTACACCTGCTTCTGATACTAGCTTCACGTTAACGCGACCCGCACGGTTAGCGTTTTTCAAGTCGTAGATCAGCTGTGCCAAATCTTCGATTGAGTAGATATCGTGGTGTGGTGGTGGTGAAATCAAGCCAACTCCTGGCGTTGAGTGACGAGTCGCACCGATCCAATCATCGACTTTATCACCAGGAAGCTGACCACCTTCACCTGGCTTAGCCCCTTGAGCCATCTTGATTTGTAGCTCATCAGCGTTAGTTAAGTAGTAAGACGTGACACCGAAACGACCTGATGCAACCTGCTTAATTGCTGAGCGTTCCCAGTCACCGTTTTCTTTACGTTCGAAACGAGTTGGATCTTCACCGCCTTCGCCTGAGTTAGACTTAGCACCGATACGGTTCATGGCTACAGCAAGTGTTGAGTGAGCCTCGTAAGAGATAGAACCGAATGACATCGCACCTGTAGCAAAGCGCTTCAGAATGTTTTCAATTGGCTCAACTTCTTCCACCGGAATGGAGCCAGCTGGGTTCTTAACGAAGTCTAATTGGCTACGCAGAGTCGCAGCGTTATCGCCTTGGTCATCGACGGCTTTCGCATACTTCTTAAACTGAGAGTAATCTTTGTTGCGAGTTGACTCTTGCAGTAGGGAAATAGTTTCTGGGTTAAACAGGTGCTTTTCACCACGCTGTTTCCACTGATAAACCCCACCCACATCAAGAACTTGAACTGGAATTTCACGTGTTGGGAAACCAATACGGTGACGAACCAAGACTTCTTTGGCGATATCATCGATGGTAAGGCCTTGAATACGTGAAACCGTACCCGTGAAATACTTCTCAACTACAGACTTACTGATACCTAGCGCTTCGAAGATTTGTGCACCATGGTAAGACTGAAGTGTGGAGATACCCATTTTCGAGAAAATCTTTAATAGGCCGCCGTTGATAGACTTACGGTAGTTCTCGAACAGCTCAGAGATGCTGGTTTCTGGATCCAGTTTTTTAGTGCGCTGTAACTCAACCATGGTCTCGATAACGAGGTATGGGTTAATCGCGTTTGCACCATAGCCAACAAGCGTTGCAAAGTGGTGCGTTTCACGTGCGTCACCGGTTTCTACCACGATGTCACACTTAGCACGCAAGCCCTTACGGATTAGGTGGTGGTGAACAGCGCCTACTGCCAGCATAGCTGGGATAGCTGCGTGGTTAGAGTTCACTGCTCGGTCAGTTAGCAAGATGATTGAGTAACCATCGATAACCGCGTCTTCTGCGTATTGGCAGATACGTTTTAGGGCACGCTCTAGCTTACCTTCTTCTTCGCTTGCTTGGAATACAATGTCCAGTGTCTTCGCTTGTAGATGCTCATTATCGATAGCACGCAGCTTTTCAAGCTCTGAGTTGGACAGAACAGGGGACTCAAGCTCAACTTTTTGACAGTGCTCTGGCGATTCAGACAGTAGGTTCTGATCTTTACCTAGGTAAGTGTTCAGAGACATCACCATACGCTCACGAATCGGGTCGATTGGTGGGTTAGTTACCTGAGCAAACAGCTGCTTAAAGTAGTTAGACAGATGTTGTGATTGGTGCGAAAGAATCGCTAGTGGCCAGTCAGCACCCATTGCAGACAATGGCTCTTTGCCATCTTTTGCCATAGGTACAATGATTTCGTTTACTTCTTCCGAGCTAACACCAAACGCTTGCTGTTTGTGCAGTAGCTTTTCAGGAGAAGGTTGGCTGAACTCGTTGCTCGCGTCTGGAAGCTTTTTAAGGCTTAGCAGGTTCTCTTCCACCCATTTCTGGTATGGCTGAGCACTGGCGATGCCATCTTTTACTTCTTCATCAGAGATAATGCGACCTTGCTCAAGGTCGGCAACGAAGATACGACCCGGTTGCAGACGACCACGGAACTCAACGTTTTTTGGCTCAATATCAACAACACCAGACTCAGAGGCCATCACTAGGAAGTCATCTTTAGTCACGGTATAACGTGATGGACGCAGACCGTTACGGTCAAGCGTTGCACCTACCTGAACACCGTCAGTAAAGCATACCGATGCGGGGCCATCCCATGGTTCCATTACGTTCGCGTGATACTGGTAGAATGCACGACGTGTTGGGTCCATGTTTTTGTTTTCTTGCCATGCTTCAGGGATCATCATCATCAACGCATGTGGCAGGCTACGACCAGACAGAACTAGGAGCTCAAGTGCCATATCGAAGTTTGATGAATCCGAACTGCCTTCTTGACAGATAGGGAGCAGCATGTCGATTTCTGCTTGTGTGAACAAGTCAGATTCGATGATCGCTTCACGCGCCTTCATCCAGTTCAAGTTACCGCGAACTGTGTTGATTTCACCGTTGTGGGCAATGTAACGGAAAGGCTGCGCTAGGCGCCATTTCGGGAAAGTATTGGTAGAAAAACGAGAGTGAACAAGTGCAAGTGCTGTCACCATCGTCGGATTTTGTAGATCTAGGAAGTACTGAGGAACTTGCTCAGTAGTGAGCTGACCCTTATAGACTAGTGTTTTGTACGACATTGAGTTGATGTAGAAGTCATCACCAATGTTAGACACACTTTCTAAGCAAACGCGTACTGTGTAGTTACGTAGTACGTAAAGTTTACGTTCTAGCTCTTCA
Source organism: Vibrio barjaei (assembly GCF_001639065.2). Taxonomy (GTDB): domain Bacteria; phylum Pseudomonadota; class Gammaproteobacteria; order Enterobacterales; family Vibrionaceae; genus Vibrio; species Vibrio barjaei. The sequence goes on from NZ_LQXO02000003.1 coordinate 173,643, forward strand.
GGTGTGCAGCCCGGACCACCAGAAACGAATACGTGTTCGAATTGTGGCTCAGTGCTCAACGGATCAGCACCAATCATTGAGTTGTCAGTTGGTAAGACACGATATCCAATCACTTCCAACTCTAAACGTTGTGCATTACGTTCAAGAATGTCACGACATTGTGCGCGTTTGTGCTCGTCTTTTGGGAAAAGAACAACGCCGACACCGTATTTTTCAAAAGAAGGCAGCTTAATACCAAGCTTAACGGCTTCTTCCAAAAGAAATTCATGGGGCTTCTGAAGTAGGATACCTGCGCCATCGCCACTGCAGGGATCGCAGCCTTGACCGCCACGGTGCTCCATGCGCGCTAGCATATCCAGGGCTTGGGTCACTACTTCGTGTGATTTACGGTTTTTTAGGTGAGCAACAAAACCGATACCACAAGCGTCATGCTCCAACTCTGGAGTATACAGACCTTGTGTATTCTGCTCTCTATCTACCATAGATACTTCCTTCCAGTTTAATCTAGGCACAACTTGAGTGTGTGATTGTGCCTTGTCCTTTGTAATTTTGATTCTTGACTGCCAGAGGGGGCAGTTTTCGAGTCCATTCTGCATCTCGCAGGAAAAGTGTTGCGAGAAAAACATTCCGTGGTGATATTCAATGTCATCTTTCCACAATCCAGTGGAATATGTTGGTGGGAGTAGAATATCAACCTTCAATCTACTAATTCATACTGTAATAAAAACGGCAAAAACAGCAGAATTGTGTAAGTATCCTACAATTTTGCGCTGTGTAATTCCAACGAAAGTTACGTCTGTTCCACATTTTTTTTATCTACTTTTGAATATATCTAATAACATACATGCAACATTTGCCGTTTTTCTGTTGTTTTTATGAATATTTATTGATTTTGGTTAAGCATGCTTTTCCCGCTCGTTGATACGATGCATGGTTTTCTTTTGCAGGGATGTAATTTAGTTTCACTAATTAGAGTGAGATTCATTCTTATTAATAGGTTTTTCGAACATGCAATTACATGAGTTGGTGAATACCATCGGCCAAGATCTCCAGCGTCGATACGGTGAAAAAGTTCACAAACTAACCCTGCACGGTGGTTTTAGCTGCCCTAACCGAGACGGTACGATAGGTCGTGGTGGTTGTACATTTTGTAATGTTGCCTCCTTTGCAAGTGAAGAGACACAGATTCAATCCATTCATGAACAGCTCACGGATCGTGCTGGTGAAGTGAAGCGTGCAAAGAAGTATCTCGCTTATTTTCAGGCTTATACCAGCACTTATGCAGAAGTACAGGTGTTGAAAAACATGTACGAAGAAGCACTTAAGTATGCTGACATCGTTGGATTATGTGTCGGAACGCGTCCTGATTGTGTTCCTGAATCCGTACTTGAACTTTTGGCTGGGTACGTTGAACAAGGATATGAAATTTGGTTGGAGTTAGGGCTGCAAACGGCTCACGATCACACACTTAAACGCATAAATCGAGGCCATGATTTTGCTGTGTACGATGAGATCACCCGACGCGCTCGTGCACTTGGAATCAAGGTATGTACACATCTTATCGTCGGTCTGCCAAATGAATCAAAGCAAGATAATCTTGTTACTCTGGACAAGGTGCTAGCCACTGGAACAGATGGCATTAAATTGCACGGTTTACATATTGTTGAAGGCAGTACGATGGCTAAGGCTTGGCGTGCTGGGAGATTAGAAGCGCCAACGCTAGAGTTTTACTTAGATGTGGCCAGTGAAATGATTCGTCGTACGCCAGCAGAGATCATTTTTCACCGCGTCTCCTCTTCCGCGAGAAGGCCGACCTTGTTGTCGCCACTTTGGTGTGAGAACCGTTGGTTAGCGATGACAGAACTGGGCCGAGTGTTAACCAAAGAAGGTCAACAGGGCTCATTGACTCTGAATCCGTTTATTTATCACAAACCTGTTCTCAAATAATTCTACTACCGTGTGAAGCTTCTGGCTTAATGATAGACTTAGGCCAGTTGTAACGCACGGAGTGCTGAATGAAACCTATCAAAAACCTCGCTCAATATTATGTCGACTTGTTAGTAAAGCTCGGCATTGTTCGTTTTTCTATTCTTCTTGCATTGGCTTTGGTGGCATTAGCCGTTGTGGTTCAGGTGGGTATAACCCTTGTTTTAAATGGGCGTGTAGATGACATCGATATTGTCCGTTCGGTATTTTTCGGTCTGCTTATTACTCCGTGGGCTGTGTATTTTCTCTCTGTTGTTGTCGACCAGTTGGAAGAATCACGTCAGCGTCTCTCTAAGATGGTTTCCAAGCTAAAAGACATGCGTTCGCGTGACCAAGATTTGAACCACAAGCTGCAACAAAATATCCGCAAACTCAATCAAGAGATTGAAGAGAGACAAAAAGCGGAGGAAGCGCGTGAAGAGGCGATGAAGGATCTAGAAAACGAGGTGTTTCAGCGTGAACGTACTCAACTAGAACTGGCTGAGCGAACCGCTTTACTGCGTTCATTTATTGATGCATCTCCAGACTTGATCTATTACCGCAATGCGGAAGGTGTCTTCTCTGGTTGTAACCGGGCGATGGAAGAGTTGACTGGCCGAAAAGAAAAAGAACTGGTGGGCTTGACACCATGGGACGTTTACTCTGAAGAGATCGCTAAACAAGTTGTTGAAACCGACCATAAAGTGATGGGTGATAACCAAGCACTGACGTATGAGCAGTGGCTAGAGTACCCAGATGGCAAGAAATGTTTCTATGAACTGCGTAAAGTGCCGTTCTATAGCAAAGATGGTAAGCACCTTGGGCTGGTTGGCTTTGGTCGTGATATCACCGAGCGTAAGCGTCATCAAGAGTCATTAGAGAAAGCGAGTCGAGACAAAACAACGTTTATTTCGACCATTAGTCATGAGCTGCGTACGCCGTTAAATGGCATCGTCGGTTTGAGCAGAATGTTGCTTGATAGCCATCTAAATACTGAACAGCGTAAGCACATGCAAACTATTAACGTTAGTGCCATCACGCTGGGCCATATTTTTAATGACATAATTGATATGGATAAGTTCGATAGACGTAAGCTCGAACTTTTTCCTGAACCACTGAACTTTGAAGACTTTGTCACTGAACTTGAGAGCATTTCGGCTCTTATGGCTGAGCAGAAAGGGTTACGATTTGATCTTGAGCGTTTAACGGATCTCCCAGAAGGTGTGGTAGTAGATGCGACGCGACTGCGTCAGGTGATTTGGAATCTGGTTAGCAACGCCATGAAATTCACCAAGCAGGGTGGCGTTGTGATGACCATCAGTGCTGATATTGAAGATAATTATGCTCATATCATTATTGAAGTTGAAGATACTGGGATAGGTATTCCTCAGCATGAACTTGATAAGATCTTCGCTATGTATTATCAGGTGAAGTCAGGGAAAGACAATTTACATGCTGTGGGCACCGGAATTGGCCTCGCGGTTTCTAAGCAGCTGATCAAGATGATGGATGGCGACATCACGGTAGATAGTGAAGAAGGGTTTGGAAGTACATTTACGGTATCTATCAATGTCCCTTGTGCTGATAAACAACAATTGGCTCCAGTAGAAGTGAAGCAACAAGGTAGCCTCAATATTTTCTTACTTGAAGATATTGAGTTGAACATTACGGTTGCACGTTCGCTGTTGGAAAGCTTGGGGCATACAGTCAGTGTTGCAATGACGGGCGAAGAAGCCATCGCGATGTTTAAGCCAGAAGAGTATGACCTTGCGTTGCTCGATATTCAGTTACCTGATATGACGGGCTTTGATGTTGCACAGAATTTTAGAGAGCACTACACGCAATTGCCTCCTTTGGTCGCTTTAACGGCGAATGTGCTAAAGGATAAGCAAGAGTACCTAACAAAAGGTATGGATGACGCTATCAGTAAGCCACTGAGTGTTAAAGCACTCACGGAAGTCATTAACAAGTTTGCTAGCGATGAAGAGTCTACTGACGTTGAAGAAGCAACCGTAGTTGAGAAAACAGATATCAATGACGAACTGTTTAATCGACTATTAGATTTCGATATGTTGGACTCTTATGTTGATATTGTCGGCACCAAACCTGTGTACGATAGCATCACTATGTTCGAGCAAATGATGCCAGACTATCTCGAGATACTGGATTCGAACATGACTGCGAAAGATCAATCCGGCATTGCCTCTGAAGCACATAAGATTAAAGGTGCTGCGGGGTCTATTGGCTTAAAACGCATTCAATCAGTTGCCCAGAAGGCTCAGTCTCCGGATATGCCAGCATGGTGGGAGAACATTGAAGATTGGGTTGAAGAGATTAAAAACGAATATCACAATGATATTCAAGTACTTAAAATGTGGTTGGAAAGTAAGGAATCAAAATGAAGAAAATACTCACAGCACTAGCACTTTCTGCAGCTTTAGCCGGTTGTGCAACCTCTCCAGCGACAGACTCAAAAGTATGGATGACGGGAAATACTGCTATGGTTGAGCAGCAGACTGTTCGTCTAGAGTCGAACCTTTGGATCGATATGATGCCAAAAATTGGTGAAACAACGGCACTGGTAAAAGAACAAACCCTTCACGGCGCATTAAATCTAGTGACAGACACGCAGCTACCGGCGGATATGGACGTAGCTATGGTGGTATTGAAACAAGGCGATGTGTCTTGGGAGTTTGAAGGTGACGACTTTGAACTGAGAAATCACTCAGAGAATCAGTGGGAAGTGGCGTTTAACTGGCAGTTAGAAGTCAACATTACTAAGCCAGTAGATGTTGCTGTGCAGCTGGTTGGTGGTGACAAACAAACTTGGGTCGTCAACAAACAAGTGAATGTGGATACGGTGTATTGATTGACGCCGAATCGATTACATTAAAAAAAGGGACGCATAGTGCGTCCCTTTTGCTATTCATTAGAAGATGGTTACTCTTCTAGATCGCCACAGAAGCGATAGCCTTCACCGTGGATAGTTGCGATGATTTCTGGAGTACCAGAAACCGACTCAAAGTGCTTACGGATACGACGAATCGTTACATCTACAGTGCGGTCGTGTGGCTTAAGCTCACGACCAGTCATCTTCTTAAGAAGATCGGCGCGAGTTTGAATCTTACCTGGGTTCTCACAGAAGTGCAGCAGAGCACGGAACTCTGAACGAGGTAGCTTGTAGCCATCGCCACTTGGGCTAACTAGTGAACGACTATTGATATCAAGAACCCAACCGTTGAACTCATATTTCTCAACGCTGCGTTTTTCTTCAGTAGCGGCACTTGTGCTCATTGAACGAGTTAACAGGTTACGTGCACGGATAGTCAATTCACGAGGGTTGAATGGCTTAGTGATGTAATCATCAGCGCCAATCTCTAAACCTAGAATTTTATCAACTTCGTTGTCACGACCAGTCAAGAACATTAATGCTACATTTGCTTGCTCACGAAGTTCACGAGCTAGTAGTAAACCGTTTTTACCAGGAAGATTGATATCCATGATAACAAGGTTTACAGAGTTCTCAGACATGACTTGGTGCATTTCCTGACCGTCGCTGGCCTCGAATACAGCATATCCTTCTGCTTCAAAAATGCTTTTAAGGGTGTTACGGGTTACTTGCTCATCTTCAACAATAAGAATCTGCGGGCTTTGCATCGGCGGTACCTAATTTAAACTTGTGATAATTCTGTCGCTAGTAGAATAAATTCTAGGCAAAAAGTTAACATATAGGTAATGTTTCTTAGATGTTTACTCAAAATCGTAGAAACAGTTACAGGTTAAGTCGCCTTCCGTGATGTTGCCAAAAAAACGAGAAATCCCTTAAATCTCTTATTATTCTGCTATGTCATTGAGGCGAATTCTATAATGTTAACAGCATGCTAACAATGGTCAAATGTTAATTCCATGCACTTTGTTGATTTAAATCAATAGCGCCTTTGTAACAAATATTAATAGTATTGGGCAAATACAACAATTTAGATAATATGAGTATTGATGCACACTTGTGGCGTGCCTATTCAGAAATTTGCATAGAATTTATCACTGAATGGGACAGCGAAAATTACGTGATCATAACGGCTTGGAACCCACAGAGCCGGAAACTGTCTAACGAACTAAATTGCATAAAAAACCTCAACTTAGAGCAAAGGCTCAAAACCTATAGCTACCAAAATGTTAAGGTGGGGAACCCGAGTTTCAGCTGGGTTGAAGACAGCTTTGCGGTAGAAATGACTTTAGCGCAAGGCTGTGAGTTAGCGCAAAAATACCAGCAAAATGCCATTTATTGGGTAGAAAATGGTGTACTGTTTTTGGTCTCCTGTGATGAGAGTCAAACGCAAAAAAAATTAGGCCGATTGGGTGATTTCTTACGTTAACAGAAAAAATTACCGGGTAGGCGATAAAGGGTTTTAATTTAATGCTCCCTAAAGACTTGCTGCTAGCATGGCTATTGAGCAAAAAATCACGGAGGAAAAATGAGAGATATCACACCTGATATTTGTGACCAACACGAAGATAAAGTTATGTTGCTGAATTTGCCACTGCAAAATTTCGGGCAACGTGCTGCGTTCTGGGGAGAGATTGTAACGGTACGCTGTTACCACGATAACTCAATGGTGCGCGAAGTGTTAGGGCAAAATGGTACAGGCAAAGTACTCTTTGTTGACGGTAATGGTTCCTGTGCCAAAGCACTGCTTGGAGACCAGCTCGCGATTATGGCAATAGAAAACGGATGGGAAGGCGTGATTGTGAATGGCGCAGTCCGTGACGTGGCGACTATGGCGGAAATGGATCTGGGAGTGAAAGCGCTAGCGGCATGTCCTTTCAAAACAGAAAAACGCGGAGCAGGTCAAATCAACGTCACATTGACGATGAACAACCAAATCGTTCAACCCGGGCATTACGTTTATTCTGATTGGAATGGGGTGTTGATCGCTAAAGAAGCATTAGAGTTTTAAAGCGTAATCATGCTTGAACTGATGCACAGTTAAAAACGGAAGCCTAGACCCACTTCAACGCCTTGTTGTATCTTCTCAAAATCGAAGGTGGCGTGAACGTCTAGGTTTTCGGTTAATCTCATCCTACTTGATATTTCCGCAGCCATTGCGCCTTGTCTTTCGTTATTCTCCTCATATTGGTAGCCACGAAGTGTACTTTTTACCGAGATACGGTCAGAAACATTGTAGCTAACACCACTCAAAAATCCTTGGTCTATCGACTCGTGCGAATTATTCAATCGAGCTCCGATGTAAACATCTAACGAGTCAAAGATGGAATAGGAATAGCCGCTATCAATATTCCAAGTATCGAAAGAGTCACTGCTACCCAGCTTAGTGCCTGAAGAAAGAAAGAAGTTATGAGGGGAGGCGTCATGCTGCGAAGGCAGCGCAGGTAAGTCTACCGCGAGGGACATTCCCGAGAACAATAGCAAGGGTAAAGCGTAAAAAGACACTGCTTTCATAGCACCACTCCTTGGTTATTGTTTTTATAGTTTATTGACTTCTAATTAAAGCACATAAACTAAGCAAAAAGTTGTAAATCTATATAGCAATTGGTTATTAATAAAGATCCTAACTGAATAAGTTATCTGCAATTATCAATTTCTATGCGTCTGAGAAAAAAACGCTGCTAAAGCAACAAAAGTACATTTTTTGATTGACTCAGCTACAACAAATGGGTTAAACGTATGGGTAAGCACATAAGAGATTTTTAAGAAGACCCTATGTTTAGTTGCCAGCACGTAGTAATGACCACCACGATTATTATTACCGACATTACCAATGTTGGGGCGGGCTGGTAGACGGAAGAAATTCAAAAACAAGGCCTGTATCCCCAAGATACGGGCCTTTTTTTTACCTGTTTTGAGTATTTCGGGAGGAAAGGATGCGAGTACTAAAATTTGGAGGTTCATCATTAGCTGATGCAGACCGCTTTTTAAGAGCAGCGGACATCATCGCTAATAATGCCCAGCAAGAAGATTTGGCAGTGGTGCTATCGGCACCGGGTAAAACGACAAACAAACTTGTCGCCGTTATTGAAACTGCTCTAAAAAACAATGAAGTTGAGTTGCAGATTTCAGAGCTTGAAACATCATTCAACGAACTATTTTCTAATATCGCTGCTGTACTCCCGAATATTGAGCGCACAGATTTTGACAACCAAGTCAAAACATCGTTATTCCAATTACATCAATTTGTCCACGGTATCCGATTACTCGGAACTTGCCCAGACCACGTGAATGCTCGCATTATCTCAAAAGGTGAGCGAATCTCGATTCAACTTATGAAAGCTGTACTGCAAGCTAAGGGTCAAGCTGCGGATCTTATTGATCCAGTTAAGTACCTTTTTGCTCAAGGTGATCATTTAGAAGCGATGGTGGATGTGGAAGTATCAACACAAAACTTCCAAGCTAACCCATTGGCTGAAGGTGTCGTGCATATTATGCCAGGCTTTACTGCTGGCAACGCTAAGGGTGAATTGGTTACGCTTGGTCGTAACGGTTCTGACTATTCTGCGGCGGTATTAGCGGCGTGCTTGCGTGCTGATTGTTGTGAAATTTGGACGGATGTTGATGGGGTTTACAACTGTGACCCTCGCCTGGTTGATGATGCTCGCCTTCTCAAGTCACTGAGCTATCAAGAAGCGATGGAGCTTTCTTATTTTGGTGCTTCGGTTCTACACCCAAAAACAATTGCCCCTATCGCTCAGTTCCATATTCCATGCCTCATCAAAAACTCATTTAACCCACAAGGGGCTGGTACCTTGATTGGTCAAGATACTGGTGAAGACAATTTACCAATCAAAGGTATCACGACACTGTCTAACCTTATCATGGTGAACGTATCTGGCCCTGGCATGAAAGGCATGGTGGGGATGGCGAGTCGTGTTTTTGGCGCTATGTCATCAGCGGGTGTGTCCATCGTTCTTATTACTCAGTCATCTTCAGAATACAGCATCAGTTTCTGTATTGAAGAAGAAGACAAGCTCGATGCGGAGCGAGCATTGCGCGAAGCCTTTGAGCTGGAACTTAAAAACGGCTTGCTAGAGCCTGTTGAGTTTATGGATGATGTCGCGATCGTGACACTAGTGGGCGATGGTATGCGCACGTCCCGCGGTGTCGCTTCTCAGTTCTTCTCATCACTGGCAGAAGTTAACGTCAATATTGTCGCTATCGCACAGGGTTCCTCTGAGCGCGCGATCTCAGCGGTAATCCCAGAAGACAAAATATCTGAAGCCATCAAAGCGTGTCATGAAAATCTTTTCAATTCTAAGCACTTCCTAGATGTGTTTGTCGTTGGGGTTGGCGGTGTTGGTGGTGAACTGGTGGACCAGATTCAGCGTCAGCAAGTCAAACTGGCAGAGAAAGGCATCATTATCCGCGTATGCGGTCTGGCAAACAGTAAGGGTGTCTTGCTAGATGGCAAAGGACTTCCTCTCGACCAATGGCGCGATCGTATGGGCGATGTAAGTGAGAAGTTCTCGGTGGCAGGCTTAGCCGCACTGGTTCAGCGTAATCACATTATTAACCCAGTGTTAGTTGATTGTACTTCTAGTGAAGACATTGCCAATCAATATACCGAGTTTTTGGCTGCTGGTTTCCATGTCGTTACGCCAAACAAAAAGGCCAACACTGCGAGCATGTCTTACTACCACCAACTACGTGATGTCGCTCGTAACTCTCGTCGTAAGCTAATGTATGAGACAACTGTAGGGGCAGGTCTGCCAGTTATTGAGAACTTACAGAACCTGATAGCAGCGGGTGATGAGCTAGAAAAATTCAACGGTATTCTATCGGGTTCGTTATCTTTTATTTTCGGTAAGTTAGACGAAGGGTTAACGCTGAGCCAAGCAACTAACGTCGCTAAAGATAAAGGTTTCACTGAGCCAGATCCACGTGATGATCTATCGGGTATGGACGTAGCGCGTAAACTGCTCATCTTAGCTCGTGAAGCGGGTATGGCACTTGAGCTTGAAGATGTCGAAGTTGACCAAGCGTTGCCACCAGGTTTTGATGATTCAGGTTCAGTAGATGAGTTTATGGCTCGTCTGCCTGAAGCGGATGCTTACTTCAGCCAACTGTCAGCGGACGCTGCCAAAGAAGGCAAAGTGCTGCGCTACGTGGGCGAAATCGCAGATGGTAAGTGTCGTGTACGCATTGCTGCTGTGGATGAAAACGACCCTATGTTCAAGATTAAAGATGGTGAGAACGCACTGGCATTTTACAGTCGTTATTATCAGCCAATTCCACTGGTATTACGTGGTTATGGCGCGGGTACAGAAGTGACCGCAGCAGGCGTGTTCTCTGACGTGATGCGTACATTAGGCTGGAAACTAGGAGTGTAAGATGAGTGATAGCGTTGTCGTTTATGCTCCGGCCTCTATTGGTAACGTGAGTGTTGGCTTTGATGTATTGGGTGCGGCAGTCTCTCCGATAGATGGCACTCTACTTGGCGATTGCGTTGAGGTTAAGCTAGGTGATAAACCTTTTGACCTAGCAACGAAAGGCAGCTTTGTTGATAAGCTGCCCGCTAACCCACAAGAGAATATTGTTTACGATTGCTGGAAAGTGTACGCCCGTGAATTAGATAAGAAAGGGCTAGCCCTTAAACCTGTGTTTATGACACTTGAGAAGAACATGCCGATCGGTTCTGGCTTAGGTTCAAGTGCTTGTTCTATCGTTGCGGCGCTAGACGCTTTGAACCAATTTCATGGTAATCCATTAAATGAGACCGAGTTACTGGCTCTAATGGGAGAAATGGAAGGGCAAATTTCTGGTGGCATCCATTACGACAATGTGGCACCTTGCTATTTAGGCGGTGTGCAACTGATGCTGGAAGAACTTGGTATTATTAGCCAAGAAGTGCCTTGTTTTGATGATTGGTATTGGGTGATGGCGTATCCGGGCATTAAAGTGTCGACGGCAGAAGCGCGTGAAATTTTACCTTCTCAATATCGTCGTCAAGACATCATTGCTCATGGTCGTCATCTAGCAGGGTTTATCCATGCATGTCATTCTAATCAGCCTGAATTGGCAGCAAAGATGATCAAAGATGTCATTGCGGAACCATACCGTGCTAAGTTGCTACCTGGCTTTAGTCAAGCGCGTGAATACGCGGCAACAGCGGGGGCTTTGGCAACTGGAATTTCAGGTAGTGGCCCAACGCTGTTCAGCATCTGTAAAGAAAAAGATGTGGCAGAGCGAGTGGCTCGCTGGCTAGAAGAAAATTATGTACAAAATAACGAAGGATTCGTGCACGTTTGTCGTTTAGACAAGCAAGGTTCGAAAGTAACAGGAAGTGAGCTATGAAGCTTTACAACATCAAAGAAAATGACGAGCAAGTCTCGTTTGGCCAAGCTGTCCGTCAAGGCTTAGGTCGCAACCAAGGTCTATTTTTCCCATCTGAACTGCCTAAGTTCGATGACGTAGATGCTTTATTGGCTGAAGATTTTGTGTCACGCAGTGCAAAGATACTCTCTGCGCTAATTGGCGATGAGTTGCCTGCAGAGAAGGTTAGCGAATTAGTGGACAATGCGTTCCAGTTTCCGGCCCCAATCAAGCAAGTAAAAGATGGTGTGTACGCCCTAGAGCTTTTCCACGGTCCAACGCTGGCATTTAAAGATTTTGGAGGCCGTTTTATGGCTCAGTCTTTAGCCGCGATTTCTGATGGTGGCAAAATCACTATTTTGACAGCAACGTCAGGTGATACTGGTGCGGCAGTCGCTCACGCTTTCTATGGTATGGAAGACATCAATGTCGTGATTCTTTACCCGAAAGGTAAAATCAGTCCACTTCAGGAAAAGCTGTTCTGTACGTTAGGCAAAAACATTCACACAGTTGCCATTGATGGTGACTTTGATGCCTGTCAAGCGCTTGTGAAACAGGCATTTGATGATGCGGCATTGCGTGAAGAAATTGGATTAAACTCAGCAAACTCAATCAACATCAGTCGTTTGATGGCGCAAATTTGCTACTACTTCGAAGCGGCGGCTCAACTAAGCAAAGAGCAGCGCGAAAACCTCGTAGTATCGGTACCAAGCGGTAACTTCGGTAACTTAACGGCTGGCCTGCTTGCGAAAGCGCTTGGATTGCCTATTAAGCGCTTTATCGCGGCAACCAATGCGAATGATACTGTCCCACGTTACTTAGAAACAGGCGAGTGGGCTCCAAAACCGACGGTGGCAACAACATCAAATGCGATGGATGTCAGTCAGCCAAACAATTGGCCGCGTATCGAAGAACTCTGCCGCCTTAAAGGTTGGGGGTTGGACACGCTAGGCAAAGGGGCGGTTTCTGATGAGCAAAGTGCGGGGTCGGTTCGTGATCTCAATGCTCTAGGCTACTTATGTGAACCTCATGGTGCGATTGCTTACCGAGTACTTGAAGAGCAGTTGCAACCGGGTGAAACGGGCTTGTTCTTGTGTACAGCACATCCTGCTAAGTTTAAGGAAGTGGTTGATGATATCTTAGGCTCTGACATTGAGCTGCCTGGACCGTTGGCTAAACACGCGGCAATGGATCTGTTATCTGAAGACTTAGCTAATGACTTTGAGGCACTAAAAGCGGTGTTACGTCGAGTCCAATAGCTCTAAATGACACTAATCGCAACGCCTTGAAATTTAAATGTGGCTGAGTAAGCACATTTAGGTTTCGGGCGTTTTTTTGTATCTGTTGTTTGTGGATTACCTAAAACAATAAACACTGCCACCATTAAAGGAGCACAGGATGACCCCTGTTCAAATGCGTGATTATTTCGATAAGCTTGGCATTAAGGATGAGCTCAAGCCTACGGTGGCTGATATGAGATCGCTTCATCGTGCTCAGCATCGGACGTTGCCATTTGAAAACTTTGACGTCTACGTTGGCCAAGGGATTAAACTTGATATTGATGCGATCTTTGAAAAACTGATACGTCATCAGCGTGGCGGCTATTGCTTTGAAGTCAACGGGTTACTGCTTCATGTAATGGCGAGCTTAGGCTTTATCGTTAGGCCACTATTAGCACGAGTACATCTTAGCGGCGAGCCTTCGGGGCGTAGCCATCAGGTGACATTGACTACGATTGATGACCAGCAGTGGATTGTTGATGCAGGGTTTGGTGCGAATACGCCAAGAGCACCTCTGGAGCTGACTTTGCATCGTGAGCAATATATTGACCACCAGTGTTTTCGTTTTATCGAAGATGACCGCTGTGGTTACCTACTTCAAGTAAAGCTGCAAGATTGGGTGAGTCTATACAGCTTGGATATGACCTATGTCTGTCATGGTGATATTGCCTATGGCAATCATTTTACCTCGACCAGCCCTGACACCCACTTTACTAGCAGTTTGATTGCGGCGAGGCCGATTGACGGTGGCATCATTACACTACTCGACAGCACGCTAAAAATCCGAATGGGTAATGAAGAGGCACAAGAAATAGAACTAACTAAAGCAGACTTAGCAGAGAACTTTGAACGCCATTTTGGTATTCAGCTAGAGGCATCACAACTTGGTAGCATCATCGCAAAACTTGGATGGGAATAGCTGACAATGTCACACCGTATGATACTTGAGTAATCGTATGACTTCGGTATGGTTGGCAAAAAACACAACGTAAAAGGTAGAGAATGTTGGAGAAAGCTCGTTGGGGTATCGCAGGTTCAGGGAAAATAGCACGTCGGTTTGCCATCGATTTAACCCAACATTCGCAATGTGGCGAATTGGTTGCGGTGGCAGCACGTGATGAAGAGAGGGCGTCGCATTTTGCCGGCGAGTTTGAGTGCAGTCGCTCTTACGGTTCATACCAAGCATTAGCAGGTGATGACAACGTAGATGTGGTCTATGTTGCGACATTGCATCCCTATCACCGAGACTTGGTCGAGCTATTTCTAAGCGCTGGAAAACATGTACTGGTAGAGAAACCTGCATTTACCAATGTAAAAGATTGGGATGAAATGGCTGCGCTAGCGAAACGACATGGTGTCATTTTAGCGGAAGCCATGAAGTCTGTTGTGTTTCCTGCCTACCGAGAGTTAAAACAGTTTATTGCCAACAACAATATCAAACTATCCTCAGTACAGGCAGCATTTGGTAATTGGCATGAGTACGATGAAAACTACCAGATCTTCAATGCTCAACAAGCCGGTGGCGCGACACTGGATGTGGGAGTGTATGCGCTGTGGTTGTACGCGGATTTATGTACATTGTGTGGCGTAACTATTGGTAAGCCCGACGTAGTTTTTTCTCAAGATAACCCTCAAGCAAAGGTGGATGAAACCGCAGAGTTTCATTTTAAGTCTGGACTTCAAGGTCAGTTGGCGGCCTCAATAACACGCAATTTAGCGCGCAGCGCTGTCATTCAGGGTGAGGACTTTGAAGCGATCATTGCCGAAAAGTGGTGGAACCCTAAATCGATTCAAGTGGTGTATCGAGGTGAGACCACATTGATAGCACCGCAAACTATTGGGACTGGCTTTGAACATGAAATTGAGCATCTGAGTGGGCTGATTTTGCAAGGCGCTAAGACCTCATCAATCCTAAATCATGAAACCAGCCGAGCCGTCATTGAGGTGATGGAGCAAAGTCTGATTGCTGGTGGTTTGGGTTATCTTAGCGAATAATCAGATAACAAATAAAAAGCGCCTTCAATGTGAAGGCGCTTTTTTAGCTCTAAGAGCGGGTAATGGGATAATCAGTTAAGCAGTTTCTACTTTGCCTTGTGGCTTATCTTCATCTGCAAGGTCTGTCTCACCTTTACCTTTCGACTTCTTAATCACGTAGCCAGTGATGGATAGTGAAGCAACAATACCTAGAATTGTTGACAGCTGCATTGGCAGAGCGAAGCCTAGGGTTGCGTTATTCAAGATGAAGGTAATTACAACCGTTGTCATAAAGATGGCTGGAACAGTCGTTACCCAGTGCATCTTATTGTGACGTAGTAGGTAAGCAGAGGCTGTCCATAACATCATTACTGCAGTTGTTTGGTTAGCGAAGCCGAAGTAGCGCCAGATAACACCAAAGTCTACTTGAGTTAAGATGCCACCGATAACGAATAGTGGTAGAGCCATCAGTAGGCGGTTACGTAGTGTTTTCTGTTCCATGTTGAAGTATTCAGCAAGGATTAGACGGCTAGAGCGGAACGCAGTATCACCTGAAGTGATTGGTAGAATAACAACACCTAGGAAAGCAAGCACACCACCAAATACGCCCAATAGGCCAAATGAAGCGCTGTACACTACGTTACCTGGACCACCATTTTTAACTGCTTCAGCTAGCGAGTCGATAGAGCCGAAGAAAGACAGAGCAAGAGCACACCAGATAAGGGCGATAACACCTTCGCCGATCATTGCACCGTAGAAGACGAAACGACCATTCTTTTCGTTTTCCATACAGCGCGCCATCAGTGGAGACTGTGTTGCGTGGAAGCCTGAGATTGCGCCGCAAGCAATAGTGATGAATAGAGCTGGCCATAACGGTAGGTCATTCGGGTTCATGTTGGTGAACATATCGCTGACTTCAAAGCCACCCATAACTTGGTGCTCGCTTGATAGTGCTACTGCTGTGATAAGACCAACAGACATGAAGATGAGCAGTGCGCCAAATAGTGGGTAGAAGCGACCAATAATTTTGTCGACAGGTACGATCGTCGCGATGATGTAATAAGCGAAGATAACCACAACCATGGTTGTCATGCTCATTGACATACCCATTTGGTCATTCACTAGGTTAGTGATCATGCCAGCAGGTGCAGAAACGAATACCACACCAACAAGTAGCAACAAGACGATGGCAAAAATGTTCATAAAGTGTTTGGCGCCATTGCCTAGGTAACGACCGGTAATAGTAGGAACAGAAGCACCACCGTTACGTACGGAAAGCATACCTGAGAAGTAATCATGTACTGCACCAGCAAAGATACAACCAATGACAATCCAAAGCATAGCGGCAGGACCGTATAGCGCACCCATGATTGGGCCGAAGATTGGACCAACACCAGCGATATTTAACAATTGAACCAAGTACACTTTCTTGGTCGACATTGGCACGTAGTCAACACCATCAGCTTTAGTGTGAGCTGGTGTCTGACGTTTTGTATTAATACCAAAGACCTTCTCAATGAAAGCCCCGTAGATAAAGTAGCCGCCGATCAAGGCTGCAACACAAGTTAAAAACCACAACATAACTGTTATCCCTAGTTTGTGATGACATTAAATTCTGGTAACCATTATAAAAATGATGAATTGGCTACACATCGGCTTATTCGGTTAGTGGTGGAATAGATGATTAAGTGGTCAATAACCAACTTAAGTGGTTTTATCGAAGAGTAAGTGGTCGTTTTTCCGAGTTAAGTGGCGGTAGAAAAGCGTGAAGCTCATCACTTAGTCAAGGATTGTGTGGTAAAAAACACTTAAAACTGGCATTGTGACGACAGAGAGAGTTGGATGAAAAGGAATCTCATGAAAGCGTTTTTAGTGGCAGCATCCGCCTTGTTAATATTTGGATGCGCCAAAGGAGTGGATGACCTCGCTAAAGAGGGAAGTTGGGAACAGATTGGCTATCAAGATGGTGTGCGTGGGCAATTGTCTCGCAGTTACTCTGACCTGAATAAACTCGGCGCTGCCGTTCATTCAGAGTACGACTCGGGCTATCAAAGAGGCATTCTAGAGTTCTGTGATGCTGATTTTGCTTATCAAATCGGGCTGTCTGGGCAGTATTACACTGGGGCGTGTGAAGGGTTACCCGATGGACAGCGTTTTAGAATGGAATGGCAACGCGGTTGGAATGACTATTCCCATTAAAAGATGATTTAGGGAGCTAGGGCATGACACCCTAGCTTTTTTTATTCACTTTCTTGGCTCTTGTTTATTACCGCTTTTCTTAGGAAACCGTCTTGTTGATGTAACTGCTGGTGTGCTTGCTGCTTATCTAATCCAGTTAGAATCATGAGAATCGAAAGCTTCACGTCATATTGAGTTTCTTTTAACGTGACCTCTGCCTGTTGCTTGGTGCAATCCGTGGCCTGCATAACAATGCGCGTCGCTCTGGCGACTAACTTTGCATTGGTCGCTTTTACATCCACCATCAGGTTCTCATAGCTTTTACCTAAACGGATCATACTTGCTGTCGTGAGCATGTTGAGAACTAACTTCTGCGCGGTCCCTGATTTCAGTCGAGTGGAACCTGTCAGAGCTTCCGGACCTACCACGGGACTAATGGCTATCTGAGCGATGTTAGCGATATCGGAAGCAGGATTGCATGACAGTGCGACTGTCGTGGTACCTAATTGGTTGGCGTATTCTAATGCGCCAATGACGTAAGGCGTGCGCCCACTAGCGGCGATGCCAACAACCACATCTTGTGAGGTCAGCTTATGGTCAATAAGGTCTTGCTCACCAAGAGCAGGGTTATCTTCAGCGCCTTCTTTGGCTCGGAACATTGCGTCGTTACCGCCAGCGATGATACCGACGACCATATCAGGGTCAGTGCCAAAGGTTGGTGGGCATTCTGATGCATCGAGTACGCCTAACCGACCGCTGGTACCAGCACCCAAATACAATAATCGACCGCCTTGTTTAAAGGCGTTGGTGATGGCGTCTACCGCCAGCGCAATGTCTGGAATGACTTTTTCTACCGCAAGAGGCACTAGGGCATCTTGTTGATTCATTCGGGCTAGAATCTGTTGCGATGACAGTAAATCGATATCCATGGTCTCAGGGTTTCTTCCCTCGGAGACAAGTTGAGAAAGCGCATTGAGAAGTGCGTCGTTAGTCATAGTGGTTCCTGGTCAGCTGAATAGAGTACGCCTAAAGGGACGGCTTTACTGGCGCCAGTTACTGAGGGCAAATTGCTCGGTATCTTGTTGAGGTAGCAATGTGCAAGCCAAGCGAAGGCCATGGATTCCATATAATCTCCACTAATGGCTTCGCTATCGGTTGGTGCCACATTCCAGCCTTTAAGCAGTTCACTCAGGCGTTTCATTATTATTGGGTTATTTGCGCCACCGCCACACACTAAAAGTTTTGGCGCAGTGCCAATGGGATATTTCTCAATGGCATTAGTGATAGTCAGTGCGGTAAATTCGGTCAGTGTTCTGAGCACATCATGCTTGTTCATCGGCGTTGAGATGGCCGCAAGGCATTGTTTCAACCACTGTTCATGATAATGCTCGCGTCCGGTACTTTTCGGTGCTGGACGTTTTAGGTAGTCATCTTTGAGCATTTCGTCTAACAAATGGGTAATCACATTGCCTTGCGCAGCAAGCTGCGCGTCTTTGTCGAAAGGTAGGGAAAAAGCGTGAGAGCACCAATGATCCAAAAGCACATTTCCAGGTCCAGTATCAAAACCAATCACCTCACCGTTGGGCTGCAATATGGAAACATTGGAAATGCCACCAATGTTTAAAATCACCTGTGTTGAGTCACTATCGGCAAACAAGTAACGATGGAATGCGGGCACTAAGGGCGCACCCTGTCCGCCGAGAGCCATATCTTTACGCCGAAAGTCTCCGATCGTATCAATGCTAGTTAGTGTTGCTAGGAGGTTATTGTCACCCAACTGTGTCGTAAAGCGTATTGCGCCATCTGGTTGGTGAAAGACGGTTTGGCCGTGATTGCCGATGGCTGCGATGTCGTGAGCTGTATAGGTGGTTTTGCTAAGCAAGGAGTTGACGGCCTCAGCATAAAGTACCCCTAGCTGGTGGTCGAGCTCACCGATATGTTTGAGGTTGGTTTCTTGACCATGACAGATAGCAAGCACTTGAGTTTTCAGTGATTCAGGGTAGCTAAGGAAATCGCTGGCGAGTAAGTTAATGTCACGGTCTTTTATCGATACCAGTGCAGTATCGACACCATCCAAACTGGTACCTGACATTATGCCTATGTATAGCGCTTCCTTAGTCATCATAAACTTACTCCGTTTTTACCTAGCAATATTGTAAATCAAAAATAATCAGAATAACCTCTGGATACGCCCATTTGATAATAAATTTGCAGAGGAGCAATTATGGGACCGCTATGGCTTGATGTGGAAGGTTATGAATTGAGTGCTGAAGATAAAGAGATTCTTGAGCATCCTACTGTTGGTGGCTTGATTTTGTTTGCTCGCAACTATCATGACTCCGAGCAGCTTATTGAACTGAACCGCCAAATCCGTCAAGCGGCGAAAAAGCCCATTGTTATCGGCGTGGACCAAGAAGGGGGACGTGTACAACGTTTTCGAGATGGATTTACGTTATTGCCGCCAGCTGCTCGATATGCGCAATTGCGTGATGAAGCGCTCGCGCATCAAGCTGGCTGGCTTATGGCAGCAGAATTGATCGCTCACGACATCGATTTGAGCTTCGCGCCTGTTCTTGACCAAGGACACCAATCTAAAGCCATCGGCAATCGTGCTTTTGGTGACAACTTCCCAACTATCGTACAATACAGCACTGCGTTTATGGCAGGCATGAAAGCTGCGGGTATGGCGACCACTGGTAAACACTTCCCTGGCCACGGTGGAGTGACGGCTGACTCTCACTTCGAAACGCCAACTGACAGTCGAGATACCATCTTTGAAGATGATATGCGAATCTTCAAGGCTCATATCAAAGCTGGTGTGTTGGATGCAATGATGCCAGCCCACGTCGTGTTCTCGCATTATGACGACAAGCCTGCCAGTGGTTCGAGCTATTGGTTAAAAGATGTCCTTCGTAATCAGCTAGGCTTTCGAGGCATCGTGTTCTCTGATGATCTTTCTATGGAAGGTGCAGCGATTATGGGAGGCCCCGCTGAGCGTGCTCAACAAGCGTTAGATGCAGGCTGTGATACGCTTCTTATGTGCAATAATCGTAATTCTTCTATTGAAGTACTAGACAGCCTGCCAATTATAAAGGTGAAGCAGGCGAGTCGAATGCTGAGAAAGAAAGAGTTCAATTTAGATGAGCTTAAGAAGAGTGCTCAATGGAAAGCGGCGAATCACAAAATTTTGTCGTCGTTGGAAGGCTAGAAGTCGCTATTAGGATCCCCTTGCCGGTGCAGGGGGATGGCAATGAGGAATGCCTAGCTTCAGCTAATCGAGATAAGCTGTAATGTTTCTGTTAGTGGAAGCCTAACGTCTCTTTTAATGATTTCAAGTAGCGGCGACTCACAGGTATTGGGTGGTCACTCTGAGTAATGATCTCCGCTAACCCATTGTCTAACAGCTTAATCTCTTTAATAGCCTTGACGTTCACCAAAAACTGGCGGTGGCAACGAATCAACGGCGTTTTATCTTCCAGTACTTTCAGCGTTAGTTGCGATGTGGCTTTTTGTTCGGCTGTTTGAACATGTACACCGGAAAGGTCGCTGTAGGCAAACTCAACATCGGTAGTTGGAATGATTACGATACGGTTGTGGCCGACACAAGGGATTTGGTCGAGTGTTTGCGGTGCGAGAGTATCGAACGCTTCCAGCGTTTGTTGCTCACGTTTTTTTAGTCGCTTTACGGTTTTCTCAAGACGGCACGGGTCAACCGGTTTTAGTAAGTAATCGAACGCATTATCTTCAAACGCTTGGATGGCATATTGATCGTAAGCGGTGACGAAGACGACTTTCGGCATAGTATCAGGGTCGAGCATGCCAAGTAGTTCAATACCGGTGACTTGTGGCATCTGAATATCAAGAAAGACCACATCCGGTTTGAGTTGGTTGATTTTCTTGAGACCTTCAATGGCATTGCTTGCCTCACCAATGATGTCAATTTGCTCGGTTTCCTCCAAGAGCTCTATTAGCTCTTCGCGAGCAAATAACTCATCATCAATTACTAAAGCTGTTAACTGTGTCATGACGCAATAGCCGTCCTTTTATCTTTGCGTGTAGAAGGCGAGGGGATGATAAAGCTCATTCGCGTAAAGTGGTCCTTTTCCACTTCAATTTTTAGCGCTCCGTCACGACCAAATTGATTTGTTAGGCGTTTACCGACAATTTGCATACCTAGCCCTTCATGTCCCTCCTTGGGCGCAATAAAGGTGCCGGCATTATCCTCGACGACTATTTCGCTCCCTAATTGAGTGGTGTGACTATAGATTCGAATAACCCCACCTTCAATTAAATTGGAAATACCATGCTTAATCGCGTTTTCAACTAGCGGTTGTAAAGTGAAACTCGGTACTTCTTGTTCTAACAGCTCTGGAGCAATATCAATATCAACTTCCAAACGGTCGGTAAAACGTGCTTTTTCGATAGTGAGGTAAGCGTTAACGTGGGCCAATTCCTCTTTCAAGGTGACTGTTTCGATATTCTGTTTCAGGTTGCTACGGAAAAACTGCGAAAGATGCTGTATAAGACTGCGCGCTTTATCTGGATCTCGTCTAGTTATAGCGCTAATGGTGTTCAACGCATTAAACAGAAAATGTGGGTTAACTTGTGCGTGAAGAAGTTTGATTTCCGCCTGTTTGAGTAAGGTCTGTTTGTTTATGTAGTCACCGTGAAGGATCTGGCTAGAGAGCAGCTGAGCAATCCCTTCAGCCATGGACATATTAATGGTTGAGAACAGCTTACGCTTGGGCTCGTATAGCTTGATGGTACCAATTACTTCATCACCAGTACGCAGCGGAATAATAAGCGCGGAGCCCAATTTGCAGTCTTCAGAGATTGAGCACTGGTAAGGATTCTCTTTGCCATCAAGGTAAATGATCTCGTTGTTGTTCATCGAATCGAGCGTACTTTGAGAGGAGATAGGTCGATTAAGGTGATGGTGGTCAGCGCCTATGCCAACAAAAGCCAGTATCTTGTCGTGATCGGTAATGGCGACCGCACCAACATTGGTTTCTTCGTAGATAATTCGTGCAATCTTGCTGGCGTTATTAGAGTTAAAACCATGGACTAAAATGCCCACGGAGCGTTCGGCAATGTTTAATGCGCGACGAGAGAAAGTCGCCGAGTATTCTTCGAAAATGGTCTTACGGTCTTGAAGAATACTCATAAATAGCGCGGCACCGACAGAGTTGGCGATGATCATCGGAGCGGCAATGTCAGAAACCAGTGAATAAGCTTGATCAAAAGGTTTAGCTACAATGAGGATGATCAGCATCTGAACCAGTTCCGCCACAAAGGTGATGTAGAACACCACAAGAGGATTAAATAGCTCTTCTTTTTTGTCCTTTCGGAGAAAATACAGATGCATTAAGCCACCGATAACGCCTTCTGCCGTAGTGGAAATCGCACAGGCCAAATCGGTAAATCCTCCCAAGGTGTAGCGGTGTAAACCACCGGTTAATCCAACGGCAAACCCTACGATGGGACCGCCGAACAGCCCTCCCATCACCGCACCAATCGCTCGAGTATTGGCGATAGCATCGTTGATTTGTAATCCGAAGTAGGTGCCCAAAATACAAAACGATGAAAACAGAACATAAATACTGAGTTTATGACTTAAACGATTGGAGACACTAAACAGTGGAATAAAAAGAGGAGTTTTGCTTAGCATATAAGCGAGCATTAGATACACGCACATCTGCTGCAAAAGGGAGATGATTAAGTCCATATATTACAACCAACAACGAAGTTGTATTTTATTGTATACGCAACTGACCAATCGTGGCAGTTTGTTATCACCGAACTGTTATCAAGAACTGAAGCACTAGTGATATTTAATGTAAACTATATTTTACGGTTAATGTTTTTTAAAGTTTACGCTTGCATGTGTTTTTTATCTAGGTATATTACCAATTAAAGCTTAGCCGGACGGTTTTAATTATAAAGTTCGGTGTAAAATAATATTTACGGGTGAGGCCATGAAGAAGAGTGAACTAAGTAATATTAATATCAGTGACGAACAGGTACTGATTACACCAGAACAACTAAAAGAAAAATTACCGCTGAGTGAAAAAGCAAGAAAGTTCATTCAAGATTCCCGTGAGACTATCGCCAACATTATTCATAAGAAAGATCATCGTCTACTCGTCGTATGTGGGCCTTGCTCTATTCATGATGTCGAAGCGGCGAAAGAGTACGCAAAGCGTTTGAAAGCGTTGTCGGAGCAACTTAGCGACCAGCTATACATTGTTATGCGTGTCTACTTTGAAAAGCCGCGTACAACGGTAGGCTGGAAAGGCTTGATCAATGACCCTCAACTGGATGGCACCTTCGATATTGAGCACGGACTGCATGTAGGGCGTGAGCTCCTGGTGGAGCTTGCAGAAATGGATATTCCATTAGCGACAGAAGCACTTGATCCGATCAGTCCACAATACTTGGCGGACACCTTCTCATGGGCGGCAATTGGTGCACGAACGACTGAGTCACAAACTCACCGCGAAATGGCCAGCGGTCTTTCGATGCCAATAGGCTTTAAAAATGGTACCGATGGCAGTTTGGCAACAGCAATTAATGCGATGCAAGCAGCTTCTTCAAGTCACCGCTTTATGGGGATAAACCGTGAAGGTCAAGTTGCCTTATTAACGACTCAAGGTAACGAAAACGGCCATGTTATCTTACGTGGTGGTAAGCAAACCAATTATGACTCAGTATCGGTCACCGAATGTGAGCAAGAGCTAGCGAAGTCTAATCTTGATGCGTCATTGATGGTGGATTGTAGTCATGCTAACTCTCGTAAGGATTACCGTCGTCAACCACTAGTGGCTGAAGATGTCATTCACCAAATCCGTGAAGGAAACAAATCTATTATTGGTCTAATGATTGAGAGTCATATCAACGAAGGAAACCAAAGTTCGGATATTCCTCTCGAGCAAATGAAATATGGGGTGTCGATCACCGACGCGTGTATCAATTGGGATACAACTGAGGCACTATTACGTCATGCTCATAAAGAGCTTGTCCCATTCTTGGAAAATCGTATTAAGGAATAATCACGTCCATGGCTGCTGAATTGAACGCACTGCGCGACCAAATTGATGAAGTCGATAAGCAAATGCTCGAGCTTCTTGCGAAGCGTCTATCCCTAGTAGAACAAGTTGGTGAAGTGAAAAGCCGTCATGGTTTGCCTATCTATGCTCCTGATAGAGAAGCCGCTATGCTAGCATCTCGTCGTGAAGAGGCGAAGAAGAAGGGCATACCACCACAACTGATTGAAGACATCCTGCGCCGTACGATGCGCGAGTCTTACGCGAGTGAAAAAGACTCAGGATTCAAATGTTTAAATCCAGAGTTACGTTCAGTGGTGATCGTTGGTGGTAACGGTCAACTCGGTGGCCTATTTGGTAGAATGTTCAAACTGTCTGGCTACGAAGTTAAAGTACTAGGCAGCCAAGATTGGGATCGTGCAAATGAGATTCTCGATAACGCCGGTCTGGTTGTTGTCACTGTACCGATTCACCTCACCGAGGGTGTGATTGAGAAGCTAAATGCGTTACCGCAAGATTGTATTCTTTGTGATTTAACATCGATCAAATCTAAACCTTTGAACTCAATGCTTGATGTTCACAATGGACCCGTTGTTGGTCTTCACCCGATGTTTGGTCCTGATGTACCAAGCCTTGCGAAACAGGTGATTGTTTACTGTGATGGCCGAGGTGAGAGCGAATACCAGTGGCTGCTGGAGCAGTTCAAGATTTGGGGCGCAAGTTTGTGTCAGATTTCTTCAGAGCAGCACGATAAAGGCATGACGCTTATCCAAGCGCTTCGTCACTTTACCTCGTTTGCTTACGGTCGCCACTTAAGTCAGCAGAACCCTGATTTAGATACGTTAGTTAAACTCAGTTCACCTATCTACCGACTCGAGTTGGCGATGGTGGGTCGATTGTTTGCTCAAGACCCAAGCTTATACGGCGACATTATTATGTCTTCAGAAGAGAACATTGAGATGATCAAGTGCTTCCATAGACAGTTTGGAGAAGCATTAACACTGCTTGATAGCAAAGATAAAGATAAGTTCATCTCTGAGTTTAATGAAGTTAGCGAGTGGTTTGGTGATTATTCGCAGCAGTTTATGTCTGAGAGTCAGAACCTACTTAAGCAGGCTAATGATGCCATTCATCGCGGTTAAACGCGGGCGATGAAAGAACCAATTAAAAAACGCAGCGAAGTCGCTGCGTTTTTTTAGTTTGTCTGTTCACTGGTTTCGCTGGTGGTGTCTTCGGTAACGGCAGTTTTAATCGAAGAATCCACATAAGGTGCATTGGTTAGGTTTATTTGTAGCTTAACCACGCTACCGACAAGATCAATCAGCGGTGCCCATTGCACTTTCTTTTCTTTCTCGAACACGTAATCGAAATTCTCAGGGCTCCAATCGATGAAGTACTGAGGGTTAAGAGTGCGTCCTAAAAAGCGTACTTCATAGTGCAGGTGTGGTCCGGTTGAATTACCGCTATTACCACACGTAGCGATGACGTCCCCTTTACTGACGAACTGTCCACTCTTAGCTTTAAACTTATGCAAGTGAGCGTAAGAGCTCATAAAACCAAATGAATGGCGCACCGTCATATAGTTACCATAACCTTGACGGCTTGGTCTTACTGTCTCAATAACACCATCGGCTGGCGCTAAGATCTGTTCACCTGTTTTGCAGGTTAGGTCGATACCAGTGTGCAACTGACGTTTACCAGAGATAGGGTTAGTACGTCGTCCGTAAGACGAGGAAACGCGCTGATAAGTAACCGGGCTGTCATTGGGAATTAAGCGCAGCATAGTGGCACGCACTGCAGAGTCAATGGCGGCTGCATCAATACGCTCCGCTAATGGCATTTCCGTATCGTAGAGCTCTTCATCGGTAAGACCAAGAACCGTTTCCACGTCATTAACTCGTTTGCTCAGGAGTTGGAGCTCATCACGTTTCTCTTCAAGTTCTTGAGAAAGATCGTGAGTGACATTAACTTGTTCTTCCAGTTTAGCTTCAAGTAGCGCTTTTTCTTGCTGTAGATCCGTCAGAGACACTTCAGTGGATGACAGCTGTGTTTGAGATTGGTTATAGGAATAACCGACTAAGCCCAAGGCAACAGGAAAGGCTGCAGCGAAGAGGATAGCAGTGTAAGTACGCTTTCTTCCTAAGCGCAGAGTTCGCTTCTTTCCTTGTTCATTCGGTATTACTACCTTGATTCTATTCGGCATAGTGATTATCGCTACACCACATTTGTCTATGAAATGTGGTAATTTTTCAGTTAATTTCGTTATTTTGTGGGTGAAAATCACAAAAAAGAGGGCGCTATTATTAGCGCCCTCTTGAAAAAAAACAAGTTTATCTCAAATTCAAACGGTTATTTTGAGATGCGTTTGTATTTGATACGATGTGGTTCAGCCGCTTCTGGGCCTAAGGTCTTCTTCAGCCAATCCATGTACTCAGTGTAGTTGCCTTCGTAGAAGTTAACTTGACCTTCATCGCGATAGTCGATGATGTGAGTAGCGATACGGTCTAGGAACCAACGGTCGTGCGAGATCACCATGGCACAGCCTGGGAACTCTAATAGTGCTTCTTCAAGTGCACGTAGAGTTTCAACGTCTAGGTCGTTGGTAGGTTCATCGAGTAGCAACATGTTGCCGCCCGCTTTAAGAAGCTTAGCTAGGTGAACACGGTTGCGCTCACCACCGGAAAGTTCACCGATGATCTTCTGTTGGTCGCTACCTTTGAAGTTAAAGCGTGAGCAGTACGCGCGCGCAGGAATTTCAAAGCTGTTGATCTTAATGATGTCAGCGCCTTCAGAGATCTCTTGGAAAACCGTATTGCTGTCGTTCATTGAATCACGGAACTGTTCTACAGAAGCCAGTTTAACGGTGTCACCAAGTTCAATCGTACCGGCATCTGGTTGCTCTGTGCCACTTAGCATTTTGAATAACGTCGATTTACCCGCACCGTTAGCACCGATGATACCTACGATAGCGCCTTTTGGAATGCTGAAAGAAAGGTCATCAATCAGTACACGGCCATCGAATGACTTAGTCAGGTTGTTTACTTCTAGAACTTTATCACCTAGACGCTCGCCTGGTGGAATGAATAGCTCGTTGGTTTCGTTACGTTTTTGATGATCGCCACTTTGTAGCTCTTCAAAACGTGCCATACGTGCTTTTGACTTCGCCTGACGACCTTTAGGGTTTTGACGAACCCACTCCAGTTCTTTCTCAATAGTTTTCTGACGAGCTTTCTCTTGCGACGCTTCTTGTTGTAGACGTGCGTCTTTTTGCTCTAGCCATGAAGTGTAGTTACCTTCCCATGGAATACCTTCACCACGGTCAAGTTCAAGAATCCAACCTGCTGCGTTATCAAGGAAGTAACGGTCGTGGGTAATAGCAACAACAGTGCCATTGTAGTCCACTAGGAAACGTTCAAGCCAAGCAACAGATTCGGCATCTAGGTGGTTGGTTGGTTCGTCAAGAAGCAGCATGTCTGGCTTCTCAAGCAGTAAACGACAGATAGCGACACGGCGACGTTCACCACCGGATAGGTGTTGAATCTTTGCATCCCACTCAGGTAGACGAAGAGCGTCAGCAGCACGTTCTAGGGCGTTCTCTAGGTTATGACCATCTTTCGCTTGGATAAGAGCTTCTAACTCGCCTTGCTCTTTAGCCAGTACGTCGAAGTCTGCATCTGGTTCTGCGTAAGCCGCATACACTTCGTCTAGGCGCTTCATCGCACCAGCAACATCGGAGACTGCTTCTTCAACGATTTCACGAACCGTTTTTGATTCATCAAGAACAGGTTCTTGCGGCAAGTAACCTACATTTAGACCAGGTTGCGGACGCGCTTCACCATCGATATCAGTATCAATACCCGCCATGATACGTAGAAGGGTAGATTTACCAGCACCATTTAGGCCTAGAACACCGATTTTTGCACCTGGGAAGAAGCTAAGAGAGATATCTTTAAGGATTTGTCGCTTTGGTGGCACTACTTTGCTCACGCGCGACATGGTATAGACGTATTCAGCCATTGCCGATCGTTCCTATTTTTGAAGTCAATAAAGTTGTTATTTTACACTACGCAGTCAGAACGTTTCAATTTTCGTTGTGCGATCTTAAGCCTCAATATCATTCTAAATGCACGGTTTCACCAAGAGTCAGGGAATTCTCAACAATGGAAACAAATTCTTAATGATAAACCCATTGGCAAGATGGAGTAATTGGTCTTAAATTGAAGATTGACCATGTATTCAAATGAAGCTGACAAGGCTCAATAAAAAACGACAACAATAAGTTCACTGGTCATTCTTCACAGCATCTAAGGAAATCGGTACATGCTTTTATACGGATGGTATAAGCAACGACTGCTAGCAGTTACTTCGGTCATCATAGCCTCTCTGGTATGGCCTGCATTCGCAGCAGAAACACAACTAGAACAACAACGCTCAGATTATGATAGGGCGCAAAAGCTCATTGATAAAAAAGACATCAGCGGTTATCAAAAACTTCGGCCTAAAATTGAAGACTACGCATTGACTCCTTATGTCGATTATCGAGTGTTTTCTTTGCAGCTTGCAGATAAGTCGATTGAGGACGTCAAGGCGTTTATTGAGCAGCATAAGGGTTTCCCTTTCTCCTCTCGTATTCGCGCACCGTACTTGGACCAATTGGCCCGTCAAAACAAATGGCAAGACATTCTGACGTTTCAAACCACTTACCCAAATGGAGAACGATATCAATGCCACTATCACTATGCTCAGCTTAAAACCGGGAATAAACAGGGGGCTTACAAAGGCGCTGAAAACTTATGGTTGAGTGGAAATAGTGTTGATAGTGCTTGTGATAAGTTATTTAAGGAGTGGGATAAGTCAGGAGCGCTGACTGACCAACTGATTGTCGAGAGAATGCTCCTTGCTTTTGAGAAGCGTAATGGATCATTGATTAACTATCTAAATAAGAAGTTGGCAACGTCGCCAGGGAAACAGCAGGGCAAGCAAATTAAAGACCTGTTCAAATCACCTAATAAGGTGGCGTCTTTTGCTGATAGTAATTTCCCACAACCGTATAAAAATCAGCTAACTGAGCTGTCACTGAGAAAGTTAGCTCGTAGTGATAAAGACAAAGCAAGAACAGCGCTAACTAAACTAAGTAAAAATGCCTCGTTAGATGATGAGTTGCAACAGTCGATGCAAGACTATGTTGCGATGCGTTATATCACGACGGATTCCGAAACTGAAGCTAACTGGCGCGATAAAGTGCTTAGTCAATCAAGCAATGATGGTTACTTGGAACGTAGAGCGCGTCTTGCGGTGCAACAAGCCGATTGGAAAGGCTTGAACCGTTGGATCAATAAAATGTCGCCAGAGAAACAAGAAACCAGTCGTTGGCAATATTGGTTGGCACGTTCTGAGTTGGCAACAGGTAACAAAGAACAAGGAAAACAACGCCTAGAGGGGATTGTAGGCCAACGTAACTTTTACAGCGCCGCAGCCGCGACATACCTAGAGCACTCTATTGTTTATCCTATTTCCACGACAGTTTTAGATCCCAAAGTCGTAGCGCCGTATCAAGCTAGCTTAGACCGAATCGAAGAGTTGATTGAGCGAGACAAAATAGCCGCAGCTAAATCAGAGTGGCGTTTCTTATTGTCGAGCATAACTGTAGATGAGAAGCAGATGTTAGCGGCTTATGCTGGTAAGAAACGTTGGCATCACTTCACCGTAGTGGCGACAATTTCTGCCAAAATGTGGGACAACATGTCATTGCGCTTCCCAACGGCTCATCGCTGGTGGTTTGATTTCTACAGTGACAAGCTCGACCTTGATAGCGTGTTGCTTATGTCGCTCGCACGTCAAGAAAGTGCGATGGATGTGGAAGCACGCTCCCCTGTCGGTGCTCGCGGCGTGATGCAGATTATGCCAGCTACAGCAAAGTACACTGCGAAAAAGCATAAGATACGTTACGGCAACACTAGCGACTTGTATCAGGTAGGTAAGAATATTGAGATAGGCTCGCACTACCTTAACGAGTTGCTTGGTAACTACGACGATAACCGTATTTATGCATTAGCCGCCTACAATGCGGGGCCTAACCGCGTAAAACGCTGGCGTGAAGCTTCTGATGGCAAGTTAGATGCCATCGCCTTTATTGAAGCGATACCTTTTAGAGAGACACGTGGTTACGTTCAAAATATTCTAATGTTCCAAGTCTACTATCGAGATTTACTCGGTGTTCAGGGAAGTTTCCTTACTGAAGCGGAAGCGAAAAAGCGTTACTAGTGGAGATGGGCTACCAATTCATGTGGGCTTGGAGGTAGAATGGGTAACTGGATGTTTCTGATGGAATATTAAATGGAACCACACTATCAAGACTGGCAACAGGTACTCGACCTTATTCAGCGTTCGCAAAGCAGTGAGCAGCAAGCAATGCTGATGACGATGTTGCTAACACCAGATGAACGTGAAGCAGTGACGGCGCGGGTGAACATTCTCTGTGAATTGTTAAAGGGAGACATGTCACAACGCCAAATTAGTCAGATGTTAGGCGTAGGTGTGGCGACCATTACTCGTGGCTCTGCGGAAGTAAAGCGCTTGGCCGACAAAGATAAGAACGCGCTCAGTGATTTATTGCTTAAGTAAGCGAAACCTACAGGGTTCGCTTACCTTGTCAGAGAAGACGTCTTTAGAAGTGTTCAGGATTGGTAAATGGGATCAACGCCAGTATTAATGCTTGGTGATACACAGAACTGCGTGTGAGCTGATGCTGGGTTAGTAAACCAATTGCCCCGCCTTTTTGTTTGATATTATCGGTACCAAAGGTCTTATCCATCACATCGCCTAGTTCAACGCTTGGCGATAGCTGGTCTACGACAGCGGGTGGAAGCATTAGACTCGCGCTTCTTGATTCGCCGGTCTGTGTCTCTGTTTCAATAATCATCCATGCAAACGTGGAATGCCCATCTAAACCAGCTTCAATCCCAACATAGAAATCACCGTCTTTGACGGTTTTCTTGGCATTGTGAACACGCGTTTTAGCACCAAGATGAGTTTCATCATTGCTCATAGGTTGCTCGGCCACGCCACTTGGCACGTTTACCCCTTCAAAAGTGAACGTTTGGTTAGGAAAAGCGGATTCAAAGGCGCTTTTTACGGCATTGATTTTGGCTGGATTAAGTGACGCGATAACCACTTTGTTCATTCTTACTTATCCATGTCTATACGTTTGGGCTTAATTCTAACGTAAATTTGCCTTAGATTTGTCATTTAATAACGGTGTGCTTTTTATCATTAGTGTGAGTGCTAAATGCCTCCATTAGGAATAATTAGAATTTATATGGTACGATATTCTGTATTTGATGGTGATGTTGTACGCATAAGAGATAATAGAAATGAGATTAAAAAAAGTAGTGGTTGCCTTAGGGCTTATTTCTCTTGTTGGCTGCCAAGCGACGCAGCGACAAAACGCGACAACAGGAGAGTATGAGACAAACTCAGCAACCAAAGGCGCTGTGATTGGCGCAATTGCTGGCACAGCTGTTGGTATTGCTTCAGGTGGTGATAGTCGTGGGATTCTTATTGGTGCGGCGAGTGGCGCAGCGTTGGGTGGTGGTGTCGGATATTATTTCGACCAACAAGAAAAAGCGCTCAGACAAGAGTTGTTAAATTCAGGTGTGCAAGTTGAGCGTGTTGGTGACAATCAACTTTTATTACGTTTAGAAAACGGTATTGGTTTTGACAGTAGCTCTCACGCTCTTAACAGCAGTATTCACAACACACTGAGAGGTGTAGCGCGTATTTTGGTTGAGTATCCTGATACCAGTTTAGTTATCGAAGGCTATACCGATAGCACGGGTAGTGCGCAATACAACCAAGAGCTATCAGAAAAGCGCGCTGAGCAAGTACGTTCGTTCTTGATTAGCCAGAATGTAGCGGCAGGTCGTGCGGTAGCCCGTGGTAATGGTGAGCGATTCCCAATTTGCAGTAACTCTACACCAGAGGGGCGTCAATGTAATCGTCGAGTGGAGATTAAGATTCTGCCGCTCAAGTAGCTTTGAAGACAGGCTACGGCTCATTAAATAGAAATAGCCCCAGCTCATGATGACTGGGGCTATTTGTTTTTACTCGCCTAAATCGGGCATCACTGGTTTTACGTTATCAATAGGGTAGCAGCCAAGTACTTTAAGGTACTTAGTGATCTTTATAAGCTCATGAATGGCTTGCTGCATTGATTCTGAGTCTTTGTGGGCTTCCACATCCACATAAAACATCTCTTCCCAAGGATTACCCATAATAGGACGTGACTCGAGCTTGGTCATATTGATTCCATAGCGCTGGAGTACTAA
Organism: Vibrio barjaei; assembly: GCF_001639065.2. GTDB lineage: Bacteria > Pseudomonadota > Gammaproteobacteria > Enterobacterales > Vibrionaceae > Vibrio > Vibrio barjaei. Next base: position 205,735 of record NZ_LQXO02000003.1, read on the forward strand.
TAAGGTTTCAACCAACGAACCTGCTTGTTGAGACGTCGCCATGATAAAGGTAGTTTTTGCTGGAATTTGCGCTGACACTTCAACAGGCTTTCTTGCAACGACGATGAATCGAGTATGGTTTTCTGTCTGATTAGCAATGTTGCTTTGAATCGATTGCAAGCCATAGAGTTTGCCGCTGGCTGCGTGGCCGATTGCAGCAACATCGTCTCTATTAAGCTGCTGAACTTTCTGCATTGCATCCGCTGTGCTTGCACAAGACTCCAGTTGAACGCCAGATAGTCTGCCCAAGAACTCACTGCATTGCTGATGAGGTTGTGGGTGAGAGTACAGCGTTTTGATGTTTTCCAGACGAATTTCTTTGGTCGCAACCAAGCAGTGCTCAATAGGTTGGGTGATTTCACCAACGATATGTAAAGTCGTATGTTGCAGTAAGTCGAATACTTCATTAATTGAGCCAGAGCTGGTGTTTTCAATAGGCAATACACCGAAATCAGCATGACCTGACTCGACCGTTTTTGTGACTTCTTTGAACTGGTCACAATTGAGTTCAATGAGCTCCGTGTTCTTTCGAGAGAAATAATCTCGGCTTGCTAGGTGTGAGTAAGAGCCCTTAGCGCCTAGAAAGGCCACTCTAGCAACAGGTTTTCTGCTTTGTTGCGGGTTGGCTAAGTTTTGTAGGTAAACCTGTTGCAGCAGAACAGAATCTTCAATGATAGTGTGGAAGATCTTTGTGATGTAAGACGCATCCAGCTCGTACTTGTCTTTACCGTTATTAATGAGCTTAACCAAAAGTTGTTGCTCACGAGCGGCATCACGAACCGGTTTTGAGGTTTCTACTTTGCTTTTTGCTACTTCAATGCTGAGCTTGCGACGTTCAGAAAGAAGCTGCAACAAGTTGTCATCTAGCTCGTTCAGACGTAAGCGAATTTCTTCAAGTGAGTAGTTTGTGTCTGTCATCAAATAATCCTTATAAAAAAACCTCCCATTGGGAGGCTTTCCGTTCGTTTTTGACTTTTCTTTCGAAAACGAAGAAGCCTCCAAGCCTAGTGGAGAAAAAAGAAGTCAAAAAAGAACAGATTAATCGGGTACATAGAAAATGTAGTCTTAAGTTTTTTTGGGCTAAGCCACACAATAAGCAAGGGAGTGGGGAGCGTCAAGCAAAAAAATAGCGCCTTACGGCGCTATTCTACAATCGTTTTATTTACGAGCCTTTATTCGGTTTCTTCTACTAACTCAGGCTTATCCGTGCGTCTCGCTTCTGGCTTATGTCTGAGTTTGTTTAGCTGACGTTCTAACTTCTGTTCTACCTCGTTAACGGCAGCGTATAAATCTTCATGAGTAGCGGAAGCGACAAGTTTGCCTTTGGGTACCGTAATGGACGCTTCGAATTTCATTTGTTTGTTTGGCTCTTCGCTGAAAGCAGTCTGGCAACTAATGATATCCACTTGCCATTTTTCTAACTTCTTAAACTTGCTTTCGATATGCTCACGGATTGCAGAGGTGATCTCAATGTTTTTACCAGTGATGTTTACTCTCATATGTTTTTTCCTCTGTTGCATCCCTCATGGGTTAACTCCAGATTACTTATCCATGGAGAAAAGAATGTGATCTATATCACTAAAACGATAGGGTTTTTCGCATCAAAATTTAAATGTGATCTATCGCAAAACTTTTTACTGTTAACACATGAAAAGACTTTCTTTTCCGTCAAAAGTCATTAATTTGGAAAGAGTAGCGCACTGAAAATCCTCCATTTTTGGCGCGTTTTTACGACCTAAGAAATCTCCTGCTTAAAATTCACTCGACTTTAAAGTGTGATCACTATCACTCAGTGATGGTCTCCTCTTTTGACCCCAAAACTCGATAAAATTCAATGTCACTGTTTAGTGCTTGTTGTTCCTGCCTGATCTGCTGTAGAGACTCTAGCTGTTTGTAGATAACATAGTATCGGTTGATATTTGCCACGTAAGTAACGGGCTCAGAGCTAATATTCCTTCGTGCCATCAGCTCCACATTGCCAAACCATTTATTAGGGTCGTAACCGTGTTTGGTGGCTAAGCGCCGCATTTTAGCGATGTTTCCCGGACCTGCATTGTAGGCCGCCAGCGATAAATAAACTTTGTCATCATTACTTATCGCGTCATCGCTAAAGTATCTATCTCTGATAAAGCGCATATATTTCACGCCAGCATGGACGTTATTCTCAATTTTATTGATATTTTTGATGTTTACATTGCGATCACGGGCGGTACTTGGAAGGACCTGCATGATGCCAACAGCGCCTTTGGGTGAGACTTTGTTTTGGTTTAGCTTAGATTCTTGAAACGCCTGTGCGGCAATCATAAGGAAGTCAAAGTCGTATTTGTCGCCATACTTCTTGAACAATGAAATCAGCTTATCCAATTGTTGGACATTCTTAGGATCAAGGGCCTTTGAAAACCAACCTGTGTTATCCAAATATTTGTTATAAATAACATTTCCTAGCAATGTGCCTTGCTTGGCAGTTTTAATATAAGCGTTTACTTGTTTCTCTAATTTTGGCGAATCTTTGCGCATGGCCCACGCGATTTGACCATCTTTACTCAATGGTATTGAGTCATGGATATTCAAATCATCAAACGTCTTGTTCCAAAAGAATGCTTTATGACTATCGAGAACGGTCGCTCCAATATAGCCTTGCTTAACCATTTCGACCAATTCGTAGTCTTGAAGCGTTTCTTCTAAATACTGAACGTAGACAGGAGGCTTATCATTGCTGGTTAGTTTTTGATTTAGTGCCTGTAAGTTCTCGAAATAACTAGAGCTGCCACGAACCCAAACTTCTTGACCACTCAGGTCTTCGACACTTTCTAAAGACGGATAATCGCTAGTTGTCACAATCAGCTCGCTGATGTCAGAGAGAATCGGGGTACTGAACTGAACGATTTCTTGTCGTTTGGGTGTAATTGTGAGGTTTGCGACAACGAGATCACCATAGCCATTAACTAAAGCTGGAATGAGGTCGTCTCGTGGCACAGGAATTACCTGTACTTTTATCTTTGAGTATTTCTTTTTGAGATTTTTCTCGAAGTGATAGAGCTGTTCCGCTCCAATCCCTTTGGGCTGTCCCTTTTCTATGTAATAGAAACCAAGATCAGCAGAGACCAAAACGCGAATAACACGCTTCTCTACTAAACTATCCAAATCGCCAGTATATGGCTCATTACTTAGAGGAGTTAACTCTAGAGCCCTTACTGGAAGTGTCATGAACCCTATGACAAAACATAATAAAATCGCCTTCACAACTATCCCTTTTTGCTACTGCGCTAAAGATAAATATATAAATAAAAAAGGAATTTTGCCAACTTATGGGCACAAAAAAGCGCTGCATCGGCAGCGCTTTTGGAAGGTGAATTTGTCTATAACCCTAAAGTGGGTTTAGCTCCATTAATTTCTCAGTGCGCTCGACTTGCTCTTGCATTCCTAGTTCTTCGTATGCTTTCTTTTGCAGTACTAAAGATTGGCGAGCGGCTTCTGTATCAGGGTAGGTTTTTTGAATTTCCTGAGCTCTATTGATAGCGGCAATCCAAGCTTCACGTCGGATATAGAAGTCAGCGGTAGCAAGGTCATATTTAGCCAAACGGTTTTTCAACGCAACCATACGTTTCTGCGCGTCTTCGGCGTAAGCACTATTCGGGTATCGTTTTAATAGGCGATCGAAATCAGCAAATGCAGCTTTTACTGGCTCAGGGTCGCGGTCTGAACGATCGATCCTGAGAATGTCATGCATGAAGTTTCTGTCTTGTGCCATATGCGTTAAGCCTCGCATGTACAACACCCAGTCAGAACGTTCGTGAGTTGGATTTAATCGAGAGAAACGCTCTATCGTAGCCAGACCAAGCGCTAAGTCATCGTTCTTGTAGTAAGCGTAAATCAAATCAAGTTGTACTTGTTCAGTGTAAGCACCAAATGGGTAGCGAGAATCCAGCGCTTCAAGGCGCTCAATGGCTGATGTCCAGTTACCACCTTGTAACGATTCTTGAGCTTCAGCGTAGAGCTGGGAAGGCGGAACATCTGGGACGGTGACTTCTTTGTCAGCACAACCAAACAACAAAGCTAGAGAAAGCAAGCTTGTTAGTTTAAGTAGTTTCATACGAGAACGAGTTTCCTTGACGTAAATATTTTTCCGTGTCCATTACTTTTCTTCTCAGTAACAGATACAATGATGGGCTATATTATCCACACTCGTGGTATTAGTCCCAAGGTTTTTTAAAAAGTTCGATATGGCTCAGCAGATTGAATTAACAAATACAGTAAAAGACAGCCAGTTAGGTCAACGTTTAGACCAAGCTGTGGCTGAATTGTTCGCAGATTTTTCTCGTTCGCGCCTGAAAGAGTGGCTTTTGGACGGAAAAATTGCCGTTAACGGTGAGGTAATCACTAAACCGCGTACCAAAGTTATGGGCGGTGAGTTGATAACCGTTCAAGCTGAACTAGAAGATGAAGAGCGCTTTGAAGCTCAAGACATTCCTCTTAATATCGTCTACGAAGATGATGACATTATTGTGATCAATAAGCCAAGAGATTTCGTTGTTCATCCTGGAGCAGGGACGCCAGATGGCACGGTTCTTAATGCATTGTTACATCATTTTCCAGCGATTGCGGAAGTACCGCGAGCAGGCATTGTTCACCGCCTCGATAAAGACACGACAGGTTTGATGGTTGTTGCTAAGACGGTTCCTGCTCAAACTCGGTTGGTACGTGCTCTACAAAAACGTAACATCACCCGTGAATACGAAGCTATTGCTATCGGTAAAATGACGGCTGGTGGCATGGTAGACAAAGCGATCGGTCGTCACTCGACTAAACGTACACTGATGGCTGTGAACGAACTTGGTAAACCTGCGGTAACCCATTACCGAGTTGCAGAACATTTCCGAGAGCACACTCGTATTCGTTTACGTCTAGAAACGGGTCGAACTCACCAAATCCGTGTTCATATGTCCTACCTTCAGCATCCACTGTTAGGTGATAGCGCTTATGGTGGTCGCGCTCGTATTCCACGCGGAGCGAGCGAAGAGCTGACTCACATGATTCGTAGCTTTGATCGTCAAGCTCTGCACGCGGTAATGCTCAAGTTTGCGCATCCTGTTACTGGAGAAGAGATGACTTTCCATGCTCCAATTCCAGATGATATGGTCGTCATGACGGAAGCGTTGCGTGAAGATGCTAAGTTAAATAAAGAAGAAGATTATTAATGTCGCTTCTGACACCAAACTGGAGCAAACCTAATAATGTTGGAGCGGTAAGCTCAACACGTGAAGATGGAGCCTCTAAGGCTCCGTTTTCTGGTCTTAATCTAGGGATGCATGTAGGTGATGAGCCTTCTGATGTGTTGGCGAACCGTCATGCATTAGAAGTGAAGGCGAATATGCCTTCTTCGCCTATTTGGCTCAATCAAACTCATTCTACTAAAGTTGTCACCGTTCAAGTTCCAACAGAGCAGGTGTTGGATGCGGATGCGAGTTTTACACGAACACCTGGTGTCGTCCTTAGTGCTATGACGGCAGATTGTTTGCCAATTCTAATATGTGCCAAGGATGGAACCGCGGTTGCTGCAATACATGCAGGATGGCGTGGTTTGGCAGACGGGATTGTCGAAGAGGCTGCTAACCTGTTCGATAGTGAGGCACAAGCTTGGATTGGTCCTGCGATTGGCTTCGAGTCTTTTGAAGTCGGGCTGGATGTGAAACACGCATTTTGTCAGATGAATCCTGAATATGGTATTGCATTTAAAGAAAGCGTGAATCCAGAGAAGTGGCTTGCTAATTTAGCACTTATTGCGCAGATGAAATTGCAAGCTTCAGCTATCAGTGATGTAACGCAGAGCAACTTGTGCACGTTTAGCGATGAAAAGCGCTTCTTTTCTTATCGACGTGATGGGCAGACAGGCCGAATGGCAAGCTTTATCTGGATCAATCACTGATTTTCACTCCTTTGTCTTGAAATCCGTTTTGCTAGCAACCATCTTAATTGCATAACAAGCTGTATGTAATTTAAACGGGGGTTGCTATGCGCCTAGATCGATTTACTAGCAAATTCCAAATTGCTATTTCTGATGCTCAATCATTGGCATTGGGTCGAGATCATCAATACATTGAACCTGTCCACCTTATGGTTGCTTTGCTTAACCAAGAGGGCAGCTCTATTCGTCCACTATTAACCATGCTGAACGTTGACGTGGTTCAATTACGTTCCAAGCTGTCTGAATTAATGGACAAACTTCCTAAAGTAACAGGCGTCGGTGGCGATGTTCAGCTGTCTAGTGCTATGGGGCAAATATTTAATCTCTGTGACAAAATTGCTCAAAAACGTCAAGACGCCTATATCTCTTCTGAGATCTTTTTGCTTGCTGCAATAGAAGATAAAGGTCCTTTAGGTGCGCTTTTAAAACAGCAAGGATTAACAGAAGCAAAAGTAAACCAAGCAATCGAGCAAATTCGTGGTGGTCAGAAAGTGGATGACCCCAATGCGGAAGAAAAGCGCCAAGCTTTGGAGAAATTTACTATCGACCTGACTGAGCGAGCGGAACAAGGCAAGCTTGATCCGGTGATTGGTCGTGACGATGAGATTCGCCGCACCATACAAGTACTTCAACGTCGTACCAAAAATAACCCCGTCATTATAGGTGAACCCGGTGTAGGTAAGACAGCTATCGTAGAGGGGCTAGCACAACGCATTATTAATAATGAAGTCCCTGAAGGTTTGCGTGGGCGTCGCGTTCTTTCTTTAGATATGGGCTCATTGGTGGCTGGTGCCAAATATCGTGGTGAGTTTGAAGAGCGCTTGAAATCGGTCTTAAATGAATTAGCTAAAGAAGAAGGTAACATAATTCTCTTCATCGATGAGCTGCACACTATGGTTGGTGCTGGGAAAGGTGAAGGTTCGATGGATGCAGGTAATATGTTAAAGCCTGCATTGGCGCGTGGTGAGCTGCACTGTGTCGGTGCGACTACGTTGGATGAATATCGCCAGTATATTGAAAAAGATGCGGCATTAGAACGACGCTTCCAAAAAGTATTGGTTGATGAACCGAGCGTCGAAGACACCGTAGCAATATTACGTGGTTTGAAAGAGCGTTATGAGCTCCATCACCATGTTGAAATTACTGACCCTGCTATTGTTGCAGCGGCGAGTTTATCGCATCGATATATTACTGATAGACAACTACCTGATAAGGCGATCGACCTTATTGATGAAGCCGCCTCGAGCATTCGACTTCAGATAGATTCGAAGCCGGAATCTTTGGATAAGTTGGAACGTAAAATCATCCAACTAAAAATCGAGCAGCAAGCTCTCAAAAATGAGTCGGATAATGCCAGTGAGAAGCGTCTGCTCGCACTCAATGAAGAGTTAGAGTCAAAAGAGCGTGATTACGCGGAGCTGGAAGAAGTCTGGAATGCCGAAAAAGCAGCATTATCAGGTACTCAACATATTAAGTCTGAACTCGAACAGGCAAGACTCGATATGGATGTGGCCAGACGTGCGGGCGATTTGAACCGAATGTCTGAGCTACAATATGGCCGTATTCCAGAGCTAGAGAAACAACTCGACTTAGCGACTCAAGCAGAAATGCAAGAAATGAGCTTGCTTCGCAACAAAGTGACCGATGCTGAAATCGCGGAAGTACTATCAAAGCAAACTGGGATTCCAGTGTCTAAAATGCTTGAGGCAGAAAAAGATAAGCTTCTAAAAATGGAAGATGTACTGCACAAACGCGTCATAGGGCAAGCGGAAGCTGTCGAAGTAGTATCTGATGCCATTCGCCGTAGTCGAGCTGGCCTGGCGGATCCTAATCGTCCAATAGGCTCTTTCTTATTCCTTGGCCCAACTGGTGTGGGTAAAACGGAACTGTGTAAAACGCTTGCAAGCTTTATGTTTGATAGTGAAGACGCCATGGTGCGTATCGACATGTCTGAGTTCATGGAGAAACACTCAGTTGCTCGTTTAGTAGGTGCCCCTCCGGGTTATGTAGGTTATGAAGAAGGTGGGTACCTAACGGAAGCCGTTAGACGTAAACCATATTCGGTGATTTTGCTTGATGAAGTTGAGAAGGCGCATCCAGATGTCTTCAATATTCTATTGCAAGTTCTAGACGATGGTCGCTTGACCGATGGCCAAGGTAGAACGGTCGATTTTAGAAATACGGTAGTCATTATGACGTCGAATCTTGGTTCATCTCGTATCCAAGAGAATTTCCAGGTGCTTGATTATGAGGGTATTAAGCGAGAAGTAATGGATGTTGTGACCTCTCACTTTAAGCCTGAATTCCTAAATCGCGTAGATGAAAGTGTGGTCTTCCATCCATTGGGTGCGGAGCACATTAAGTCTATTGCGGGTATTCAATTGCAACGCTTGGGCAAACGAATGGAAGACAATGGCTATCATCTAATAGTTGCCGATGCGGCTTTAGATTACATCGCCAAAGTAGGTTATGACCCAGTATATGGAGCTAGACCGCTTAAAAGAGCGATTCAACAAAGTATCGAAAATCCGTTGGCTAAAGAAATACTAGCCGGCAAAGTTGACCCAACTAAGCCAGTACGTCTTATAGTGAACAACGATAAAATTGCTGTTGGGCAGTAAATAGCAAGGAAAATGAAAATAGCGTAGTAAAAGGGGGGCTTAGCCCCCCTTTTTTGTGTCTTTTTTCGGCGCTTTGTTTCTTTTGTGTTCGAACGGCGATAAAAAGCGATTTTATTTCAAATTAGCGCTTGCCAAGAATTGGTTCGTCTCTATAATGCCACCTCGCTGACACGGGATGAGGTAACGAAAAGCCCTAACGAGTTAGCAGGTCAAATCGCTTCTACGAAGCAAAGTAAAATTAGTTAGAAAAGTGGTTGACACGATAACTAAAATCGCTAAAATGACCGTCCGTTTTGAGTGAAGCTCGAAACAAGCTCTTTAACAATATAAACCTATCAATCTGTGTGGGCAC
>NZ_LQXO02000004.1 GCF_001639065.2 Vibrio barjaei
GTCAATGATCTCCCAGTCTTTGGTACCGCGTCTTACACCGTTGATGAAGACAATGTATTGATCTTCAATGAAACTCAGTTGCTCTCTAGTGCCTCCGATGTAGAGGGCGATGTGTCTTTGGTCGAGGTAAGCTACTCTGGTAATGATGGTATCTTCACCATCAACAACGATGGAACCTGCAGTTTTGCGCCTAATGAGAACTTTAACGGAACGGTTACGCTTGATATTGTCATCGCCGATGAAGATGGTGCACAGGTCGAAGCTACATTTGACGTGAATGTTCTCGCGGTTAACGATGCTCCGGTCAGCGGTGACATTGCTTATACGCTGGATGAAGATGGAAACATTACACTGTCACAAAGTCAGTTGTTATCACAAGCCAATGATGTGGATGGCGATGACTTAACGGCGACTAATGTAACCGTAGGCGGTAATGCAAGTGTCAGTGAAAATCCAGATGGGTCGTTTACCATTACGCCTGACGCCAACTTTAACGGAGACCTCAACCTTTCCTTTGATGTCTCTGACGGACTGGAAACCATCCAAACCACGGGGACTCTGACGGTTAACCCTGTGAACGATTTACCAACCACTTCCGATGTCTCCGCCAACGTTGATGAAGATACCAGTATTACGGTCAATCAAGCTCAGCTTCTTGCTAATGCCGCGGATATTGATGGCGACCAACTTACCGCTTCAAATCTGTCGGCTGCCAATGCAACGATTCAAGACAATGGTGACGGTACCTTTACGATTACACCTGATGCGAACTTCAATGGATTAATTGATATTGCTTACGATATCAGTGATGGGTCGACACCAGTAGCAGGGAATCTTGCTCTCACCGTTGACCCGGTCAATGACGCACCGATTATCTCAGCTGATGTGCCCATTACCATTGAAGAAGACGGTTCATACACCGTAACACAAGCTGAACTGCTTCAATTTGCTACCGACATCGAAAATGATGATATGACCGCCGTTATTGGTGAGCAGGGTGAATCGACCACCGTGTCCGGTACCGTTCTCAACGCCGAAAACGGTCAGCCCGTAGTGGGTGCAGACGTTACGCTAAGTGATGACGTAGGGAATTCAACAACCGCGGTCACCAACGCCCAGGGTCAATACACGGTGACAGGCAATGTATTTGAGCAAGGCAGTGTCACTATTGAGCAAGAGGGCGCTATTACTAATACCTTCCTCGTTCCAGCCGGCGAAACCACCGATAGCGGCGTTATTTCGCTAAGTGAGGTATTAGAAGCTACCGACATGCGAATCGTAGTGACATGGGGTGCGACGCCAAGAGATATGGACAATCACTTGTGGCTTTACGACACCGACACTGGGGCAGAATTAGATCATATCTATTATCGCGATATGAACCACCAACTTGGTGATGGTATGGTTCAGCAGGATGTTGATGACACCAATGGCCATGGGCCAGAAACCATTACTATACCTAACTATCAAGATGCCAATATGCATTATTCGGTGCATAACTACAGTAATCGCAGCTGGGATGTGGACGGGGTTGAGAATGTTCAAGTTCAGGTGTTTGTCGGAGATACATTAGTTCAAACCTTCGCTCCGGAGTTGCCAGAGAACATCAGTGG
>NZ_LQXO02000005.1 GCF_001639065.2 Vibrio barjaei
TCACAGTTCCTGCTTACTTTAACGATGCACAGCGTCAAGCAACTAAAGATGCAGGCCGAATCGCAGGACTAGAAGTTAAACGTATCATCAATGAACCAACAGCAGCGGCGCTTGCTTACGGTCTAGACAAGAAAGGTAGTGACCGCACTGTCGCTGTATATGACCTTGGTGGTGGTACATTCGATATCTCTATCATTGAGATTGATGAAGTTGAAGGCGAGCAAACCTTTGAAGTTCTTGCAACTAATGGTGACACACATCTTGGTGGTGAAGACTTTGACAACCGTCTAATCAACTATTTGGTTGATGAGTTTAAGAAAGAGCAAGGCATTGATCTTAAAAACGATCCACTAGCAATGCAGCGTGTTAAAGAAGCAGCAGAAAAAGCGAAGATCGAACTTTCTTCTACTTCTCAAACTGATGTGAATCTACCGTATGTAACAGCTGATGCAACGGGTCCTAAGCACATGAACGTAAAAGTGACTCGTGCGAAACTAGAATCTCTAGTTGAAGATCTCGTGATGCGTTCAATTGAGCCATTGAAAACCGCACTTGCGGATGCCGAGTTAACGGTTGGTGATATCAACGATATCATTCTTGTGGGTGGTCAAACGCGTATGCCTATGGTTCAAGCGAAAGTGGCGGAGTTCTTCGGAAAAGAAGCTCGTCGTGACGTGAACCCTGATGAAGCAGTCGCTATGGGTGCTGCTGTTCAAGGTGGCGTACTAGCTGGTGATGTCAAAGATGTATTGCTATTAGATGTGACTCCTCTGTCTCTAGGTATCGAGACTATGGGCGGTGTCATGACTAAGCTTGTTGAGAAAAACACGACGATTCCAACTAAAGCGAATCAAGTATTCTCAACCGCAGAAGACAACCAAAACGCGGTGACTATTCACGTTGTTCAAGGTGAGCGTAAGCAAGCGATGTACAACAAGTCTTTAGGTCAATTCAACCTAGAAGGTATTCAGCCTGCACCACGTGGATTGCCACAGATTGAAGTGACGTTCGATATTGATGCCAATGGTATCTTGAATGTTTCTGCGAAAGATAAGTCGACTGGCAAAGAGCAAAAGATCACTATTCAAGCTTCAGGTGGCTTGAGCGATGCAGACATTGAGAAAATGGTTCAAGAAGCAGAAGCTAACAAAGAAGCGGACAAAAAGTTCGAAGAGCTAGCAACGGCACGTAACCAAGCTGACCAAGTGATTCATAGTACTCGTAAGCAAGTAGAAGAAGCTGGTGAAGCGCTACCTGCAGAAGAGAAAGAGAAGATTGAAGCAGCGATCACTGAGCTAGAAGAAGCTCGCAAGGGCGAAGAGAAAGAAGCGATCGACGCGAAAGTGCAATCGCTAATGGCTGCGGCTCAAAAGCTAATGGAAATCGCTCAGCAGAAAACTCAAGCAGCAAATGGTGAGGCTCAAGCTAAATCAAATGCTGATGACGATGTGGTTGAAGCTGACTTCGAAGAAGTGAAGTAACGCCACCGACAGATAATTGTTTTCGAGCAATTAAAAGTTGAGTTATGTTCATAAATACATAAACTTATCGGTATTCAGGGCGTAAGAGGGAACTCATACGCCCTTTTTTCCGTTTGAGTGAGAAATTGAGTGAGGTTTTAGCATGTCAAAACGAGATTATTACAGCGTGCTAGGTGTCTCCAAGGGAGCCTCAGAGAAAGATATTAAAAAAGCCTACAAGAAGTTGGCGATGAAATATCACCCCGATAAAAATCCCGGAGATGCGACGGCAGAAGCGAATTTCAAAGAAGTAAAAGAAGCTTATGAAATTCTAACGGACAAAGAAAAACGTAGTCAGTACGACCAATTTGGTCATGCGGCATTCGAAGGTGGCGGCTTTGGTGGACATGGCGGTCACGGTGGTCATGGCGGCGGTGGGTTCGAAGACATCTTCGGTGACGCCTTCCGTCAACGAGGTGGCGGTTTTGGCGGAGGTAGCTTCGGTGGCGGCGGCTTTGGTGGCTTTGAGGATATCTTCTCACAAGCTCGAGGTGGTCGTGGGCGTCCGCGCGCTCAAAAAGGGCAAGACCAAGAATATACTCTGACGGTCGACTTTATTGATGCGGTTCAAGGGGCTGAAAAAACGGTCGAATTGCCAATCAATGGTGAACAGAAAAAGATCAATGTAAAGATCCCTGCCGGTATCAAAGATGGCGAAAAGATTCGCTACTCAGGTAAAGGTGGATTAGGTGTCAATGGTGGGCCTGCGGGTGATTTACTACTCGTTATTGCAACCAGGTCACATGCGTTTTTAGATCGCGATGGTAATGACCTTATCTGCAATACCAAGGTTGATATGGTCACTGCAGCTTTGGGGGGGGAAGTAGAAGTGAATGTACTAGACAGTCGCTTTAAGCTTAAAATCCCTGCGGGTACGCAAACTGGGCGCAAGTTCAAGATGACTGGCAAAGGCATAACAAATCGTAAAGGTGAAACGGGCGATCTATTGGTGAAGATTCAAGTTGAAACACCAACCAATCTGACCGATGCACAGCGTGAGTTGTTAGAACAATTCAGAACAACGCTTTAGTCTTTTAAAGTAAAATGAACTAAGCCCGCCTTAAAGCCAACGCATTACAATGTAACGTATTAGAATTCAGCCACTTTATGTGGCTGAATTTTTATGCATCAAATAAGTGATTATTTCAATTCTTGAGCATCGTTGCCGATGAACTATTCTTATTCTTACCCGTAAACAAATCATTGTCTAAGGGAGGTGAGTATGAGCATGGTTTTAAAAGCATTGGTCTTAGGACTACTATTTGGCTTAATAGCGAAAGAGACATTGGCAGCCTCTTGTCCTACGATACTCAATTCAACTCAAAGAGCCTTAAACTCGACGAATGATGTCAATCTGTGTGAGCAGTTTCAGGGCAAAGTACTATTGGTAGTTAATACCGCGAGTCAATGTGGCTTTACTGGACAGTTTGAGCAATTAGAACAGCTACATAATCAATTTAAGGACCAGGGCTTTAGTGTTGTTGGTTTCCCATCGAACGACTTCAACCAAGATCGTGGCAGCGAAGAGAATACCGCGAAAGTCTGCTTTCTCGATTTTGGCGTCACATTTCCAATGATGGCGCGCAGTTCAGTGAAAGGACAGCAAGCCAACCCGGTGTTTTCCGAAATAGCTAAGCAGAGCGGGGTTTCCCCAAAGTGGAATTTCTACAAGTATCTTATCGACAAAAATGGTGCGGTGGTTGGTGTATTCTCTTCAGGTATTTCTCCTACTGACACTAAAATCACCCAAATGATAGAAAAACAGTTGTAGACGGTTCGACATAGAAGAGACCCAAGAGCCAAAGATGATTATCCAAGCTCTGGGCCTATCGTGAGCGGTATCAACCAATAAAGAAGATGTAGCTTTGAATGATAATTAGGTTGGTTAAGTCGATAAAGAAAGCGCCTACAATAGGTACGACCATGAAAGCCATTGGTGATGGCCCAAAACGGCTTACTGTTGAGCCCATATTCATCACGGCAGTCGGTGTAGCTCCCATCCCAAAACCGCAATGTCCACTGGCGATGACTGCAGCATCATAGTTCTTTCCCATCACTCGAAACGTCACGAAATACGCAAATAATGCCATTACGATAGTTTGAACCGTGAGAATTATCAGGAACGGTACCGCGAGATTGTATATCTCCCAAAGCTGTAAACTCATCAGGGCCATCGACAAGAAGAAGTTGAGAGAAGTCGTTCCTAATATATGAACCGTTTCCATATTGATACGTTTAATCCCTGTTGCCTCAAATAGATTGGTGATGATGACCCCAATAAAGAGTGCGTAGACAAAGTCAGGGATCATAAGCCACCGAATGCCAAGCGACTTAATTATTGGTCCGAGGGTTTTAGCACCTACGACGCAAATCATAAGCAGACCAATCACTTCAACGATACTTTTAGAGGTGACTTTGTCTTGCTGAGCCTCGTCGTATGTCATAAGTTCTGGGTGTGAGGCGTGAATATCATGCTTTACGCCAAACTCTGAACTTAGCTTGTTCTTGGTTGCTAGTCGGTTCCCAACTGGACCACCGATGATGCCACCAATGATAAGACCAAATGTGGCGGAAGCCATAGCAAGCTCAAGTGTATTCTGAATGCCATATTGCTCGGTAAATGTGCCCGCCCATGCTGCGCCAGTGCCATGCCCACCAGAAAGCGTGATTGAACCAGCGATTAATCCCATAAGTGGATTCAAGCCAAGCGCTGATGCTAGCGCTACACCTACACCATTTTGAATAATGATGTAGACCGTTGCGACAAACAGAAACAAAAAGACTTTAAAACCACCTTTAGCAAGCTGTTTGTAACTGGCTGTCAAACCTACGGTGCTGAAAAACAGCATCATAAAGGTATCTTTTAACGGCAGTGAAAATTCAATTGCGGTACCGTTTAAATGCGGAACCGTAATTAAGATAGCAGCAATAAGACCGCCTATGATTGGCTCAGGAATATTGTATTTGTCGAGAAAGGCGACTCTTTTCTTAAGAAAGTTACCGACGAACAGGACAACAATCGCGATCAAAAACGACTGTAATGGATCAATGGTAATAGTGTTGTGCATAGTTAACTTCGATTGTCTGTGCCATCCTTAACGCTGAGAATGTAACGACGGCTTTCATCCTGTAGCGTCGACTTACAATGTGATTGGGCAAACTATGGCACTAAAACATCGAATCTGATGGTGTTCGACTCGGTAACCTTACGAGTAAGTAATGTCCCAAAAGGCAAGTGTTTACTACCAATGCTATTGTTGGAAGGGGAGCATAACAGGCGTGATTAATGCTGAAATAACGAGCTAGTTAGCAAACGATAAACAATATATTTAGATAGAAAATTTAACGATTTAAATGCTAAATAATATGGGTTTTATAAAAGTTTTATCGGTTGAGGCTGAGGCGTGTTACGCCTCAGCTTAGAGATATGAGGTTAGATTTTTGAAGAGAGTGAGCCATTACTGGCAGCGAAATCATGGCCAGTAAGCTGTTGAAATGGTCTCAGTCCGAACTGCGGCATGATGGCATAGATATGATCGAAAAGGTCAGATTGAATGCCTTCATAGAGCCCCCAATCGGTGGTGTTTGTGAAACCGTAGATCTGTAGCGGTATGCCTTCTGGTGTTGGCTGAAGTTGTCTGACCATAATCAACATGTATTGATGAATGTCTTTGTTTGCGTGTAAGTAGGCATTCAAATAGGCACGAAATAGACCGATGTTGGTAAAACTGCGTTGATTCGCTTCTAAGTCATCTTGCTCCAAGCTCTGATTGTAATCGTCCATCTCTTTAGACTTTTCAAAAATATACTGCCTCAATAAACGAAGTTTGGTGAGCTCTTCAACTTCTTCTTTCGAAACAAACCGAATTGATGTTACATCTAGATTGACTGAGCGAGTAATTCTACGTCCTCCAGAATCAGACATCCCTTGCCAGTTAATGAAGGCATTTTGCACTAATGCATAAGCAGGTAGCATGCTAACGGTATTATCAAAGTTACGAACTTTAATGGTAGTGAGTGAGATTTCTTCCACTGTACCGTTTGCACCATAGGAGTCCATTTGTATCCAGTCATTGAGACTCACCATTCTGTTAGCTGAAAGCTGAATACCGGCAACAAACCCCAATATAGTGTCTTTGAAGACCAGCATGACAAAACCAGTCGCCACCCCAAGCCCAGAGAACAAGATTACTGGCGCTTCATTTGCCAAAATGGAAATAGTAACAATGACGCCAATAAAGAAGGTAAACAACTTAATAAGCTGAACAAAACTCTTTATGGGCATTCGACGTGTGATGCCTTTGTAAGTTGCCAGATCGTTGACCGCATCTAAGAAGCAATACACCATCCACAGAATAACCAGCAATATTAAGATAGCTAATACTCGGTCAATTACCGTGGACAAAATGTCGTAGTGGCTGATGGCTATTGGGATGAAGATGTTTAGTACTAACAGAGGTGTGAGAATAGAGAGTTTTTCGAAAACACGATTATTAGTGACGCATTCCGCCAGAGGCTTATTAGTTTTGAGCAGAATGTGATTAAAAAAGCGTACGAACACATGATGGGCAACCATAAAACATATTAACGCAATGGCCAAGCTTATGACGATCAACACGAGTGTCATCGTTCCGCCATCGAGCTCGCCTGTTGACATATAGGTGTTCAATTTATCTGAAACAAAGTTGCGAAAGTGGTGTTCAATCAAACTAAAGTCCTTGGTTCTTAATATTGTTAGACTGTTTTTGGAGTAGTTCTATGTAAAAAGCGTAGACGAAGAAACAAGTGTACGCTTTTGTTTCCAATACAGTTTAAAGAAACTTATGAAAATCTGATAAGAAATTTATTACCTTTCTCTTGTTTGCTGACAAGATGGCGCTCATATTGAAATTACAATGAATTAAATCAGAACAATAATGTGCAGGAGTTCCAATGAAAGGTGTTATCTCTATTCAATCACACGTGGTTTACGGTCACGCGGGCAATAGCTCTGCCGTTTTCCCACTTCAGAGAATGGGTTTTGAAGTGTGGCCAATTCATACCGTGCAGTTCTCAAACCACACTCAATATCAACAAGGTTGGACAGGGAAAGCATTTTCGGCAGAAGACATTTCAGAGCTGATTGCAGGTATCGACAATATTGGTCAGCTAAAGGACTGTAATGCGGTGTTGTCTGGTTACCAAGGTAGTGCAGAGCAGTGCCTAGCGGTTAAGGATGCCGTTACTAAAGTGAAGCAGAGAAACCCCGACGCTATTTATGTCTGTGACCCAGTGATGGGCGACCCAGAGAAAGGTTGTATTGTTCCTCAAGGAACCACCGAATATTTAGTTAATGACGTTATGCCAATGGCGGATGTTATCGTTCCTAATCAGTTTGAACTCAGCCAGTTCACCCAGATGGATATTGAATCGTTAGAAGATGCTGTAGCGGCGTGTCAGAAAGCGCTGACATTGGGACCTAAGATGGTACTGGTGAAGCACCTACATAGTATTTCTAACGATAAATTTACCATGATGTTGGCGACGCAGGAGGGCTGCTTTATTGCTCAACGTCCGCATCTTACATTTACAAAACAACCGGTTGGTGTTGGCGATTTGATCTCAGCGTTATTCACAGCTGGGCTATTAAAGGGCTGGACTGCCGAACAAGCTTTTGCTCACGCGAATAATGCCAGCTATGCCATTTTAAAAGAGACGCAAAACCGTCAAGAATGGGAGCTACAAACTATTGCAGCTCAGGAAGAGATCGTGGCGCCCGAAGAGCAGTTTACGATTGTTCAGGTTAAATAACGACTGACGCGTCATATATACGATGAAAAAACGGGAAACCCAAAGGTTTCCCGTTTTGCTTACTGAATTACATTACGCATTCTTTGGCGCAGTGAATGCCATTAACCCCGGCACTTTGCCAGTGTACTTCTCTATACGGACTAATGAAGAGTTCGCTGCACATCCGTTAGCAAGACGTGAAGTTGGAATATCGCTAGTCAGCACGTTCGCACCCCCATTTCGGCACATGCCAGTTTCAGGGTCAAGGTCAGGCCAACCACCCTCATGGATACAAACAGAACCTTGTTTAATGCCATCGGTAACTAGTGCTCCAACCAACACTTGGCCACGGTCATTGTATGCACGAACTAAATCGCCAGACTTGATACCATACTTCTTAGCATCTTCAGTGTTAATTGAAATCGGCTCGCGGTTAGCAATTGCATATTCTTCGCGAAGCTTAGCGTAGTTAAATTGACTGTGTAGGCGGTGAGCAGCGTGCGCTGTCATTAGCTGTAGCTCGCCATCTTTAGCTGAGCCAAAGAACTCAGTCGGCTCCATCCAAGTAGGGTGTGCTGGACAATCTTCGTAGCCGTAGCCTTCAATGGTTTTCGAATAGATCTCAATTTTGCCACTTGGTGTGCCAAGCGGGTTCATCACAGGGTCTTTTCTAAAATCAGCATGGCGAACAAAGCCAGCTGCTTTCTTGTTGAATTTCATTTCGATCAATTCGTTGGTATCCCAGAACTTACCAAAGTTTGGCATACGAACGCGTGCAGCACGACCGCCTTTCTGAGCCGCTTCATAGAAACCTTTTAGCCAATCCATTTCAGATTTGCCTTCGGTGTAAACATCGCGGCCACCTGCTTTGATAAGCTCAGACATATCGGCAAACACGTCGAAGTCATTACGCGCTTCACCTTGAGCTTCAACGACTTTCTTCATCGGTACGAGATGTTGGTTACTGTAGTCACCCGTCATCGTCATATCGTTACGTTCAAACGACGTAGTGATAGGCAGTACAATGTCTGCGTGTTTCGCTGCTGCGGTCCAGTAGATCTCAGAGATAACAATAAGCTCAGGCTTTTGCCACGCTTTGATCAATCGGTTGGTATCTTGGTGGTGAGTAAAGTTCGCACCGCCAGCCCACCAAATCATCTTGATGTCTGGGAAGGTTTTATCATGACCGTTGTGTTGGTACGCTTTACCTGGGTTTTCTAGTGCTTCAACAATTCGAGCAACTGGGAATGAATTGACTGCGCCTGAAATAGCCCAGTCATTACCCGCAGACGAACCACCGCCAATCGAAGCAGAAATTGCAGGAAGTACGCCAGCATCACGTGTTGGGTTACCACCGTTTGAGTAATGGTAAGAGAAACCAAAGCCACCGCCAGGAAGACCAATTTGACCTAGCATTGCCGCCAATGTAGCAATCATCCAGTGACGCTGCTCACCAAATTGTTGACGTTGAATACCCCAACCAGCCATAAGCATGGTGCGATTGTCGCTGAAGATGTCAGCAAGTAGCTCAATTTGTTTAGCTGGAACGCCTGTGATATCCGCCGCCCACTCTGAAGTTTTCTCTACTCCGTCTTCTTTGCCTAACAAGTAAGCTTCGAACTGGTCATAGCCAGTGGTGTACTTGTCTAGGAACGCTTTATCGTGCTTACCTTTCTTAACCAATGTGTGTGCGATACCCATGAGCATAGCAACGTCTGTCATAGGGCGAGGCGCGATCCATTGGATTTTGTCTTCGAAAAAATCAATGGTTTCGGAGCGCATTGGGTCGATAGCGATAACGGTTTTGCCGGACTTCTTAAGCTGGTGGAAGAACTCCAAACCAGAGCAGTCCGTTGAACTCCATGCGATCTTAAGGGTGTTCAGCGGGTTCATACCCCAAAGCACAACCACGTCACTGTTTTCGAGCACCATTGGGTGTGTGGTTTGCTGCTCATACACCTCAATCGAGCCCATAACGTGAGGCATGATAACTTGCGCTGCACCAGTAGAGTAATCACCCAGGTGACCTGAGTAGCCACCTGCCAAACTCATATAACGTTGTAGGAGAGTTTGTGCTTTGTGAAGCACACCTGATGAACGCCAACCGTACGACCCGGCAAATACCGATTCTGCGCCATTAGCTTTACGGATTCGCATATGCTGCTCGTGAATCAGCTTGTAGGCATCGTCCCATGACACGCGAACATACTCGTCTTTGCCACGTTCACCTGCTGGTGCTTCAGGGTTTTCCAGATACCCTTTGCGCACCATTGGATACTTGATACGAGCCTTAGTGTATACCTGATCTGGGCCCGTAGTTTGCAAGCTATTTGGCACCGTTTGAGCAAGCGCATTTTTAGTGGAAATCAGCTTTCCATCAACCACTTCACAAAGCATCGGCCCCATGCGGCCTGCGGTTAAAACACCAGAGCCTCTTTTTGATGCTGCTGAAACGGATAGGGGAGTCAAGGAAGTAAAAGCGAGCGCACCTGCTGCCATACTTGAACCTTTGAGGAATCCACGACGTGTAATATCTGTCATAACGCTTTCCTTATTTTTAGTGACCAGCCACGTCTTTTGCGTGGTTTTGGAAGAACTTAGTGAGAATTTCTAAATCAAGAGCTGAGATATCGGTGCGATCACCCATACCTTTTGCAACAGGTCCCCATGCATTGACCGTAAAGTGGTTGGCTGGGATTTTTGCGTGGCACGTCGAGCAGTAAACATTGTCTAGCTCTTCGGCATAGCCCCACAATGCATCTGGACTGCCTAATACTGGTTCAGTAATGTCGGTGGTGAGGGTGGCAGTGCGCCATTCATTTCCATACTCGTCTGCTTCGAAGTCACCAACGTTCAGTGCTTGTTGACCCGCTTCTGAAAGTGTTGCGATGATGTTTCGCTGCCCTTTACCCATATAAAGGACTTGTTCTGCCCCTTTCATTTGGTAGCCTGACAGAGCCACAGTGCGAATGGTGTCTGTGTGGTTAACCACGGACATCTCAACTGCAGGGTTGATGGTTCCGAGTTCTTGTAGAGCTATAGGCCCTACGGAGTAAACCGTCGTTGCGTCTGCTGGCGTGTTATCCGTTTGTGCGACGACACGGTTATAAACTTCGGTATCAAGTTCAGGTTCAGGTGCGAAGTGAGCGACGCCCTTGTGGCAGTCAATGCATGTTTGATTGTTAGCGACACCGTACTCGTGCATTTTTGCGGCATCTTCAGATTGCTCGTAGGTGTCCATTGCATCAAATGAGTGACATGAGCGACAGGTGGCGGAGTCATTCGCGCGTAATTGAGCCCAAACTGTTTCTGCCATCTCCATGCGATGTGCTTCATATTTATCTTCATCATCAATTTTGCCAGTCACAAACTCGTGATAGATATCTTTTGAAGCACGGATTTTAGTGATGACGTAATCGAGCGGGTCGCTTGGTATATGGCAGTCTGAACATTCAGCTCGAATACCTTTTGCGTTAGTAAAATGGATGGAGCCTTGATATTCCTCGTAAGGAATCTGCATCGTGTGGCAGGAGAGACAAAATTCGGTGCTGGATGTTTTGTGCATAATTGCAGCAGTGCCGCCAAAACTCAGCCAACCAATTAATATTCCCACACAGGTAATGAGCAAAATATATCGTTTTTTTAGATTCATAGGTTTTTATTAATAAATGTGTCATTTCGTGATTATTTATAACGCTACTCCTTTAGTAGTATGTTTGGATTTGATTTGAATCATAGATAGGCTTACTAATTGTGTGGCTTTTTATAACTGTGCCAAAGCTCACTTTTCTCTGTCGGAATTAGAGTACAAAAAAAGGACACCATTTGGCGCCCTTGAGAATATGTACCTAGTTTCTAATACAAATATCTATTTAGTGATCAAGATACAGATAATTCTGCCAGCTTTTCATTCGTATCAAAACCTTACGCATAATAGAAACATGAGTGAAACTATCTGAATAAATAGCAATTTCTGCGTTAGAACCTGTAGGGAGGACATACTGACTCATATCATCTTCGATCACCAATTTCACCATAGCACGCCCCATAGTGTTGAAACTCCGAGTGGTTCTAAGTGTGCCGCTGGCGCTAATTTGTCCTTCGGGAATAGTAGGAAGTACTTCTACGACTTTACCTTTGAACACCTTGCCCGGTAGTGCTCTAAATAAGAATTCAGCTTCAAATCCAGGCTGAAGACGTTGCAAGGAGTTTTGACGAAATGCACCAATATAGAAATTTTCTTCGGTATGGACAAATGTCATCAAAGGAGCAAGTGGAAGCGGAACAGCCATCATGCCAGGGCGAAGAGCCAACTGTGTTACAAAGCCATCTGTTGGGGCACGAACCACGGTTTCTTTAAGATTGAATTCAGCTTGTATCAATTGAGCTTTAAGTTGAGCAACGGTAGTGTTTTCACCGTAGATTTGCGACTCAAACGCTAAACGTGCACTCTCTTCCTTTGCTTGAGAGGCTTCTAAAGCGGCTTGATTTGCTTTGAAGGTTTGTAAACGAGTATCGACTTGTTGCGCTGTAAAAGCACCTTTCTTAAAGCCTTTTTGATAACGAGCATACTCTCGTTCAGCTTTATCGCGCTCTGCTAGAGCTTTGATTGTGTCAGATTGGGCTGCTTTATATGCACTTTCCAATTGAAGTACATCTTGCTTTGCGTCTGCAAGCGCGGCTGTTGCACGAATCACTTCCGCTTCAAATGGAACAGGGTCAATGCGGAACAATACATCGCCTTTCTTAAGCTGTTGGTTCGCTTCGACATCTACCTCAATGACTTTGCCACGCACGCTGGAAACAATTGGTGTAGTACTGTAGACCTGTCCACCGATTTGACTAAATGGGTGGTTATAGTTCATCAAAAGAATAAGGGTACCGATTAGTACCACACCACCGAGCACCGCAGTGGGCACTGTCCATTTGTTCAAAGGAATCTTAAAGATCTTAAAAATGGCAATACACAGCGCCGCATAAGTGAGTATCAGTAATAAATCCATGGATTACTTCTCCTCTGCTTGTTGTTGAACGGCAGCGTTAGATTGCTTGCCTTTAAGATAAGTAACTTCTTGCTCAAGTTCGGAAACTTGATCGATAAGACGCTCGAGTCGGTGATGAAGATCGTGTTGCTCTTCTTCTAATTTATGAAAACCCCAACCGCGTTCACTACGCCATAAGGTTGCCCAAATCCAAAGAAATGGCCATATTGCGTGAAGCGTAAATAAGCTTACCCAACCAGCAACATGTATGGCATCCTGATGAGGATGGTCACGCTCTTTTGCTATTTCATAAGGAATGTCGTGAATGACGATAATTCCATAAAAAATAACCAGAGCAACGAAGACAAGAAGGCCTAGAGCAAAATAATCAAGAAACATAATGCATCCTTGCTAACAAGTGATGAAGAGAACAATGTGTTCATTCGGTAAGTTAAGTATCTGTTATATTTATGTATTAAACAACACTGTGCGGTAATTAAAAGGATAGAAAGTGGGATTTATTGGAGAAGCAGCTGCGGTAGGCGCTGCGATGGTTTGGGCGATTGCAACGTGGATATACAGCCAGTTTTCACATCACTTTACTGCGTTACAACTTAATATCATTAAAGGATCAATCGCGTCGTTGATGATGTTGATTGTTCTGCCATTTACTCCAATGCCGGAGGTCGCGATCGAACCTAAGTATTTATGGGTTTTAGGTATCTCTGGCGTTATAGGTATAGCCATTGGTGACAGTGCCTACTTTGCGGCTTTAAAAAGAATCGGTGCTAATAAAACCCTGTTGCTGGAATCTTTGGCACCGCCGTTGTCGGGGGTTCTCGCGCTTATATTTCTTGGCGCAGCACTGCAACTACAAAGCTGGTTAGGCGTTGTCATTACGACTATCGCGGTGACAGCAGTTGTATTCCAACCGAACGAAAATGACGGTTCGGCTCTCAATCTTCATGGTGTTGGGTATGGGCTCGTCGCCAGCGTTTGTCAGGCTTCAGGAGTGGTGATTTCCCACTTTGCTCTGGTGCAAGGGGATCTTCCTCCGTTGCTAGGTGCACTCATTCGATTAGTCATCGGTGTAATGGCGGTTGCAGTCATCATTCCCTTTGTCGAGAAAAAGCCATTTTCGACGATTCTTACTCAAAGCCGAGATATGTCGAAAAAGAACTGGAGCTGGTTGCTTGCTGCAATATTTGTAGGAACATTCTTAGCATTGTGGTTACAGCAGGTAGCCTTAAAGCATGCCAACCCTGCCATTGCCCAAACGCTGATTGCGACCAGTCCGTTGTTTATACTAATCATTTACGTGATTCGTGGGGAACGCGTGACTAAACGAAGTGTACTCGGGACATTATGTGCATTGGGAGGAATCTCCCTGTTTTTCTTGTAATCAGATACAGGGAGAAACAGAAAATATCGAAATGCCTACTAACTCAGTAGGCATTTTAGTGTCATAGGCGAGTCGGTAACGCCTAAACGTTGTGCAGCCGTTTGACCACATCTGTCTTGGTAACAAAGGTTATGCCATGCTCTGAAGATATCCAATAGCGGATGGATTCCGGCAGGTCTTAGTTTTCTTCTTGGTTCGTTGATAAAGCTCTCAAAAAGCAACTGGAATCGGTCTTGGTAAAAATCGATTTGCTTTGTTGAAGCCGTTTTTAACCAATAAGGAACGTTCGGATTGCTCCCAGCTAAATAGCAGATTCCTTTACTTGCACCGGAAGGTTGTTGAGTCACTGCCCAGCGGTCACGCCACCATCCCATCAGTACGACGTCGATCATCTCTGATGGTTCAGAATCAGCCCAATTTTCATCCTGTTCAACATACATAAGATCGACAGTGCCAGCTTGAATACGAGGCAAACAAATCGTTAGGGCAGCAGAGCGCAATACGGGATCTTGCGGCATATAAATCGAAACCCGCTTGTTATCGGTTAACGACTTTAAAATATGCAAATAATGCGCATAAGAGGTATAAGGTGCGCGTATCAGCGCTCCTACGGCTGGATAGTTAAACGCCGCAAAATTACCGAGAGGATCTTCGACATTGCTACGCGCCAGAATGTTCTGATATTTAACATCGATGCGACTCTTTAAGTTATCGGTAGGTATATTTACTTCGCTATTATTTTCTGCACTGTAGTCGGATGGAACAATTTGACAGTCCACTTGAAAGGCGTTGTGGTCGGTAAAGCCAGTTGGTGTGGCATCAGCAGAGTAATTGGTATGCTGACACAATACATAACCCGAGTTAGCATCACAGGTTGCGAACCAGAAGACGCCATTGTTACTTAGTGGCTGAAGCGTACGATAATTGGATGTGAGTTGGTATTCATCAGCGTGATTAATCCATCTAGCATCAATATCAGCAAGCTTGCGTCGGCATCGACTGGCGATTTGATCAATATGATCATAGAAAGTCTTCGGGTTGATTTCGAGCTTTCGACAGATCTCTCTTACTGAATAGCCAGTGAACAATAAGCCTAAGAGTGTCTCTTGAAAGGTGAGTTTTTTGTTGGTTCCAGACCAACGATCGACAAAAGTACCTTGACAGGATTTACAACGGTAACGTTGACGATCACCGCTAAAGCCAAAAGCATGGTAACGATCTTTATGAGTATGAACGGACAGGCCATAGTTTTCGCATTGAGCGTCCTTACAAGAGGGAAGGCCGTCATGGTGATGTTGGCTTAAGCGATCAAGTTCGTTAAGAACCTCTCGGTTATTAAGTAGGGGGGGAAACGCGCCACACTCTCGGCATACCATCGCTGGCCGTTTAGGATTACTGTGCTGCAGGATATAGAGGTTTGCATCACTTCGTCCAAAATTGTCACACGCCAATGTTTTACAAAAATTGAGCTGTAATCCATTTGCGGCTAACGGCAGTCTGCCTTCTGACACGTTCACCCCCTATGGTTCGGTCGATTCCTTGGCAAAGAAAAGCCAGCTCATTCAGGCATTGAGCTGGCTTTGTTCTTTATATGTTGATTGCAGTCTCTAGTGCTACAACCATCATGTCGTTAAATGATTTTTGACGGTCTTCTGAGCTTAGTTTCTCACCACGGATAATGTGGTCAGACACCGTCAGTACAGTTAGTGCTTTAGCACCTAAGTCAGCAGCTACACCGTAAATACCCGCCGCTTCCATATCTACACCAAGAATGCCCAGATGCTTCATTTTATCGAAAATGTCTGCTTCTGGAGTGTAGAAAAGATCCGCAGAAAAAATGTTACCCACTTTGACTGGTACTTCTTGCAAGCGTGCTTGCTTCACCGCTTCTTCAAGTAGGCCGTAGTCTGCAATAGCAGCAAAGTCGTGATCGTTAAAACGGATACGGTTCACTTTTGAATCCGTTGATGCACCCATACCGATGACAACGTCCATAAGGTTAACGTCGTCACGTACAGCACCACAGCTACCAACGCGGATAACATTTTTTACGCCGTAATCTTTGATTAGCTCGTGAACGTAGATGCAGCATGATGGGATACCCATACCGTGGCCCATAACAGACACTTTCTTGCCTTTGTAAGTACCTGTAAAGCCGAACATGTTGCGAACGTCACACACTTTTACAACGTCTTCAAGGAAAGTTTCCGCGATATATTGCGCGCGAAGTGGGTCACCTGGCATTAGTACAGTTTCCGCGAAATCACCTGGATTAGCATTAATGTGTGGGGTAGCCATTGTATCACTCCTAAAGTTTTAACTAATTCTGTTGAACGTGTTGTTCGTCGTTGAAGGGGAGTTTATACCGATATATTGGCGTTCTATGAGATTTTAATCACATTTTTGTCGGTAATTATATAAAAGGCAGTTAATGATAACTAAACCTGTTGAAATTGGTTGGGCAATCGATTTTTTCTGCAAAAACCACTCGATGAGAAAATTTCTCGTGGAGAAGTGAACCAAATTGCGGTTCGATACATACAATTGTACAAGATAAAATTTTGTATCACTTATTGGCCAATAACATGCAATGCCAATAGACGAGCGTAGCGAGGGGTTTATCATGGAAGACGCAATTGTAGTGGGCATCAGTTCCTGTTTATTAGGTGAGAAAGTCCGTTTTGATTCAGGCCATAAGCAAAGTAGTTACGTTAATAAAGAGTTAGCGGACTACTTTGAATTCGTGTCTGTTTGCCCAGAGGTCGGCATGGGCCTCCCTGTGCCCAGACCAACTATACGTTTGATGACGAATGAAGAACGTATCGCGTTGGTGGATACGAAAGACAGTACACGTGACCATACGGATGGCATGATGCACTTCTCCCGAGAGAAGATTGCCGAAATAAAAGACACGGAAATGTGTGGCTATATTGTCTGTGCAAAATCTCCAAGCTGCGGGATGGAGCGAGTTAAAGTCTACAGCAAAGGGCATGCATCTACAGATGGAGTGGGGTTGTATACTAAGCACCTCATGGAACAGATGCCGTGGCTACCTGTAGAAGAAGACGGACGATTGAATGACCCGGTTCTAAAAGAGAACTTCATTTCACGTATTTACAGTTTGAAAGACTTCTATCGTTCAATGGAAGGTAAGCCGACACCTGGGAAGATTATCGCCTTTCATTCTCGCTATAAATTGACACTAATGGCACATGATCCAAGTGCCTACAAATCGCTTGGTCGCCTTGTTGCTCACCAAAGTGACTACGCTCCAGATGAGTTTTATACCGAGTACCGTAATGGTTTGATGGATGCGCTAAAAAATCGAGCAAGCAGAAAAAATGTCACTAACGTCTTAATGCATATCCAGGGGTATTTTAAGCGGGCATTGAACAAAGATGAAAAAGCAGAACTAGCTAAAGTTATCGATGATTACCGTGTTGGATTGTTACCTATTTTAGCACCGCTAACCTTGTTAAAGCATTATTTGAGCACTTACCCAGACGATTACTTGGCGAGCCAAATTTTCCTTCAACCACACCCAGAAGAGATGCGTTTAAGATATGGACTGTAATGAAAAACGGTACGCCATCAGAGAAATAGCAGATTTGACCGGTATTAAACCTGTGACTTTACGAGCATGGCAGCGTCGTTACAATTTGGTTCAGCCGCTTCGCACTGAAAAGGGTCACAGACTATACACTGCGGATGATTTAGAAAAGATAAAAACGATTCAGAGTTGGCTCAACAAGGGCGTGTCGATCGGCAAGGTAAAGTCTTTATTGGAATCTGAAGTGGTTTCGAGTGCTGTGGAAGATGCCAATCAATTGGAAGAAGTGTCAGATATTTTGGATGCTTTAGCGGATTTAGACGGTGGAAAAACAGATCGGTTGATAGCAATGGTACTCAAGGAGTACCCACTGATCATTGTGGAATCAAAATTCGTTATTCCCATTTTGGGAGCTATCCAGTTCTTGAAGCTTGGACCTCGCACTTTGCAGCTGGCGTTGTTCAAAACGATGTTTATTAAGCATCTGACCCTAATGGTTACCTCAGAGAGTAAACGCGGTCACCGGTTGGATAAATTAATGGTGAATTTGGATGAAGCGGGAAACATCTACGCGTGGCTCTACTACGCTCAGTTGATAGAACAGGGTGAGAGCGTTGTTTTTTTAGATGGGGTAGAGGAGACGAGTGCGCTTTTCACCGATGTGACGCAATATCAAACTATCTATGTATTTGCCCAAAAATCATTGCCAGAGAAACAGCTGGATACCATTGTGGAAGCACAGCAAAGGGAAGGAAACAATATTCGAGTTTCTCCTGTCATCGCTCATTTGATGGACGTACGCAAAGGGGCCGTTTCATGAGGCTAGTTCTATTCAATCGAGATCTACGTGTCACAGATAATACGGCATTAATTGAAGCAATAGATGGCGAAACCCCAGTCATTGCTGCTTTTGTTGCTACCCCGGAACAGTGGAAAAGTCATTCGCTCTCGCCCATTCAAGCTGATTTAATTTGGCGACGCCTCACAGCTTTGGACAGTGAGCTAAAACAACTCAATGTGCCTCTTATCTACCATGAAGCTCAAGATTATGCTGCTGCGAATACGTGGGTGGCTGACATTTGTGATCAATTTGCTGTTCAAGAGGTGTTTTTGAACTGCGATTACGAGATTAATGAAGCCAAACGAGTTATGGAATTGTCAGAGATAGCTGGGTCAAAATGGAGTGTGAGGACGTTTGATGATAAGTGTATTTTAAGACCCGGATCGGTACTTAATCAAAAGGGGGAGTACTTTAAGGTATTTACCCCTTTTAAAAAGGCGTGGTTAAAAATCGTTGGTGAGGTGATAGTGCGTAAACCACAGGTTTCAGCATTAGTGACTGTGCCTGCCAACCTCTTGTACGACTCCAGTTCCTCATTTTCGTATCCAACCAGAGATAGCTCAGAATGGCCTGTAGATAGCCACGAGATCATCCAGCGGCTGCGAGACTTCTCTGCTGATAAAGCGAGCTTCTACCAAGCCGAGCGAGACTTCCCTGCCTTAGACAGTACAAGTATGTTAAGCCCTTATCTTGCCATTGGAGCAATATCAGCTCGTCAATGTGTCGCTAGGCTTAAGTATGATGCGGTCAATTGTTCGTTATCAACTGGTGCCGAGACTTGGTTGAGTGAGCTCATCTGGCGAGAATTTTACCAACACCTTATTTATTTCGAACCCAAGCTTTGTCAACATCGCGGATACTTATCATGGGAGAAAAACCTGAAGTGGACCGGAAAGCTTGACCATTTTAGGCAGTGGTGTGAGGGAAAAACAGGTTATCCAATCGTCGACGCCGCTATGCGGCAGCTCAATACTAAAGGGTGGATGCACAATCGATTGAGAATGGTAGTAGCCAGTTTCTTGACTAAAGATTTGCATTTGGATTGGAAGTTGGGGGAGCAGTATTTTATGGCACAACTCATTGACGGTGACTTTGCTGCCAACAATGGTGGATGGCAATGGTGCGCATCCACAGGTTGTGATGGTCAACCCTATTTTCGTATTTTTAATCCAATAAGTCAGGGGGAAAAATTCGATGCCAATGGCGAGTTCATAAGAGCGTGGATTCCTGAACTTAACTCAGTTCCTAACAAATTTATACACAAACCCTGGCTTTGGAATGAGTTCGAGAATGTCGATTATCCGAAGCCGATAGTTGATCATAAGATACAAAGAGATATAACCTTAGCTTTGTATAAAGATGCAAAGGACCAACATTGATGTTACGTAAAACCCTTTTGGCTGCCTGTTTGGGCTTTTCACACTGGTTGAGTGCCGCTACCTACAACCTCCCGACTGACGGAAGCAATATGGTCGGAACGTTGCAGTATCACAGTGTGGTGGCTGGGGAAACCATGTCGGATATTGCAAAGCAGTATGATGTTGGCTTTCTGTCTCTTATGGCAGCAAACAAGGGTGTGGATCCTTTCCTACCCAAAGAAGGCTACGTGCTGACCATTCCCAGTCAGGCTATTTTGCCGCATGTCGATTATAAAGGTATCGTGATCAATTTGGCTGAGCTAAGGTTGTACTATTTTGAACCTGACAAAAGTCTGGTTCACATCTTTCCTGTAGGTATTGGCCGAATTGGTCAAGATACACCGGAAATGACAACGAAAATCAGCCAATTGAGAGAGGCTCCAACTTGGACGCCGCCTACTTCAATTCGTAAAGAGTATTTAGCCAAAGGTGTCGAGCTACCTAAAGTCGTTCCCGCTGGTCCGGAAAACCCACTCGGAGACTATGCGATGCGACTCGCGTACGGGACAGGTTCTTACTTGATCCATGGTACTAACAAAGACTTCGGTATTGGTCTGAGGGTAAGCGCTGGTTGTATCCGAATGGACCCAAAAGACATTGATTGGTTGTTCCACCAAGCGAAAATAGGTATGCAAGTAAGAATCATTGATGAGCCTATAAAGATCGCATTAGAGCCAGACAGAAGCGTGTTTATTGAAGCACACGAACCTTTGACCCGCAGTGACGGAACTAAAAAGGAAATGGACATCCCACAAGAGTTGACGTGGTGGCTTGACGAGTACGGTATTAATGACCGAATTGCTCGCGCGGCGGTGTTAGCACAAAATGGTGTGCCGATTGAAGTCGTACCGGCTATGGATGACTTAGAATAACAGGTCGATTTACAGATATAAAAAAACACCCGCATCAAGCGGGTGTTTTTCTTAGTATTCTTGTTACTTACTTAGTGTAAGACTGAGCGATGTTGTCGATACGCTCGTTTGCACGCTCAGCTTCTTCTTGAGCAGCCATTGCGTTTTTGTTACCCATTTGAACTTCGTTCTTCAGTGCTTGCACGTCAGAGCTTAGTTGGCTTACTTGGTTGCTTAGGTCATCCATTTTTGCTGTTGTTGCTTCGTCTGGACCAGATGCACAACCAGCTAGTAGTAGAACTGATGACGCTGCTGCTGCAATTAAAACTTTCTTCATTATAAGCTCCTTCAGGATTTAGTATTTAAAACAGCCCTGCTACTTAATTCATCGCATTGAGGCTATTTTTGAGTTTAGTGCCTAATTTTAAGAACGCAAATTATTTAAAAGTCAGAAAAACCAAAAAATTACGCGATTTTGCGGTTAAACTTCCTCTTTCTTAATTATGAGAATAATTTGGCATAGGATAATGTGATCTCTGTCAAAATTATAACGCGAGAACACGATAAGTCACTGTATCGTCAGATTTTATCTAATGAAAGCAGAATTTGGGCCATATTAAGTGGGACATCTCCTACAATGAAGCAAGGGGACGCAAATTTCTGGGTTACTGACATTGCTGGTTACCATGACAATTATCAGGTATTATGCGCGCTCATTTTTATCTGCACGACCTTTTAGGAGTACACGCATTGCAATTTAAAGAACTTGGCCTTGATAACCGACTACTGAAGAACTTAAGTCATTATGACTTTAAGAAAGCGACTGATATTCAAAAGCAAGCTATTCCAGTAGCTATTGCTGGAAAGGATCTGTTGGCATCTTCGAAGACTGGTTCTGGCAAGACTTTGGCATTTGTATTGCCGATGCTCCATAAAGCGCTCAAGAGCAAAGCGTTCTCAGCAAGAGATCCTCGTGCTGTTATTCTTGCACCAACACGTGAATTGGCGAAGCAAGTTTATGGCGAACTAAAATCGATGCTTGGTGGCCTATCTTACGATGCCACGCTGATCTTAGGTGGTGAGAACTTTAACGATCAAGTAAAAGCGCTGCGTCGTTACCCAAAATTTATCGTCGCGACACCAGGACGTTTGGCTGACCACCTTGAGCATCGCTCTCTATTCCTTGATGGCTTAGATACGCTCATTCTTGATGAAGCGGATCGCATGCTAGATCTTGGTTTTGCACCAGAGCTGCGTCGTATTCATAACGCGGCTAAACACCGTCGTCGCCAAACGTTGATGTTCTCAGCAACACTTGACCATGCTGAAGTAAATGATATTGCAGCTGAGATGTTAGATGCGCCAAAACGAATTGCGATTGGCGTATCGAATGAAGAGCACAAAGACATTACCCAGAAATTCTATCTATGTGATCACCTTGATCATAAAGAAGCGATTCTAGAACGCATTCTTGAGCAAGCAGAGTATAAGCAAGTCATCATCTTTACTGCGACACGTGTCGATACGGAACGTCTTACTAAATGGCTCAATGAGAAGAAGCTTAAAGCAGTCGCATTAAGTGGAAATCTCAATCAGACTCAACGCAACGCGATTATGAGTCAGTTCGAGCGTCATGTATTTAAGATCCTAGTGACTACCGATGTGGCGTCGCGTGGCATTGATATTGCGAGCGTAACGCACGTAATTAACTTTGATATGCCAAAACATACGGAAGAATACGTACATCGAGTAGGTCGTACAGGTCGTGCTGGTAACAAAGGCGATGCGGTATCTCTCGTGGGACCTAAAGACTGGGATAGCTTTAAACGTGTTGAAGCCTTCTTACAACAAGACCTGACTTTCTCTGAGCTAGAAGGGCTTAAAGGTAAGTTCAAAGGCTTTAGACCTAAGAAACCTGCGTTTAACAAGAAAGCGACTGCTACTAAGGGTAAACCTCAACAGAAGAAAGCGACGACTAAGAAGCCGGCGCAACGCGACAAAACGTTCTACAAAAATGTTGCTGTGGGTGATTCGGTCTTTATTCCTAAGAAAAAGCCGAAGCCAGCCGAAGACGCTTAATCAATCATATCCACTAAAGAGCCTTATCAAGGCTCTTTTTTTATCCTACTCAAACTGAAAACGTCAGTTATATGACAGTTATAGAATCGAAATAATTTTGTTGTCATATTTGGTTTTACAGTCAAATCTATCACTAAATTACTGATTTTTTTAGTGATCTTATCCCAATTGCTTCTCTCAACGTTTTTGTCATTTGTCATACACCTTTCAACTAAGTGAAACACAACTGTCATATTCGGGCACTAATCTTGTCAGCGTTCAAATGAAACTCGGCAATCAAGCCAATAAAGGAAATTGTGATGAAAAAGACAGTTATCGGTGCAATCGCTCTACTAGGCGCACTAGCAGTGACTCCAGCTTCAGCTAAAGAAACTATCTCTGCGGTAGGTTCTAGCAGCGTAACTCCACTGATGGAAGTTTTCTCTGAAACATATATGAAAGCAAACTCAAATGTTTTCATTGAAGTACAAGGACCAGGTTCTTCTGCGGGCGTACGTGCAGCTAAAGATGGCTCAGCAGACATGGGTATGTCTTCTCGTGCACTAAAAGAAGATGAAAAACAAGCAACGTTAGTAGAAGAAGTTGTTGCTCGCGATGGTATCGCAGTTGTTGTTAACCCAGCGAACGACCTAAAAGGTCTAACGTCTGAGCAAGTAACAGCAATCTACAAAGGCGAAATTAGCAACTGGAAAGAAGTTGGTGGTGCAGACAAACCTATCGTAGCTATCACTCGTGATACAGCTTCTGGCACACGTGGCGCATTTGAAGACATCATGAGCCTGAAGCAAAAAATCAACGGCATGAAAGTAACGGCTATCTCTCAGCGCGCTCAAGTTGCTAACGGTAACGGTGCACTAAAGACTATGGTAGCAAGCAACCCATACGCAATTGGCTACATCTCTCTAGGTACAGTTGATACTTCTGTACACGCTCTAGAAATCGATGGCACGCCAGCGACTGTAGACAATGTTAAGAACGACTCATACAAAGTAGCTCGTCCTTTCCTAGTGCTTTACCAACAAGGTAAGCCATCTGCTGAAGCTCAGAAGTTCCTTGACTGGATGCTAACTGACGAAGCTCAAGCAATCGTAGAGAAGAAAGGTTACATCTCAGTAAACTAATCTCTACCAGTAAATATTGAATACCTTGCTCAGCCCACCGTTTAGGGCTGAGCCTTTTATATGTCTAACTCGAACTTTCGACGAGTAGAAATTAATTATGACCATCGCAACAAATAGTGAGAAGCTTATGAGTAATGAAGCGACTCAGTCCGTAACTCGTGGCAGCGGCCTTAAGGCTCAAAAACGAGTGGATTGGAAAGAACGAATTTTCCATGGACTTTTCCTTACCAGTGCAATTATCGGTATCGTATCGCTAGCGGTTATTGCTTACTTTATCTTCAAAGAAAGTCTTCCTGCTTTCCAAGCAGTGGGCGTTTCTGGCATTGTTTTAGGCCAAAACTGGCTTCCACCAGCACTTTACGGTGTTGCTACTATGATTGTAGCGTCGGTGGTTTCTACTCTCGGTGCGGTTGTCGTCGGTGTTCCAGTAGGTGTACTAACGGCTATCTTTATCGCAGAAATTGCCCCGAAGCGTTTGGCGGACATTATCCGCCCTGCGGTTGAACTATTGGCAGGCATTCCTTCGGTTGTTTACGGTTTCTTCGGTCTAGTCATCATTGTGCCTTTGATTCAGCAAATCTTTAATGTTCCTGCGGGTAACACGATTCTTGCGGGTATCATTGTGTTGGGTGTGATGATTCTTCCAACGGTTATTACCGTATCTGAAACTTCGATTCGTGCAGTGCCTCGCACCTATAAAGAAGGTTCACTAGCACTTGGTGCTTCAAAGATTTATACCATTTTCAAACTACTCGTACCGGCTGCTCGCTCGGGCATTATGACGGGTGTGATTCTAGGTATCGGTCGCGCACTTGGTGAGACCATGGCAATCATCATGGTCATGGGTAATGCGCCTGCGATGCCGGGAAGTATCCTCGACTCAGCGCGTACTCTAACCGCAAACATTGCGATCGAAATGTCTTACGCAAGTGGTGTTCACGCTAATGCATTGTATGCGACTGGCGTAGTGTTATTGGTGTTTATCATGATGCTAAACGCTGCACTACTTTACTTGAACCGTGAGAAAGCGAAGTAATCATTATGGATACAGTTAAACTAAAAAAAGCGCGCCAAAATAAAGACGCGGTTCTGAATGCATTTGTATGGGCCGCTGCTGCACTTACTGTGGGTTTCTTGTTCTGGATTATTTGGTACATCCTTTCAAATGGTCTTCAACACGTAAGCTGGAGTTTTATTACCGATAACTATACGCGTACTGGCGATGAGCACGGTATTTTCCCGATGATTGTGTCAACCATTTACATGGTTATCGCCTCGATTGCAGTAGCTGCACCGCTAGGCATCATGACCGCAATCTACTTAACGGAGTATGCCAAAGTTGGCAGTAAGTTAGTGAAGGTCATTCGATTCTGTACTGAATCGTTGGCTGGCATTCCGTCGATTATTTTCGGTCTGTTTGGTATGACGTTCTTCGTGGTTATTCTTGGTTTTGGCTTCTCGATTCTTTCCGGTGCATTAACACTGAGTATCTTGATCCTGCCAGTTATTATTCGTACTACAGAAGAAGCATTGATGGCCGTACCACAAACTTATCGTGAAGGTTCGTACGCTCTTGGTTCTTCAAAAATCTACACTATCTGGCGCCTTATTTTGCCAAGCGCAATGCCAGGTATCTTAACTTCGGTCATTCTTAGTATTGGTCGTGTAATTGGTGAGTCTGCTCCAGTGTTCCTAACGGCTGGTATGGTGGCACGTATTCCGGATTCATTGATGGATTCAGGTCGTACACTAACGGTTCACCTTTATAAACTCACAACGGAACTGTTCACAATAGAAGAGTGGAATCAAGCTTATGGCACAGCAACGGTATTGATTGTAGTTGTACTACTTATCAATATGCTGACTAAGCTTATCGCTAGCCGCTTCAATACAGCAACGTACTAACAGAGATTATTGACGTTGAGTGGCAAAGCCAGAACATAAAGAGCCTCGCCACTCCCAACATGACGACATTGCACGATAAAGAATTTAGAGATTAAGACTATGAACAAATTTAATATTGAAAACCTAGACCTTTTCTACGGTGAAAACCAAGCACTGAAATCGATCAACCTACCGATTCCAACTCGCCAAGTGACGGCGTTGATTGGTCCTTCTGGCTGCGGCAAATCAACGTTACTACGTTGTCTAAACCGTATGAACGATCTGATCGAAGGTGTGAAAATCACTGGCTCGCTGGAAATGGATGGTACTGACATCTATGGCAATATCGACGTGGCTGATCTTCGCATTAAAGTCGGTATGGTTTTCCAAAAACCAAACCCATTCCCAATGAGTATTTACGAGAATGTGGCGTATGGTCTGCGTGCTCAAGGCATCAAAGATAAGAAGCACATTGATATGGTGGTAGAGCGCTCTTTGCGTGGTGCCGCACTTTGGGATGAGGTGAAAGACCGTCTTAAGTCGCATGCATTTGGTTTATCTGGTGGTCAGCAGCAACGTCTGTGTATTGCACGTACTATTGCAATGGAACCAGATGTCATTCTGATGGACGAACCAACGTCGGCACTTGACCCTATCGCGACACATAAAATTGAAGAGTTGATGGAAGAGCTTAAGAAAGACTACACCATCGTTATCGTGACTCACTCAATGCAGCAAGCGCGTCGTATCTCAGACCGTACGGCATTTTTCCTAATGGGAGAACTGGTTGAGCACAATGAAACACCGATTATTTTCTCAAACCCAGCGGATGACCGTACTCAAGGTTATGTAAATGGTGACTTCGGTTAATCGCATTTGAACACAATTTCCAGTTATCGCGCGATTCCATTGAATCAAACAATTAGCGAGTGACCCGAATTTATTGGCATATCACTATAACTATAAGCGATGGTACTGTTGCCCCTCTTGTTAGAGGGGCTTTTTTTATTCAATTAAGCAGTAGCGGCAACGCGTAATGGCTTGTCATTTATCGGCAAGTGAATCAGTGCTGCCACAAAGGCTAGGACTACTGTCGACCACCAAATCGGTTCGTAGGAACCATAGTAGTCGTAAATCCTACCACCAGCCCATGCCCCTAAAAAGCTTCCCACTTGGTGCGTGAAGAACACCAAGCCGTAAAGAGTAGAAAGATAGCGAGCACCAAAAATCTGACGAACTAAACCTGAAGTAAGTGGTACTGTGCCAAGCCAGCAGAAGCCAATCGCACCACCAAACCACGCCGCTGTGTACTCTGTTACGGGAAGTGAAACGAAAGCAGCAATTACTACTGTTCTGAATAAATACAGCATCGACATGACATGGCGCTTACTGTATTTGTCACCCATTAGCCCCCAAAAATACGAACCAAAGATATTGAAAATACCGACGTAGGCAAGCGCAAGGGCTGCGCTGTTTGCTGGCAGGTTCTTATCGGCAAGATAACTTGGCAAGTGCGTAGCAATAAACATCACATGAAAGCCACAAACAAAGAAGCCAGCATGAATTAACCAATAACCTTTGTGATGAAATGCTTCTTTTAGTGCTTGTTTTAGCGTTAGCTCGTTGTCTTCAATCGGTGTTTTACCTGCGTTATTTTGACGTGAGGATTTCATAAATAGTGAAAACGCAACCATCAGAGTGCACAAGGCAGCAAAACCTTGTAATGCACCTTGCCAACCCATGTCATCCAACATTAATTGAGCACCTGGGATCATGGCAAACATACCGAATGATCCGGCCGCTGTGGTTAAGCCAAATGCTTTTGCGGCGTGTTCCGCCGGTACGACTTTCGCGACTGCTCCTAGAATGATGACGTAGCTTGTCGCGCTCAAACCTAGACCAACAAGCGCACCTAGTGATAGATAAAGAACACTGGTTTCATTCGTTATTGAGGTCAGATAGAGACCTAATGCATAGGCGATAGCACCTATTAAAATAATGCGTTTTGAACCCCATTTATCTGCCGCCATCCCGACAAAGGGTTGGAAAAGGCCAAACAAAAGGTTTTGCAATGCGATCGCAAAACTAAAGAACTCTCGCCCAGTTTCGAAGTGCTCGGAAATAGGCATCATGAAAATACCGAATGACTGTCGTATACCCAAGCTGACAATCAAGATGCCGATACCCAACCAAACTAATGGGGGAAAACGAAAAATACTCATTAATAATTACGCTCTAATGATGGTGATGAGAATGATCCATAGGATCGGTTGGGTTCTGTTGGTGGCACCCAGTATGCACTGCCTGTTTTGCAATAAGCTCCAGCAATACAGGAGAGTGGTGCACTGCGGTTAGGGTGATAACCAATAGCAACAACATTCTCACGAGTTGAGCAAAAATGGATTGTGAAAACATGACGCTCAATAGTGGTTTAAAAAGAGCGCGAAGTGTAATGATCTGGTTTGAATGACTCAAATGACATTTTGTGAATTAATCTATGCATAGCATGCATGTATTCGAACTCTGTCACGGAGAGTGACAATCTCAAGATGCACCGTGAGTTGAGTTAGGTATATAATCTCGCGGTAAATAGAATGGAAAACAAAAAATGAAGTACGATTGGATCTTGTTTGACGCCGACGAAACCTTATTCCACTTTGATTCTTTTGGTGGTATGAAACTAATGTTTGAACGTTTTGGCGTAAACTTCTCTAGTGATGACTACGAAGAGTATCAGTTGGTTAATAAACCATTATGGGTTGATTACCAAGACGGAAAAATCACCGCAGAACAACTCAAACATATTCGCTTTGAAGGTTGGGCGACTAAACTTGGTATCACTCCGCTAGAAATGAACAGTGCATTTTTAGAAGCTATGGCTGATATTTGTACCTTGCTGCCGGGTGCGAAGGAGCTACTCGATGCATTAAATGGTCAAGCCAAACTTGGCATCATTACCAACGGTTTTACGGAACTACAAGCGATTCGTCTTGAGCGTACTGGATTAAGTGACTACTTCGAGCATGTGGTTATCTCGGAAGAAGTAGGTGTGGCGAAGCCTGACCACGGTATCTTTCAGCACGCCCACCAATTAATGGGCCTCCCGAGTAAATCAAAGATACTGATGGTTGGTGATAACCCTGATTCCGATGTACTCGGTGGGCTTAACTTTGGTATCGAAACCTGTTGGTTAAATACACAAGGTCATCCGCGACCAGAAGGTATTGCACCTCATTACGAAGTAACGTCTCTTGCTGAGTTAAAAACCACCTTGTTTGCCTAAACTCCATTCGCCTTCGTCAATTGCGAAGGCGATTTAATCCCTCTCAATATTTGAATATCCGCTTTACCCTTCCTATGTTTTAGAGACAACTAAAGTTTGCCCCATTTATTGCGCCACACCGTACAAGTAGGCGTAGGAGTTACTAGAGCAACGTTTCTTGGCACCCTAGAGTGCCATTCAACACTAACAACGTACTGAATCAGCTAGATTTTATACAGACGAATAAAGTTGAAGTAACGCAGTAGCTTTATCACACAGGCCACATAAGGAATTGTGTCATGGGTAAATATGTCTCTTCCATACCCTTACTTTGTTTTCTCGGAGCACTCAGTGCTTCTTCTTTCACTCATGCAGATGAACGCTTCAAAGTTGGAGAACAGAAAGCAAAAGTTTGTATGACCTGCCACGGCGCCGACGGCATATCCAGCATTGAATCCTATCCAAATCTGCGGGGTCAAAAAATGGGGTATCTCATGACCTCGCTTCGCAGTTATCAAACTAGAGAACGTTCAGGGGGACTCGCTGTCCTTATGCAGCAGCAAGCCGATGCTTTGAGCGAACAAGACATCTCCGACATTGCTTATTACTACTCTCAACTTGGCTCTGATGATGCTAAACAATAAGGAGAGCTTTTATGGATACGACATCTCCTAACTACAGCACTAAAGTTGTTCGATACTTCATCATCGCCTCGTTGATTTGGGCTGTGGCGGGTATGACAATTGGCGTTATTTTGGCAGCTCAGCTCTATTGGCCTGCGCTCAACCTTGATTCCGAGTATTTCCAGTTTGGACGACTTAGACCGCTTCATACTTCAGGCGTTATCTACGGCTTCGTGGTCAATATCTTAATGGGTACCTCGCTCTACATTGTTCAACGAACTGGGCAGTGTGAGATTTTCAACAAGAGCCTTGCCTGGATGGTCTTTTGGGGTTGGCAATTAGTGCTGTTGCTTGCACTGATTTCATTGCCTCTTGGCTATACAACTTCAAAAGAATATGCGGAGCTCGAGTGGCCGATTGATATTCTCATTGTCTTAGTTTGGGTGCTTTATGCTGTGCTCTTTTTTGGAACAATAGCGAAAAGGAAAGTTTCTCATATCTTCGTTGCTAACTGGTTCTTTGCAGCATTCATTATTGTTATTGCGATGATATTTATCGTCAATAACCTCGCGATGCCCGCCTCATTAATGAAATCCTATTCTGTCTTCGCAGGTGCGCAGGATGCCATCGTACAGTGGTGGTGGGGACATAATGCCGTTGGTTTCTTGCTCACTGCCGGCATCATTGGCATGAACTACTATTTCATCCCAAAAGTGTCTGAACGTCCGATTTACTCTTATCGTTTGTCCATAATTCATTTCTGGGGCTTGGTCGGATTTTATACTTGGGCGGGTACTCACCACTTGGTCTACTCTTCTGTACCTGTGTGGGTTCAGAACATCGGTATAGTGATGTCCTTGATCCTCTGGTTACCTTCTTGGGGGGGCGCATTTAACAGTGCCATGACCCTGCTTCAGAACAAACAAAAGCTCAAATCTGACTACATCATGCTGTTCTTCTTCTCAGCCATTCTTTACTACTGCTTGGCGACATTTGAGGGGCCTTTACTCGCGATTCGTTGGTTCAACATGGTTGCACACAACACGGAGTGGATTATAGGGCATGTTCACTCAGCGGCTCTTGGATGGGTTGGAATGTCGGGTATAGCGGTATTCTATTATTTCATTCCTCGACTATGGGGGAAAACAGAATTGTGGTCGCCGCGTCTCATAAAGTGGCACTTCTGGCTTGCTCATGCTGGTGTCGCTATCTATGCCATTTCGCTTTGGGTAGCAGGTATAGGTGAGGGTTATATGTGGTTAGCACAAAGCGATAATGGTGAATTGGTATACAGCTTTGTGGAAGCGATGAACTTTAAAGCACCTTGGTTATTCCTTCGATTCTTTGGCGGTGCGCTGTTTGTGCTTGGTTTGCTGCTCATGGCTGTAAACATATACAAGACCGTCAAAATGCCAATGTCGTTAATCGCAAAGGAGGCTTAACATGAGTGCAGATTTTACCAAGTCAGTCTTCATATTAATTGTCTCTACCATAGTGGTCGCGTCGTTCTCTATTTTAGTATGGGTACTTCCAAACTTACTGCGAACACCGGAGCTTGTTGCGAACAGCACTGCCAAACCGCTTACGGCGATCCAAGTGGCTGGTCGTGATATCTATATCAGCGAAGGATGCCATGTCTGTCACACTCAAATGGTGAGGCCGCTTGAGCCCGAAATGAAGCGAAACGGCAGGGCTAACCAAGAGCCGGATGACATCTATGAGTTTCCCAACTTATGGGGCTCGAAGCGCACGGGACCCGATTTGACTAATCTCGGGCGAAAATACTCTGACCAGTGGCACCTAATACATCTAATAGACCCTCGCAGAGTTGTGCCTACTTCCATTATGCCTGCTTACCCTTGGTTGTTCGAACAGGTTCTGACGGGAGATGACATCACAGAGAAAATGGAAACCCTTAGGTTCTTAGGTGTTCCTTATACTGATGATGAAATTGCCAATGCTCGACTGCAAGTGAGAGGAAAAACAAAAGGTGAAGCACTGATTCACTACCTTCAAAGTTTGGGTGTAGATACTGCAGAGGAGGATGGACAATGAGTCATTTTTGGAGCCTTTGGGCTGCTGTCGGCACTGTTGTATTTTTCATCCTAATGGTGCTGGTGGTCGTTAAGTACTGGCGCAACAATCACAAAGCTGACAAAGACAGAGTGTTAGATACCTTTGATGGCATTGATGAGAACGATGCGCCGCCACCAAAATTGTTGTTTGTTTCGTATTTTGTTGCATTTGCCATTTCTGTTGGTTACCTGATCTTGTATCCCGGAGTCGGCAGTTGGAAAGGGCTGATGGATTACGACCAAGCTAACGATAAACTGAGTCGTCCAAATACCACACTAGCGCAGCAGTTTTCCGAACTTACTGATGACTCGTTATTGGCCTTAGCGAATGAGCCAAATATAGTGAAATCTGGACGTATGCTTTTTCAGACTCATTGTGCGGCGTGTCATCGTGACAATGCACAAGGCGCAAAACACTTTCCAAACCTTATCGATAATGAGTGGCTATATGGAGGATCGGATGCTGCCATTATTCACTCTATAGAATTAGGTCGAAACGGTGCAATGCCGGGGTGGATTGATGTATTGCGACCGGATGAAATTTCCAAAATATCGTATTACTTAGCTTCTTTAAATCAACGCCATACCGATGTACCTGAAATCAAAGTCCAATTGGGGAAAGAGCTATTTATACAACATTGCGTTTCCTGCCATGGGGATGGCAGAGTTCCGAATATAGAGCAAGGCGTACCTGATCTCGCTGACAACATCTGGTTACATGGTGGCAGTATAGAGGAAATTCAGCACACCATTCGTGCAGGCCTAAACAATGTTATGCCAGCCTTTGGACAGCAGCTCTCTCAGAATGAAATTTTGGCTATTGGTGCATACATAACCAAAGCGCGGTTGGACAACAATTCTCGACTTGCCAAGCTTGATGCGTCGTCAGTGGAGCGTGGAGAGTATCTGGCGCATGCAGGTGATTGCGTCGCCTGCCATAGTGCTGAAGGGGGAGAGCCGTTTGCTGGTGGTCTGCCATTCGTTACACCTTTCGGCACCATTTATTCGACCAACATAACACCCCACGTTTCAGAAGGTATAGGTAGTTACGACTACGAAGACTTCCGTGCAGCGTTGGTTGATGGCAAAGGTCAACATGGCTACTTGTATCCTGCGATGCCATTTACCTCCTATCAGTACGTTAATGAGCAGGATATGCGCGATCTGTGGGAATACATGCAGTCCATTGCGGCGGTTGCTCGCAAAAATGACCCCAATAAGATGATGTTTCCTTCAAATATCCGACTTGGCTTACTTGGTTGGGACATTGTATTTGCGGATAGAACGCCAATTGATTACCAAGTGCCTGATGAGCTGAAAGATAAAGTAGATGATGTAGATAAATGGCAGCTTGGCAAATACTGGGTGGCGGGATTAGGGCATTGCTCCGAATGTCACACACCGAGGAACATCGCTCAAGCGCTTGAAAACGACAGAATCTTCCAAGGCAATTTAATAGATGGTTGGAATGCTCCAAATATCACAGCTACTGAGCTATACGTTGACGGATGGGATATTCAAAGTCTGACAGACTTCCTTCATACCGGTCACTCCTCGAAAGGGACGGCATTTGCAGGGATGGCAGATGTGATCAAAAACAGTCTGAGTCTTATGACTCGCGAAGACATTGAGTCCATGTCTTACTATCTGTTGAGCGGAGACACTAACAATTTTATTGATGAAAATGCGGTGCAGTTACAACCCACCGGCTTTGATGCGGCGGCCTACGCTGCGGAGATCTATACCACTTACAACCAAACATGTGGTGCATGTCATGGGGAAGATGGTAAGGGGCGTGATCCTATCGCTCCAACACTACTTAACAATGGCATCATTATGCACAGTGACCCATTCAACACGATTGCAGTAACGATTCGCGGACTTCAGCCAACGTACATTGATAAGGACAGAAACTTTATGCCTATGGCAAGTTTCGAGGACGTATTATCGGATACACGATTAGCTGAATTGATCACCTTCGTGAGGTCATATTTAGGGGCTAGAGAAGACGTTGTTACTGCAAATGATGTGAAAGAAGTGCGTGAAATGCTGGAAAAAGCCGGATATTCGGGCGGTCTTCATGTCACCCCAGATATGTATGATGAGCGTGATGGTAATATCAATGTAAACTAAGATGTGCATTTGGATTTATATATCGTCTGCACATTTTGGTTAATTAAACAGCGGTTTGCTATAAAACTTGTTCAGTATTTAGTACGATGTGTTGAAACGTCATCTAGGTGGCGACTTCATCACGTTTGGTTCGAGTTATATCATCATGTCTTCAAAACAAATCCCATCCCTACAACAATTTATTGATGCTTTAGACGATCATGTGTGGGTGAAGGATTCGGATAGGAAGTACATCGCCGTCAACAAAAGCGTAGAATCCGCATGGAACCTTCCTCGCTCGGAGATTTTTGGTAAGACTGACTTTGAGCTCTTCTCGAAAAGTCGCTCAGAGCATTACCAAAAAGCCGACGATAGAGTCATAGACTCTGGCGCCCAAGAGACTGTGGAAGAGTGCGCCAGTCGTGACGCATATGGTCATGATGTCTGGCTAGAAACCATCAAATCACCAATTCAGCAACCAGATGGGGAGCTAATTGGTATCATTGGCATGACGAGAAACGTCACCCGTCGGAAACAAGTCGAAGTCAGACTGTCGATCACATCAGAAATATTCAATAACTTTCAAGAAGGTATGATGATTACCGACCAAAATGGCAAGATTTTGGATGTAAACAGCGCTTTCTCAGAAGTCACGGGCTATCAAGCTATTGAAGTGATCGGTAAAAACCCCAGATTCCTACAATCGGGTCACCATGACGATAAATTCTACCAAAACCTCTGGCAACAACTCTCAGAAACGGGTCTTTGGAAAGGCGAGTT
Source organism: Vibrio barjaei (assembly GCF_001639065.2). Lineage (GTDB taxonomy): Bacteria > Pseudomonadota > Gammaproteobacteria > Enterobacterales > Vibrionaceae > Vibrio > Vibrio barjaei. The sequence continues at coordinate 34,270 of NZ_LQXO02000005.1, forward strand.
TATTAACCGCAAAAAAGACGGCAGCATTTATCCTCAAATGGCGACGATAAGTACCATCAATGACGATGGCAATTCGCTTTTGCATTACATTTGTGTATTTGAGGACATCTCAAAGCAGAAAGCGCATGAAGAGAAACTGCGCAAAATGGCATTCTTCGACCCTCTTACCAATCTGCCGAATCGTTCTCATCTAACAAGTATATTAGAGCAGAGCATTGAAGGTGGTCAGCGCCATAGCGAGCAATTTGCGACACTGTTTTTAGACTTAGACCACTTCAAGCACATTAACGACAGTAAGGGGCACTTATATGGCGATAGATTATTGTCGCAAGTAGCGGACAGATTGACGGACGTTCTTCATCACCGAGCAAATATTGGACGTATTGGTGGTGATGAATTTGTGATTATTCTGACTGATTATGACAGTGAAGCGCAGTTGTTGGACACAATCGATGAAACGCTTGGTGTGTTTAATCGCCCTTTTGAGTTAGATGCGCAAGAGTCGCTACGAGTGTCCGGGAGTATTGGTGTGGCCTTGTACCCGCAAGATGGTCAAAACAGCGAAACCTTACTCAAGAACGCGGACACTGCCATGTATTTAGCGAAGAAAAACGGTCGCAATGGCTACGCGTTTTATTCTCCAGACTTAACCTACAGTTCGGTTCTCCATGTACGTGTGCAGTCTGCGCTGCATGATGCAGTTGAGAAGCAACAATTGTCCCTCGTTTATCAACCTCAATATGATCTGACGAATAATACGCTGATAGGGGTAGAGGCCTTGTTACGTTGGAATCATCCTGAATTAGGTGTGATTGCCCCAGCTCAATTTATCCCCATTGCGGAGAAAACGGGGCTGATCCAGCGAATTGGAGCTTGGGTAATACGTGAAGCGTGTGAACAGGGTCGCCGCTGGCTCGATCAGGGTGTCGCGTTCGGTAAAATTGCGGTTAATGTCTCTGGGTTACAGCTGCAACATCCTAACTTTGTCACCAAGCTCAAACAAAAACTGCTAGACACTAATTTTCCAGCTGAGCGATTGGAGATCGAAATCACCGAGAGCTTTTTACTTATCGATCACCAACTTGCGGTAGATACCTTGAATCAAATCAGAGAGTTGGGAATCGAGATTTCGCTTGATGATTTTGGGACCGGGTATTCGTCGTTGTCGTATTTAAAAGGATTACCGATCAGCAAACTAAAGATCGATCGTTCTTTTATTTGCGATGTTCCTGATGAAAATGACAGCAACGCTATCGTGCAGGCGATCATTGTCATGGGGGAAACGCTTTCTCTAAAGATCGTGGCAGAAGGTGTTGAGAATGGAGACCAAGTTGAATACTTGCGCTCTCATGGCTGTGAATATGGTCAGGGTTACGTGTTTAGTAAACCAGTAACCGCTGACCAATTAGCTACGCTATTTGTTTGATTTAGCTTTCAGCTTCGGTAAGCTCTGCTTCGCTTTGAGGCTGGTGTTTATCAGCGGCTGCTAGCATCTTACGAATAGCAATGGATGCAGTGAAGGCTACTGCTACCATCACTACTGCGAGTACAGTAAGTAGTGAGAAGTAGTCGCCATATACTGTCTTAACAAACTCTTGAGTGATTTCTTGGCCTTTTTCCGCTGCGATAGAGGTTGAGAACACAGCGCCCACAATCCCAGATAGTGCAATCGCCACAGAGAATAAACTCACGGAGAAGTTCTCAATATGTTTCGGTGCTACAGACAGAATAAATGCCACAACCAGTGAACCGACAATCACTTCTGCAAAGGCTTGGAAGAAGTGGATAACTAAGAAAATTTCAGGTCGAATGATGACACTCTCGCCGATGTTTTTTACGGCTAGCGCCAGAATACCGAACGCAATGGCAGTCAGAATGAAAGAGAAACCAATTTTGGTTGCTGTGGTGAAATGGATGTTACGCTTCTCCAAACTCGAGAAGGTAGCTGCAATAACTGGGCCTGCAACAATACACCATAATGGGTTCATTGACATTGACGCTTCCGGTGCGATTGGAATGATACCGAACAGGTCACCACGCATAGTATTGATGGTTACCATGGTCATCGAAGTCATCATTTGGCCGTAGTAGACAAAGAATGCAGTAGTCAGAACCGTTACGATTAAAATGGTGCCCATACGCAGCGCGTCCGCTTTTTCTGCTTTGAACATCAGAGAAATGAAATAGCCAATTGCTGCCAAACCAATGGCATAAACAATGTTCTTACCGATGTCCATGTTGGAGAACATAAAGAACACCATTCCAACCATGGCGATGGACGTAATGCCGAACTTAATCCAGTTTGCGTTAGAGACGGATGCTTGGTCGATGTCTGCGCCAACGCCCTGAAGCTGTTTGCGGAATGTCATTAACGTGAATAGCGCTGCAAACGCCAAGATACCAGATAGCAAGAAACTACCGTAAAAACCGATGACGAGAACGAACATTGGGAATAGGTATTGACCTAATAAAGCACCGATGTTGTTCACTGAGTAATTTACAGGGTAACCATTCTCGAAGTCTTCTTGGCTTTTGAACGTACGCTTGTAAAGGCTTGGATAAGAAGGGGACATTAAGCCACGTCCATAACTTGCTAAAGCAATACCTGCCAGGCTTAAAGGGATGTTGACGGTTGAAGCTCCGACGACAAGCAATACATAGCCACAAGTAAATCCGAAATAAGCAATCGTCAATGAGCGGTACGCACCTAAAAATTTGTCGGCTATAAAGCCACCTGCGATAGCGAATAAGGGGCCGATTGATGAAAACGCACCCACTACCATCATAGTGTCCGCTTCACTGTAATCGAGATTTTCTAGAAAAAACCTCGTGAGAATGACCATCACCCCATAAAATGAAAGGCCAAACATCATTTGGCAGAACATCATGGATTTGTTTAGTTTATTCCACATAATTTTATCCTTAGTATTTATTAGGAAGTGGTTTAAATATCCAGATAAATGTTAACAGACAAAATTTGTTACATGTTGATCTCTACTCCTATTGTGTGGCTTTTACACACGACATTTTCTAATCGTTCGGGTGAGAAATTGTTATCGAATCTTCTGTAGGCAAAAGAAAAGGGCACACGATGATGCCCTTGATGATGCCTATAAATATGAGTCTATTTCAGGTTAAGGCGCTTCATTAGACGATGCAGATTACCCGGGTTAACGCTTAACTGTTTTGCCGTGGCACTTAGATTCTGATTATTATCCGAAAAGGCTTTTCGAACATATTGAGTTTGGAACTCATCGACAGCATCTTTGAGCGAGGCGGATGTGCTCAATGTACGTGTTGTATGGCCGGAAGAAGTGAACTGCGGCTCTGTCTCACGCTGGTGTTGTTCTGATTGAACATCTAGTGTGATGTGTTGCGCTAATATAGAAACATGCGACGAGGTACTTTGTGCTTTAGCAATGACAGCGCCTCGATTAATAGCATGTTCAAGCTCTCGCACATTCCCTGGCCAGTCGTATGCCTGTAATTTGGAAAGTGCCTCATCACTTAAACTAATGCTAGACACCTTGAGCTTATGTTGGCATCGCTCTGCGAAAAAACCAGACAGTAAAACGATGTCACCCTCACGTTCTTTTAGTGGTGGGACAAAGATAGGGAAAACACTGAGTCGATGGTAAAGGTCTGCTCGAAAGCGGCCTGCTTTCACTTCTTCGTGCATGACACGGTTAGTAGCGGCAATGATTCTGACATCTACTTTGATATTTCGATCGTCACCGACTCTTTGAATATCGCCGTATTGCAACGCTCGTAATAGCTTCGCTTGCAATCCGAGAGAAAGTTCACCAATTTCATCCAAAAACAACGTTCCCTTGTTAGCCAATTCAAACTTGCCCTTGCGATTGCTGATAGCGCCGGTAAATGAGCCTTTGATGTGCCCAAATAGCTCACTTTCTGCGACGGACTCTGGCAGTGCAGCACAGTTGAGATAAACCAAAGCTTCGTCCTTGCGAGAGGATTGTGAATAGATAGACTGTGCTACCAACTCCTTACCTGTTCCTGTTTCTCCAATAATCAGTACCGACAGATCGGTATCCGCAACCGCTGAAATCTCTTGTTTTAATGCGCCCATAGGTCGTGACTGACCAATAATATCTGCTGCATCCTGACGGGCCAGTTTAGTAGAGCTGGAGGACTCTGAAATTCCTCCAGAACGCTCGAGCTTTTCTACTAACAAAGCGGTATGAAGACTATTGGCAGCTAAGGCACTTAGTATCCTGAGATCTTTGTCTGCGGTCGTATCAAATTGAGTTGGATTGAAAGCATCAATGGTGATCGCCCCGATGAGATTATCTTGTAGTAAAAGTGGGAGACCGACACAAGAATGAACTTCTAGATTGCCTTCATGGTTTGGGATAAGTCCATCATAGGGATCGGCGAGATCACTGTTTGCAGGGAAACGAACAATGTCTCCTGCTCTCGCAATTGCTTCAAATCGAGGATGATTGTCTATTTCAAAACGGCGGCCTAATACATCCGCGCTCAGTCCATCAGTAGCCAAGGGAACAAAAGACTTACCATCAAACTTGAGTAGTGCCGCTGCGTCACACTGAAGAACTTGGCGAATGGTGGAAAGTAAACGATCAAAGCGATCTTGTTCTGAAATACCGGATGTGATGTCTAGGGCAATCTGCAACCATGCCGAACGAAATTGGCTCATAACGAAGCTCCATTACCAGTGCTAATTTTGTCACTATAACAAATTATTTATCATAATGACCAAGTTTAAGGATTATCGAATAAACAAAGTAAGATATGAAAGATGAGTGTTTAGTTATCTGATAAGCCTTATTCATAAATGTATTCAGGTAGTTAGCAAAAATAGTGCTTGTTTCTGTCTCCATGGCCCGCGATATGCTTAATATTAGTAAAGATAATCATTATTATTTAAGCGTAGAGGTGAGGTTGTTATGACACAATTACACTTAGACAGTCCTTTGCAAGAGGCGAATGCAGAGTGGTATCAAATTACCAGCCTTGAAGTCACACCAAGAGCTGTTTCAAACCGAACATCGTCGTGGCTAGCTACACTGCTATCACGTTTTCTAACATTCTAATTTTACTGATAAAAGTATTGGAGACTTCCATGAGCCATTTAAGAATTCCTTCACATTGGACCATTCAACGTTCTACTCCATTTTTCACCTCAGACATTGTGCCACAGGCGTTACTCACCCATCACAATACTGCAAAGGGTGTGTTTGGACAGTTATGTGTTATGGAAGGTACAGTCACCTACTATGGGTTTGCGGATGAAAATGCGGTAGAGCCAGAAACAAAAGTTGTCATTCATGCAGGACAATTTGCTACCAGCCCCCCACAATACTGGCATCGCATTGAGATAAGTGATGATGCTCAGTTTAATATTAATTTCTGGTCTGAGAGTGATAAGCAAGGCCAAACAATGTTCCACGCTAAGTCGTAATCATCATGCACTAACCGCGGTGATCGAAAAATCAATGAATTAGGCCTCCAGGCCATTTTGGTTCCTCATACAGGAGCCTTTTTCTATCTTTTGGTTTGTCATATAAACAATATTTAGTCTTAATGATTACTATTAAGTCTTGTCATAAAGATAATTTTACATGCTAAATAGAATTAATATCCTTTAAATACAATGAGATATGTTTTCATGAAAAGTTGGCACACTCGATGCAATAGAAGAGATAGATTAAATGCCACGTTGATTATGTATAAGGTAGTAACATGACAATTCACGTAAAAAACAACATTCATTGGGTAGGACAACGCGACTGGGAGGTTCAAGACTTCCATGGAACAGAATACAAAATGACAAAGGGGACGAGTTACAACAGTTACCTTATTCGTGAAGAAAAGACAGTATTGATTGACACTGTTGACCACAAATTTAGTTATCAGTTCTTGCAAAACTTAGAAATGGAGATCGATTTGCACTCTATCGATTTCATCGTCATCAATCATGCTGAGGAAGATCATTCAGGTGCACTTTCTGCGATAATGGAAAAAATCCCCAATACGCCAATCTACTGCACAGAAGCCGCCATCGATTCTATTGTGGGTCACCATCACCATCCTGAGTGGAATTTTAAAACGGTCAAGACGGGCGATAGCATTGATATTGGCAATGGCAAGCAGCTTATCTTTGTTGAAGCGCCAATGTTGCACTGGCCGGACAGTATGATGACATATCTAACAGGAGACGCAGTGCTATTTAGTAATGACGCATTTGGTCAACATTACTGTGATGAGCGCCTATTTAACGATGAAGTGGACCAAGCGGAACTGTTTGAGCAATGCCTTCGTTACTACTCTAATATTCTGACGCCATTCAGTGCCTTAGTGACAGCGAAAATCAAAGAAGTTTTAAGTTTTAATCTTCCAGTCGACATGATTGCGACCTCTCACGGCATCGTCTGGCGTGACAATCCGATTCAAATTATCGAGAAGTATTTGCAATGGGCGGATAACTACCAAGAAGATCGCATCACTATCTTCTACGACACCATGTCGAATAACACTCGAATGATGGCTGATGCCATCGCACAAGGCATTCACGATGTGGATCCAGGCGTCGCAGTGAAGGTCTTCAATGTCTCGCGCCAAGACAAGAATGAAATACTGGCGAATGTGTTCCGTTCGAAAGGTGTACTCGTAGGATCGTCGACCATGAATAATGTGATGATGCCGAAAATTGCGGGCATGCTAGAAGAGATAACAGGTTTAAGGTTCAAAGAAAAGAAAGCAGCTGCGTTTGGTAGTTATGGTTGGAACGGTGGTGCTGTTGACCGTATTCATACACGCTTGACAGACGCAGGCTTTGAAACAACCGAGAGTATTAAAACTAAATGGCGTCCCGATGGCAAAGCAATGAGAGAGTGCAAAGCCTATGGGCAAAAGATCGCCAAGCAGTGGGCATTGAGCGATCTCAATGTCACTCCTATTGAATTCAATACGGCGGCGAGCGATGAGGGTAAAGCTACGTCCGAGTTACCCCATGATTCCGACTGCCAATGCATGATTTGTACGGTATGTAATTGGGTATATGATCCAGTTCAAGGAGAACCGAATCAAGGTGTTGAACCAGGGACGGCTTGGGACGATGTGCCTGACTATTTCTTGTGTCCAGAATGTAACCTAGGGAAAGACGTATTTGCACCTCACACTAAAGAGGGCGTGGCATGAAGCAGTTCGACATTGTCATTGTAGGGAGCGGTTTTGCTGCCTATCAATTGGTTAAGTCATTGCGGCGTATCGACAACTCAGTCTCAGTGGCTGTAGTGACGGGTGATGACGGACATGACTATAACAAGCCAGATTTAAGTCATGTATTCACCAAAATGCAAACCGCTGAACAGGTCATCATTAAGCGGGCAGAACCGTTCGCACAAGAGTATGGTATTGCGCTATATACCAACACTTGGGTCGAGCATGTAGACCCTCAGCTGCAGACTCTTGAAGTGGAGGGTGAAAAGCTGGGCTTTGCAAAACTGGTCTTAGCGACGGGAGCGAGTCCCTTTATTCCAGTCTTTAAAGGCTCTGCATCCCAAGATTTCCTTACTCACAATTCGTTAATTGACTACGAGAAAAATCAAACACGTTGGCGAAACGCATCTCGTATATTAGTACTGGGTGGTGGGTTAATTGGCGTGGAAGTGGCACTGGATCTTGCGAGTGTTGGAAAGCAGGTTTTCTTAGTTGAACCTGCTACAAGATTAATGCAGAACCAATTACCTGACTACATCGAATTGAAACTCAAGCAGGCATTGCAACAAGAAAGCATTAAGGTTATCACCGATGCGTTTGTGACTCATATTGATGAAGGTCCAGAAGCAAAACTTGTTACTTTGAATCAAGGTCAAGAGTTGATGGTCGATGAAATACTCGTGTGTGCTGGTCTTCGGGCCAACACGGTATTAGCGAAAAACATGGGACTGGAAGTGAACAAAGGTATTATCGTTGACGATTACCTCTGTACTTCCACTGCCAATATCTTCGCCCTAGGTGACTGTGCTGAAATTCAAGGAGAAGTAAGGGCGTTTTTACAACCTATCGTGATGAGTGCGAGTGCTCTTGCTAAAACGTTGACGGGAGACGCCACAAAGCTGACATTACCAACTATGCTGACTAAGGTAAAAACGCCAAACTACCCAATTCAGTTTGCTGGCGTTGTCCATGATAAACAGGTTACTCGCTGGAACTACGACGCTAGTACTAATGGTATTTTAGCTACCGCATTTAATGACAACGATGACATGATAGGTTTTATCGCGACACGAGGCCGAGCACCTGAGTCGTTTAAATTATTAAGGGAGTTGGTCTAATACTCACGACCGCTGTTAAGAGAAAACAACACTCACCCCAGTCTTTGAGGTGAGTGTTTTTTGTTTCTTTCAGCACTGCTTAAAGCGCCTGTTGTTTAGCTTCTGGCTTAAGGCTTCTTTGCTTGCGAGGTTTAACCATCATTCGATAAACAACAGGAACAAAGTAAAAAGAGATCAATGTCGTGAGGACGGTACCACCTGCGATAGCCACGGCGAATGGTGGCCAGAAGCCTCCTCCTGCGATAATCAATGGCATAAATCCGCCAACGGTAGTGATAGTGGTTGAGGTAATATGGCGAGTACATGCCATAACTGCATCGACGGAAGCATCGATGTCGCCTGACGAAGCTTTCTCATCTAATCTCAACTCCGCCAAAATTACGATAGCCGCGTTAATAGCTAGTCCCATGATGCCCAGCATCGCGATGATGACGGTAAAGCCAAATGGATAGTTGAAGACCCACACAGAGAGCAGCCCTAATCCTCCAGCTAATCCCGCTACCATAAAGATGATCGTACTTAGTCTAAACGAATTGAACGACATGACGACGACCAAAATCATCAAGACCACTACAACCGAAATATTCGAAATAAGCAGACTTACAGAGCGGTCTCGCTCTGCGGACTCACCACCAAAATCGATATGATAACCCGCCGGTAAGGTATATTGGGACAAACGTTGTTGGAACTCATTAAGTACCGTTTGTGGTAGCACTCCCGCTTGGATATAGCCCTCAATGGTATTAACGCGCTCGCCATTGCGTCTGGTGATTGCGCCACGGCTGGTGGTGAGTTCAAGGTCGGCTAGTGTCGAGACGCTGACTCCTGTGGTATAGGTGTTGGAAGAAATAGGCAGACGTAAATTGCCAAGGTGTGACAGGTTTTCTCGCTCTTCATTAGCAACACGTACACGAATAGGAATAGACTCGCTGCCTTCAGTGACTGAGCCAGTTTCTCGCCCGACTAATGTCGCTTGCAACATGTTGGCAAACTGGTTGAGCGTAATGCCATTGAGCTTGGCAGTATCTTCATCCACTTTTAACCAGACTTTTGGTGTACCAGGTTGTAGAGTTTCTCTGGTGTGTGTGACATGAGGCGTATTGGCAAGAATGAGACGGATATCCTCTCCTATAGATTTGAGCGTATCGAGATTCTCACCATAGACTCGTAACTCTATTGGTGCTTTAAACGGAGGACCTTGTTCTAGTTTTCTCACCAAAATTTGAGCGGAAGGGATTTCTCTGTTTAACCTCTCCTGAAGCTCTGGAATGACTTTATTAGCGGTTTGGAATGAATCCATTTTAACCATGGCTTGTGAGAAGTACGGCGCGTTGTTTTGCGTGGCTTGTAAATTGTAGTAGAACGATGGGAAGTTAGCGCCAACTAACCAATCGACTCGCTCTACACCTTCATAGGAACGAATGATGTTGTCCACAAGCTCCGTAGACGCCTCAGTCGCGTAAATACTGGCTTGTGGAGGTAAAAATACTTGTACCTCAAACATGTCTCGATCCGAAGGTGGAAAGAACTGTTCAGTCAGTTGAGAAATACTCCAATAGCCAGTAATGGGAACGGCTAAGACAAGCAGCAAAGAAATAGCAGGGTGTTTGATCGCCAGTTTTACTGAACGAGCAAAAGCATGGGTCAAAGCGGGAATGCGAAGCCCTGTATTGTACCAATGGTCTCCCGACGCGTGGCTAGGCAATAGCATAGTCGCGAACCCAGCAATGACGGTGTGTGAGAGGATATAAGAACCCACTAAAGAAAAGGACACGGTGATCGCAATTGCGCCTACAAATTCTCCAGTAGCGCCGGGCATCAGAATAATTGGAGCAAAGGCGAGAATGGTGGTGAGTGTTGAACCTAACAATGGCACCCATAGATGTGACAGTGCATTGATGGTCGCCTCTAAGCGAGCCTGACCTTTTAATCGATAGCTTTGGATGGTGTCCACCATGACCACTGCGTTATCCACCATGATTCCCAATGCGACGATAAGTCCTGTCACCGACATTTGGTTAATAGGGATGCCCGTCATTTTCATTAGTGACAGGGTAAACATCGAAGTCAGGGGCAGCGCAATAGCGACCAGCACGGCTGCTCTTACGCCTAAAGTCACAAACAGTACAATCAGAATCAGACTAAAACCGATAAGCAAGCTTTGCCCTAGATCGACCAAACGTGTCGTCGTGTAACCTTGTTGATCAAAGAGTATGTTAACCTTGATATTGCTGGGTAAATCCTGCTGAAAACGTTCAATGACCGTCATTGCTCTAGCGGTCCATTGATCAACACGTAACTCAGGCACCATTCGAGCTGCAACAATAACACCGGGTTCGCCATCAATGAGCGCCATTTCACTTTCTGGTGTCTTAGGACTGCGGGTGACGCTGGCAACATCTTCGAGTCGAATAATATGACCGTTATCGTCAACGATTAAAGGTACTTGTTTAATTCGCTCGATAGAATCTAACTCGGACTCAATTTCCAGCCCAAAGCGGGCAAAATGGCTGACCAGTTGCCCGGCAGAGTTTTTCGCGTCTGCGCCTGTTAGGCTATCACCGATGTTGATACTTGAGCGACCAAACGCCGCGGTGTCAGCGGTACGCAGGTTAACTTGAATCTCTTCTTTTGGCATGCCGTATTCATCAACAAACTCAGTGCCTGATAATGTTCTGAGTCTTTTAGCTAACTCTTTAGCATAACGTCCTAATGTTAGAATATCTGTTTTACCAGGGCCGTCCCAAGTTAGCGCGGAAATGATGGTAAAGGCGTAGGTGTGGTCACTGTCTAAATCAGGGGCGCCTGAACCAGTTGGCAAAACAGGGGTGATGTCGGACAGTTTATCTCTTGCTTTGGACCAGACTGGCTCTGGCTCCGTAATCTCATCCTTCAGCTCTATTGTGACAATAGAGATGCCTGGCCTAGATGTTGAACTTAGTAGTTTGACTTCACTAAGCTCCCTAAGTTTGTTTTCCACTACCTCAGTAACTAAGGTTTCGACTCGCTCGGCACTTGCGCCCGGAAAGCTTGTCGTTACATTGGCAAAACGGTTCGTGATAATGGGATCTTCTGCTCTTGGTAATGACGAAAATGCGGCGAGACCACTTACGATCAACAGAGCGGTCATTAAAATGAGTAACCGAGTATTGGTAATGATTTGAACTGCTTTCATATCACCACCTATTGAGAGCTTATTTGTACGGGTTGCCCCGGAACAACACGGTGTAGGCCACTGGCAATGATAGACTCGCCATTGGCAAGTGAACCATTGATGAAGGCACGCTGGCTATCGGCGTATAAGACGTTCACACTGCGACGCTCTACTTTACTATCGGCGCCTATGACATAAACATTCCACACTCCTCGCAAGCCATCAATAAGCGCGGTGAGTGGAACCCAGTAACCTGATTCGTCAATCGTTTGTTCGAATGCCAAATAGGCCAGTTCTCCTTCCAAAACATGAGCATCTTCGGGAAACTGATAGCGAAGTGACACGCTGCGTGATTTGGTGTCTACCATCGCTCCCGGATTAAGAAGTGTGACGCCATAATGAGTGCTAGAGACTCGTACGTCAGGAGACGTCAGTTGGGTAACGCGCTCAAGTTGTTGAGCTGGAATACCGATAAAGGCCTCTTTACCGGCACTGGCGAGCAGTACTAAGGTTGGTGTGCCGACGTTGACAACATCTCCAAGAGAGACATGTCGCTTGGCTATAACGCCTGAATAAGGGGCAAGGATGGTCGACTTTTCTTGTTTTAATTTGTTCGCGTTCCACGCGGCTTGTAACCGTACAAGATTGGCTTGCAATACACCTTCTTGACTGGTGAGAGCATCTATTTCAGCTTCTGCACTGAAGCCTTTCGACTTAAGAGACTGTTGACGCTTTAGATTGGCTTCAACGAGCTTTAGCTGGGCTCGCACTTCATTGTTTTGCGCCCTCAACTGGTTAGCTTCGGTGACCAATAAATCAGTATCGAGCCTAATGAGTGGTGCGCCTTTTTCAACAACGTCACCCACATCGACAAACAACGCATCCACTTTACCAGATAGCTCAAAGCCAAGATTAGCTTGTTGACCTGCTTTCACCGTTCCAACGTATTCTCTTTGAACTTTGTATGAAGGGCTTAACGTAATTTCAGTGGTGGAGACAGTCAAAGGATCGACCGCCTTTACCTCTGGTTGTTCTGATTTTTGACAACCTTGCAGCAAAATCAGAATTGCTAGTGCTGATGCTTTTGTTAGTAATTGCTTTGTTTGCATCATAGACATCCTATAAACCTAACCTATTGGTCATAGAATAATCACAATCAAACTAGACTGTCTAGTTTGATTGTGTTAAAAATTAGTTATTCCAAAGGTTGCTACTGGTATTGTGAGCATGATCCAAAAAAGTGAACAGAAGAGACTACAGATATTAAAAGCGGCGGGTGAGTTGTTTTGCGAACATGGCTACAAGGTGAGTATGGATCAGATCGCTAAACTAGCCGATGTCTCAAAGCAAACCGTCTATTCTCATTTCAAAACTAAAGACCTGTTGTTCGAAACCTGCATCCAATACCGATGTGAGCAGCGCGCGATTGATGAATCGGCGTTAAGTTTGGATAGTCCGATCAAGCCTACGTTGGTAGAGTTTGGTGTTCGTTTTCAGAACATGCATCTTGAAGAGCAAGTTCTGCAAACGTTTCGAAATGCAGTAGGACAGGTGAAGTCTCACCCTCAAATTTCTGCGCTATACCTAAAATCTGGTCCAGAAAAAACGCTCCATGTTCTAGCCAATTATCTTCAACGCCACCACGAAAAAGGCACGATTTCTCTTCCCAATGATTCAGAAAACGCGGCGATGCAACTTCTGCTGATGTTTCACGGAAAAGCAGCTTATTGGGCGTTTTTGGGCGAGAGTGGTGTGCAAACTGAAGTGCAGCGCAAACAATACATAGAAGAGTGCGTTACGCTGTTTCTAGCGGGTTGCTAACCGATGATAGGTGGTAATTCGCATTTTCGGTTTTACGTTGTTGAAAAATATGGGTAATCGACTCATTGAGCCAGTTGACCAACGCACTGTTTTGGTGGCGACTGTGGAAATAGGACAGTGCAGGATACTGCGCTTCTGGTAACACTTGGTCAGGGCTGAGCATGACTAAATTTGGATAGTTATGTATTGGGAAGCAGTTTGAGGTTCCCATAAACATGTCTGATTGCTGAACTACATCAATAAGTGCGACTGGGTATTCAGAGCTAAATCCCACCTCGAGTGGATGCCCCAACCCTTTAAAGATTTCAACGGTAGGGCTTGTATACTTACTGTAGTTGCTGACGATTAGTCGTGCTAATGGATACTTCGACATAGACTCAACCGTTACCTTTTTCTTAGTAATCGGGTGGTCTTTTCTAACAAGCAGACAGGCGTTAATATCACCAATTGTTCGCTTTTCCATGAACGGGTAGCTGTCGGTTAGTTCAGCATTGATCCCTAATAGTATTTCTCCCTTCTCAATAGCGGTTACCGTTTGATCATTCCACGATGCTATATGGATTCGCAGGCCCGGAGCATGTTCACGAAAATAGCGATACAACTCACCAGAAATGGAGAAAACAAAACTCGAAGAGAGAGCAATGGTAATGTCTTGGTCTAGCTGAGCGGGGTCAAAGACATCGCTATCATTGATGACATTTTCAATATCGTACAGTAGAGGGAGTAACGAGCTCGATAGCTGCTCAGAAAATGGTGTTGGTGCTAAACCTGATTTCACTTTAACGAATAACGGGTCATCAAATTGATGACGCAATTTTTGTAGTGATTGACTGACGGCTGGTTGAGATACGTACAATCGTTCCGCCGCTTTACGCATGTTTTTCTCTTCGTAAAGCACCTTGAAGACGCGAAGAAGATTAAGATCGAGATTAGCAAAGCGGTCTTTAGCCACTGGATTACTCAGTTTTATGGATGGCATGGGAATGTTAGCACTCTCAATGTTAGAAATACGTCAAAAGCCAACGTGGAATCACATTGGCTTGGGATAGGTGGTTTAACTGCCTGTTATTTAATAGGTTAGAATTTGTAACCAACCGTAAATGATAGGTAGTCCGCGTCAAGATCACCGTACATTGGTAAGTCGACGCGAAGGTCAGCATACAGCCCCATGTCCAATTGGCCACGAACACCAGCACCTAAATAGACACTTGAGTCATTGCCAGTTATTTTGCCAAAGTTCGATGTGTTAACTTCATCACCTAGGAAAGCAAGACCAACTACACCGTAAGGTTTGATCCACGCTTGACCAAGGTCAAAGGCGTAACCAATATCGGTATCAATTTTTAAGGTACGAGCTTTGTAATCCAATGTCTCGTCGTAGAATGGAACGTAAACATCGTCCTGGTTCCATGCATATGACACGTTGATACCAAAGATTTGGTTGAAGTCATAACCGTATTCAACTTTAACGCCCGTTCCTAAATTCCAGCTTCCCGCTGAATCACTAAATTCTAGGTTTGAAGCACCTATACCAACACGGTGACCACTAAAATCTGCATTTGCAATTGCGCCAGTTGAGATTGCTGCGATAGCGGTGGCAAGAAATAACTTTTTCATTACTAACCCTTAATTGTAAAAGCAATCCTGCTTGTGGTTTGCATTCCGTGCTCTGTTTCGATGAGGGCTAGTTTAATGATTAGTTAAAAAGACACTAATCATCAGTTATTAATAGTCTGATAACTTCTACTTATGACCTCGCTGTTAAATAGTTCTTGACCTCAAGTTAACTTGAGGAATTAAGCTAAGATTCAATCACTAAAAGAAGGAATAATACAATGAATGGATATATTGAACATGCCAACATTACGCTAGTTAACCCTAAGAAAACGATAGAATTTTTATTGGCAGCATTGCCAGATTGGCGCGTTAGAGGTCAGGGAAAGATGGAAGAATGGTATGGCAAAGAAGTGGAGTGGTTTCATGTCGGAGATGATCGCTCTTATATTGCTCTACAGTCGGGTGGCGATAAACAAGTGGAAGATTGGAATACACACTGGACTGGGGTAAAGCACATTGGAATTGTCGTTGACGATCTGAATCAGACAGTGGAGCAGCTAAAGCAGGCTGGATATGAATTAGACCATTGGGGGGGCGACCACCCACATCGACGTAGTGCTTACTATATGGATACGCATAATATGCAATTTGAATTTGTGGAGTACTTTTCTGAACAAAATGATGAACGTAACGATTACAGTTTGTAGTCTATCGTCCTCTCCGCTTTTTTAAAGCGATTAAGTGAACTCTACGATTTGGCGCTCTCTTGAGTAGTTCTCGACTGAGAACTACACTTAAACAGTAACCCTACTTTGGAAGGGGATATGCGTCGAACAGCCACAGCAAGCGTCCTGGCTTTCCTGTTGCTCATTCTCGGTAGTATGACAGCCAATATACCTTTGGCTCAGGAAACCAGAACAACCATACCCATTCTTAGTATCAGTGGAGCCATCGGTCCCGCTGTAGGGGAGTATGTGCTCGAAGAGCTCGAAAGTGCCAACCTGTCTCCGAAGATCTCAGCGGTTATCATCACGATAGATACTCCCGGCGGTTTGGTTTCTAGTTTAAGAGATATCAATCAAGAAATACTCGCATCTTCCAAACCCATCCTCTGCCTTGTTTACCCTAAAGGTGCCAGAGCTGCTAGCACTGGCACCTATATGCTCTACGCCTGTCATATCGCCGCTATGGCACCTGCAACAACATTGGGAGCCGCGACTCCTGTGAATATTGCAGGCTCGGAACCAGAAAAAGGCGAAGACCAGAACCAGATTCCTTCTGCAATGGAGAAAAAAATCCTCAACGATTCTATTGCTTACATTCGTTCTCTAGCTCAGTTACGGGGGCGGAACATTGAATGGGCCGAAAAGGCGGTAAAAGAGGCGGCAACACTTTCCTCTCAGGAGGCTTTAGAGCTTAACGTGATTAACTACATCTCCGATTCGCCAGCACAACTGGTTTCACAACTAGAGAATCAAATACTGGTGTTCAACGAGCAAACCGTACAACTCAACCTCAAGGAAGCTCAGCTAGTCCCTAAGGCTCCTAATTGGCGGCATAAGTTTCTTTCTACCATCACTAACCCGAATATCGCCTACCTATTGATGATGATTGGAATCTACGGCTTGATTCTGGAGTTCTATAGTCCCTCTTTTGGTATTGCAGGTATCACTGGGGCGATATGTCTTATGATCGCTATGTATGCTCTGCAGATGTTGCCAGTGAGCTACGTGGGAGTTGGGTTAATGGTACTTGGAATTGCTTTGTTGATAGCCGAATCTTTCATACCAAGTTTTGGATTATTTGGTTTTTCCGGCATCGTAGCGTTTGTACTAGGCTCTATTTTCCTGATTGATACTGACCTTCCTGCTTTTCAAGTCTCGGTCAAGTTGATTTTGTTTATTGCATTAACGTCTTTGACATTCGTTATATTTGTATTGCGACGTGCTTGGTTGTTAAGAAAAAAACAGGCGGTAATCGGAGAGGAAGCGCTATTAGGTACGTTAGTCGAGGCATCAGAAAACATAGATGATCAGGGGTTTATTTGGCTTGAAGGTGAACGCTGGGCCGCAATATGCGATAGGCCTGTTCAGACAGGAGACATGGTTGAGGTTACTCAAGTCAACGGACTAACGTTGGTGGTAAAAAAACTATCAGGGAGTAAAGCGCATGATTGAACAAGTAATAACTCATGGCCTACTAACCCCAGTCGCACTCATTGTCCTAGCGCTACTTGTGGCGTTTAGTTTGTTTCATATCTTGAGAGAGTATGAGCGTGGAGTGGTCTTTTTTCTAGGTCGATTTCAAACAGTGAAAGGGCCGGGCTTAATTATTGTCATTCCTTTGATTCAACAAATAGTAAAGGTTGATTTACGAACCGTGGTTATGGATGTGCCTAGTCAAGATGTCATTAGTAGAGATAACGTGTCGGTTCGTGTCAACGCAGTGATCTATTTCAGAGTGGTTGATTCACAAAAAGCCATTATTAATGTTGAAGATTATATGGCGGCGACATCGCAGTTAGCACAAACAACACTGCGCTCGGTGTTAGGGCAGCACGAGCTAGATGAAATGCTAGCCAACAGAGACATGTTAAATGCTGACATCCAAGCAATCTTAGACGCTAGATCTGATGGTTGGGGTATTAAGGTGTCTAACGTTGAGATCAAACATGTGGATCTCAATGAAAGTATGATTCGAGCAATAGCCAAGCAGGCAGAAGCAGAGCGAGTTCGACGTGCCAAGGTTATTCATGCTTCTGGAGAAATGGAAGCGTCTGATAAATTGGTTGAAGCTGCGAGTAAGATGTCTGTAGAGCCTAATGCCATGCTGCTAAGGTATTTGCAAACGTTGACAGAAATTGCTGGAGAGAAAAGTTCCACCATTTTATTCCCTATGCCAATGGAGTATTTAGATGGACTGTTTAACAAAAAGGATAAAGACAGCAAAAAGTGAGTTTCGATACCATTGTTGACTAAGGTGTATTTTAAAACCGAATAGATAGCCCACCGCATAGAGTTTGAGTAGGTCATTGAAATGAATATAACTTTTTATACATATTACAACGTTTGAAAGGTGGATGGGTGGAACTAATTGGATAGTGAATAGGTACAGCCTTGTTACCTTGTGTGAATGAAATTAGTTTAGGTGGCATTCTCTCACTTATTTGGAGACGCTATCATGACTGATAAAAAAGAAACACTTAGTGATGTTGAGAAGCAGCGACAAGAGCTTATGGCTCGCTTGAAGGGCGCACAGAGCCAGATGAAAAGCTCCGCCTCTGATAAAAGTAACGCATCAGGCTTTCTAGATGTGATGATCAAAAGTACAGGAACTTTTGAGAAACAGTAGTAAAAGTACGCCCAAACTATCGTTTGGGCGTACTTTAGTTGTTACCCTAATGACCAGCATCTAACAGCACTATTAATAACCTTCACGCTGTATTCATTGTTCTGAGAATTCTTCACTGTCAATCCTCACATACCTTGTTACCGTAAAAGTTCATACAATGGACTGCGGTAAAACTATGGATTTATGGATAAAGCTAGAATACCTTGCCTTACAAATTTGGGCGATTTTTGTCATTAGGGCGTTACTATTTGGCCAATAGTTTGGTGGCAATTAGCCAACTTGAGTCATTTCGTTAAGCGTAAAACTCTCAACGGCGCCGTCGGTTGCTGCTTTGTATTGAGCAATATGTGGCGCGGCTAAATGTGCCATTAACAGCTCGCGCGACTCCCAGTTCTCGTAAAATACAAAGTGCGCAGGATTTTCATTATCTTGGTGTAGATCGTAGTTTATACAACCTTGTTCTTTACGTGTGATATCAATGAGTTTGAGAAGCTCTGCTTTCACAAGTTCAATCTGATCAGGTTTTGCAATGATGTTAGCGACAATAGTCAGCTTGGCCATGGTATTTCCTCGTTAGAATGGATCTTTTGGTAGGTAGTAACTGGGTAACAACATCTTATCTTGGCTTAAATAAAACAAAAATAATGAGAGATTTGAAAGATTATCAAACCATTATTGATAATTGACGTGTTTCTGGAGTCGAACCGTTGTGCCACTCATAAGCATTCAAACAATTCAGTTAAAGCGATATGAGTGGCTCCGATGGACTTAAATACGCCCTACTAGCTTCTGTAATGTCGCGATCAAAGTTCTTTGTTCTTCTTCTTCAAGCCCGGCTAGCAACGCTTGATTAACTTCGACCGGTAGGTGAATGACTTCCTCTTTAAGGGCTTTCCCTTTGCCTGTCAGAAAGATCCTGAAGGAACGACGGCTTTCTGGGTCGGCACGTCGCTCGACCAATTCTAGAGCTTCTAATTTATCGAGTGTTCTAGTCGTTGTTGAGCTTTCTACCTTGGACATCTGCGCGATTTCTCGCTGAGTGACGCCTTCCTTTTCCCACAAACACATTAGAGTTGGCCACAACGCGAGCGTCAGCCCCTTTTCTCTTAATCTTTTATCAAACTCTTTTGATGCATGATTTGCCACAACATTTAGTAGCCAACCAAAGCTGGTTTGGCGTTCGAATTCTGTCTTCATTTTTACACCATTGAAAAAGCAACTATTGTCATCGTAACTAATATTGAGATGATTAGCACTAACAACGCTTTAAAGTTGCTCGATAAAGTAGGAGATTGTACATCTGCGTTGAGCGCTTGCTGTCCTGTAAACATAGACATTAGTAGACTCTTGCCACGTAGTTTGTAGATAACGATGGCTCCAACGTGCAGCGCGACCATGATTGGTAACATGTCAGCGAATACTACGTGAATGGTGTCTGCAATGTCATAAAGAGGCTCGGGAATAAAAATGCCGATACTCTCCAAACCATCAAATATTCCAGCTAAAAGCATGCCGGTAACACACTGAATGAGTAATGTACCGATCATTGCAACAACCATGACTGCACCTAGCGGATTATGCCCAACATATGAGATTGCCTTACCGAATGTATATCGGACAACTGTTTTTGGATGCTTAAGAAAAGAACGGAATCGGCTACTTTCACTACCAATAAAACCCCATATCACGCGCCAAAGCAGTAATGTAAATAAAACTAGCCCCAATTGAATATGGGGCCCTTGATTACTAAAGCCAGTGAATACTAGCCCCGCAAAAACAAGGGCTTGAATCCAGTGATAGAGTCGAGTCGCAAGATCCCAAACTTTAACTTTTTGCATAATTTGATCCTTTAGTCTTAAATAGTTGACATTAATTTACACAACAACTGTTGCGTATGCAATAATTGTTGTGTAAATTAAATGCATCAACAACGATGTACAAATCAGGTGGAGGAAATATGTTCACTCATCATTCAACGACCAAATTAGTATTCTTGCTCGTATTATCGACAGGTACTTCATCTCTAGCGTATTCCGCTCCGGACTCAGCAACATTAGACATCATAGACGCGCGGCAAAAAGCCTTTACAGCCCTTGAGTCACAAACTAAGGCCGTTAAAAAAACGCTCGATGGCAGTGATCCCGACTGGCAGACTTTGTTAGAAGCGAGCGAGCAACTTGTGGTTAACAGTGATGCGCTAAACGGTGCCTTTGCTTTAGGGACTCTAGAAGGAAGTAAGGCGAAAGAAAGCGTGTGGAGTAAGCCGGATAAATTCAATCGATTAATGCAACAGATGCAACAAGGTTATCAGCAGGTGGCGCTTGGTGCGCAAAATCAATCTATTGAAGAAGTCGAGAAGGGGCTAAAGGCCGCGGAATCTACGTGTAAAAGTTGTCACCGCAGCTATCGCTCACGTTGGTAAGAAGTATCATTTGAATTAGAAGGTAAAGTCATGAGAAAAATAATCAAAAATCTATTTGTTATCGGTGCACTTCTTGTAGGGGCTGGCTCTGCTTATGCGTACGATTATGGCGTTGAGTTAAAGTGGAACACTGATGATATCACACAAGTACTTAAGACGATGCCGGAACAGCGAGCATCATTCAAGAAGCTGGTGGATAACGGAAAAATCAAAGACATGTTTGTCGAAAATAGCCTAGTAGGCGGACAGAAAACGCAGCTACTAAAATTCGTTATGGAAGCAGAAAGCGAGCAATCGGTGCGTGACCAGTTAGCAAGTTTACCTTTGTACCAACAAAATTTGGTAAGAATAAACCACATTCAGCTGTTGGGCTCAAAGTGGTTAGACAACACACCGCAAGCGAATAATTTTGGCCTCACCTTCATTTGGAAGTCTGGGTTAGAGCCTTTGGAAATTGACCGAGTATTGGGCATTGATTTACAGCGAGTGATAGCACTTAATCAAGTTGGCACGGTAACCTCGTCGTACATCAATACTCAGAATTTAGAGAATGGTGTTGTCAGACCCACTTATTTGGTGGCGGTGCTTGCTAAAGATGCCGCACATGCTTTGGAAATGAGTAAGCAATTTGAGGCGGTGACAATGGGCTACGCCGACGTGCAAGTCGAGCCTCTGGGTCACAAGCTAGATATGAGCAAATTGTAAAACACAAAGTGCTGCAATCAAGTGTCGGTTGCGGCCTACCTTTCTATTCCACTGGCCGGGATAACCTTATACTATCCATAGAGTTTATTCAGATTGAAGTAGGATAAGACATGACGACAAAGTCACTTTTTGTGTTTGATATGGATGGCGTACTTATTGAGTCAGAACCTTTTTGGCGAAAGGCGCAGATTGAAGTGTTAGCTAATTACGGAGCAAGCGCCACGATTGACGACTGTATTGAAAACACTATGGGAAAACGACTTGACGATATCGCTGCTACATGGATTCAAATGTTTAACTTGAGTGTGGATGCCAAGGTGCTGGAATCAGAGATAATGCAAAGAGTAGTTGCACTTGTCGAGCAGGAAGGCGAGGCGATTGAGGGGATTCCGACACTGATTTCAGACTTGAAACAAAGAGACTTTCGCCTCGCTCTAGCCAGTTCTTCTGCTTATCCAATTATTCATGCGGTGACGGAAAAACTAGGCATACAGGAAAGCTTTGATTTGATGTTAAGCGCAGAAGACGTAGCAAACGGCAAACCCGCTCCCGATGTGTATTTGGCAGTTTGTCAGCGATTAGATATTCCAGTGGATCAGGCATTCGCATTAGAAGACAGCCTAACAGGTGTGAAAGCCGCTGTTGCTGCGCAACTAGCCACCATTGCTATGCCTTTTAAAAATAACCCTGCGTTTTCAATTGCGGATTATGTCGTGGAGTCGGTGCAGGATGTGATAGCGATAGTTGATCGTCATGCCGCGATATGAGAAAACGAGCCAATAGATATAAAAAAGTGAGTTGCTAAGAGGCAACTCACAGAACCTCTTATTCTCCTAAATTTGTCATCACTTTATGTTCTTTAGATAATTGTTGGTGGATATTACAGTTGATTCAGGTAAGCAGCTTTATCACGCGCCCCATCACGGTATGAGCACTAAATTTTAATCAATTTCTAGAAAAGTTTTGGACATTAATTAGTTAAAGTAATAAATGTAACTTTATAAAACCCGACATAGACAGAGATAATACCTGTCTACTTACAGCGCATAATCACTTATTTCAATAGAGACTAGGATTGCAGTAAAGTTATCACTGGCCTCAGTAGCTAAAAGGGCAGCTTTTAATGCTTCGGTTTGTTCTGTTATGGAAGGCAGTTCAAAGACTTTGGCAATATTTTTCTCACTAAGCATATAGCTCTCCCGTCATTGCAAAGCACTTACGACCTAGACAGGAATGGATAAAATTTCGCGATGCTTGGCTTTAATGGCTTATTCATACCCAAACCTTGGGTAATTAAATTGCGCTGTGGGTGGGTTAATGCTTTCCCTCAGATCGAGATGCCTCTGTCAACTGAGTCTTACACGAAGCGTGTTCATCGCTTAATCGCACCAGCTTTCGATCATCGAACTAATACAGGCGTGAATCACCAGCTCAAGTATAGTCAACGGCGTTACCGACCAATCACATTGCATTCTTTCCTCAAATCACTGATGAATATGCTGGCTCTATGATCAAGGTAATCATAAAGGATCGAGAAGAAGGAAAGTATCATGGACAACAAGTCGAACGAGAGCTTCACGAAAAATCTATCAGTTAAAAGTCATCAATGAGTTAAGTATCAGCGATTCCGTCAAATTAACCAATGTTTCCACAAGAACGGTTACTCGAGTGGAAAAAAACTAAGCGGTCTATGTTTCGTTGAAAAGGACAATACCACTTAATCAATAAGCACCCTTTTTGTTGTACATTTTTGACTAAAAAAGCATCGAATTTGAATATTTCAGTAAACATATTGTCGCTTTTGAATATAGAAAATCGGCGATTTTCAAATGAGAACCAATGCATAAAGCTCAAATAGTGGCGAGATTACAACTTAAACCTTTAGCTCTATTTTGTGTGTTTTTTCGGTCTTTTAATATGAACCCCGTCCCATATCTAGCAATATAATTATTATATTATTCTATATGCCTTGGTGGCTGAGTAATATGCCATCAAATTTATAATGCAGGCAGATTGTTAATGTGACGGGCTTAATCATTGGAAGTGGGCTGGCGTTTGCCTACCAAAGTACACACTATGCGCTGTGGTTTGTACTGATAGCTTGGTGTGCCCTCATGCTCGCAAACCATCACTGCGCCTCATTCTGGGGGCGCCTTAGGTTGTGGTTTACGGCAGGGTTTGGCTTTTACGGCACATCCTTATGGTGGGTGCGAGATTACCTTCACGGTGAATACGGTGAAGCCATTTGGATACAGTATGTGCTGTGGCCTGTCTTAATTCTGATATTGGCGGCGAGTTTCTTGCTGCCTCCATTACTTACTCATCACCTGTCAGTCAAGCGAACGTTTTTCGTCCTTCCTTTTTTTCTCACTTTGCTTGATATGGCAAGAGAGCATACTGACTTTTCTTTCGCGTGGCTCAATCCTGGGCTGCTTGTGTTGGATGTTGGGTTTTCAGGCTGGCTCAGCACCATTGGTAGCGTCGGCGGTGCTTTTCTGGTTTACGGTATCGCTAGTCTCAGTGCCTTTGCCATCATTCGATTGCTCCAATTTCATATCACCATGCTTCTTATTCTTTCTATGGTGTTACTGGCTCTGTGGGGGGGTAACTCGTTACTGACCACTCCAAAGATAGACACTGAGACGATATCAGTGCGCCTCATTCATGGCGATTTCTCCGATGAAGAGAAGCGTTCTAAAGGACGAGTGATTGCGCGAGTAGAGCAATTTACGGCCTTATCATTGGGCGCAGGCGCACCATCGTTGGTGATTTGGCCAGAGTCGACGTTGTCGGTGGCCTATCAGGATGTGGACAAGTGGATAGCGCCATCTTTTGAAGCACTCGCGCGCGCCGGTACGACGGCACTCTATGGAGGACTGTTTCGAAATGGCCAGCATCTTCACAATGTCATTTTTCAAAGCCGTGATGCAAAACCTGTCTATTATAAGCAGCATCCGGTGCCTTTTGGTGAGGCTCGTCCACCATGGTTTCGCCAATTATTCCAATCCCTCCCGTTATCTCGAGGCCAAGACTTAGTATCAGGGCTTCACTCATCGGCTTTCCTTTCTATAGGAGACAGCACGGTCACGCTTGCGATTTGTTATGACGCCTTTCAGTCCGATGTGTTTTCGCGCTCCTTGCGCGACATATCAAGCGGTGTTTTGGTGCTGCTTGGTGACGTGGCTTGGACACATACTCTATGGGTAAAACGATTTTTACTGAGGCTTGCCCAAGTGCGTGCAGCCGAAGTGGGTAAACCTCTCCTTTATTCAACTAATCAAGGGTTTACGGCATTCATTGATTCTCAAGGACGAGTGGTCGCGCATAAGACGCCTAAGGCGCACACCGCTGCACTCGATGTTGATGTTCCTATTTCGCTATCTCAGACGAGATACACCACTTGGGGTAGCGATTGGCTAGGGTGGCTTTTCCTTGGCGTCATCATGACGACGCTGTTGGTCCCTCGCCAACGTTTTGCGCAAACGCGCTTTATTTTTAAATCAGAATGAAGGAAAACAATTATGAACCCTCGTTGGTTAGGTGCTGGTACCGGACTCGGTGTGGCCCTCATCGTGGGAGTGGGGCTTTTTCAAGACTCTACTCCGCTATCGCAACAAAGAATTGGCAAACCGGCTAACACGGCCTCTTCTCATGTATCACAACCGCCACTTGATTGGCAGGATGCGCCAAATAACGAGAATTCTCAGGCTCAAACTGAGCGTTATGACTCTGAGAACGAGCGTCGACAAGCGTTGGCCATCGCAGAGCTAAATGCCTTTAATGACGACATTACACAAAGCCTTGCTGAGCTCGACAGAGAAACTCAGGAAGCGTTGTCACAAGGTGAGTCACCTTCACTGATGTTAGCCAGAGCCAGCCAAATTCTAACCGACTTGGAAGAAGAAGGTGTCCTGTTGGCGTACGACCCAACATTGCAAAACCCAGAAAAACGCAGTGATGCACAAGTTGCATTAGAGCAAAAGGTGGAGCGTATCGAGACCAATTTAATTGACATTGAGCAGCGGTTTGAGCGCTTAAGTCAATAAGGGGGATGCCATGATACGATTATTACTAGGAATGGTCTTAAGTGGGCTCGTAACACCGGCAATGGTGTTAGCGGATGCGGTTGGTGAACTCACTGGCGAGGCCAGCGCAACTCAAGGGCGAGCCGGTTATCAAATGCACTTTCCTGTCCCAGAAGGCGTGAATGATGTGACGCCACATTTGGGGCTTCGCTATACCCAAGGCTCTGGAAATGGACCGCTTGGACTCGGTGTACAGCTCACTGGATTGTCGAGCATCAGCCGCTGTGTACAAAACCAAATAGACGATGGGCAACAAGGTGGAGTGCATCTCGATAACTCGGATGTCTATTGCTTAGATGGTGAACGGCTGTTTCTGACTTCTGGAAAACTTGGTCGTGCGGGAAGCGAATATCGGCTGTCGACAACCTCACAAACCAAAGTTGTCGCAGTGGGCAGTGAACCTTCTGGGCCGTCTTCTTGGCGAGTGTATTCGGCCGATGGGCTTATCTCTGATTATGGCGAACAAACGAGTGCTCGCACACAAGCTCAAGGTCATACTCTAGAGTGGAAACTTTCCAAGCAATCGGACCGCTTTACTAACGCGATCACGTACCACTATCGTCAAGACCAAGGTTTTACTTATCTGGAGGCGATTCGTTATGCTGATATCGCTATCGAGATGGACTATGGCACTCGCCCTGACGTGCTGACATCGTATCAGTTTGGTCAATCTCGCACCTTAGCTCAAAAACTCAATACCATCCGTATTGAGCGAAAGAGTCAATCGGTCCGCACCATATCGCTTCGTTATGACGCTATCGACTCTGCCGCGCAATCTTATACTCGGCTTGCTTCGGTGCAAACCTGCGGCAGTGATGGCAGCTGTTTACCGGCTCACCGTTTTGAGTGGGAGAGCAACCCGTATGCGCATGTCGAGCCGCTGCAAAGCACTCTGGTGAGCAACACGGATTTTAAAGGATTCATTGCCGGGGATATCAATCAAAATGGTCGTCAAGATATGTGTTATCTCGACAATGGACTCTGGTGTAAAGAAAACACTGGCCTGGGGCAATTTGGCGCAGCTAGGTTATGGAGCTCAGACTTCCAAGGGAGTGAGTGGAGTGAGCCTCAGCATCATGCGTCGCTCTCTTTCATCGACATCAACAATAGTGGCCGTTTGGATGTGTGCGCTTTTAACGAACAAGGCTTCTTCTGTGCACTAAACCAAAACAATCAACGTTTTGAGCCTGGACGTTATTGGAGCAGGAATTTCACCATTGATGAGGCGGTGCGCCTTTTGGATGTCAACCGAGATGGGTTGCCGGACGTGTGCCGCATCGAAGCGTCACAAGTGGTTTGCGCGAGAAATACCAGTAACGGTCTCTCAAATGAGTTTACGCTGACCACTCAAGGCTTTCCTTTAGAAAAAACGTATAAACCGCGCTCACCTTACACGGATTACGAGCCCGTTAACCTTCCTTCCCCTCAGTTCGTGGACATCAATGGCAATGGGTTTGTCGACCTGTGTGGCATGAGGCTAGATGGGGAGTGGTATTGTGCGGAAGGTACAGGAATGTCGAATGGCCTACTGGCGTTCGGTCCGGCCGTGAAATGGGCGAGCGGGCTCCCAATGGGGCTTAACCACACGGCAAGCACCTCACCCAGTCAATCGCAGTATGACCGTGATGTCGACCAAGTGGAGCAGCTGGCTCGCACTTTCACATTAAGTGATCTCAATAGCGATGGTTTACCTGAGCTCTGTTATCGAAACGGCAATCGTTATGTGTGTCATCAGAATACCGGTGCTACATTACAGACCGCCACAGAGCGCGTGAGTCTGGATGAGAATGACTGGGCCAACAGTGTGGATGGCCGCATTTTAGAAACCTCCGTCACCTGGCATGACCGTAACCTCGATGGTTTAGCTGATATGTGTTACATCCTGGGTGAGCGGTTGATGTGCGCGTATGGCAACGGGACGACTTTCTCAAAGCCGGAGGTGATGGCGAACATTCACCCCGATTTGGAGTTTATTACGGAAAGTAGCTCTCATGGCAACTGGGTACGCCGATTTTTTGGTCTCACCATGACGGTTCGCTCCACCGCGGTAAATCATGCCTATGGCCCCTTTAAAGCTGGTATTGATGCCAATGGGGATGGCTTAACTGGCGATTGCTATCGCTCCATGGATGGCCTGGCGTGTTTGTCGTATGAGTACGAGCCTTTAGCAAAACTTAAATCCGTCACATCAGGTCTTGGTGTTACCACCACCTTTAAGTACGGCATGACGGGTGATGTCACTGTATTTACACCACGAAGTTCGAAAGCCGATCTAATTGGTCTTGCGCCTAACCGCACAGTGGTGAGCCATATTACCCAAGATGATGGGATTGGTGGGATTAACACCACAAGCTATCACTACTCTGGTTATTATGCTGATATCGATGATGGTATATTGGGTTTTGGTGCCATTAGTTCTGATGATGGGCGTCAAACTTTGCTGACGACGTTTGATTTTCATGAGGACAAGACGCCGTATGTATCAAGCGTTGCGATCACAACAGGTCAGCAACGTACGTCCTACACGCACTATCAATACCAGACT
This sequence comes from Vibrio barjaei, assembly GCF_001639065.2. Lineage (GTDB taxonomy): Bacteria > Pseudomonadota > Gammaproteobacteria > Enterobacterales > Vibrionaceae > Vibrio > Vibrio barjaei. The sequence goes on from NZ_LQXO02000005.1 coordinate 62,231, forward strand.
CTGCCCTCACCCATGCAAGGAAAAATATGGCCAGTGCTGCGTGAGCAGCAAAACACAACCTGGGATTTGAATGGCAACCTGCTTACACAAACCACTACTTCGTATCAAGGGTATGATGCTTATGGGTACCCAAGTGATACCACGGTGGTGACACAAGGGAGTAGTGGTCCCGAGTTTCAAGAGCAGACCACCACCACGTATCAGCATGATGCAGCGCGCTGGCTTATTGGCAAGCCGACAAGCATCGTGGTCACCAAGTCTAATGGCAGTGACACACAATCAAGGCGAAGTGAGTTCCACTACGAGTCTCAAACTGGCGCGCTCATTGAGCAAATCAAAGCCCCTGACCATGCTTTGGCGCTCACCCATGCGTTTACTTACAATGCTAATGGGTTTCGAACCAGTGAACGGGTATCGGGCAGTGGCGAGTCACGCTCAAGTCAAACTCAATATGATGCCTTTGGCCGTGTCATAAAGCACACCAATGCATTAGGCCACAGCGTAACCACTCAATACGACGTACTGTGTGCACTGCCCTCAAGAATCACGGATGCCAATGGCTTAAGTGCCACCTTTGAGTACGATGCATTTTGTCGAGAAGCCAAGCGCACGGATGCGAATGGGCAGTGGGTAAAGACGGCTTACCATTGGAGTGATGGTGCCGATGCTGGCTTAGACCAATTTAACATGGTGCTCGGTGACCGCAGTGTGTTTATGGTGACCACAGAAACTTCACAAGGGGCCAAAGGTGTTACCTATTTTGATCGATTTGGTCGAGAGGTCCGCACCAAGCAGCTTAACAGTAACAATAAATGGGTGATGGTCGATATCGCCTACGATAAGTGGGGTCAACGCATTGGTGAAACTGTTCCTTACTTTGAGGGACTGTTTGCCGGTGATGCGACCTACTGGATGCGCAGTGAGTTTGATGCTTTGGGACACGTTACCTTGCAGCGCAAACCAATGGAAGATGGACAAACGCTGGACGCCAAGACCCATTTCTCGGGGCTCACAGTGACGACCACCTTGCCAGGGGGGAGCGATAAAGTCGACACAATGAACGCGAACGGGCAAACGGTGAGCGTCCAAGAAAATGGCACCTCGACACTGTATTACTATTATGATGCCGAAGGGCAACTCATTCGCACGGATGCTAACGGCCTTATTACCACACTGGCGTACGATGAGCTGGGAAACAAAATACAGCTCAACGACCCTGCAACGGGTAACTGGACCTATGGCTACAATGCGTTCGGAGAGCTCATCTGGCAACAAGACGCCAAAGGCCAAAAAGTGCGCTTTGAGTACGACAAGCTAGGTCGAAAAGTCGCAGAAGTCCGCCCTGAAGGGCGCACTGAATGGACGTATGACGCACAAAGTAAAGGGCAGCTGGATAACACCAACAACCCAAACAGTCAGCGCCGCTACACCTATAACAGTCAAGGCCGTAAAACGTCCATGACCTTAACGCTCGATGGTATAGATTACCTTACTCAATATCACTACGATAATGAGGGTCGTCTAGACCGTGTGACCTACCCGTCAGGGCTGAACATCGACCGACGTTATGATATCAATGGGGCATTGAAACGCCTTAGCATTCCTTACTCGGAGATTTGGGACGCGCAGTACATTCAGTTAGAAGAAGCGCTTCAAGCCACCGCAGAGCGTATCATTGAGCTTGAAGTGAAAGCGCATGAGCTTGAGCAAAGTGCGCTCTTTTACATCGAAGAATCTGAGCGATTGCGACAAGCAGCAATGCAATTGTTGTCACAGTACTCCGGTTATCAAGCGCAAGCAAACGCACTCAGCAGCGAAGCGAGTGGTCTATTTCATGCGGCGCATGTGAATGCTGTTCAAGCCCAACATTACCGAAACAAAGCTAACGCGTATTGGCACCGGTTTGGTAATACAGTTTTCACCCACTACAAGACTGAAAATGGGTACGCATACTATAAGTTCAGTCGTTGCACTAACAAGAACTGGAAAGGCAATTGCACCAGTTGGGAAAATAAAGTGGATAGAATCCCAGCTTGGATGGTACATCAAAACTTCTGTGTTCCACCGGGTGGTAAATTAGGCGGATTCTGCTATTCAGGTCCTAGCTCGTCGATTAACTTCACACAAGTCTACAATCAGTGGGCGGCACACTACCAAGCGATTGCTAATAACTACTCCGCGCAAGCGCATCAAAAGCAGTCGCAGGCCAATCATTACCAGCACCACGCGAATCAAGCGAAAGCTCAGGCAGATAAACTGTTGGCACAAGCTAACCACTATGCGTCGTTAGCTCGAAGCCAAACCGACACACTGGCTGCCATGACTGCTGAACTCGAAGACTTGGTGGAAGCGGAGAAAGCGATTCAAACCGCGCTCGATGCCAGATTGGACGATGAGACCGATGAAATTGTGTGGCTCGCGACCAGTCGTGATGTGTTTGGGAGAGTATCGGGTGAGCTCTTTGGCAATGGTCTTTTAACTCGCAGAGAGCTTGACCGGGCGCGTGGCACTACCAAACGTATTACTACAGGCATGGGTAATCAATACCTTAGAGACCTTCGTTATACTTTTGATGCGCGCAATAATGTGATTGAAAAAGTCGGTGAGGTTCGTCGTCAAGAAGAGCACTACCAGTACGATGAGTTCGACCGTCTGATAGGTTGGCAGTACAGCGACAATAACACCGCCAGTTATGCCACTCGAGATTATCGTTATGATGTCTACGGCAACCTGACTTACAAGTCGTCACAAGGCCAGTTTGATGTGAAAGAGAATGGTCAGCTTAACGGTGGCTATACGTATGATGCTAACGGCAATATGACCACTGGACGCGGTCGAACTTTATCTTGGAATTCGTTTAATAAAGCGACCCGTGTTAACGATAATGGTGTGGTGACAAACTACGAGTACGGCAGTGAGAAAGAGCAAATCAAACGTACCACCAATGGCATCACCACCTATGTGATAAGCCCGGAGTATGAGTTGGACGTGACCACAGACGCCAGTGGTAATAAAACCACCACCATGCGTCATCGCCTGTTCGCGGATGGTGTCGCCGTCGCCGAGCACATCAAAACACTCAAAGGCAGTGAAAAGCAAATTGACCGTACTGCGTACTTGCATCGTGATGCGCTGGGCAGTGCCGATCTTATCACTGACCCTAATGGCCAAGTTCAGCTAGAACGTGGGTATACGCCGTTTGGTGAGTCCATTACCGCAGCTGAGCTTGACGCTAATCCACTCTTTACCAATGCAGAAATGCGCGGGTTCACGGGACACCAGAGTGTGGGAGGTCAAAGTACGCTCATTAACATGAATGCGCGTTTGTATGACCCGGTGATTGGACGCTTCTTGAGTGCCGACAGCATGGTACCAGACCCAGGACTATCACAAAGCTACAACCGCTATGCCTATGTGTTAAACAATCCGGTGAAATACAACGACCCAACCGGCCATTACTGGCAATTTGTGGTAGGGGCGGCCATTGCGCTGTTTGCGTCGACGTTTGACAACCCCATGATTCGAACAGTGGGCATGGTCATAGGGTCGATTATGATGGGCTTTGGGGCTGGGGAAATATTCTCTGGTATGGCAAGCATGGAAGCGGCTATGGCCAGTGGTGCCACAGTCTCCTTTACCTCCAATGTGATTGCTACCGGGGATATGGGCTCAGCCCTTCAAGCAGGCGTGTTAGGCGGTTTATCTGCGGGCATCACTTATGGCGTCGCACATGGTACTCATAGCCCATTTAATTCGAGCTCTGGTAGCTTAAAGGGAGCATTACCTCTTGCTCATGGTGTAGTTCAAGGTGGTTTCAATGAACTGCGAGGTGGCTCCTTCCGTCAGGGCTTTATCAGTGGCACCATAGGTAAGCTTGGAGGTTCAGTGGTTCATGAGAACTTCCAGCAAAGCCAAGTCGCTCAAGTGGGAGGCATCGTTGCGGTGTCAGGAATCGCGGCAGTGGCCAGTGGGGCGAGCAGTCGTGATGCGGTATTACGCTCTGCGATTAGTGTCATCACGGTGTATTTGTATAACGAGATGGGTAAAGAAAGCTATTCTCAAAATTCACAAATGGCAAAACGTCCAGATGGGATTTGGCAAAATAGAGAAAATGCAGCTCTTAAGGCTGCCGGACTAAACCCTGATACATCTTATGGGTGTTCATCATATGACGTTCAATCTTGTGCATTACAAGGGACATTGTATGGAAGAGGTGGTGATGAGGTAACACAAGCTTTAAATGATGTTTATGGTGGTGGTAAAAAAGTTATGGAACTTCAGGATTTACCTATACCTAAAGAGGTAGATACAGCCGTCTATTTTTGGACGTTTTCAGAAAGATATTTCAATAATAAAAAGTATTGTGTGGCTGTATGCAACCTACAATCCTTCCAAAGGAAAATGGAGAGCAGTAAATGATTAGATGGTTATATATAATATCATTTTGTGTGTTTTTTACTTTCAATTCCCTAGCTGTTTTTTTAGATTTTTTAGGAAGAGATAAAGGCCATAATTTGGATGTCGTTATGACAATCATTTATTTTTTAATTAGCTTTGTGTTTTTTTATATGTCATTTTATGTAGATCAAAGGGCTTATAGATTCAAAATGATAATGTTCTTCGGTTATTACATGATAACATATGTTAGTTTTTTACCATTTTATGCATTTGGCTTCTCTGTTCCGTTATTGTTGATTTGGTCGATTGTTTACATCCCCCTTCCTATATTTATATTATCGTTAATAAAAACTAAGGGGGCTTTTCTAATAAGAAAGCAATAGTACCTAAGCATAACCCATGTTATTTATGTCATTACACGCTAGTTTGGGCCGAGCTGGCGTGTAGTGACATATCAATGCTCCGACGCCTACTTCCTTGCGGAAGAAGCGAGGCAAACAATGTCTGACTACTTAGAAACGACCCCAGAGGAAACCGCTAAAATCGGAGCTGGAGTCCTCTCCAACATGGCTATCGGTGTCGGTGCTTTAAATCCAGGTGTGGGGCTAGGTATGGCGATATCTGCTTGGTACTTAGACTCCAGCTGGTCTAACTTTATCGGCATGATGACAGGGCCTGCAGGTAAAGTCGGAGGAGTCATTGACGATACCTTATACTTTGGCTCGCCTGTTATTAAGCAGACGGTAGATAATGTGGGTACGGTGAACGATGCAGTATCTGTTGGTTGTAATACGGTGGTGAAGTGTGACTAAACAAGATGAGAAATGGGATACCCCTGTCATTTATTACGGGTTTTGGTGTGCTGTGGGTATTCTCATAGTAAAAGAAGATTATATCTTAGCGGCCCTATCTGGCGGGGGATATATAGCGTTGGTAACGTTCGCTTCAGCTTTAAAACCAATACGAGAAAAGTACTCATTATTGATACCGTATATTGCGGCATCATTTGGTTATCTTTTTGGGGTTGTATATATATTCCAAGCCTTTGGGATAAACAATCTTTGGAGAGCTTTAGCTACATTCCCTTTAATATGGTTTGGTTACTGGTTTGCTACACGAAAAGTACGCCCAATACTCAACAACCATAAGAAGTCATAGTTTTGATGCAACAGAGCCAAGGCATCTACCTTGGCTCTATTTCAAGGAAGTAAAATGAAAACTATCATTGTTTTGATAACAACCACCTTAGCTCTGTTCGGTTGTGGTGGCGGGGGTAGTGGCGACAGTACATCGCCAACACAACCCAAGAATACTAGCGGTCAATATTCAACAGATGAATTGGATGTTGATTTTTCAATAACAAATCAGTCCTCTCGCAATATGGAAGTCATCGCCTACGCGCGAGCACAAGCGTCTCCTTATCCTGTTGAGCTCGACGAAGCTGACAAATTATCTATTGTCGTGGATGGTCTGAGGTATCAGTTAGAACCCGATTATTTCGAAGATGGCACACTCAGGAGTTATGCCGCTAACATTCCATCGAGTGGCAGTGAATATATTGTTGAATGGCATCGAGATCAGGCGTTAGTTTCAAGCTTAACCGCAACGGAGTTACCTCTCCCCTTTGAACTGACGCAATCTTTTGACGGTGATTCGATGGATTTATCGTGGTCACCACAAACCAATCACTCGTATTACCACAGAGGTGAATTTTTGGAGTGTAAAAATCAATCATTACACTCCACAATTGGTGGTTTTGTTCCAGACCTTTCAAAAGGTGAACAATACGTTACGATGGGACATTACCAAACAAGTTTAAGTGGTCGATGGAATGAGTCGTTAAGTAGTCTGATGAGCGTCTATGATACGTGCAAAGTTGAAATTACTATTGCTAGTGATTCAGATACCGCACCTTTTCAAACTAATGCGTTTATGTCACTCAGTTTAGTGGCAGAAAGAATTGCAACTATACAGTTGTGGTAAGAAGTATGTAGTGCCGAAAATGTCGGAATAACAAATTTATGGCCTTGAATAAAAGGCCTTTAAAACATAAAGCATAGTTGTTAGCCTTTATGGAGAAAGGGCTAACAACTCACATTGGAGTTTTCGCTGAAATGGGTGTAAAAGCCTACTTGCATCGTGATGCGCTGGTCAGAGACTACCCTATTTTTTCATGATGCTTACTCCAACAAAGAAGATAACGATCATGAAAAGATACGCCACTTTAGTTGCCATGCTTGCGAGCATAGCAAACGCAGAACTAGCAACATTTGAATCTGGACAAGTGCTAAAGGCCGACGACCTAAACAAAATTGTTGAGGCATTAAGCCAGAACAGAATACTTATCGCATAAAGGCGGCATAGTTGCTTTTGCTACCATCAATCACCACGTTCTCTGGTAAGTCGTTTTGAGCTATCGCCTTATATAGAAAGTCTTTAGTTACTGCTTCATCACGAGTTGGATTCAGATAATAATCGATAACGTCATCAAATTTACCAACGGCTCGAGAGTAATAAAATCATTAGCCTTTGATTTTGATGTCCGTCTCGTCCATCTGCCACGAGCTCGATATCGACTTCATTTGGTGTCTGACTTTATTCTCCAAAATCGGCGTAGATCTAATGACCCACTGGTTGATAGGTGCATGGTCAACGGTGACGCCACGCTCCTTCTGTATTTCTGCAATCTCTCCATGAGTGAGTTTGTAAGCTAGATAATAACGGATAGTTTCAAGAATAACTTCAGAGGGAAAGTGGCAGCCTTTAAACATTAAGATTCAGAGTGTTAGTCGAAATTGGATGAATCTGATGCCCTACTTGAAGATATTCGAGTGACTTAGACGAACTACTAGTTTGCAGTGTATTCCCAGCACATTAGAAGACACTCGTAAAACTCTCAAGAGGGATTTGCTGAGACACAACAAGAACCTTGCCATCGGTATAATAATCGTGACTGTCGTTTTTGGCTGTCACAGTAGCGAGTTTAAGATTCTCGGCATTCCATTGAGCGTTTAGTCGAAATACATCTTGCTTAAGCTTGTCGCGCTCGGAATCGACATCAGGAGCCACGCTGTGCAAGATGGTGATAATACCACCATAGGGTGTGATCGTTAGGCCATTATCATAGCTGAGTGCACCCACCCATACCGTTTCTCGGGTTTGCTTGTCTATACCCGCATTCCACCAGCGAATATGCGAGCGCTTAGTTAGCGTTCCCGGTAATTGGAACGCAAGATCTTGTGGCTGCCCGTTCCACATCAAATCGGAGACTGGTGGTGTTTTGGTTTTCAGCAAATTGACGTAGTCGGAGAATTCAAGCTCGCTGCGCGAGAATGTTTTATTTTCAATCCACCCTAGCTGCTGCATTAGGTTCTTGGGAGTTTCACCCAAATAGACCACGTTTACTGCTTGAGCTGAGTAAATCGATGACTGACCCGCAAAAACCTTAAAGTTGAGTCCTTTGACATCAACCACCTTGTTTTGAGTGTCGGTAGTGGTGGTGACGACGGTATCGTCGCTGAACCAAAAAAAGTGCGAGTAGTTGAGGGCCAGCATGCCTACTAGCAAAAAGCTGCTCGCTTTCAGCCAAGCATAACGCCACTGCTTTTTAAGACCAAAATAGAATAGAGCTAAGGACGCTATGCTTAGTCCTAACGTGTATTTGTGTTCTGAGATGAAGGTCGCCATCTCACCTAACACTGGCACGTTGTCCACACCAGCGGCTAACAGGTAGCCCCAAACAACAAATTGCCCCACACCCAACAATAAACCTATCAAGGCATACAGAGAAAATTTACGCCAACGAATATGGTTGGTCCCTGCCATAAATGGCACAACCCAAGCGATAGGGCCTAGTAGCCTTGCAAAGGCAATCACCCAGAATGAATTGCGGTTCATAAGAAGGCGACATCGAGCTAGCGGTCTGCGTATTTTGGGTTGCCAGCGAAGTAACCTCTTTTGTGCGCCAAAACCATAATGACGGCCAATAAAGAAGCTCAGTTGATCACCGAGTAAGCCGCCAATTAGTACCGCGATAACAGCGAGATATCCACCGCTATAAAGTTGATATCCCGCGGCAATCATAAAGGGTTCTCCCGGAACCACGAGGTTAGGGCCAATGACTGCGTCAAAGAAAGAGCCGAGAAACAGTCCCAATGTCTCAAACATAACGATTCCTTACGTCCTTAGATTCTGTCGTTTTGATTGGTTCAGTGTTACTGCTGTTGGTAGTGACCGAACTTGTATTCCATCTCGTTGTTGCGCATTTCTCCAAAGAAAAATCGGCGAACATTGGCTTTGAAATAAGTGAATCCCATTTTGAAGAAGCCATCTTGCTCAAGGCGGCGTGGGTCAAACTGGAAGCTCAGTGGTAAGAATCTAAAGCGCCATGTCTTAGCGGCTTTTTTGACGTAGTTACAGTCTTCGCACAGCACGATACTTTCATCAAATCCGCCGATTTCGTCATGTGCGCGTTTGGTAGAGAAGATACATGCGCCTACAGCGGTTGGGAAAAAGAACTGCGTGGTAAACAAGCCTGCGTTAAATAGTCCGTAACCGGCTTTATAAGCAGGCGCGAGATTACGTGAACCCATGTAAACACCGGCCACTTCCAGTTTTTCATCTTCAAGTTTTGCCGTTGCTTTATCTAGGAAGTCCTTATCAAGACGGACATCGGCGTCTAGAAAGAGTAAACGTTCGTTTTGGGCAAGGTTGGCACCCGTATTGCGGCCTAAGCTCACTCCGCGCTGCTCCATTTTGTGAATGGTTAGGGCAGGTAGTGCTTGATGGTATTTTTGTGCGACCTCACAGGTAAGGTCGTCGCTGTTGGAATCGACGACAATGACTTCGAAACCTTGGTAAGTTTGACTGCTTAAGTCGCTTAGTAGGCGAGCGATGCGTTTCTCTTCATTGAGAGTGATAATGACGATGCTAAGAGGTTTCATAATCCAATCCTTTCTATGTGTTGATGATTGGATTATGCAGAGAGGAGGCTTAACCATTACTGAGCAGTAGGTTCATATTCAGTTAATGATAACCTAGTAACTGATAAGGGTTACTAGGTGCTGTGCTTGATATAGTCTTGGGCTAAGTCTTCTTCTCGCGTAGAAGTAATCCAACAGGTCACTTTTTGGATTTTTGGATCATCTTTTCGTGTATACATATTGGAGACGGAGTAGGGAGGGATCACAGCGATTGAATCAATCGCAATGGCTTCATCGTTATCTGAGAAAGCGACACAACGAACTTTAACGGCCTCAGAGTAAGAAACCTTGATTCGCCAGTGTGTGTCAGATAGCGGCTGAATGTGATCACCAGTTATGACTATCGGCGCTGCACTAGAGGCGGTAGTAGGCTTTGTTGCTTCGTTGGCGTAACTCAGGTTAGCTGTAAGAAGAGCGCTACTCATTACCAATATGTTGAGAATTTTCATTAGATCTTACCCATTCATTAACACTTATCGCTGTCATAGTACCTGCATTTATGGTTGCCATTAACTAGGAAGATCCCTAGTTAATAGGTGGTACTTTTGGGGTTGAGGACGTATTGAGTTCTCGCAATCGATAGCGAGAAAGGGTTTGGCTTTTAAGGTGGCGGAGCATCTTTCTTGCCAGTATACATCGTTTAAATCGGAGTTCGCCTTGCTGAGAATGATAGATAGCAGCTTGTAATTCTTGGTGATGGACAAGATCATAAACCCCAATTTCTGCAAAATAGCGGTAAAGGTAAGTGCTTAACTTCTTTTGTGGATAGACCATGATTCGGATGATAGTTTTAATTTGCTGGCAATAAGCATGGTGTTGGATGGCGACAATGCGCAGTTTTAATTGATTTATGTGACGTTGTAACATTGGCCTCGTGCGAGCAACAGCCGCAAGGGCGAGTAACACAATGACTAGGGTGTGGCGGTGTGCCAACAGGGCCTGTTTTAGATTACCTATAGCGATATCAACACGCTGAGCCCAAGGGAGCGGAGGTGCTGGGGTGACGGTAACTTGAATCGGCGCTAATTCTATGTGCTTTAGCGTATTCGTTTGTGTATCCCACCAATCAAAGGTCATCGCTGGCAGTGTGAAGTCGCCAGCCATAGGGAAGCGATAGTGAATGTCGGTTGTTCTGGTGCCGATAAGGTTGCCGCGAAACGCGTCGCTGCGAGTGCGTGTATTGCCAGTTCGAACTTCAACCCCTTCTACTTGTGTGATAAACGGTAATTCGGCGATATAGTGTCCGGGTAAGTCGTCCACATCTACCGAAATAGTCCGAGTGAGTGCGCCTCCTGCGGTGAGATCATTATCTGAAACGCTCTGAGCGATAGTAACATTTGGTGCGACAAGTTTGCCGCGGCTGGCAACGGGTAAAGCTAATACATCAACAGTCAAAGGCTGTGAACGAAAGGTAAAAGAGGAGTCTCCACTGCCTACGCGCAACTCGACGGATGGCAGAATGTAATTCCCTGCACGAGTGGGGTACAGATCGAACTTTAGCGTTGCCGTGGCCAGTGTTCGCCCGTTTAACTGAGTTCGGCCATATTGCCAAAAGTTTGAAATTTGCTCAAAAAGGAGATCGCGCTCCGCAACATGCTCAACATGAATCACTTGGTCGATAGGGGCGTAGTGCGAAACTTCAAGGTATAGAGTGTGGCGGGTTCGTTCAGTTAGTTCGGTATTACTCAGTCGCCAGTTTGCTTGCCAACCTCGTGCACGTTCAGCGTTATCTATGTCTTGCAGTGAGGTGAGCGGGTCATAGACCGATGTTGAGGCTTGAAGTGATGACAGCGGAAGGATGCACAAAATCGCACTTAAAATAGAAATGAAAGGTTTGTGTATCGTACGTCGATTTAATGTCAAATTGCTTACAAGGAAGGCGTTCATTGCGCTACCTCCGTTTGTTTCTGTAGTTGGATAGCGAACTTATTTCTTAGAAAAACTTCAGGATTCGATTTGACCTGTTCTAACCAAATTTTGGTTAGGTGTTCTTCAGCCATGAGATCAGCGCTGTTGATGAAGTCAGAGCGTTCTTCTGGCTCATCGATACCCATATCTTCTTCGAGGCTGGAAATTACGTCGGCTGTCATGTCTTCACCTGCAGTACCTTGCCCTTGAGCTCGGTCAGCCATCAAATCAAATATCTCTTCAAGGAGTTTAAGGTTTTGCTGGGCTTGCGTGTGCTCTGGATTCAGTTCCAACACCCTGTTAAACCAATGCTCTGCCGAACGAAAGCGTTGAATGTGTAGAAAACTCATTGCCGTATTGAAGCGTTTGGAAACCGAATCTGGTTGCTGATTAAGCATGGTGAGCGCCCATTCCCACTGCCCATTTTTCATCAAAGCTTGGATCTTCCATTGAGGTTCGACGAAGGTTTTAGCCGCGCAAGCGTAGTTACCTTGGCGATAGAACCACTGACCTTGTTGGTCTTCGGTCATCAATAAGCGCATCATCAATGAATCACAGGTTGGTGATGTGTTATCTGCGGCATAACCGTCAGTCGGCATTATGGCTCCGAGATAAACCGCTCCCACGAGTATGCTTGGAACCCAGCGTATACTCCAGCCTCGACGGAACCAAAGTAAGCTCAGCACTAATGTCGGTAACACTAGGTAAACCCCGGCTTCTTGCCACTGAATATCTTCATCTTGAGGGTCAAAGTAGCTAAAGCTATCTATCCAGCGTTGGATACTAGCAATATCGCTATCGTCAGGCGTGTTTTGTAAAAAACGAACATCACGCGGTGGTGTCAATGTCTCTTGATAACCAAATTTCCATACTAAAATCTGGTCTTGATGGAGGTCGGTATATTGGTTTAAAGCATGAATGCCACTGTTATCTAGTCCATCGGTAACGACAATGATACTGGCAGGTATATCTTTACTATCGTGAGATTGCTGCAATTGTTCGAAAACAGCCGCTAGGTTTTTGCCCTGTCTTGGTATTAAGTGTGTAGATAGGGAAGACAGGTAAAGCGCTAAAACGTCTCGGTCTTCTGTCGCGGGAATAAGTAGGTGAGCACTTCCTGCGTAAACGTAAGCGCCAACAGCGCCATCGGTTTTATAGGTGAGCAGCTGTTCCAACTTAAGTTTACTGTTTTCCAATCGACTAGGAGCTAGATCGGATTCACTCATGGAGTTTGATAGGTCTATAACAAAATAGAGTGGCGATTGGTTTTTAGCATGAGAGTCTGGCTCAGGTTGCCACGTTGGACCTGCAATAATGACAATCAGCAACGTCAGTATACCAGGCAGCAAATGTTTGGGTGCAAACCAATGCTTATCTTTCCCGTCAGCATTAAGGTAAGGTGCCAGGTGAGAAGCGATGGGCAGTGTATGCTTGGTTTGCTGTGCTTTGCGAAAGGCATAGAAGACCCATAACATCGGGACAATCAACAACAGGCACCAAGGACGAATAAAATGAAACTCAGCCATTGTTTGCTCCTTTTCTCGTGTGGTACAGGGTGCGGGTAGCGACGAACGTTAACGCCAGTAAGTTCAAGATGGTTATGAAAAGAAGAGGCCAGAAATAGAGCTCGAATTTAGGGCGAATGACATCACTTTCAAAAAGAGAGGCTTCCAGCTCATTCAGCGTTTGATAGACCGCCGCTAAGGCGTCACCATCTAAAGCTTCAAAAACTTGTCCACCAGTGTAGCTGGCGATACGGGCTAACATCTCCAGATCAATGGCTTCTTCACCCACGTTGGTAGCATCACCAATTGCAATAGGATAAATCGTAATACCACGCTCTCCTGCGAAATGAGCGGCATCGACAGGGGGAAATTGGCTGGTGGTATCTTTACCATCTGTGAGCAGCAATAATACTTTGTTGTTTGATTCGGAATGCTCAAAGTGGTTAACTGCGACACCAATCGCATCTCCCAGCGCGGTCCCTGCGCCCGCCATACGCACGTCCATTTGCTCCAACAGCAAAGAGAGCGTATCGAAGTCTTCGGTTACGGGCGCTTGCAAGTATGCCTCATCACCAAAGGCGATGAGGCCGACACGGTCGCCGGCTCTCTGTTGTAAAAAGGATTCCAGCAGCAATTTTACGCCATCAATACGTCGAACATTGATGCCTTGTTGGTCAACAAAGTCTTTCGCCTCCATGGAACCTGAGAGGTCAACGGCGACCATCATTTCACGGCCACTTTTCTCTATAGCAATGGGCTCTCCAACCCATACAGGCTTCGTTGCTGCCAATACTAAACTCAAAAAGGTGAGCATGGTTAGTGCGCGCTGCCACCAAGAAGGGCGTATCACTACCGCTCCGCTCCTTGGCGTCGATCCTGTGACTTCAATGAACTTATCGAAATGACTAAAGCGAAGTGCCGTTTGTCTAGTGAGATGTGTTGGAGTGGCACGCATAATAACGGGAAGTAAAACCAGTAGACCAAACCAAGGGTAGGTGAAGGTTAGCATGTGACCTCCTGAAACCATCGATGGACAGCATCCAGTGTCGTTGAGCTGACATTGGGCTTAAGACAATAGCTGGTTTGCACCAGTTCGATGACCTGAGCGTATGTGAGACAGTTATTGGTTCGTTGAGCTATAAACTCAGCGAATTCAGCGGTGTTCATAGTGCCGATTGATTCTTCAGGCCAATGTTGATGAGCCAGCCGCTTCAGAAGCGTTGCGATTCTGTTGATTTTTCTCTCAGAAGCGTAATTTTGATATAAGGTCCACGCATCTCGAAGGTAAGCCCGCGATAGGTATTGATGAATGCGATAAATAACGTAGCCAATGATGAGCAGTAGACATGAGAATGCCACAAGCTTCCACAGCGTGGTTTGCGGAAACCACGATACGGCATCGGGTGGCGTGATCCACTCAGCTCGATGGATTAAGTGACTGCCAAACTCAACGATTTGGCCCTGTGATGCCTTCATCATAACAACCTATTGTTTTGTTTTAGCTTGCATTTGGAGCCAAGCATCTTGATGAGTCGTGAAATCTAGCAAGGCTAATTGGTGACGCAAGAAATGGTCGTTAAGCGCTTGTCTATGTTGGGTAATGTAATGCTCGAACTTCTCTCGAGCTTGAGGTCGGCTTTGCTTGAGCTCCACCTGTTGGTCAGTGTTGCCAATGACTAAGCTATGTCCTGGAAACTTAATTTCTAAGGGGTCTGAAATTCTAAGACCGATTAAACTATTACGTTTAGCGAGAGCATCAATGATCGAATGTTTCTCATTTACTTGGTAGTCACTAAAATCGCTAATAATGAAACACTGGCTTTCTTTTAAAGTCATTGCGCTTAGTTGGCTTAAGCCATCATACAAGGAACATTCAGAAGAAGGTGCTGACCAGTCAGGGAGTCGCGAATTGCAGTGAACGAGCTCGGTGAGGAGTGCTAGCAATGCTTTTTCTCCTCGTCGAAATGGCAGCGACGCTATACCACTATCGGTAAGGATGAGTGCTCCCATACGATCGCCACCTTGCACAATGGAGCCTGCGATAATCGCCGCTGTTTCACTGGCGATTGCCGACTTCATTGCTCCGTCCGAAGCGAAAAACATACGTGTACGTAAATCTACCAGCAGTGCGATGTTTTTGTCTCGCTCTTCAGAATAGACTCGAAGGTAAGGTTGACCGGTTCTTTGCGTCACTTTCCAGTCGATGCAGCGAACATCATCACCTTGGTAATAATGTCGTAGTTCAATAAAGTCCAATCCTCTACCACGTTGCTGGCTGCGGTGTTTTCCTGTCAATGGAGTGAGACGTTGGTAGGGTGGATGCCATGATAACGTTCGACCTAAGCGGCTGAGCTCACTAAGTCGTTCGATGGTAGGATACACTCGATAATCACTCATCTATTTTCCTCCATGACTAGGCAAAAGCCACACAGTCTAGAAGTTTGTTTACGACGTGTTCGGCGTTCACACCTTGGTGTTGAGATGAAAACGTGATGACAAGTCGATGGCGAAGCACGGAATGAGCAACTGCACGAACATTGTCAGGTGTGACATGGTCTTGGCCGTTCAACCAAGCGTGGGCACGTGCACATTTGTCGAGAGCGATTGATGCTCTCGGGCTTGCTCCTTGTTCTATCCACTGAGCTAATTCGACGTCGTAGAGTGTTGGATATCGAGTCGCGTCTACTAGATCAACGATGTATTGATCGACCTGATCCGAAACATGGACTTGATCAACGAGATATCGAGCTTTTAAAACGTGGTCAACACTGAGTTTTGAGTCACTTTCTTGAATTAACAGATTCTCTCTACGTAGCATTTGGAGCATCCGCTTTTCAGCTTGCTTGTCTGGGTAGTCGATGATGATTTGCATTAGGAAACGATCCATTTGCGCTTCGGGTAGCGGGTAGGTGCCTTCTTGTTCAATAGGGTTTTGTGTTGCGAGCACCATAAATAAACTAGGCAGAGGATGGGTTGTCCCTGCCACAGAGACCTGTGATTCTGCCATGGCCTCAAGCAAGGCCGATTGGACTTTTGCTGGTGCACGATTGATCTCATCGGCAAGAACGAGATGAGAGAAAACCGGCCCCTTTTTGAAGGTGAGCGATTGTGTATGGCTGTCATAGAGCTCACTACCGGTGATATCCGCAGGCAACATATCAGGAGTAAATTGGATTCTATTCAAGGTTGAGTCGAGTTGTGCCGCCATGACGCTCGCACTGCGAGTTTTCGCGAGGCCAGGTAGGCCTTGAAGTAAAACATGTCCACCCGCAAGCAAGGCAATGGTGAGCTGTTCAACGGACTTCTCTTGACCAAGTACACGTTGGTTTATTTGTTGTTGTAGCGTAATGAAATTCTGTGTTGATACCGTCATTAAACCACCTCTGTAATTTGCTTTAATGGATGGAAACCACTTAGACGCGGTCGAAATATGATGGTGCTAGCTTATCTAAGTTGAAGAAGCGAGGTCACTAGGACTATTCCTAATTAACGATGGGGAAGAGAGCGTTGTCGTAGAAAGAAAGGATGCACTGAAGTACATCCTTGATTATCAATGAGTATTATGGGTGCCGAAACACTAGTTACCAGATTGTTGGGTATCTGGACGGTATGGCAAAGTCTGAATAACGCGTTCAAGGTTGAACGATGTTGGTTCTTGACGAAGTGGGAACTCGTGGAACGTTTTCAGTAGCTCTGCAACTTCTACCTGAATTGGCACGAAGTTAAACATACGTTCCGCCATCCATTTGATGTACATACCAGAGTGCTCTGGTGCTTCTTCATATGGGTCAGTACGTAGGTCGTAGAGTACAGGCCAAGTCGTGGTTAGGCGTGGAGCAAACCAACTATCTTCAAGTGGTTCGATAAACTGCGCTTTAATCTTGCCTACGCGTACCGCTTCCAAGTTACCCGTTTCGGCAAAGTAGAAGATTTCGTTACGAGTGGTGTCTTCGTTATTGAACCACGCTTGACGATGGTCATAACCATCAATAAACACGTCGTGTTTTTTCTTGAAGTTCTCTTGTACGTCCTTTTCACCCGCTATGGAGGCTAATGTCGTGAAGAGGTCTTCGTGTGACTGAATTCCGTTGTTGACGGAGCCCGCAGGAATATGGCCAGGCCAGCTGACCATAAATGGCACGCGTACACCACCTTCAGTCGTCAAACCTTTCTCTCCCTTAAATGGCGTGTTACCACCATCTGGCCACGTTACTTTTTCGGCGCCGTTATCTGTGGTAAAGATCACCACGGTGTTGTCTTTTTGTCCTGTTTCTTCCAGCTTATCAAGAATTTGACCTACATAGTGGTCAAGCTCTGCCATGCCATCGGCGTAAAGACCGTAACCTGTTTTGCCTTTCCATTCATCACTTAGGTGAGTCCAAACGTGCATACGTGATGGGTTGTACCACATGAAGAAGGGTTCATCGGTCTTGGCGAAATCATCAAGATAGTCGAGCGCCATATCGGTTAGCTCACGGTCAATGGTCTCCATTCGCTTGCGGGTCAGTGGCCCTGCTGATTCAGTTGGGCCGTCAGGCGTTCCCGTTACAATTCCACGAGGTCCAAAGCGTTCAAGGAATGCAGGATCTTGTGGATAATCTTCATTCTCAGGCTCTTCTTCTGCATTAAGGTGGTAGAGGTTACCGTAGAAGAAGTCGAAACCGCGACGGTGCGGCATCATGTGCTCTTGGTCACCAAGGTGGTTTTTACCTAGTTGAACGTTGAAGTAACCTTGGTCTTTAAGAACTTCAGCAAGGGTAGGATCTTCTGGGTGAAGACCAACAGGTGAGCCCGGTAAACCGACGTTAAGCAGACCCGTACGTATTGGTAATTGACCCGTTAAGAACGCAGCGCGCCCAGCAGTTGAGCTTGGCTGACCATAGTGATCGGTAAACAGCATGCCTTCATTGGCAATACGGTCGATGTTAGGTGTTTTATAACCCATCATTCCCATGTTGTAAGCGGAAGTATTCGACCAGCCGATGTCGTC
Organism: Vibrio barjaei; assembly: GCF_001639065.2. Lineage (GTDB taxonomy): Bacteria > Pseudomonadota > Gammaproteobacteria > Enterobacterales > Vibrionaceae > Vibrio > Vibrio barjaei. The sequence goes on from NZ_LQXO02000005.1 coordinate 80,014, forward strand.
GGCCATGATCACTAAGATATTGGGTTTTTCTGACGTATTCTTAGCCAAAGCGGGTGCTACACCTAATGTTGCGGCGGCAGCCACACCGAGTATGGATTTACTGACTAAGCTTTTAGAAAAGTTTTTCATAATGGGCTCCTAAGATAAGACAGGCATAGTATCTAGGCGATTGGTGGCCAAATGAACTAGGAGATTTCCTAACTGTATGCCAATTGTGGGGCACAAAGTCGGCAATTTTACGGGATTGCGGGTACACTGTTTAATGTTGAGGCTAGGTTCTTAAAAGGTTGAATTAGTGGAACAAATTAAAGATGTTTTGATTTCTATTTCGGGTAAATTGCTGGACTCTCCGACAGCCGATATGGACAGTGTCATTGCGGAAGTACTCGATGAATGTCGCGATTTTCTAGGTGCTGACCGGTTGTCGTGTTTGCCTCTTGATCATGCGATTGTTGAAAACTGGCGACACCATGAATCTATTGGAGTTGGCATTCCTCCCGTACAAAAACACATTCCAGCCTCCGTCGTTTTAGCCTACCGAGCATTGATAGAAAAGGGTGAAGTGGTGTGCAGCGATGACTCACCAGCTCTATTGGATCTAGCGATGCAACTACAGCAGGAGAGACCGCTTAGACATATTCTGGTTCCGATTAGTGCGATGGGAAAGCCATGGGGGTTAATGGCTTGCGCTAACTTTACCTCAACTGGCCGCTTTGATGATGACTTTGTTCATTCTGCCACCTTGTTAGGCAATATCATCGCGTCCAGTATTGCTCGAGTGACACACTATGAACAGCTTAGGCGCAGTCAACAAGAAGTTGCTGCAAGAAACCGTCGTATCATTGGGGAGCGGGAGCGAGAGCGAAGAAACATTGCTCGTGACTTACATGATGATTTTAGTCAGCGCCTTGCTTCTTTGGGGATTGAAATGGGGTTAGCGGCAGCGATGTGTGATGATCAGTCGAGGTCTATGATAGCACAATGTGCGAAAGGGCTGTCTGAGATTACTCGTGATATTCAGCAACTGTCTCGGCATCTTCATCCCGTGGTGATTGAACGTGTGGGTTTACACGCTGCAATCGAATCACATGTAAAGCAAGTGAGTGAGCGTAGCCAGATAGCGATGAGTATTGAGCTTGATCGTACGGTTGTGTTTGACGATGAGGTGTCTTTGCACATCTACCGAATTATACAGGAGTCTCTCTCTAATGTGGTCAAGCATGCCGATGCTTCTCATGTGGATGTCATTTTGAGAAGAATCAAAGATAAGAAGGCAGAATTATTGATTGAAGATAATGGAGTCGGCTTTTCGCTGCACGGAATTGAAATGAACTCTCCTTCACTCGGGTTGCAGTCCATGGTAGAACGTAGTGAGCTGATTGGCGCAACGATGTCTATCGAATCAACTGGTGTTAAACCAGGGGTCAGAATCTCACTAATATTGGTTTGTGAAGAGGAATAAAAATGGCGACAGTTGTCATAGCTGATGATCATCAAATAGTTAGCGAAGGTATCGCACGTTTGGTTGAACTGACGCATCAAGTGGTGGGCATAGCTTCTGATGCTAACGAGATGGTGCAGCTGGTTAAACAGCATCAGCCCGATCTGGTGATTACGGATATCTCCATGCCAGGCATGCAGCTAAACACGACCATTTCATTGCTTAAACGTAGCTCCGAGAACAGCGCCATCGTGTGCTTATCTATGCATGACGAACCAGAAATTGTTAAGGCCGCGTTTGAATATGGTGCTGATGGTTATGTATTAAAACACCAAGCGGGATTTGAGTTAGCCAAAACCATAGAAATGGTCTTGACAGGTGAGACCTATGTGCCCGATGAACTGAAATCGATCATTGAACAGAAGACAGACCTCAGTGCGCGTCAGTTGGACATTCTCAAGCTACTAGCTCAGGGACTGTCTGCTAAAAAAGTGGCGTTAGAGCTGAACATTTCATCAAAAACGGTGGAGTACCATAAATACAAAATGATGGAGCAACTCAACCTCAAAAGTGCGTCAGAGTTAATTGCATGGGCTCACGGTCGTAATCTGGTCTGACCTGATTTTGTTGGAGCTTGAGGAGTTCAGTTAGGAAAGATCCTAGTAGAGGCTCAGGCGCTTCCGTTCGATAATAGCAAAAAATCGAACGGGAGCGAGTAATGAGCACTTCATCCAAACATCCATTTCATCTTCTAGTTAAGCCCGTTGGCTCCAAGTGCAACCTAGATTGTCACTATTGCTACTATTTAAGAAAAGAAGAACGTTATCAACCGGGTGCAACGATGCAGATGTCTGAAGCAATGCTTGAGAAGTATGTTCAACAGTATATTGCCGCGCAACCTAAACACATCAAATTTGTCGACTTTAGCTGGCAGGGTGGTGAACCCGCCTTGCGCGGATTAGACTTTTATCAGTTGGCTGTAAAGTTACAAAAAAAGCACGCTCGTCTAGGGATGACTATTACGAATACCTTCCAGAGTAATGGCACGCTCATCAATGAGAAGTGGGCAAAGTTCTTTAAAGAGAATAACTTTCTAATCGGACTGAGTATTGATGGCGACGAACTTAATCACAATCATGGTCGTCCTGACATAAAAGGAAACCCCACATATTCTCGAGTCCTGCGTGGATTGGAGTTATTGAAAAAGTACAAGGTTCAGTTCAATACACTGACGGTCGTCCATAGCGATAACGCTCATTTAGGTAAGGCGACTTACCTCAAACTAAAGGCGTTAGGGGCGAGTGTTATCCAGTTTCAGCCCTGTGTGGAGCATCCATTGGACAAGCGAAGTGATAAAGACTGGTCGTTAACGCCTCATCAATGGGGACACTTTCTGTGTGATGTGTTTGATGAGTGGCGCAAAAACGATGTGGGCAAAGTCTTTATTCAGTTTTTTGAGAATACGCTTGGCATTTTAGCAGGACAGCCAAGTCAAATGTGTTTTCACTCAGAAACGTGTGGCCAGCAAATGATGCTTGAACACGATGGCAGCGTATACTCTTGTGATCATTACAGCTATGAAGACTACAAGGTGGGTGATATTGATGTCATTGACCTAGGCTCTGTGGTTTCTTCTCAACAACAGATCGATTTTGGGGTTAATAAGCTCAAATCTCTACCAAAACAGTGTCGTGATTGTCACTTCCGTCCTATGTGTAATGGGGGATGTCCAAAAGAACGAACGGCCATGACGGTCGACCTTGAGCCAGGACTGAATCATTTATGTTTGGGATATAAGAAGTTTTTCATCCATTCTATGCCTTACTTTGGCGCTATGTTGGAAGCGATAAAGCAGGGACATCCAGCCGCTGTTTACCCGATTTTCCTACAGCGCTAACTTAAACAAAAAGCCCGCGTTAAGCGGGCTGGAAATAAGCTAGAAACCAATTCGGTATGAGATGAGGGGGAGATGATCCCCTTTGTCGTATTGATAGGTATAAACCAAACTCTGGTTGTGATTCCCGCATCTGAGATGAACATTATTCTTTTTCTTCGCTTTGCGTATGAGTGTCTAGTGATAAGTGACCAAACCTTGAAGTTACGTTATACAACGTGGCTTTTCACTTCTTCTAAAACCCAGGGGTTGGCAATCGCGCCTTGGTTCTTGACCGGCTGACCATGTAGCGTTTGCTTGACCGCCAGCTCTACTAGCTTGCCTGACTTGGTTCGTGGTACTTCGCTGATCGGGTAGATCTCGGATGGGACATGACGTGGAGAGCAGTGTGTCTTCAGGGTTTGTTTAATGCGTTGTTTTAATGCGTCATCGAGCGTGGCCGTGCTGCTAAGTTGAACAAATAGGACCACGGTTTCATTGCCATCTTGGACCCGACTAACCGCGATAGCGTCACTGACTTCCTCCAATTGGTTCACTTGCTGGTATATTTCCGCTGTTCCGATACGAACGCCTCCCGGATTAAGAGTAGCGTCACTTCGACCAAAAAAGGTCATGCCGCCAGCAGGGCTCTGCATCACATCGTCGCCATGATTCCAAACTCCTGAGAATTCAGCCCAATACGCATTGTGATAGCGTTCGCCTTTATCGTTCCAAAAACCAATGGGTTGATTGGGAAAACTGTTGCGACATACCAGTTCTCCACGTTGTTCAATAACACTATAACCTTGTTCGTTGAATACTTTTACATCAAGTCCTAGTCCCGGCGCTTGGCATTCTCCTCCATAGACTGGGGACACCGGGTTACCCAAGACAAAACAGCCACAAATATCGGTTCCCCCTGATATAGAAGCCAGATGCAAGTCTGGTTTTATCGCGTCATAGACGAAATCAAACTGCTGTGGATAAAGAACGGAACCCGTTGAACACAGCGTTTTGAGCCGTGATAAAGTGAAGTGTTCATTGGGTTGATAGTGGAGCTTTTGTAAAGTTTCAAGGTACTTTGCAGATGTGCCAAACAGTGTAACTTCCGCCTCATGAGCGAGTTGCCAAAGGGTGTTTACTTTGGGATAAACAGGGCTGCCATCAAATATCACCAACGTTGCTCCCGATGCCAATGCAGATACTTGCCAGTTCCACATCATCCAACCACAAGTTGTGTAGTAAAACACCTTGTCCTTTTCTTTTATGTCGCAATGAAGTTGATGTTCTTTCAAGTGGTTGATAGTGGTGCCACCGACAGAATGCACAATACATTTGGGTTTACCTGTTGTTCCCGAAGAGTAGAGAACGAACAAAGGTGCGTTAAACTTAACGCGATGGAATGTGACAGACATAGGGGAGAAACGCTGTGCTAGGAAGTCCCAATCTAAGGTGTTTTCCATTTGGGTATCGTGCTGGTCGGCATAACGAATTAGGCAAGCTTGGTTAATCGAAGGCAGAGCGTCGATAAGACTTTGATTTTTCTCAATCATTCCGAAAGCCTTGCCATTGAAATGGTAACCGTCGCAGCAGAATAGGATTTTAGGTTCAACTTGCCCAAACCGTTCGATAACACTATCCACTCCGAAATCGGGAGAGGTGGAAGTCCAAATCGCCCCCAAACTGGTCGTCGCGAGCATGGCGATAATCGTATGAGGAATATGTGGCAAATAACCCGCTACGACATCACCTTCAGTAATACCCGATTCAATAAGCCATTGTTGAACAACAGAAACCTGTTCAATTAACTGCTGCCAAGTGAGGAGAGACGACTGGCGATTTTCGTTCTGAAAGTAAATGGCAAGTTCAGAGGGGTGAGCCTTGCCGTAAGCCAGGAGGTTTTCAGCATAATTTAGTGTCGCATTGGGGAACCAGAGCAGGTCGCGAGCGACGACGGGTTTATCCCATTTTGGCGAACCCAACTGACAATTCGGCGCATGTTTGTCTCCAACTACACCACAATAATCCCATACTTCATCCCAAAAGGACTCTGGCTGGCTAATGGACCACTGATGCAAATGAGCATAATCACTAAAGTTGAGTCCTTGTTGTTCCAGTACTTGCATAAAGGCTTTGAGATGAGAATCCTCGACTCGCTCGGGAGAAGGCGACCAGAGTGGGATGTGATCCATGTCGTTATTTGGCATGCGCTTCCTTTGTACTTAATGCGATGAATTGTGATTAAGTTTTGGTGCGAATCCTCAATACGTCAAATAGAGGGAGCTGAAAACAATATATTGATAAGTCGAAAGAATTCGTTTAAATGTAAATAAATTGTTACACCACAATGCGCGTTAGAGTCTGATTCAATCATTGTCAGCAAAATTTTCCGCACATAGGCTTAATGTAACAAAGTTGTTAATGGTGACGAGATGACTCAGTACGTATCAAAACCTGTGAACGAACTCGGTTTTGTGGAGTGGAGCAGCGAGGAAGATCAGATATGGCATGACTTGGTTGTTCGACAGCTCGATTTGATTAAAGACAGAGCGTGTCAGGAGTATTTGCACGGCTTAGACTTACTAGATCTGCCCCTGGATCGTGTTCCGCAGCTACCTGAGATTAACCGAGTGCTACATAGAGAAACGGGGTGGCAAGTGGAGCCAGTGCCAGCGCTTATTGATTTTGACCGTTTTTTCGCGTTATTGGCCGACCGCAAGTTTCCTGTTGCAACGTTTTTGCGTTCGAGAGAAGAATTTGACTACTTGCAAGAGCCCGACTTCTTTCATGAAATATTTGGTCATTGTGCCATGTTGACCAATCCGCAATTTGCAGAATTTACTCGAATCTACGGCAAGCTAGGCAGTGATGCTGACGCCAAGCAGCGAGTATATTTGGCTCGACTGTACTGGTTTACCGTTGAGTTTGGTTTAGTGGAACAAAACGGTCTAACCAAAATTTACGGCGGTGGAATTCTCTCTTCACCGGGAGAAACTCTCTATGCGTTAGATGATGAACGGCCACTGCGCCAAGCTTTCGACTTGGATACCGTGTTAAGAACACCGTACCGCATTGATATCATGCAGCCGACCTACTTTGTGCTGGACGATATTGACCAACTATACCAACTACGATCGGACGAGCTCACCGAAGACGTTAATCGAGCGATGAACGCTGGATTGTTGCCACCACTATTTGAACCAAAGGATAAGACTCATGCTTAATGAACTGCGCTGTGAAGCGTGTAGTAGCGATGCACTGGCATTAACGAAGGAAGAACAGCAACAACTACTGACAGAACTGAACGGCTGGAGCATTATCGAGAGAGATGGCATTCCTCAGTTAGAAAAACAGTTTGGTTTTAAGAACTTCAAGTTGGCTTGGGCCTTTTCTAATAAGATTGCTGAGTTAGCAGAAGATGAGTTTCATCACCCTGCAATTCTTTTAGAGTGGGGGAAGGTAACCGTGACTTGGTGGAGCCACTCAATTAAAGGATTACACCAAAACGATTTTATCTGCGCCGCTAAATGTGATTCGCTGTCGCACTCATAATCCCATCGAATGAAGGTATGTTGTGATGCATACCTTCTTGTTTATATTGCTGCTCTTCACACAAACACAGAAAAAGATGAGGTTTCCTTACAGTTTCTCTAGCTGAAATTACGTACAATAATCAAAGCAGAAGAATATAAATCAAGGGAAGCTATGTTCAAGCGCAGTATTAAATGGATTCTACCATTCGCGATTTTAGGTGTGGCCGCTGGTGGCTTTATGCTCGTGGAGCAAACGGCTCCAGAAATTGAAGACCAGAAACAAGTCGACACCGTCCCAAGAGTTAAAACCCAAATCCTGCAAGCCGAAAATCATCAGGTGCAAATCTCAAGTTTTGGTGAGGTAGTGCCACTTGAGCGCACTGCGTTATCAACACAAGTTTCCGGTGAAGTTACCAGTTGGCATCCGAACTTTGTGGCAGGCGGCGTGGTAAAGCGCGGCGAAATTCTCTTCACCATCGAAAAAGACAACTACCAAGCAGCGGTGCTGCAAGCCCAAGCACAACTCGCGCAGGCGCAAGCGGCGCTAATTGAAGAGCGTGCTAAGGCGAAAGTTGCCGAAAGGCAGGCAAAGAAAATTAAAGATACCCAAGTCTCGGACCTCTATCTGCGTATTCCTCAAGTGCTAAGTGCTGAGGCCAGCGTTAAATCAGCGCAGGCTGCATTACGCAGAGCCAATCGTGATCTTGCCAACTGCGAAGTTGAAGCGCCTTATGATGCGTTGGTGGTCTCCAGAAGTATAGGTGTTGGTCAGTACATTACTTCGGGCGCACAAGTTGCGGAGCTGAATAACATTGAATCTGCAGAGGTGATGGTACCCATTGCAGGCTTCGATGCGCCTTTCTTACCTGACAATATTGTAGGAGTGAAAGCCGACGTCATTTCTAAAGGTCGCACTAACTCAGTTCGGGATGGTGTGATCATGCGAGATCTAGGAGTGGTAGATAGTGCTACGCGTATGGCAAATCTGGTGATTCGAATCAAGGACCCTTATGCGCTGACAACGGATGCCAAACCATTACCTTTTGGTTCGTATGTTGAAGTGGTTTTCAACGGTAAACAGATCCCAAACCTGTTTAAAGTGCCGCAAGAGTTGGTCACTGATGAGCGAGTCTGGATTGTTGATCAAGAAGATAAGCTCGTTCCTAAAAGTGTCCATGTTTTGCGTGAAGAGCAGGCCAACTTCTTTATCGATTCTGGTGTGAAATCAGGCGATGAATTGGTATTGACGGTGCCTGAGTTCCCGCAAATTGGAATGTCGGTGATTCGCTCGAATAGTAATTCAGAGGTATTGGCAAACCAAGGAGAAGCCAGTGAGTAAGTCCACTCAACGCGGCATCATCGCCCTTTTTGCCAATAACTCGGTAGCCGCCAACCTTCTGATGGCGTTTATCTTGATCATGGGAACCGTCAGTTACTTTCTGATTCAGCGCCAGATGTTCCCAAATTTTGAAATCAACTACATTAATGTGACAGCATCTTACCCAGGGGTTTCTGCTCAGGAAATAGAGGAGACGATCCTAATCAAAGTAGAAGAGTCTCTGAAAGATGTCACCGAGATTAAAAAAGCGGTGACTGACGCTTATCGCGGTGGCGGTGCGGTAACCTTGGAAATTGATACCAAGGCAAACCTTATGGAAGTACTGGATAAGGTAAAGCAGCGAGTCGATGCCATAGCTAGTTTTCCCAAGGCGATGGAGCCGATTAAGGTCACGCAGATAGAGTTTAAGCAAGACGTTATTGGTATGGTGCTGTCGGGCAATACGTCGTTATCAGAGCTGAAAACCATTGCAAAGCAGGTAGAGAAAGAACTATTACAGCTTAATGACGTTTCTTTGGTTGAAGTCAGCTCCCCACCCGATGAAATTGGAATTGAAATTCACCCTGATGAGCTACGAACCTATGATCTGACGCTCGATGATGTAGTGGCGGCGATTCAAAAATACTCGGCAAATTTTTCCGCAGGACAAGTCAGGACTAGCACGGGTTTAGTGTCGATTCGAATTGAGAACCAGTACTACGACGGTTTTGAATTTCGGCAGATACCAGTCAAAGTCGGCGCCAATGGCTCCAAGGTCTTGTTGGGTGATATTGCCAAAATTAAAGACGAGTTTACTGAAGGGCAGCACTACTTTAAGTATTCCGGTGAGAACGGCATCTATTTGACGGTTAAGGCAACCAAAACCCAAAATATGGTGCCTGTCGCCGAGACGGTGAAGCGCTTTATTGACGCAAGAAATCAAACGTTGCCTCATGGTATTCAGCTCAACACCTTAATGGATATGACGTTCTATCTGAATGCTCGACTGGATATGATGCTTAAGAACCTGTTGCAAGGTGCGGTTTTGGTAGCGGTTTTGCTGACCATTTTCCTGCGATTCCGCTTAGCTATGTGGGTTATGGTTGGTTTACCGGTCTGTTTCTTGGGAGCGGTTATGCTGATGCCGCTGTTTGATGTCAGTATCAATATCATCACACTGTTCGCGTTTATCATGGTGCTAGGTATTGTGGTAGATGACGCCATCGTCATAGGAGAAAGTGTCTACACCGAGGTTGAAAAAGAAGGGGGAGGGGTCACTAATGTCGTGCGCGGAGCTCAGCGTGTCGCAACCCCTGCAACATTCGGGGTACTGACAACGATTGCCGTGTTTGTTCCGTTCTTATTCTCTACTGGGCCAGAGAAAGCTTTTTTCTATGGTCTCTCTATCGTTGTTATTTTCTGTTTGATTTTCAGCTTGATAGAGTCAAAACTCATCCTTCCAGCGCATTTGGCTCATACCAAGTTTACCCCAGTCAAAGAGAACAGTTATCGCGCCCGTTTCAATCGCTCATTTTTCCGTTTTGTTAATGGGCCTTACAAGCGCACCGTGTCGTGGTGTGTGGAGTGGCGTTGGTCTGTGATGGCTGGATTTATCGCAATTTTGGTTATCAGTGCGGCAATGCTGACGTCAGGCCACGTGCGTATGATCCCAAGTCCTAAAGTTCCGTCTGACTTCCCAATGATCAAAATTGAGATGAATAGTAATGCATCCGATGAACAAACGATTGATGCCTTACTCACTCTTGAAAAAGTGGTGAGTGAGGTCGACAAGGATATAGAGCAAGAGTACGGGCAGCCTGTTATTCGCGACATGATGACGATTAACACCAGTCGCACCGAGGGTATGATCATCCTTCCTCTTGTTGATGAAGACGTGCGTCCAGTCGATGCGTTTGAGCTCTCTCGTCGCTGGCGTGAAAAAATGCCGACGATTGTTGGTCTAAAATCCATTGTTATTAACGACAATGTAGCTGGTGGCGAAGAGGGCGATGAGTTTGGTTATTTGCTGTACGGCCCTGATATGGAAGTGCTGAATGCCGCTGGACGTGAGCTTATTTCAAAGCTTCAGCTCCAGATGGGGTTGTTTGATATCAGCTCTTCGATGGATACGGGCAGTCGCGAAGTACAACTTTCGCTAAAACCTGTGGCTTATGATCTCGGACTGGATCTAGCTAATGTAGCATCGCAGGTTGGAGGCAGCTTTTATGGCGGAGAAGCGCAGCGAGTACTTCGGAATACTGAAGAAGTCAGGGTAATGGTTCGCTACCCTAAGTTGACCCGAGAAGCGTTCTCTTCACTGCGCTATGCCTTGATTAATACTCCATCAGGCAAAAAAGTGATGTTGGGCGATGTGGTTAACATCACCAGTAAGCCGGGCATCAACCAAATACGACGTGAGAATGGTTTTAGAACGGTTTATATCTATGGTTCTATTGACGAAGCGGTGATCGAACCCGATAGAGCAGTGAAGAATATTGAAGATAATGTGCTTCCGGAACTGCGCGCTCAATTCCCTGAAGTTAAAACTGAGTTAGGTGGCACCATTGAGGAACAGCAAAAGCAAAAAGCAGAGCAGATAGTGTTCTTTATCGCAGGGATGATAACGGTTTACATTCTATTGGCTGTGCCATTAAAAAGTTATGCCCAGCCGTTTATCATTATGTCTGTTATTCCGTTTAGCCTAACGGGTGCGATATGGGGGCACTATTTCTATGGACTTGACATGAGCATGATGTCCACATTTGGTTTGATTGCGGCGGCGGGGGTTGTGATTAATGACTCGTTAGTAATGACTGATTACGTCAACCAAATCAAAGCGCGGTGTGATTGTGCAAAGCAAGCCGTGGTTGAAGCTGGCTGCGCAAGGTTTAGGGCGATAACGCTGACCTCTATCACTACGTTCTTTGGGGTGTTACCCATCATGTTTGAGACCAGTCTTCAGGCGGCGTTTGTTAAACCTATGGCGGTTGCTTTAGGCTTTGCAGTGATGTACGCCACCATCGTGACTCTCATTGCCGTTCCGTGCTTATATGTGATTCTTGAAGATATAGGCAAAGCTTTTAGCAAACTGAAACGAGTGTACTTTCCAGTTAAAGAAAATCAAAACACAACAGCAATATGATTGTTGTGATGGTTTTTGATTTTAATTCATTGTAATCAATAAACTAGCCTTTCCCTTTGGTGCTGTAAGCCAGAGGGAAAGGGCTGATCTCTCCTACCTTACTACTTCTTCTTTCTGACTGATCTATTCGATATTTATATATTAATCACTTTGATGTACTTCTACTCAGCGCTTAAAGTTCGCGCTATCAACAGGCGACAAAGCACGGTATTGCTACCGTGAACATATTAGAGGGTTGAAAATGAAGAAGACAATTATCGCGCTTACATTAGCGGCTACAGCATCAAGTGCATTAGTGGGCACTGCAAACGCATGTTCTCGCATGACGTTTGATACGCCATATGGTGTGTCCCAAGTTAGGACGCTCGACTGGGGGCAGAAATTAGGCACGTATGCGATTATGTCACCAACGGGCACTGAGATGGCAACCAAAGCGGTTCCATCGTACAAAACAGCGGCCAAATGGACGGTGAAGTATCCTACATTGAACTTAGAAGAACGCGCCGTGTTTGTCGATACATCGGGTGAAGCCATCAACAATCAAGGTTTATCTGCTTCAACTTTGTATATGTACGATTCACAGGCGTTCATCAAGGATTATAAGGACACCGGTGCTCCGGCAGTTAACTGGGGTGATGCTGCAGCCTTTATGGCGCAGAACTTTAAAACGGTGGGAGAAGCGGTCGCTGCGTTTGAAGCAAATGAATTCCAGTTCGCTTGGGCCGATGGCATTCATGGTACCCAGCATGGCTTGCATATTTCGGTGCAGGACAAATCTGGTGATATCGCTTTATTTGAGCTCAATGAAGGCGGCAAAATGGTGGTTCATCGCGGTTCTGTGAACGACAACCTACGAGTGATGGCGAATGCGCCGTTGCAACAATATCACGATGAAAATGCCACAAAAGTAGGTGACTTTAACCATGTCGAAAATGGTTATAACATCGGCTCTACCATCTCATCCCCAGAAAGAATGCTGCGGGGCTTGTACAACTCTGCTCACGTTAAGTTTGACCCACAGGCTTCTTGGGCACAGACAGAAGGTAAGCTTCAATCCACATTCGATTCAGGGAATCTAGTGCCTCAAGACATTATTGACCCAGCGAACGGTGAAACTTATGCCACTTGGATTCAATACACCTACAACTTCGAAAATGGCTCATTTAAGATGCGCAACCTTGATACGTACAGTGAGATTCGAATCGACCTCAGTCAGCTTAACGACATCAAAACCGTATCGTGTGCCGATTTGGTAGAACAAGCTGAGCTATCAAATATCGCTACCTTCTCTACGTGTAGTTGACCCTTCTTATCACTTTGGCAATGCCTTGTGAATCCCATGGATGACCTAATTAAAGGGACTTTTGTTTAATTAGGTATAATTATGAATAAAACTATAACAGCCATCGCTCTAAGTTTGATTACTGCTGGCGTTTCGGCAAATGAGGTGGCATCGGCTCACCACAAAGATGTCACTCCAGAAGCTTCGGCTCAAGATATTAACTATGGCGATCCGACGGCTCTATTCTCAATGGTTGGATTGTCTAGATCAAACGATCGTACTCAACTCAACAGTGTATTTGGTTGGGGACAAGGGCATATGGTCTTCGCTGATTTAGGCATCGGTGACAAGAAAGATATTGAAGGCAAGACAGATATAGATTACCGCGTTCGCTATTTTAAGGTTAACGACGGCTTAGGTTATTCCTTGGATGTCATCGGAAATCGAAATGCCACGACGACGCTAGCGGGTGCTATCTACAAGATCGAACTTACCCCTAATATCTCTGTGTTTCCAATGCTCTACGGTGGCTATATGGATAGCAAACACGACATCGCGGTAGAAGGTAAATCGTCCTTTAAAAACTCGGCGCTAGTTCAAGGCGGTCTTTATGCGATGTATGGATTTGATGCTGGTCACTGGCTCTATGCCAACCCCAAAGCGACATACATTACTCGCGCCAAAGAGTTTGTTCCACAAATAGAAATTGGCGGCGGCTATATGGTGACTGATTATGCTTCCATAGGATTCAAAGTAGAGCATACCGCGGACAATAAAGTGAGCAAGAAAGACACTGTCAGTTGGATACAGGCCAGCTATTACTTTTAATTGAGGTAAACCAGTGGAAGACACACTAGACATTGTTGCCATGTGTGTCATGGATGATCGCAGTTTTATTTTGGCGTTCATAATTGGTGCGACTTTTATGATGTTTTGGTTTGAACTTCGTCGCTGGAGTTCAGACAAAAATAAAATTGAATAGTATTCTAGCGAAGGTTAGAACAGGAGGTGCCTTTTGATTAAGGCACCATTTTTATTGGCTGCCATGAATTAACGAACGTTGGTATTGCTTTGGAGTTAGACCATAAGCGTTCTTAAACAGCCGTATGTAGTGAGAAATATTGTCATATCCGGCTTCATAGGCCGCATCAGTAACACTTAATTTGTTGAGACTTCGTTTTGAAGACTGCAGTCTGACTTGAGTGAGATATTGTTTAGGGCTTAGCTGTGTTGCTGCTTTAAATTTCTGCGAAAAACTCGACTGAGACAACCCCACTTCTTCTGCTACTTGGGCTAACGTCATCTTTAGTCCCATCGGTGAATTCATAATCCTAATCGCTTTACTGATGGGATGAGAGCGATGGTTCGAGATAATGCTTTGGCATGTATTATTGCGCAGCAACTCAAACACCAATTCTTGTCCGGTCAAATCGATCAGAAAATCCATACAAGCTTCTTGCTCTCGAAGGATCTCCTGCATTCGAGTGTGCAGCTTCTCGATTCTTTTATCGATGGAGTTGACTGCGAATCTTTGTGACTCCAACGCCGTTGGCGAATCGACTTCTAGAGTATCAGCCACACGTTGACTGACGCCTTCTATCATTTGTTCATCGAATTCATACACCAGTGCTTTGGTGTACTCAGGCATCTTCATGTAGATGTTCGAATTAGGTGGTAACAGAACAAATTGGTCACGGTTGTATTGGAAGCTCTGCGACTGATTGACGCTCACCGATTTGGTGCCTTTTAAAATGGTACACAGGCGAGGGGCATCGTAAGAGCGGTATTCATCGTGGAAGTCTTTTGGAAGATCGTAATAGAGTAGGTTTAAGCTACCAGTAGATAGTGCGTACTCACGTTCTGCCACTCGACTAAAGCTGTTTAGTTTATGCATAAATAATGCGTCTTTCTGTTTTTATCGCCTGAAAGCTCATAGTAGGGAGGTGAAAAGAAGGTAACATTGATCTGAGTTAGGAAAGGCGGGAGCTTTTTAAACGCAAAAATGCAGGCAATCGGTTGGCCTGCATTTTTGTGATGTTGCACGTTAAACGTGTCGAATACTTACAGTGCTGAATCTAAGATGGCTACGATTTCTTCGTGGCTTGCTTGTTTAGGGTTGGTGAAACCACAAGCGTCTTTTAGCGCGTTCTCCGCAAGTACATCGAAGTCGTCGCGTTTCACACCAAGCTGTTCAAGACCAGCCGGAATGTTGACATCTTTAGATAACTGACGAATAGCGTCAAGACCTGCATTCGCTGCTTGTTCATCAGTCATGTCTTTAGTATCAACACTCATGGCGCGTGCGACGTCAGCTAGGCGTGCTGGTACTACCTTAGCGTTATACTGCTGAACGTGTGGTAGCAAGATTGCGTTACATACACCATGAGGAAGGTCGTAGAAGCCACCAAGTTGGTGAGCGATAGCGTGAACATAGCCCAGTGAAGCATTGTTAAACGCCATACCTGCCATAAACTGCGCATAAGCCATGTTGTCACGTGCAGTTAGATTGTCACCGTTTTGCACCGCTTCACGAAGGTTTGCTTGCACCATTTCGATAGCTTTGATCGCAACGGCATCCGTAACTGGTGTAGCTGCGATAGACACATAAGCTTCAATAGCGTGCGTAAGTGCGTCCATACCGGTTGCTGCTGTAAGAGACGCAGGCTTAGCCAGCATCAGCTCAGGATCGTTTACAGAGATAATTGGAGTAACGTTCTTGTCTACAATCGCCATTTTGATGTGGCGAGCCTCATCTGTGATGATGCAGAAACGCGTCATTTCAGAAGCCGTGCCCGCCGTTGTATTGATTGAGATCAGCGGTAACTGAGGCTTCGCTGATACATCAACACCTTCGTAGTCTTTGATTTCGCCGCCGTTAGTCGCAAGCAATGCGATACCTTTTGCGCAATCATGAGGGGAGCCGCCGCCGAATGAAATAACACAATCACACTGATTGTTTTTTAGTAGTGCTAAGCCATCGTTAACGTTCTCGATAGTAGGGTTTGGTTTAGTCTCATCAAACACAACCGCCGCCACGTTTGCATTATCAAGCAAAGTAGTAAGTTTACTTACTGCGCCCAGTTCGTTTAAAACCTTGTCGGTTACGATGAGAGCTTTAGTAAAGCTATGCGATTTGATGGCGTTAACAGCTTCTTCAAGACAGCCGATACCCATAAGGTTTAATGATGGAATATAGAAAGCGTTAGACATGCTCTACCTCGTACAATGATTAATAATATTTTTGACCGCACATCTTAAGAAACAGTGGCATCACCGCGGGGGGATAGCGATGCGCTTGGACTACCACTTTAGAGGTGCTTTTATCGTTAGCTGAAGAGTAACAGTAGGCTTGAATCGCAAACTAGCGCAGATTTTATAGAAATAGTCGAAATTTGATGGGCCTGAATATCCTGAGGATATTTATATTAGAAATTAGTAGGTTAACAGAATAAAAAGAAGTGCAAAGTCGGTGACTAAGCGACTCTGCACTTCGAGGGGGAGGCGGTAAGGTGATACCGCCGATTTTTCTCTGTTGAAGGTGATTCAACAAATTGAGAAAGGGTTTACTTTAAGAGCAAGTTATCATTGTGCTAAGGCGACTTTCATCTGCTCGGCGACTTTGTCGACCTTTCCTAGCCCTATGATGACTTGAATGCCGTTCTTACCAACTGGAACAACCCCTGCAGCACCAAGTTGTTTAAGTTTTTCTTTGTCCACAATGCCAGAGTCTTTTACTGATAGGCGCAGGCGAGTAATACAATTGTCTACTTCAGTAATATTGTCACTGCCACCTAGGGCTTCAATATACTGGTGAGTTAAGCCTTCGATACCTTTATCACCGCCTGTCGTTGCTTCTTGCTCAGGAGCTATGTCTTCACCGCGACCTGGTGTTTTTAAGTTGAACTTCAAGATAGCGAAACGGAACACACAGTAGTAAATGGCAAAGAACACTAAGCCCTGCACAATAAGCATATACCACTGAACGGCAAGCGGGTTTTGACTAGACAGGACAAGGTCAACAAAACCAGCAGAGAAGCCAAATCCTGCGATCCACTGCATACTTGCAGCAATATATAGTGAAATACCAGTCAGTACGGCGTGAAGTAAATACAGGCCTGGAGCTAGGAACATAAAGCTAAACTCTAGTGGCTCAGTAATTCCTGTAAAGAAAGAGGCCATTGCAGCAGCAAGCATGATAGAGAACACAGCCGATTTGTTTTTCTTATCTGCACAGTGGTAAATCGCTAAGGCAGCACCAGGAAGACCAAACATCATGATTGGGAAGAAGCCCGCTTGATACATGCCAGTTACACCAACCGTAGCTGTTCCGTTAGCAATAGACTGCGCACCGCCTAAGAAATTAGGAATGTCATTAATGCCAACGACATCAAACCAGAAAACAGGGTACAGGGCGTGGTGCATGCCAACGGTTAGCATTAATCGGTTAAAGAAGCCAAATAGACCTGCGCCTACTGCACCCATAGATTGAAGTTTAACGCCGAACACGATAAGAGCGTCATACACTACTGGCCAGACATAAAGCAGTACGAAGGCTAACAGCATACCCGCAATAGAAGTCAGAATAGGAACGAGGCGCTTTCCACTGAAGAATGCCAACGCTTTAGGTAGCGTTACGCCTGAGTAGCGATTGTAGATTTCTGCAGAGACTATACCGACAATAATACCAACAAATTGGTTAGAGATTTTGCCAAAGGCTGCTGGAACTTCGTCAGCGCTAATACCTTTAAGTTGCTGCACAGTTTCTGGAGAAAGAAGAGTTGTCAGTACTAAGAAGCAGATAAAACCAGACAATGCAGCAGAGCCATTCTTGTCCTTACTTAACCCAAATGCCACACCAACGGCAAACAACACTGCCATGTTGTCGATGATCGCACCGCCGGACTTAATTAAAAACGCAGCAAGTGTACTGTCTGCGCCCCAGCCGGTTGGATCCAACCAATAGCCAACCCCCATTAAAATTGCTGCGGCAGGCAGGGTGGCCACTGGAACCATTAATGCCTTACCTACTTTTTGCATATAGCCGAGTATGTTCATTTAAACCTCTTTGTGTTTATTATCCACGGAACTTTTGCCCTGTATTTGCTTGCGACGACAGGGTGTTTATTCGTTTTCTGGCTGATATTTGAAACTTATTTATCGATGCGAACAAACTAATTTTCAGGTACTATGGATTAAAATTTTTAATAAGTAGAGGCCGTGCTATGGCGAATGAACAAACCTTATTGAGAAATCTGCATACCTTTCATGTCGCAGCAAAAGCACTGAGTTTTACCCTTGCAGCAAAGGAATTACACTTGACTCAGGGAGCTGTGAGCCATCGAATTAAGGTGCTTGAGAAGTCGCTTGGGTTTAATTTATTCACCCGCGGCACAAGGAAACTGGGGCTTACAGAGGAAGGTGAACGGTTTCACCAAACGCTTTCAAAATCGTTGCACTCCATTTTTGGTGAGATCGAAGAAATTAAATCGACGGATATGAGTGGGGAGATCACGATCGCCAGTTCGCCAAATTTTGCCGCGTCTTGGTTAGTGCCAAGACTCAAAGATTTTAATCAACGCTATCCCAACTTTAATGTAAATATTCTTGTCCACGAAGAGCAACAGAACTTTGAGAACGACCAAGTCGATATTGCGTTTTATTATGGCGATGAGAAACCAAAGGACTGCTTCGTCAAACCTCTCTTTGGTGAGCGCTATATTCCCATTTGCTCGCCTGAATACGCTCAGCGATTTAAGCTCTTTGAACGTGGCCTAGATGGACTGAAAGAGGTCAATCTTATTCATGCATTAGGGTCAAATGTCTGGGAGCGCTGGATTAAATATCACGACTATGATCTCAATATCTTTAGGCACTTTTACTGTGTTGGGCATAGAGGGTTAGACCTGACCGGAGCGCTGAACTCACTTGGCTTGGCGATGGGGAGGTATTATTTCGTTAAAGACTATATTGAGAGAGGCGAGTTGGTTTGCCCTTATCCTTCAATGAGCACTAGTCAAACTTATGATTTGGTATGTCTAAATGGTCATGAAGAAAGACCAAAAATCCGGACATTTATTCAATGGATCGATAGCCAACTATAGTGTTGGCTATCGGAATGAACATTTAGAATGGATGATCAACCATGATCCAGAAGTTAGTGCTTTCTGGAGACTTCGCTAAATCGGCACGAACCACCAATCCTGCCATCAATGCACGAACTGACGCGCCGCCATCGTACTTGAGATCAGTAAGAAGTTCGTTCGCCGTGTAGGCAGAACCTACGCGACCTACCTCAACAAAGCCTACAAGTTGGATCCAGTCTACTCTCAAGAAATTCAACCAAGAGATATCTTTGATAGGGTTATAGGCTAACGTATAACGATATTCTGCAGAGCCATAAATCACGGCTTTGTCGTGGAATCGGTTATTGTCGTAACCGCGCATACGAGTAAAGCCACCTAATGTTGCACCTTCATTATAAGGCGCATTTCCTTTTATAGACTGAGTGCCATTAGGGTTATCCGTTACTTCCCAAGTAGGTGAATAACCGGTCCAGAAGTTCATAGCGATGATTCGTTGTGATGCCCAGTCAGACTTGCCGAGCGAAAAGTATTTACTCATATCAAGTTCGTTGAACGACCACTGTTTTTTAGACTCAAACCAGCCCCAATCGTGAGAAGTTGCGATGTATTGTCGGCTACCGTAGGAAGGGTTAGGGGCAAAGTCGGTATTATCGTAGAGTATGCCAAACTCCATCGCATGAATCGCACCGTCGACATCACCTTGTTGAAACTCAAAAGATTGGTATCGATTAAACTGGCGAGCTACAAAGATAGTTGAGCCGCTGGTCAATGGATTCCATTCTTTACCGCCAGAAGGCTCTGAGACTAACAAACCGTTGCGGATCTCATAATCAACGAGGCCTTTGTCTCTGGTTACACCAATAGGAAGCACATACTCCATCTTGATATCAAACCAGTTAGATGCGCCATCGGCTTCCAGATAATCCAAGTTAGACGAACCATTGCTACCGGGACGAGGAGGGGTGTAATAGGCATTACCTGAAGTATAAGCACGTTGTTTTGGGTAATACCCAAACATGCCGTAGGCGCTCAAGAACACACGTTCGGTCCCCGGAATCATGTAGTTCCAAACACCTCCAGCAAGCGCATAACTGGTTTCACCTCCAAAGACAGTGCCACCTATGGTCATCTGGTCTTGGTGGATACCTTTTATCATGCCACCGACACCGACGTTAAGCCCCATGGTTTCTGTACTAAATAGGTAAGGCAGTACCATGGATTCTCGAATTCTGTCTGGAGTTTCTTGTCGGTCAATACGCGACTTGACGTTAGTTGGTGTCGCTCCTTGCGCCACCACTGCAGTGAGTGAGCACGATATAGCAGCGATGACACTTATAATACGGCGATATGTCATACGAGTTAGACTTCCTTGTGAGATTTTTCATTCTTATTATGGTGTAACGATAAATAGCCTAACGTTATTTTAGGAGATAGAAAACACTAAGTGGTTATTTTGGCGGCTTTTTAACAATGGTTTTGTAAATTTGCTGGTTATAAGCGCGAATATAGAAAACCCAAGCCATGGCTTGGGTTATAGAGTCGCGAGTGAAGATTACTACATATGCGTCTTTAAATATTCCAAAGCCCCAATGACAGACGCCACTTGAGCATCGTTGCACTCTTGTGAGGTGACTTTTGGACTGTCTGGATAAACTTCAGTTGTGGTTGAGTACTCACAATCCGTCATGCCGGTGCAAAGGCTGAGCTTTTTCAGCGGGTAATTGATGACGCCATGCTGAACGACATTAGAACCAATAATATTGCCATTTTGGTCTGGCGGGGCAATATGAGTCACTTTTTCTACATGTTGGATGATCGTCGCTTGAAATTCATCTGCGGGATTCTCGGTATTGCCGACAAGATAGAAACCGTCAGGAACATTGTCCTCGATGTAGTCGAGACCATCGC
This sequence comes from Vibrio barjaei, assembly GCF_001639065.2. GTDB lineage: Bacteria > Pseudomonadota > Gammaproteobacteria > Enterobacterales > Vibrionaceae > Vibrio > Vibrio barjaei. The sequence goes on from NZ_LQXO02000005.1 coordinate 100,594, forward strand.
GTGCTGCTAGTGCTGGTCGAAACTCGCTTTCATCTGTGTCCGTTGTTTCATGTAAATCGATATGTGCCCAAACACAGGTATCTAACGATGCGACCATCGCCATGAGGTTCGCAGACTCTTCTGCTGGTGAATCTATGTAAAAAGAACGATTAGGGTCGACAGCATTAGGATTCCAACGATTGATCGTTTCATAGCCCCAAGGACTGACACATGGTGCGATAACGATGTTGAACAGAGACTCGTAGTGAGAGGCGTTTTCTTTGGCGAACTGAAGCGCACCGTGGACGCCAGAAGTCTCATAACCATGAACACCACCAGTAACAAGAACCGTAGGCTTCTGCGAATCCCAAGATTTGGTTTTTATTACGAACAGTGGAAATCGATCAACATCATACGAGAGCGCACCATATTGCTCAACATTGAAGGCATCTTTTAGCGCTGCGATCTTTGGGAGTACATCTTCGCTGTACAGACGCTTTACAGTAGTCGATTCGCGCCATTGGATAACTTCTTCTTCAGTCCATTTTTGTCCTGGGGTACCGATAGGGTAGTGAAACTGATTCTTCATGGTTTCCATTCTCGATATTATTTGTGCTGCAAGAATAGCTTTGCAAGGTTTAACGTGCAACGAGCATGGTGTGAAGATTGTGACAAATCATTTTCGGACCACTGAGCTAGCGGTCCAAACGGTTCGTTTGATGGCGTTTAATCGCGGTTTGCTTGTTCAATCGCTGACATGAGTTTGTCAGAAATCAGGGCTTTTTGATTGGTGGTGAAATCAAACATGACGATCGTAGCTGTCCCCGTCGTGGTGACTTTGCCAAGCTTCTTGCTGACCACTTGATATTCCATCTTAAAGCGGTCTTCTTGTACCTCAGTAATTCGAGATCCGACAAGTAATGTATCGGGGTAGGTTACAGGCAGTTTATAGCGGCAATAGGTTTCCCCAAGTACCGGGCCTATATTCGTGACTGCCATGTCTTCCATTAGATTAATGTGACTGAAGTAGTCGAGTCGCGCGGTTTCAAAGTATCGAAAATACACTACGTTATTGACGTGATTAAGTGCATCCATTTCGCCCCAAGCGACAGGGATCTCCGTAACGACAGAGTAGTCCTTAAGCAACAATTCCATATTGTTATCCCTTATTAAGTTTGTGCATTTACTCTATTTTGGAATTAACAATAATGCAACATTAACGGTGCGAAGTTGAGTACCCCGTTTGGGGGTCTATTCAATAGGTAGGGTTGAGAGGCATTTTCGGCACAAACACAGATTGGATTTTTCGATGGAAGACGTATCGCGCTTGTCCAGTTCAAAACACCAACAGGTATCGTGGCCAGCCGAGATGTCACAATAAGCGGGTTCTCCACATTTGGGGCAAACGTGTGTGGTTGTAGAACCTGTTAACTGCTGCATTTTGTCATCGCGTTCTTCTTCTTCCATTAAACGCCATGCGGACAACTCGTCCATGGTACGAAAGCAACCAGAACACATGCCACCTTCATTTTTACAGGCGGCTTTACAGGGAGTGGCGATAGCAATAGTTTTAGTCATAGATTTAAATCAATAGGTTGCACAGTTTGTTCTAGAGCGTTAGAATTAAATGGTAATAATTATCATTTGCAAAAAAATAAATGACGACACTCTTTTTAATTATTGGCGTGATGTTTATTCTCGCCTTAGCTCGTAAGCTTGCATTCTCCAACATAGCGCTCACTTTGTTAAGTGGATATTTAGTGTTGTGGCTCTATTTGGACAACTCCACCTTAACGGCAATCTGTTTGCTGCTGTTTGCACTGTCACCGATTTTGGTGCGAGTAAAAAGCCGCAATGTTAGTTTTATCTTGTTCATTCAAGCTTTAATTTTGCCAGTAGCGATTCATTTTGGGATGACGTCTCTGCCCATTCAGTAACGTTCCCTAATCAATAAAAAAGGCTCCCATTGAGAATGGGAGCCTTGACGATTAGTACATTAGTAAAAATTACTTCACTTGCCAGTTGACCGTTTCACCGCCACGGATAGGTACAACAATATCATTACCGAATGGCATGGTTTCTGGCACGTTCCATTCAAATTTCTCTAGCGTGATAGTGTCTGTGTTACGTGGTAGTCCATAGAAGTCTGGGCCGTTGTGGCTTGCGAACGCTTCTAAATTCTCTAGTTTGCCTTCTTGCTCGAATACTTCTGCGTATAGCTCTACTGCTGCGTGAGCGGTGTATGAGCCAGCACAGCCACAAGCGGCTTCTTTTTTGCCTTTAGCGTGTGGTGCAGAGTCAGTACCTAAGAAGAACTTCTTACTTCCGCTGGTTGCCGCTTCTACTAACGCTTGTTGATGCGTACCGCGTTTTAGAATTGGTAGGCAGTAGAAGTGTGGCTTGATACCGCCAACAAGCATATGGTTGCGGTTATACATCAAGTGGTGTGCGGTAATTGTTGCTGCTACGTTGTCGTTAGCATTTTTAACAAACTGAGCGGCATCGGCTGTCGTAATATGTTCAAGAACAATCTTAAGGTTAGGGAAGTCGTTAACGATTGGAGCCAGTACCGTATCGAGGAACTCTTTTTCACGGTCGAAGATGTCAACGTCGTGAGTCGTCACTTCACCGTGGACCAAAAGTAGCATTCCAACTTCTTCCATTGTCTCTAAAACAGAGTAGATGTTCTTTGCTGAAGTCACGCCAGAATCTGAGTTTGTTGTTGCACCTGCTGGGTACAGCTTTGCTGCTACCACACCTGCCGCTTTGGCTTTACGAATTTCTTCTTGAGAGGTGTTGTCAGTTAGGTACAGCGCCATTAGAGGCTCAAACTGCTCAGATGGTTTTTCGGCCATGATGCGCGCTTTATACGCTAGCGCCATTTCAGTGTCAGTGACCGGTGGGATAGTGTTAGGCATGATCAATGCGCGGCCGTTGTAGCGACTGATGTCACGAACGGTATCTTTTAGTACTTCGCCATCGCGAAGGTGAACGTGCCAGTCGTCAGGACGAGTAATAGTCAATGTAGTCATTTGGGCTCCCACCAAGTTAGATTCTTCTTGAAACGGAGCCTAAACGGCAGCGAAAAATGTGAATGCAATCGCTTACGTTTAGGCGACAGGATGATAGAGGAAAACGACTTAGATTTCACTATGTTTCTGGGACAATGTGCAAAAAGGCGTTAACATTGAGCTCTGCAAATGGACATAACAAAAAGGGCTCAGTCGTGGCAAAATCTACTCTGCTTTCCCAAATCAATATCTATCCAGTTAAGTCAGTTGGAGGTATTTCTCTTTCCTCTTCATGGGTCGAAAAACAAGGGCTTTGTTTTGACCGTCGTTTTATGGTGGCATTGGCGGATGGTTCAATGGTGACCGCACGCAAATACCCTAACATGGTAAAAGTGTCATCCAGCCTTCTACCAACAGGTATTATCTTCACTTACCCTGGACTGCCTCCTTTAAAGCTGCAATACAGTACATTTAAAATGCAGGATACGGCCGCTACGGTATGGGCGGACAGTTTCTCTGCTTACACGACAACAGATGAAGCGGATGATTGGTTCAGTGAAGTATTGAATCAAAGGGTTGAGCTACTTTTCACTGGCGAGCAATCAAATCGGGTAAGAGAAAAGCTGGGTCATAATGTGAGCTTTGCAGACGGCTATCCTTTACTCATCATTAGCTCCGGTTCACTAGCGGAATTGAATAAGCGAAGCAGTGAAGTACATAGTATGGAGCAATTCAGAACCAACTTAGTGGTTGACTCAGACGAGCCATTTATCGAGGACTCATGGAAGAGAATTAAGATCGGTGATGTGGAGTTTGAAGCTGTAAAGCCATGTGAGCGTTGCATTCTAACTACGGTTGATGTCGAAAAAGCAGAATTCAGAGCCAGTAAAGAACCGCTAACGACCTTCTCACGCTTCCGTGCCAATGAACGCGGTGGCGTGTTCTTTGGTCAAAACCTTGTGGCAAAGAATGAGGGCATGATTCGCACTGGTGATGCTATCGAAGTACTGGAATACAAAGACAAAGAGTACTACGAGGATCTGGATGCGAATAAACAAGAATTCGTTTGTGTCGAGCGAGAGCATGTCGCGAGGAATTTTGAAACTTTTTGGTTAGAGCCTCAGAAAGGTGCAATGCCAAGCTACAAAGCAGGCCAACATCTACCGATAGAACTCAATATGGATGGTAAAGCGGTGAAGCGCTTGTATACCTTATCATCAAGTCCAAGTCGTCCTGGGCGCTTAGCGATATCGGTGAAACGAGTTGATGGTGGAGAAGTATCGAATTGGCTGTTTGACCATTTTCAAGTAGGTGACACCTTGATTGCTGATAAGCCTAACGGTTCATTCCATATTGCCAACTCTGAACATGAGCCGCTGTTATTACTATCTGCAGGAAGTGGCGTAACTCCGATGATGTCGATGCTACGCGACCTTACCGACCAAAACGATATACGAGATGTGGTGTTCTACCATCAATGTTCAACTTACGCTGATATCCCGTTTGCGAATGAGTTGAAAAGCCTAGAGAAGCAAAATAAAAATCTCACGGTGATATTGGCACTGACACAACCATCAGAGGATTGGCAGGGGTTAAAAGGACGTTTTAGTTTGTCTCATCTAAAACAAATTGCCGACCTGACAGAGAGACAAGTTTTCGTTTGTGGACCTGACGGTTTTATGCAAAAAGCCAAAAACTTGATGTTGAAGAAAGGACTATCTGAAGATCACTATCACCAAGAGGCTTTTGGGGTCGCTACTGCAACGGAACAAGTGGTCAAAACCGTGCAAATTAGTTTAGATGGTACGGTGTTTGAGGGGAACAATCAGCAAACGATTCTAGAGCAAGCAGAAAAAGCCGGTCTTGCAGTTGCTCACAGTTGCCGCGCGGGGTTTTGTGGCGCGTGTAAGGTTACGGTAGAGTCGGGCCTAGTTCATCAACCTGATGTACCGGCGATTCAAGACAGTGAAATTGCAGAAGGAAAGATTTTAGCCTGTTGTGCAGTGCCACAGACAGATGTGGATATTGTCAGTTAAATAAAGAATTGAGAGGCTGTTTGGTGCCAGTGTCCAACTGGCACCGACTTTCTATTTATTGCCTACTTTGAAGCACTCACTATACGTTGATGCAACGAATCTTTTAGTACCGCTCTATTGTGTTTCAGTTGATGCATTTCGGTATCTTCGATAGGAGAACCGTTCAGTTCTAACACACGAATTTCTTTATCCAGCGCGTTGTAGTTTTTCGTGTCAGCTGCAAAGCCTTCATCGCTTGCCGCAAGGGCATGAATAACGTCTTGATGCTCTGGAAATTCCTTCAGAAGAGAGTGATCTTCGCCTAACATAGCAACCCCTTTTATTGGTGAACAATAGTTTTCGCTTGGGCATTCGCACAAGTGACTCTGGGCGCCAACGGCACTTGTGATCACTAGTGCTGTTATAACAATGGCACATCTTTAAGCTGATTAAAAGTTGAGCGATGGCAAGATCTGATTTCAGAGAGGTAAATCACAGGGTTAAAAAAAGCCAGCAAATAATTGCTGGCTCTATGAAGGAAATCAACTTAGTCGTAGATCGTTGGGATTGGCTCGCGTTTATGCTGTGTTGCTTTATAAATGGCAACGAGGCGATCGCTGACTTCTTGTGATACAGGCTTACCTTCGAGGAAATCGTCAATCTGATCATAAGTCAGGTTGAGCGCATCTTCGTCCGCTTTTTGTGGTGCGAGTTCTTCCAGATCTGCAGTTGGTGTTTTCTTAACGAGTTGCTCTGGCGCGCCAAGGGTATCTGCTACTTCACGAACTTGGCGTTTGCTCAGGCCAAATAACGGGGCAAGGTCACAAGCGCCGTCGCCAAATTTGGTGTAGAAACCAGTAATGTTTTCTGCCGAGTGGTCTGTACCTAGCACTAAACCACCCACGTATCCTGCGATTTCATACTGAGCAACCATGCGAGCACGAGCTTTTACGTTACCTTTTACGAAGTCGACTTTTGCGCTTTCTTCTGGAAGTAGACCTGTGCCTTCTAGCGCAATATGTGAAGCGGCGTGCAAACCGTCAACACCCGCTTTAATGTTCACAGAAACAGAATGAGTTGGTTCAATGAAAGATAAGGCTAGTTGTGCTTCGTCTTCATCTTTTTGTTCACCATAAGGTAGGCGAACAGCGATAAACTGATAGTCGCTAGAATTGCTTTCTGCATTCAGTTCATTCACTGCAAGTTGAGCAAGGCGACCACAAGTTGTTGAGTCAACACCACCACTGATACCCAGGACGATCGATTTGCAGCCAGATTGCTGAAGTTTTGACTTGATAAAAGCAACGCGGCGCTCAATCTCAAAGCGTGGGTCAATAGACGGAAGCACGCGCATTTCGTCTCGAATTAGTTGTTCCATGTGGGATCCCTTTTCCTGCAAGCAAAAAATATTTTCTCGTATGATACCTACGAAAATCGCTGAAAAAAAGTTACAGTTAGGGTCAATCTATGCAGAGAGACGATTTATTGAGATACATATGACAAAAATAGCGATATTTGGTAGCGCTTTTAATCCCCCTAGCTTTGGCCATAAGAGTGTTATTCAATCTCTGAATCATTTTGACAAAGTATTATTAGTTCCTAGTATCTCTCATGCATGGGGAAAAAGTATGCTCGATTACAGCATACGTTGTCAGTTAGTGGACATGTTTATCTCCGACATTGGACAAGCCAATGTTGAACGTTCCAACATTGAAGAGTCTCTTTACGAACCAGGTACCTCGGTGACAACTTTTGCTGTATTAGAGGCGTTAGAAAAAAGGTACCCAGAAGCTGAACTAACTTTTGTTGTTGGTCCCGACAATTTCTTCAGCTTTAGTAAGTTTTATAAAGCGCAAGACATTGTTGAGCGGTGGTCCATTCTCGCTTGCCCTGAAAAAGTGAAGATCCGCTCGACGACGATACGATATAGTTTGTCACAAGGTTTGAATGTAGATCACTTAACGACGCTTAGCGTCGCTCAACATTTGGTCGCACATAAGCTATATTGATAAAGATTATAACAAGGACGAAAAATAAAAAAATGAAAGCAAGATGGAGTTGTATTGCTTTAGTGGTAGTGGTGAATAGTCCTCTCGCATTCGCATTTTGTGAGAGTAAAACGAACAAATCTGTTGTGTTAAAAGCGACGGAGGAAGAGTCTTTCTGCTCGCTTATTTCTAAGCCCTTCAACTATATTGGCAACCAAGTTATTACGCTTGGTGGTTTAATAGAAGACGAACCTCCCATCAACTCTCTACAAGATTCTTATTGGGATCAATGGCTTCTTACGCAAGAATCCGAACCTGTGCTAACAGGTAGCATAGAAAATAGTTTTGTTGGTATTGGTTTATGGGTACCTGAGGAAATCGCTCGCCATAAAGACGAAATGTCGATGCAAGAATGGCTGATGGCACAGGGGCTTCATTTCGGTTTTGGCTTTGGTGAAAAAGGCAAAGAACCACGTTTACGCTTGGACTACCGTTGGCATCAAGACTATCAAGGTGACATGATGATGCAGGTGGAAGTGCCATTTTAATACCTAGGAAGGCGACTCTCTTCATTACTATCCAATCTCTTTAAAGCAGATTACTTCAGTAATCTGCTTCCTACATAAGTACTAATTTCCTCTCAAAAAATATTCATATTAAATAATTACTTAGTGAATTGTGAGAAAAATAATATTTATTAATCTATTTATGTGTAAGAAATAACTTGCTTACGTGAGAATGTTTGCTAAATAATAGGTGTAGGAAAAATATAAGGAGTGTAAGAAATGAAGTATTTATCATTGTTTTTGCTTTTAACCTCTACATCTGCGCTGTCAGAAAGTACGTTAAATAATCCAATTGACGAGGCTTCGAAAGTGAACAGCAAACCTGTTAACGGCCAAATTACCTTTAGAGGAAAGATCATGCAGGAACCTTGTGCGTTAAATGTAAGGGATTTCTCCGTCAAGAAACAAAAGAAATCAAATAACTGTGTTGAGTATACAGCTGAAAAAATCGAAGTCTTTAATGAGCGCACAGTCGAAAGTGCGTCTGTTCTTATCGTCAGCTACATCTGATAAATAGAGTTACTACTTAAATATTAAAGCCAATTAAGTGATATTGATCTCTGTTTTAAGCTAATAATAATTAACACCTAATAATAGGATGGTTTGTTATTTTCTTGTGTTTAAGCTTGGATATGTAAGTCGTTTCGATTTACATTGAATCTTAAATATGAGGTAAGTATGAGAAACTACATATTAGTATTTGGTAGTTTAGTAAGTTCGTCTTTAGTTTATGGGCTTGAAATTGAATCAGTAACAAGAGGAGGTGAGTTTACAACTGTAGGATTTCCTATTATTGCGTCAGATAATTCAGACTTAATCTATCACTATAAAGAAGATGGTAGTATTAATGACTATGTTTGGATGGTCGATGATAAAATCAAATCTAAGGGAGTGGCTTATACTCCAAGTGAGAGTGATGCAAATAAAGACATAAAACTCTGTTTGATTGAAGAAGGTGATTTTAACTGTTCAAATACGTTAAAGATAATTACTAAATTTGGTGATAACAATGTTCAGCAGCGAAGCAGCAGAGCAGCTATTACCGATATTAATGATTACTGGGAGGTGAATAATACTATAACCAATGAAGAGATTATCAATGACGAAGATACCTCGGTAAAAATCAAATTAAGTGTTGATTACATTGGAGCAGCAAGTATAGATGAATTACCATCTGGCTCTCCATATGTCACAGATCTATTTTATACACTGAAGTCTGATACTACAGTACTTCAGTCAACCTCTCGTTTGCCAGGTTTTACTCATAATACCTCCAATCAATCTACAAGTTATAACACAACAATCTCACAGTTGAACCTTTCATTGGTACCTTTGGTTAGTCTTTGCACTTTTGGCTTATCTTCCCATGGGGCGAGTCCGACAATCGAACCTTCGTCTTGCAGTACTAGACTTGTAACAGAAAGGCCGGAAAACCTTGGTAATTGGGTACAGCCGCCAACAAAAGAGCAATTCACTCTGTTGTTCCCTGGTCAAAACTACCTGCAGGAAACCGTTGGAAGTAAAACGTATGTAGCATCACCACGTTTGACCAATACAGGTATCAATCTTGTTGAAAGCTACTGTAAATACATTTCGCCAAACGCCACCCCACCAACAAGTAGTGAACTAAAGTCTCTCGCTCAAAACACATCGATATTTGATGATACCTGGCCTGGAATGACTAATTATTGGACCAATACTACAACGACTAACGGTCCGTTTACCTTTTCTGGAATTACTTGGGCTGAAACAGTATCTATCTCAGGCACCAATACAACCCAAATTGCCCCGAGCGAGGTCTATAACGGATATCTAAGTTGTATTGTTAAAGATGAGTCTAAATAAAAGATTTACGTCTGATTTTTTAAAAGCTTTGGAAATAATAAAACCAAAATTGGAGTTAATGATGAATAAAACATCGTTATTGTTCCTCTTGGGTGCAATTGGCCCTTTAGGAAGTGCTTACGCAATGTCAGTTGATATTGAAAGTAAAGTTGAAGACAGTGAAATATTGTTAGGTAGAATAAATAATGAGCTTGCAACAAACTATGTCGGCGATAAGCTTATTGAACTTAAATGGGTGAACAAAGAAGGAAAAACTATTTCCACGAAACCTTATTTAATTCCCAACAGTTCGATGAAAGATATACGTTTTTGTGTGTCAAGTGAACAAACAGCAACCTGTTCGAAATCATGGTCGACTAGCCATGCGTTAAGGTCAGCTTCGTCGCCTAAGTTCACTGCGGGAAATACCGCTAATCTAACGGTGCGCGTACTCGATAATGATTCGTTAAAATATGAGGAACCTGCTACCTCGATAAGTAACTTCGATATTATTAGTGGAAGGTTTGGTTTTCACTACACCGAACAACTCGATCAACATGGTCATGTGGTAATGAATATGATCAGCTACAGCCAACCTTCAATTTTCCTCACGCTGCCGTCTATTGAGTCTAATATGAAGACCATTAAAGCGTGTTCGGTCGGTGGTTTCTATTTAGATGAGCCGACTTACATTGAATCATGTACACCAAGTTATGAAATTGATAGTTCTCCTGTAGAACCGGAGCCTGAAGAATCTGTCCTATGCTTGTATCAGCACCCCAATTATAAGGGCAACAAGAAGTGCTTCGATGAAGAAGAGATAAACCATTCTAAGGATATGACCTCTCCGAAGTTTCCACACTTAATGGCAAATTATGGATTGGTAGATTCGAGCAGCCTTACTATCAAATCAGGGTACCGAGCAACGGTCGGTAATTTTTCAGGTCATAATTCAACGATTAACGACACATGGAATAAATCCGCTACTTACCTAGGTAATACAGTTGGGGATAAGGGTAAACACGTTTTTCTTGAGAGAGATGACACTTATGGTTGTTTCTTTCAGCACCATGCGTTGCATTATGGTGAATTCGAGCGAGCAATCAGCCAGTGTGTAGAAGTTGGAGAGAAAATCGAGGAACTTACCCCGCTGAAATCTGGACTTCAGCGTACGCTCTCTACCATCACAATGCATCCGGGTCTAACGATTACTTTATACTCTGACCTTAGTGGTAACAGTAAGCTCGGAACTTACAACCAAGCACGATTTTGGACTGGCTCTGTCTATCCAAATGATCGCGCAAAGTCGTTTAGTATTTCCGTAGATAAAAACTACAGTTTTTACCTAGTCAACGGTAATACGCTGTTACGCAGTCTCGAAAACAGTAGCCTGGCATTAAAAAAACTCATCACTGAGAAGGGCGATCTACACCTGGTCACGTCTGATGGGCATTGGACTAGAAACTTTGTACTTCCTGAGGGCGTTCCAGAATTCACCCGTTTGAAGTTTGAGCGTAAATCTACGTACCACTTTAATGTGGTTAATGGTGATACAACTTACACACCTAAACGTGGTGAAACTTTAGTCGTTACCTATATCAATAATCAGTGGGTGCAAAGTGGTAATGTGTCGATAAACAAGAGCGAGTCCATTTCGGTCTACAATAGCCTCTATAATGGTTGTTTTGATTTTAGAGGTGGAGCAAGTTCGAAGAATAATCTAATAATTGAGAGAAATTGTCATGGAAGTGGTGCTCAGGCATTCACTTATAATGGAGTAACAAAGCAAATTAAGGTGGAAGGAACTGACTACTGCTTGGATGTTTTTGGGGCTCATAATGGGCATCGTCAACCTGTGATTGCATATCAGTGTCATAGTGGAAGTAACCAAAAGTGGGAATTTGGGGCGGATAAGACAATTCGAACTTTATTAGGTGGAGCACGTCGTTGTTTAGATGTAGATCAGCATCGGCGAGATTCGGAAGGCAATCCAACGTTAACTCTATGGGACTGCTCACCAAATTCAGGGGATCAACAGTTTGTAATACGTAATCTTTAGAATGTTTATTTTAAGGCATGTTATAGCAAGCGATACTTCAAATGATTATGAATTACACCCCTTAATCTATAATTATGTCTCGACCTAAAATACGTTGACAGTATTTCATCAAGCCAACATCTGACACTGTTGGCTTTTTTCATCCAGAGGCTGAGATGCGCCCTCATCCTGTTATAGATAGTGATTGACTCTTTTAGGAGATATTTAAGCTCCTCGAGCTCCTTACATCGATTAAGTAAGAACTCTTGCTTTAGTATGCTATTCACTCTTTCTGCTAAAGCACTTTGATAGCAGTCATATCCATCTGTCATCGACGATTTTATGTCGCCCGCTTTCAGCTTTTCTTGATAAACCCTTGAGCAATACTGAAGGCCACGGTCAGAGTGGTGGATACTCGAACAATGATATTCCGATTCTTTAAGGCCATATCGAGTGCCTGTACGACATCTGTTTGCTCAGCTCATATCCCATGATTTTTCGATTGAACGCATAAGTTACCAATGATAGATAGTGAACCCCCTCCTCAGATTGTAGGTAAGTGATATCACTCACTAGCATTTCCTCTGGATTTTGAGGCTCATACTCTTTAAGCAAGTTGGGGTGCTTTTTCATCCAGTGCTTGCGGGGCAGGAGGTCAAAGGTTTGAACGTTTGGTCCAATGGTTGGTTGGTTAGTGGTTTACAACTAAGGTTTGGGGATTAAAACCGCTTTCTAATGTAGTTTTGTTTGTTGGGCTCGGTCAGTTGATAACCCAGCTCACGTGGGCTAAAGCACAACAGAAATATAGGCTCCTAACATTTTTAGGAGCCTTTTAATATTCATGACATTTTGATTGTTTAAATGTAGAGAAAATACTGACGCTCAAGTAAGAAAAATCGCACTTAAACCTATGTCCGCGGAATATATAATATAAGGCTATTCTGAGGCTTTAATCGGACCTAGATTCTATGAAAATAATCAAGTTATTACTTTTTCTTATGCCATTAGTATATGGCCATCAAGTCTTTGCACTTAGTCTTGGAGAATGTACTTATTCAAACCAGAAACTCACATACACCGGAGTAAATTTACCAAGTTCCAATGATATATATAAGGATGGAGAGGTCTTAGGACAACTAGTATTTTCCGCTAACTATTCCTGCAGGACAAGTTCTATTACAAACAATAGCGTTGTACTTCAGGTAGGGACAAGAGGCGCTGGGAATAGTTTTATCAGTAACGGACGGTTTAGAAGTAACGTAAGTGGTATTGTTTTGGAGTCAAAATTCTTAGTACATATGGTTGCAAGCTTCAATAATGAGTTACTAATCAAGCAGTTCAAAAAGCCAGATTATACAAATAACCAAAATATAAGCGGGACTTTTAGTCAGCCAATGTTTGATGTCATCAAATCTGGTGAGATTAGCGATGCAACGTCTGTAACTTTGAACTTAGCAAACCCATTTAGGTTAGCTTCTTTTATATATAACACGTCGATTGATTATGGCTATTTTAGCCCGACCACGATACCTGATTCTGGCCCAATCCCGGTTTATAACGCTTCTTGCAATGTAACCCATCCTACAAATGTTGAAGTTCCGGCGCTTGTCAAAGGAGTGCGAGATGAAGTCAGTAGTTATTTTAATATAGCTCTTAATTGTGTAGATAAGTCAGTTATGCAAAACAATGTACAGTTAACCGTCACGCCAGTTAATATGACTAATGTGACACTTAGTACTGATAAAGGCACATTGGTATATAATGGTAATAATCAGATGGTGATAATGAACATTTTCAACAATCTTGGCGCGGAATCGCAGATGTTGTTCTCTACAATGTACGAGTTTAGTAACGATGCTCAAGGAAGCAACTTCATTATTCCAATGCGTGCTAAATTCCAATTGGGATCGTCATCGGGATACGGGAATTTTAGCTTTCAAACGCAAATTACGGTTAGATATAACTAGTTTCTTCTTTCTTACATCAACAGTCACGGATAGTGATTGTTGATGGTCTTTAGAGCTTCAATCATCACATCTTCTGTCATTATGATCCTTAGGCTACATCGAATTTAATTCTCATATTACGTCTGGCTTATACTATCATCTAAAACAATCAACGATATTATTGGCTGATAGCAGGTAATTGACGTGAAGACATTTGGAATCCAACATCATAGGAGAAATTAAAAGCCTACTATCAAGTAGGCTTTTAACGTTACGTATGAATAGAGGTAGTGAAGAGTGTACTAATTATCTTTGGTTGTTTCGAAATACGAGAACTGTACCAATGGTTGGCCAAGTTTATCTTGATCTTTAAATGAAGACTTAATATCCATCCTTTGTTTATCAATACCATTTTCGGTATAAAAAACACGCAATCTTTCTACTCTTCTTTGCCCCAACCATTTATTATAAGCCGCGGTTCCGCCTATCGAGTGCTTGTTGACAATTCGAATACTCATATCTGGATGTTGGTGAAGACACTGGATACTTTCTTTAAGCACTTTTTCATTGCTTATATAGCTTGAGTTTACTTTGAACACATGTGTTGCTTCGACAATGGCTCTTTCTGGTGGGAGCGTTGATTGTACTGCCACTTTCTCAGATGTCTGCTGTATTACAGCAGGTCGGGGATCTAGAGGTCTAGCGCGAGTTGACTCTGGTCCAGGAATTGACCAAGTAATGCCCAATATAAATTCTGGAAGAACTTTGACATCCGATTCTTTTTTGATAACCGCAGATACACCGCCAAACAGTGCCACATCGCTGTCTAAATGATGTTTAATAACACTGGAAAAGCCGGTTCTAAATGGATGCGTTTCATCTTCATATTGAATGAATGGTCCGTATAGTAGGGCAGTGCCAGAATCGAGTTGAGAGCGACCAAACAAGGAGATTCGAGCTAACAGGTGTTTGTTATCGAGTTGTGTGTTGTTATAACCAAGACGTGATTCAACTACCAAGTCTGGTGTTATGTTTACTCCATATATGATGTTAGGAGAAAAATAATCATTAGTAGGCTGATAGCCCGCGGCAAACCCAAGATAGTCGTTCTCGTCATTGATGGGAGAAACGGTATCGGGAGCAGTCCATGCTCCCGCAGAGAGTGTTAAACAGATACTAAAAGTTAACAGTTTGAATTTCACTTAAACCACCATAATCATTGATAATGCCGTATTCCAAGGACATATTTTTAATGTCCATTCCCTTAGGTACCGCATACTTTTGTTGACCAAAAGGTGGCGTCATTTTGAACCTATCATCGAGTATTTTAGATACACTGCCATTAATGACCTTTAGGTGACCAAGGCTTAGGTAATAAGGGGTATTGTTCGTTGATTGAAGGTATTTTTTCCCGTCTTCTTCAATGATGTTCCAAGACAGCTGTTTAGCTGCATCAAGAAGCCCGGTCATATCTAATTGGTCGGGACGAACGATGACCTTGATCCGAGTTCTGACGGCAATATTTAGCTGGTTCTGGTCAGTTTCCGCTTTCTTAGGGATCTCTTGTACCGAAAGGAAGAAAATGCTCTCTCTATCTTTGGCTAGTTTGTTTTCAATCGGTAGAATTCTCACAAAACCTTGTTCATTAGCGCCTAGCTTAAAGATAGGTGGCGTAAGTACTAGCGGCAGGTCCCGAGTGTTGCCATCGCTATCCTCAATCCAAGATTGCACCAGATATTCACTTGCAGAATCATTGATGATGTCAACTTGATGTTCTTTGGTTGTTGTAATTATCTCCCTAGTATTAATAGGGCGCACTCCCGCGTGCGCTTCAATAATTGGAAATAGACTAACAACAATGACTAATAACGATCTCAATAACATATTTGTACCTAATTACAGCTTCGCTCAACGATGTCCTGCAAACTTTTAGAGTCAGGACTTACACTGATTGAAAATTCACAAAGACCAGAACCAACAACAAAAGTTGCTGATTGGTCAGGTTTAATCCCTGACAGATAAACAATATTGTCAGTACCAACAAATGACATCTCATCTGATTGGTTATCGAGTGAAACAACAGGTTCTCCAAATAGGTTTGCGTCTGTATTAAGTTTCACCAGTACACGTTTACCTACACGAGCTTTCAGATCTATAAGGACCGTAGAGCCTCGTCTTGGAACGTAGTTTTTGCTGAACTCCACTAATTGAACGTCTGAGTTCTCTTCTGCATTGATGTAGACTTTATTAGAGCCGTAATCATTTGAGTAAGGAATAACAGCAATACCGTCCTTGTTTGTCCTGAGTGTTGGGTTGTGATTAACAATCAGATTCTCCGCATCATCCACCTTTACAACTGCGGTGGTTTCCCCTAGATACTGAGCTGCAACAATTCCCCCGTCATAGATGAGTAAACCACCGTTGGCGCTGAGACTCCCTGACGTTGTCTCTCCATTAGATTCGACATTTGCAGAAAACTGACCGTAAGGTGTCGAGTTTCTTACCATGGCCGAGACGGAAGTATTGCCAGTTTTTGTATCATTTGAGGTTTGACTGACTGTCGTGCTGTAGTCGTAATTTCCGGTTCTACCGTTGTACGACAACTGATTATTAAGTGCACCAGTGTTTTGCTCGTGTGTTGATGAGAACACCACACTAGAGTCGTTGTTTTCCCCAAATGGTAACGATAGAGATAAACCAATTCTCTTATCACTAGTCACACCATAATTGGTTTGCACAGTGTCACTAATCGTGTAATTCATACCAACGGAAACACGACCAAGATTAAAATTCAAAGATGAGTACAGTGATGTGCCACTCAAGGATGAATTGTGGTAGGTGTCATACTTATATGATAAGTACAATGTTGCTTCACTAATGGGTTGGTTCACCGATACCTCAAATCGGTTACGCAGTCCAAGTCGAGTCTGTTCATTACTGTCCATGTCACTTGCTGTAGAGACAAACTCTTCGAAGCTTAGAAAATCGGGCGATCGGTATTGATAACCAACCAACTGTAAACTGGTTGCTGAACGGTAGAATTGTTTCGCATACAAGCTCTTTAAGATAAATCCGCTGTGTTGTTGGTTATCCTCAAAACTCGTATAACGTGTTGCGCCACTTTCAAAAGACATAGCTCCAAATTGGCCTAAGTCATAGGTCACGCCCAGTTCGCCGTAATAATATTGCTCGGAAAGTAATGATGAGAATTTAGGCGTAATCACGCCCAGTCCATACTCTAGACCGCCTGTTAATACCGCTGGCTGAACAGAAGAGTTCGAATTACGGTATTGACCTGCTGAGACGGAGTAATTAAAGCTGCCCTCACGAAGTAGGGATGGTAGCTTAGTAAATGGAATAGTTCTGCGTCGAATTTGACCGTTACTTTCTTCGATGACGAGCTCTAAATCGGCACCTGTACTTGAAACGTCAAGATCATCAATTTCAAACTCACCAGGTGGCACAACGCGACTGTATAGTACGAGTCCGTTTTGGAGCACGGTAACTTTGGCCGAACTTAAGGCGACATCTTTAAGAACGGGAACGTAATTATTCCAGTGAGATTTATACATTCCGGTTGCTTTAGCAAGACTAAGGCCCGTTAGTGGTAGTGAGCCGTTAATCGCGGAGATGTTGCTTGAACGAATTTCACCGAAATTGGCTCTAGAAGTAATGCTATCTATATCTCTATATACAAAGAAATCACTCAAGTTCGAGCTAAATGCATCGCCATTCTTATAGAGGTTACCGCCGCCTTTGAGTCGCCACATGCCAAATGTTGCCAACCCTTGAACACCGAGGTAGCCATTAACGGCGGATGAATTGCTTGTTCCGCTAATATAAGAGTTGTAATTCAGCTTAACGCTGTTGACACCCTGATCCCATTTAGATGGAGGTGTCTTCAATTTACCGTCTTTCTTCTCGATGTTAATGTCGGGTATAGTAAGCACGAGCAGCGATTGTGAAGAAATATAGTTAGCCGTCGCCATCGGGCTGATGTCTGTGACGGTATAGCAGCTTTTTCCAACTTCCGGCAGTTTAATATTTAAATCCAGCAGTTGAATTTTCGAAAGACAAGGTTGGATATCGTTGGCAGCAGATTGTTTGAACTCGACAAGCATACGTTGAGAACTAAGCCCATTGAGCTCAACATCGATCATGTGCTCACCAGGTGCAATAGCTTGTTCAAACCAGCGTGTATCAAGTTTTTCACCAGAAATATCGCTATTCATAAAGCTCAAGTCGAAGTCTGAACCGAACACTTGATATGAAAGCAATAGTGCGATGAAGCCTAAAAATTGATGATTCTTCATGCTGTACCGACAGAAATCAGGGAGTCAGCTCCGAAGAGGAACTGACTCCGGGTGGTATGCGAACGCGTAAGCTTTAGTTGTATTCGATGGTGTAGTTTGCTACTGAAGTTACGGTACCTGCAGTAGGTGCAGAGCCACTTACATTGACATAAGCTGCGTTGAAATTGAGGATGTAAGATTCTGCAGTTTCTGCACTTGTTGGAAGCGTTGTTTCGTCAGCTTTATTGCTACCACCGTTAATATCGATGATACTAACGCCATCTTCCTTGAGTAGTTGGATACCTACACCACCAGCAGGAGTAGTGCTAGCTGTGTTTTTTAGTACGTATTGGTTTGCTGGATCACCAACACCGGAAAAAGCAACACGCATTTTTTCAGCTGTGGTAGTTTGGCTCTTACAATCGGTTAGTGTGATGGTAAATGCTGTCATACCAGCTAAGTCACCTTTAGTCGTGCCAATACTTCCTGTAGTAATGCTTGGCAGTGTCACGTTTAGATTAGTAGAAGCGCTACCACCACCGGTTGCACCACCAGTAACGGTACATGAAGCAGCAGTTACTTTACCGTTGAAAGTAATAGTGCCATCAGCGGCGTAAGAACCTGCACTAACTAGTAATATGCTGCTAGCTAAAACACTTTTAATCAGAACACTTTTTTTCATTCGATATATCCTTTTGGAATTTGAAATTTACAATAATACCTAATAACACTGATATAGTTTTCTGCCTCCCATAACAAAGGCATGTTCTATTTTACTTAACGGTTTAAAGATGTTGATGAGAATTAACGTGCCTGGTTGTAGTATTATTCTCACACAGGTGTCAGATAACTGTATTTAGTGTTTTTTGGAGATGTATAATTGATTGAAACTAGAAGAGTTTACTTTAGAAAAGATAAGAAATAGTTTGGTTTATATCAGAGAGATTTTTACCAGTCGTTTCCTTTTGGACACTCGCTAAAGAAAATTCAATGAGCTTACTCTTGTACTACTCGTAAATACTCTCAAACAAGCTACAAGTAGAAGGAGGAGACTTTAGAAT
Organism: Vibrio barjaei; assembly: GCF_001639065.2. Classification (GTDB taxonomy): domain Bacteria; phylum Pseudomonadota; class Gammaproteobacteria; order Enterobacterales; family Vibrionaceae; genus Vibrio; species Vibrio barjaei. The sequence continues at coordinate 119,314 of NZ_LQXO02000005.1, forward strand.
CTGTGATATGCTGTTATAAAAAATATTGGTTAACATTTCATTTTGTTGAGCATGATGGTAGAGGCCAATGATTATACCTCTTGTAGGAAGTTGCCATAATATATGTGGTGAACGATAATAGTCGGCGATGATTTTTGGTACGATAAAACATAGCTTCTGTTGGTTAACCAATTTCATCGCAGTACTTAAATTATCTACGACGAAAGAATGTTTTATTGGAATGCCATTCTTTTCTGCTATATCGAAAAAGTTGGACTCAACATCATTCCAGTCTTTGAGTCGAAGAAACATAAATTCACGTTCTTGTGATAGTTGCTCCAAAGGTTTGTTAGTATCTTCTTGAGGACAAATCACAACAAGTTTAGTTGCAGTAATGCGCTTGTATCGAATTTTTCCTGGGTGGTAAACAAGATTCAAGTGAATGCCAAAATCTATTTTCTCATCTTGAAGGTGTTGATTTGTCTGAGAATCCCATGTCATCAGTTCGATCTTTGCACTGGGGAATTGTTTTGATAACTGTAGTGATATCTCGTCACCATATAGCTCCATTAGTATGTGTGTAATAGCTACTTTTATAGGCTTACGATAATTTTCATTTGAAATAGTATTCCTAGAGGTTAAAGTGTGACGTATGTCACTTAGCATTTGTTCTATCTCGGGGGCAATATTTTTGACATATTCAGTAGGAAGCATCCGATTATTTGAACGTACAAAAAGAGGGTCATCTAATTGCTCTCTGAGCTTAGAAATATCCTTACTTACGGAACTCGTCGTTTTACCAAGCTTTCGCCCCGCTTCTGACAAACTCTGCGTGTAATATACTTCAAGTAGTGTATATAGTAACTGAAGGTTTTCTACCTGTTTCATAGGTTAAGAGCTCTCAAAAAATAGAACATACTGTCATGTAGTATATTTCGTACTTGACGAGTCATCCAGTCTTACATCGAAATTTAGCGCAACAAGATAAGATTAAGGAATATTATTTCTTGTAGGCGTTATGTAATGCGAAAATCATGCAGTTCATTTAAGACTATAGCTTTTATAGCTGTCTGTCTTATCCCTTCATTAGGATATGCATTTGGTGATTTTTCTTTAACTATAGATGATAAACCTAGTGATAGTGGACTCAGCCAATCAAATTACATTCGCTTCTTGGGGCAAGACTTTCTTAGTCTGAGGTCCTCACTCCGGGAGGAAGTAAGAATGTACCTACTTATTACACTGGGTTTAGCAATTTCGGCACTATCAGTATTGGTATTCTCGGTAAGAAATCGTTCGAAATTAGACACTGGCCGTAATGAAATACCGTCTTGGACGGAAAATATTATTTCCCAGCTTCCTAGCTTAATATTCCTAGAAAGTGACAAAGGTTTAGAGGGGTGTAACTGCCCTTACTATGATTCATGTCTAAAGTCTGGTGGTTGTGGCATTCACCAACAGATAGATGGACAGGAAGACAGTATTCACAATCTCAAAAACGCCCAATATAAAAAACGATGTGAATTTGGTTTTATTGACAAAATCCGTGTCACTAAGCGGACGATACCAAACAGTCAAAAAATGCTGACGGTTGTTGATGATGTTACCTCTGAGTACCAGCAGCGCTCGGCACTCGAAAAAGCGCACTGGCTTGCAGAACAGGCTGTGCAAAGTCGTGAGCGTTTTCTGGCGACAATGAGTCATGAGCTAAGGACACCAATAGCATCCATGATTGGCTTATTGGAATTGTTGTCATATGAAAACCGAAACATTGCTGATGACTATAAACTCAAAAGCCTTATGTCCTCGGCGAAGAACTTGCAATTATTGGTTAACGACATTCTTGACTACAGCAAGTTAGATAGCCAAGGCATTTCTTTAGTCGAAGAATTTGTTTCATATACTGACCTTTTAGGAGACTTGGTTCGATTGCATGAAGCCTCAGCGAGAGAACGGGGTCTTGTATTTGAAACTCAATGGGATAGCAGTGAGATCGAATTCATCCTAACGGATGCCTTAAGGCTTAGCCAGATAGTCAACAACGTCCTTTCTAATGCGGTTAAGTTTACGGAACAAGGAAAAATAAAAGTTACGGTACGAGCCACTAAGGAGAACATCAGCATTATTGTTGATGACACGGGTATCGGAATTAGCCCAGATAAATTGGAATCGATATTTGACCCATTTCGTCAGGCAGATGATTCAATTGAGCGAAAATACGGTGGCACAGGTCTTGGATTAGCGATCGTTAAAAAACTCACTACGTTGATGTCGGGCTATATCTCGATTAACTCAACTGAAGGCGAAGGCTCGAGTGTCATGATCTCTTTGCCACTGAAAAGTTACGAGTATAAGAAAACAAAAATATGCTTTAACTACACAGGACAAAATACCCATATTAGTAACTGGTTCTCTTCATGCGAAGAAAAAGATAAATGCATAAAAATCATCGACTCTATTGACGAGTTGACGACTAAAGATGATAGAGACAGCTATATCCTGATTAATGACAAACGTTTGGGTATGGGATTCAACGAAAAGTACGGAATCTGGGAAATTAGTACTGAACCTTTCTATCCAGATCTATTTTACAAGTGTAAAGAAAAGATCGGTACCAAAAATCGAGGCTTTACTAGTGGTGGTGTCAACAACTTGGCAGGGCTAAAGGTATTAATAGCGGAAGATAATCCTATTAACCAATATATGTTGAGTGAGCAAATGGACCTGTTGGGCATTAATGCGGTGATTGTGTCAGATGGCCTTGAGGCAAAAAAGGAGTTGCAAGTAAATGGAGAGCACTACGATATGTTGATTACGGATGTCCACATGCCGAAGATGGATGGAATATCGTTAGTTAGATGGGTGAGAGAGAATTTATCGTCATTCAAGTACAAGCCTATCGTCGGCTGTACTGCTGAGCATTCGAAGTCGTTGCGCAGAAAAATGCTCGATTTTGATGACATTATTTTAAAGCCTTTCGAGGTTAAAAGGTTATTCGAAGTAATATCAAGTAACAAGGCGAAGTACAAAACTTCATCTGGCAAAAATCAGAAAATATCCAGTTATATGTCCACGTTATCTGATGATAAAAGGAAGCGCTTGGTCCAGGTATTTAGAGAAACAATGACCAACGACTTATATCTTTTAAAGTCGGCAGTTGATGAAGAGATAATCAGAAAAATCGCTCATAAAATAAAGGGTGGAGCTAACTCAATAGGAGAGTTTGAAGTGGGCGATGTGGCAGGGCAATTAGAGAGTCAGTGTTTAGAATCGAGAAATATTGAGGAGATTCTTGAGGGTAAAAAGGTCTTGATCGAGGTTCTATCAAATAAATTGAGAGAAGTTGGAAGTAGTAATGTATAACAGCGTTTTGTTGATTGACGATAGTAACATCGATAGAGAAGTAACCAGCGTTTATTTAAACGATCTAGGAGCCGACACGATACAGCACGCAGCAAATGGAGAAGTTGCGTCTAGAATCTTAGCAACCGAGACATTTGAACTTATCATTTGTGATGTCGATATGCCGGTTTGTGATGGCTTAGACTTCATAAAAAGGCTGGCTTCGATTGATAAATCCGTACCGATTTTGATGATCAGCTCTATTGCACAAGGTTTTTCTCAATCGGTGGTACTAATGGCGAATCAGTTAGGGTTTAAACACGTTAACTTTCTACAGAAGCCATTTTGTATTGATACGCTAGAGGAGACTTTGCAGTCACTGATGTTGAGCGAAAGTGTCCGGCCTAATGGACTCGATGACGACTTTCAACTGCATGAGTTACTTACGGCGTTATACCGAAACCAGATAGTGAATTACTACCAAAAAAAGGTTGCGCTGGATTCACAGCAAGTCGTTGGTTATGAGGTACTATCTCGTTTCGAGCATCCTATACAAGGCACGATACCCGCGGCACGATTCTTAACGGATGACCTACCAACAAGCTTCTATTGCCAACTCTTTTTACTCAGCTTGGAGAAGGCGATTCGTTACTGGAAATCAAATAACGTCGATGTGACATTTTCTATTAATGCACCGCCGGATATTTTCTCTAATCCAGGAATGGTGAGTTCCATCATTGATCTAGTCGAATCGTTTGGTTTTGAATTTAACAACATCATTATCGAAATTACGGAGGGGAGAAGTTACTTGTTAGATAGTGCATTTCTATACGCATTCAACAAGTTATCTCTAGTTGGTGTGAAGTTCTCAATCGATGATTTTGGTGACGACCATGCGACTTTTAGAAAGCTAGCGAATCTTTCGTTTCATGAGCTAAAGATATCTAGGCAGCTTTTGTTGGCAGGAAATGAAAATGAAAAAACGTACGCGTTGATAAAAAATATAGTCTCAGTTTGTCGAGAACTGAATATCCAAACGGTGGCAGAAGGAGTAGAAAATCATGACCTGCTTCAATTAGCCCAAGAGCTAAGGTTTGATATATGTCAGGGTTTTTTGTTGGGTAAACCAAGCCCAAAAGTATAGAGGTTTAATGAATGAATATTTTGATCGTTGATGATCATCCGCTAGTGTGTGCGGCGCTCGAAAATGTAATTGAAGAGAACTTTGAAAATGTTGTTGTTGAACAAGCGTTTAATGCCAAAAAAGCGTTGTCTTTTTTGGCTGAGAATAAGATTGATATCCTCGTATTAGATATTGAGTTGGGTGATGATGATGGTTTCGATTTACTTCACAAAGCAAAACGGTTTGGCTTTGATGGTAAAGTCATTGTTATTTCGAGTAAAGATGAAAAATTGTGTTCTGATTTAGCAGTCAGTGCAGGAGCTTCCGGTTACTTGGACAAAAAAGAAAGTGTTTCTCGAGTTGCTGATGCGATTAAAGCAGTAAATAGTGGTTATACCTATTTTCGCCAAATCAATACGACCACTTCTCACGGCAACGGAACAATCAAGCTATCTACTCGTGAGAGTGCTGTGCTTCGGCTGTTATTGGATGGACATACAAACAAAGAAATTGCTCGAAGGATGAACATTAGTGAGAAGACGGTTAGTACTTACAAACGTCGAATTCTAGACAAATACGATGTGCGTTCTGTGTTTATGCTTGTCAAAAACTCGAGCTATATCTTAAAGTGATTTCTTTTTAGGAAAACTAGCTTTTCCCCGCAGTGAAACAAATTTAAATACTATGGCGCCTCGGTAATGGATTACTCAAGTTAATTAATCTACGAGGTAGTCATGTTACAAGAAAATTCTATCAACTTTATTGTTGTCGAACCCCAACCATTATTACGTCAGTCATTAACCGAGCTTATTACCAATCAGTCATTCGCAGGTAACATCTATAGTCTTCGAGATTATTCTGATGTTCATACCATCACTCAAACTAAATCGGTGCACTGTATCCTGTTTGATCCAATGAGTGACCTATCTGCTGCGTCTGAGTTGATGACCTTTCTGTCAGAATCACGACCTCATATTTATACCATTGCTTATAGTATGAATACGTCTATGTCTTACATGCGACTATTTAACACTATGGGGATTATGGGCGTCGTATCTCGTCTAGACTCAATCGAAACCCTAGAAGCTTGTCTAATGGCTGCGGCCAATGGCTATGCATTTAAAAAACATCAGAACCATGAGCAAGTTAATGAAGTTCAACTCTCAGACCGAGAATTAACAGTACTTAAATTACTTACTGAAGGCCATAGAAATAAAGAGGTAGCTCGTCGACTGAATATCAGTGATAAAACTGTCTCAACCTATAAAAAGAGAGTGTTAGAGAAATTTGACGTATCCAATATCATGGATCTTGTACCGAAAGTGAATGCTTGTGAGAGCTTTCTTACAGCGAGGTAGCATAACTCCTATGATATGCATATCGACTATTAGCTATCATAAAACCAAGATAAAAATGGTAGCTAATAGTCAGCTTAAGGTTATATTTCGGTGAAATGTGAACATGTGTGTGATATGAGTTCTTGCACTGGGTGTGAGCAACTAAATAAGCTTCAAATGTATTTAGGGCTGAAGCTAAAAATTGATGAGGAGAAAGTCGTAGAGATGAACTCCCTTACCAATATGTCGATGCTTACAGTTCGTACTTTATGTGTTTTTTCCCGTTATGGAGAAAACCACATAGTTTCGAAATACAACATCAAAGACTATGTTTGGCAACGTCCGGTGACGGATAATAACTTAACGCATACGATTCACAAATGCCGTAATGTTCTAAGGGAGTCCAAAACCGAGTTTGACGTCGTCAATATTCGCGGTTTTGGTTACTGTCTTATGAATATTAATTTTGTTGGTGGTAATATCGGTTAGTCTAATTCGGTATTGCCTAGTAGACTTTGAGAAAGCAACTGCAATTGTTCTTTGTTTCCCGCAAAAAGATTGTCACAAATGACGCCTAACTTCGTACCTGACAATCGTTGTTTGCGTGCTTCTCTTACCAAAAGCACAAGTGCTAACTCACCAGAAATACTATCGGTCTTAGGTTGCCATTTGCTTATCGCCAAGCATTCTGGCGTTTGCGCGAGCTTAGGCTGCAGTTCAATAATCTCACGTCGCACGACTTGCAGTAAGTCATTAACGGTCGCTAAATCGCTTTCATGAAGTAGTTTATCTAGCAGTGCTTTAGAAAGTGGGCTCAAATGAACCTTGCCAGCTTTCTTAGGAAACTGATCTGCAAGTCTTACCGATAATTTAACCAAGCTTAGCTGACTGTTTGGAAGGATGGTTAAGCTCATCAAACACTCGATAGGTAGCCAAAAAGCATCACCGGCGTTAAAGACATATTCATTTTTTCCAAGCTTCAACAATACCTTTCCACTTTCAACTCTGAACAGCTGATTATGTAGTGTCTTTTTACGAGATGTAATGGTCAGCAAGTCGTAGCTGATGGATTGAAAGTCTATGGCGTGGTTCATGATGATCTTTGGTAGTTAAACTGCGCGTAGATTACCGTGAGTGAATCCCAAATCCAACCAAAGATCGCACTTTTATGTGCGCTGTGCTGAACAATCATGCAAAAGTGTGGTCTGACCTTAACAAAAATAGACTTAAGTTAGCTGCGGTCTTTATACACTAAGCGTAGAATAGTGCAGCTTTTAATTTGATGTAACAAACATGACAACACAAAACGACCCATATATTGATATTCGTCCGTACAACGACGAAGAGATTCCTGCAGCGATTGATCGTTTGATTAATGATGCAGAGTTTATAGATGCAATTTTGCAACATCGCTTTTCAAATCATGCCCCTTGGTTCAAAGCTCTTATGAGCCCAATGGTAAAAGTGTACTTAAAGTTCAAGTGGGCGAAACTGGATAGCGTTGAAGCTATTCAACTAGAGGTAAAAAAATACCTAGAGCAAACCTTGGATACGACGACGAAAGGCGTGGTGTACAAAGGTCTCGACAAACTAGACAAAAATACGTCGTATCTATTTGTCTCCAATCACCGAGACATTGCGATGGATCCGGCCCTAGTCAACTATGGTCTGCATGAAGGGAACCATAGAACAGTTCGTATCGCGATTGGTGACAACCTGTTGAAGAAGCCTTGCGCTACAGAACTGATGCGTCTAAACAAGAGCTTCATTGTAAAGCGCTCCTTGAAAGGCCCTCGTGAAATGATGAAGGCGTTGGGTACTTTGTCGTCATACATTAAGCACTCACTGGACACAGGCAATTCCATTTGGATCGCCCAAAAAGAAGGCCGAGCAAAAGATGGTAACGATTTTACTGATCCGGCTATTCTTAAAATGTTCCACGTAGAAGGGCGTAAGCAAAAGATACCTTTTGCTGAATACATCCGTTCTTTAAAGATTGTCCCTGTTTCGATTTCGTACGAAAACGATCCATGTGATATCGCGAAAGCTAACGAGCTTTACGAGAAAGCGACGCATGGTAACTACGAGAAAGGAGAATTTGAAGATATCGAGAGTATCGTTCAAGGTATTGTAGGCCGTAAAGATAGTGTTCACGTTGTGTTTGGTGACGTAATCGATCAAGATTTTGATACGCCAGAAGCGCTTGCAGAAGAGATTGATCGTCAGATTCACGAAAACTACACACTGTTTCCAATCAATAAGTTGGCTGCAGGTTTGGAAGATGAGTTTATCACTGGAACGACTCGCGCGACGCTTCAAGATAAATTGGATGCTTTACCAGAGGGTGCTCACTCGTTCTTAATTGATAGCTATGCGAACCCGGTAAAAAACATCATTAAAGAGCGCGAGAAACTCTCCGCTTAATTTTTGCTGTAGGGCACGAGCTCAAAGTTAAAAAAACCAGTCGTATTGACTGGTTTTTTATTTTTAGAAAAGGCAAGCGGCTAATTGACGCTTAGTGTCTTGAATAGATCGATAAAATTGGAAATTTGTTCCAACCAAAGTTAATAGTGAGAGAAGTGGTTTTGTTCGGACTAACTGATTCATGGAAGTCTTCAGCAAATATACGTTCGCCATTAGCCAAGATAGCAACTAACTGTGTTTGATTGATAGTACGTTTGGCTGAGGACGTATTGGTAACAGTAATGACCGCCCACCGCTCGCCTGACTCGCTGCTCATGAGAACATAGTTATTGACAGAGAAGTCACTGCGATTAGGTTGGATGTTATCGTTATTTGGAAACGCCAATTCGGAATAGTGTATCGCTGGCTGATCGATACTTAAAGTCTCATACTCCATCGATCTAACTGGAGAGGTTACGGCAATGATCAATATTAGGAGTAGGGCTCGAAACATACTACAAAAGTCCTTTTTTTAGGAATCATTTATTAAGAGTACAGGCTGCTCGCGCCCTCTGGACGCGTCTTAAACCGTTTGTGTAGCCACATCCAACCCGGAATATCGCGCTCAATCATCCCTTCTAGTTCTTTGTTTAGCACCTTGGCAGCAGTTTCAGGATCGCGCCTTGGAATTTGTTCACTCAAATCCTTGCCAATGTGCAACGTATAATGATTGTCTTGTACGACAGTAACCCCTGATATTACGGCACAGTTTGTGGCATCAATGAGCACGCTAGGACCGGCGGTTACAGCAGCTTGCTTCACGGCGAAAAACGGTGCAAACACTGAGTTGTGATGGCCATAATCATGGTCAGGTAAATACCAGAGTCGGTATCCCTTTTTAAGAGCTCTTAGCATGGTTCTTACGTCTGTTCGGTCAATCATTTGATGCCCACTTCGGGTACGACCTCGGTGTTGAATGAATTCGTAGACCAGGTTTGAATGAGGTCGATAAACACCAAAGCCCTGGGCGAACTGACCAAATATGGAGGCGGTCATTTCTAGGTTTAGATGATGACTACACACAACCAAGGTTCCTCGCCCCGAAGCTTCTTGTTCTAAAAGGGTTTCCCGGTCGACAACTGAAGATATTCTGCGTAGTCGCCATTCAGGCCAAAACCAAGCCATACCCGTTTCAAAAAGTGCTATACCAGTGCGTTTAAACGTGTTTCTCAGTATTAAGTCGCGTTGTTTAGCAGTGTAATGAGGAAAACAAAGTGCTAGATTTTGGGCGGCAACTTGGGACCGTTTCTTGAGTATTCTCATTGCCAATAATCCCGTTCCAGTGCCTATTCCGCGTAACAAGGAGTAGGGAAGAACATTGACGATGGAAGCGAGAAAGCCAAAGGCGCACCAGATTCCCCAGTATTTAGGGGCTAACATTCGCACTGAAAATAACGGTCTTGGTACAATATTCATAGTTAGAGTATTCGCGTTTAATTGCCAATGATCCCTATTGGTAATTCGGGCAATTTATAATGAATATAAAATCGAGCAGTTCAGTGAAGAAGTGACTCGGAGAAGCGTTGAATACCGTCAGTATTACTAATATTTCTTGATGAGAGTGCGTTCCATTGGTGGTGGTTATTAATCTCAATATTGAATGCTTAATACCGACTAGTTATGGAATTATAAAGATCTATTGATTGACTTAATGTCATGTAACGTAGTGATTTGTCAGTGGTTGTCTATAATCAAATCAAGTTTGCATATTAAGGTGACCTAATGAACTATCCCGAAGCGTTACCCCATGGTGAATTGACCCAGGTATTGGAAAATATTTATTTGGTCACAGGGTCTGTTTCCATGAAAGCGCCACACCCTAAATGGGGACCGTTTAATCTCGTCTTTAGTCGAAATATGATTGTGATTAAACAAGGTGGAGACCTTATTTTAATAAACTCGGTGAGACTGAGTGACAAAGGCATCGCTGAGTTAGATGAGTTGGGCGACGTCAAACACATCATTCGATTAGCGGCCTTTCATGGCTTTGACGATCCTTTTTACAAAGAAACGTTTGGGGCAACTTTATGGTCTGTGGATGCGCCTTATCTAAGAGGGTTTTCGAGTGAAGGGAGTGCAGAATACTACCGTGCGGATCGAATTCTAAAATCGGGTGATGCTCTCCCTATTAATAAGGCGTCCTACCATGAGTTTTCCACCAGCACTCCCAAAGAAGGCCTGATTCTGCTGCAACGGAATAAAGGCATTTTGATATCCGGCGACAGTATGCAGAATTGGTCCCGACCTGATGAATATTTCAATTGGTTTGCAAAGTGGATGATGCCCAAAATGGGTTTCATTTCACCAAGTAATTTTGGTCCTGGATGGCTGAAAATGGCTAAGCCAACCATCAGTGAGCTAATGGAAAAGGCGATGTTGAGTTATGATACTTTGCTACCAGCGCATGGCTTTCCCATCATAGAAAATGCACGCGAAGGATTTGTTTCAGCCGCTAAACGGCTACAGGATTGAATCAAAGCTATTAATATTTGCTAACGATTGATTGAATCGGTGTCTTATGATGAGACATAGCGCACAATAAAGTAGGCTGCCCTCCTTTTGACTTGGGGGCCGCTATGCACAGCAAACATCCATACATTGTTGCATTGAGTATATTGACACTGGCAGGTTGCAGTTCTTCCATTCCTCCAGAAGAGCGCCAAGCGGCCCGCGAAGAGATTAATGCCACATCAGATACACTGATTAACCGACTCAGCGAGCGTTACCCTGACTTACCTGAGCGGCTTGCCTATGCTGATGGTTATGCCGCCGTTTCTATGTCCAACGTAAAGATCCCAGTTTTAGGTGGGGGTACAGGCGTTGGGGCAATCTATGACCAACAAGATGGTTCAGTAACCTATATCGACGTCAACCGATACGAAGTGGGGGCAGGCCTTTCGATGGGTACGACTCAAGCTTTGGCCATCTTCAATGATGCTTCAACATTAAAGGAATATCGCAGTGGATCTTGGGAACCCTCAGTCGGAGCAGAGTGGTTTTTAGGTGAAGGTGGTCAGTTTAGCAGTATGAGCTTAGCGGGTAGAGACGAAGACGTACCTATTTATCTTATTTCTAGTTCAGGTGGCGGCGCCGTCGGTAGTGCGAAAGTAGTGTCGGTTTCGGTCAACTACGACCTAACAGAGACAGGGCTTGGAGAGAACCGAGTAGCAAATAAAGAGCCTATTGCTGCCAGCGATGTGCCACCTAAAAAGTGGGACCGAGCACTACCTTTCTATGCTCAGAATGTTATTGATAAAGGGTTTAGTTTGCCAAAGCCATTTGGTATTAGTGTGATTTATGCCGATACATTCCAACAAATGCAGCTTAATGATTTAGAAGTAGGCTTTCGAGGTTCTAACAAAGTACCGATTGACTTCGTTTCGTTTGATAACAATACCAGCCATACACAAACGCCACAGTTAAAGTTAGATGCTTGGGTATTCCCGTTTATGAATGTCTTCGCAACGGTTGGTAAAATCAGTGGTGAAGCCGATATTCAATTCACTATTGATGGGAACGACTTTCTCAATCAAATCGGTGAGGATTGCTCAAGAATAATTAATAAACCCGTTTGTATTCTCCAAGAGCGCTCGCTAACGGTACCAGTGGTGGCTGACTTGAGTGGTACCAACTACACCGTTGGTACTATCCTAGCTTCAGGATGGAAAGACTACTTCTTTACGGTGCCAATTTCGGCCTCTTATGCGGACATGCGTCGTAGTGATGCTGAAGGATTTGTTCTTAATATTTCTCCTCGTGTTGGTAAGCAAATTCCACTTAAAGGCACTCAATCCATTGCCATTTATGCTGGGGCAACCTATCTGGATAGCCGTTTGACCATTTCGGGGTCACAACCAATCCCAGGAACCAGTGAGTCTATTGATTATAAGGTTGAGCAAGAGAATATTGATAAGTGGTTGGGGTTAGTCGGTGCCAACTATAACTTCAATCGAGATTGGTCTCTCTCTATGGAGTATGGACAGAATGGAAGTAAAAAGCGTCAGTTCGTTTCGAGTCTAACCCGACGCTTTTAACTGCGGTTTGCCCATCCAAAGAGATGACGATTAAGCCGGATTAGATAAACTAATCGAGAATCTACAAAATTATTTGTAATTAAATTACTTAAAACATTTGACCTTGGTCACGAAATGAGTAAAATTCGCTCTGTCTTTTGAAATGTTATTACATAAGGTAGAGAAAATGAACGCAGCACTTCTATCAACATTGGACACTGAGAAAACTACAGAAGTAGAAAAAGCATCAAAATCTTCAACTTCTACTCTAGGTGAGATCGCAACTATCCTAACTATGTACCTTGCGACTTCAGCTGTAGTTTTGTTACTTAGCCTAACTTGGGTTATGTAACCAGCCTTTCAAGGATTTGAAAAGTAAGCGATACTCCCTAAAGCAGTTCATGTGAGTATCGCCTAAGTCCCCCTTCTTTAGGAGCTACGGCTCAACCACAACGTACTTACCATTGCCCACCGCAAGAAACCAATTTCCTCTCGAAACAAAGTACTGTTGTCCTCTTTTATTCACTGTCGTCGCCCCCTCAGGGAGCTTTTTCACCATTTGTCCTAGTCGGTAACGCCTTTTTGGTAGCTTCTCTACGATAATGTATTTGTGCTTCTCTTTTTTGTAGTAGTGACCATCAATCAACGCATAGGTAACGCCTGCGATGGCTAGCATAACGGCGGAGTCTGGCAATCTATGAGGCTCATAGTGGTGTACAATGTGAACTTCTTTCTTATGATGTTTGTGCTTTTTCCACGGTTTGTCGAAGTGTTTGTGCCAAGGGTCAGCAAAGGTAGGGGAGGACAATACGCTCAAGAATAAGATGAGTAATGGCGCTTTTGGGGAGAATTTTTTGTTCATGAATGACCTAAGAGATGTGTGTTCTCAGGTCATTGTCTATGTATTGACGATTGTCGAGTTAACGGTCTGTCAGCTGCTGGTAGGTTTTACATGAAGCGACAATAAGTTAACTTACTCAGATAGTTATCATGAATGCGTTAAGTCTGGATGTGATTTATAGTATTGATACAACGCATCAATATCAGGGCTACACATTACGGACATAACTTGTTTTAGTGTATCTAGAGGCCAGTTCCACCACTGCATCTCAAGCAATTTATTGATCTGATCTTCGCTGAAACGTTTTTTTATCACCGTATTATGACCAACCACTATGGTATACGGCTCTACGTCTTTGGTGATAACCGAACGAGCGCCAATGACCGCGCCATCGCTGATTTTGACACCAGGCATAATCATCGCTTCACTGCCAATCCACACATCGTTGCCAACGATGGTATCGCCCGCTTTCTGAAAGCCATCTTTGACGTCAGCACCGAAGGTTTCTTGTGAGAATGGGAAGGTAGAAATCCAATCAAGTCGATGCCCTTGATTGCCGGCAAGCATAAACGTTACCCCTGACGCAAAAGAGCAAAACTTACCGATGATCAGTTTATCGATATCGGTATAAGCGCCGCTTTCCCAAAATTCTTTCGTGGGTTTGTCGCCCAATAGGTAGCGAACTGCAATATCTTCGAAGCTCTTGCCGTGGTAGAAGCCAGAGTAATAGGAGTAGTCGCCAACCTGAATATTAGGGTTAGTAACCTTGTCTTTGATGACTTCACCTTGAAGCCAGTTAGGAAATGTATTCATGTCTTTCGTTCTTTTTGGTAATGACTCACAAAATCTAGCACGACCTTTAGCTGCTTCCAATGACCTTCTTGTCGAAGTTTGTATTGCCCACTAAGTTACTTATAACAGTAGACGCAATGAAAGGTGTAAATATGAAGGGATTTCATATTAGACAAATGAATTTGGAAGACGTGCAGTTAGCGGTGGAGTGGGCGGCGAAAGAGGGCTGGAACCCAGGGCTCAATGATGCGCAGCAGTACTTCCTTGCTGATCCATCAGGCTTCTTGATAGGGAGTTTTGACGGTGAGCCGATAGCGTGTATTTCTGTGATCAAATATGACCACAACTTTGGCTTCTTGGGGTTTTATATCGTTAAACCAGAGTATCGGGGGAAAGGGTATGGAATACAAATTTGGCGTAAAGGTATGGCTTATTTAGAAGGTTGCAATGTTGCTTTGGATGGCGTCGTAGACCAACAGGACAACTACAAACGATCTGGATTTGTCTTGTCACACCGTAATATTCGCTATCAAAGCCTGACCGTATCGTCGCCATATAATCAAGAGACCATCAAGCCTTTGCATAGTGTAAGTTTGGATTTAGCTCAGCAGTACTTGCTTCCATTTTTCCCGTCGCATCGAGAAGAGTTCTACCAATCATGGCTGTTTCAGCCGAACAGCGTGGCTTTATATGTTGGTACACCTTCTGATATTAAAGGTATTGGGGTTATTAGGCCGTGCAAAGACGGGTATAAAATAGGACCGTTATTTGCTGACTCAATGAATCTTGCAAACATGCTCTATACTGGACTTACTTCGAGTGTTGAGCCAGACCAGCCGGTTTTTCTAGATGTACCTGAAACCAATAAATCAGCGCTAGAGTTTGCATCAAATCATCAAATGACCGCCTGTTTTGAGACGGCGCGCATGTATACCAAGGGCAGTCCTGATATTGCACTTAGTAGAACCTTTGGTGTGACTTCTTTTGAAATTGGTTAGCTGCCAGAAAGCTCATGTTAAGCGGTGGGTCGTGGTTCGCTGTCAGTCAGATTGTTGACCCATCGATGGCTGAATACACGCCAAGTAGCCGGGAAAGCTTTGACGATCTCTTCTGATGTCATCATTAATAATACCACTGGAAACGACCAGTCAAAGAACATCGCCCCTAAGGCGGTGAGTGGAACTGCCCACACCCACTGGCAAACAAAGTCCATATTCATGCAAAATTTGTTGTCTCCGCCGCTACGCAAAATCCCCACAATCAAGGTGATGTTGATGCTGCGCATCAAGATACTCAACGCGACAATTGGGAAGCTTAGTGTCATCAAGTCGATAACGTCTAACGATAGCGCTCCATAGAGTTGCAATATGGCAGTTTGCATTATCAGTAATAGTGCGCCGAGCAGAGCGCCAAGTAGAACGGCGGATTTGAATGCCCAGCGTGCGTAAATGGTGCTGAGTCCAAACTGATTCGCACCCAAACTGTTGCCAATCATAATACCGACAGCGCTAGATAAACCATGGGCCACAGAGAGTCCAATAGACTCTAGCGGTGTAATCACAGCCATAGTCGCCAGTTCGGTTTCGCCCATGCGGCCAAGAATCAAGTGGAAGGTAAAGATCCCCGCGCACCAAATAAAGGTTCCAACAACAATAGGGTAGGTAATCGTGAAAAACTTACGAACCAATGATGGTTTAAAAGCATTGGATATATGTTCAAGGCGGAGTGCGAGCGCTGGGTATCGATAATAGATAAGAGCGATGACGGCAATAAGACGAAGACTACGTGCGATTACACTGCCGATGCCTGCGCCAAGTAAACCAAGTTCTGGGGCACCAAAGTGGCCGAAGATGAGTACGTAGTTCAACGTAACGTTCAGGCCAATCTCCATGATGGACAGATAAAGATTGATTTGCGTTTGCCCAATTGAGCGCAGTGCCGTATCTGCAGCAATGGTTAATCCTGAGAGCAGTGTCGCGATGCCCAGCAGTTGTACATATTGGCTAGAGAGTGCAAGTACTTCGCGACTTGGATTAAATAGTTGAGGCAGTAATTGCGGCGTAAAAAAGCAGATAGCAAAGCAGAGAAAGGCAAATACTTGGGTCACAATAGTGCCTAATGCAAGGTTGTTCTTTAGGCCATGCTCATCTTGTGCGCCCCAATATTGAGCAAGTAAAATCCCCATTCCGGAGCTTAATCCCCAGATAAAAACGATAGAAACCCAAAATACCCTCGCACCAATACCTGCAGCCGCGACTTCCTGCGTGCCCAATTGACTGATCATTAAACTATCAACAAACCCCAAACTGCTCATCAGTAAGCTTTGCAAAGCGATAGGCACGCCGAGCATCAAAACACGTTTGACAAATTCACTAAAGGTTTGTTGTTGCATCGCTTTCTCCCTGCTGTCTGTCTTATTAAATTAATAAGAATCAACATGATATGCAATCAGTTACCTTAGATGAGATGTCGAGTTAGTCGCAATTTTTCCTATATGAAAGCGTAAACCAAGGAGGCTTTTTCTAGCTTGAGGCTAAAGAACAAAGACAGGTGATAAATATTGCGAGAGATATCGCTAACTTGGTGAAATTCTACCTATGATTGCACCAATATGCAGCGCACCAGAATGAGTATTAAGCTTCAATCTGGAGATAGTTTAGATAAAAGCTTTAATATTCAGTTGTTTGAGGTTATGTAATTATTCTTATCATATCTGGCATTCTTCTTGAAATATGAAAGTTAGACATAACTATTCATAATAAGGAGATATCCAACATGAACATGACGTTCAAACTTAAACTTGCTGCAGTGAGTGCTTCAATGGCTCTTGTATCGGGTATGGCAGTGGCTGAGGAAGAAACGATTAAAGTCGGAGTATTGCACTCATTATCCGGCACCATGGCCATCAGTGAAACCACGCTAAAAGATACCATCTTAATGCTGGTGGAAGAGCAAAACAAAAAGGGCGGTTTACTCGGGAAACAGCTAGAAGCTGTGGTTGTCGATCCTGCTTCCAACTGGCCATTGTTTGCGGAGAAAGCCCGCGAATTAGTGGAAAAAGAAAAAGTGGATGTGGTGTTTGGTGGGTGGACATCGGTATCTCGTAAATCGATGTTGCCCGTGTTTGAAGAGTTAAACAGCATCTTATTTTATCCAGTGCAGTACGAAGGCGAAGAGTCTTCGAAGAATGTGTTCTACACTGGCGCCGCGCCAAATCAGCAAGCCGTTCCAGCAGTTGACTACCTGATGACCGAACTAGACGTCGAGCGCTGGGTGCTGGCAGGGACGGACTATGTTTATCCACGTACGACGAACAAGATCCTAGAGGCTTACCTAAAAGACAAAGGTGTCAGTGAGAAAGATATCATGATCAGCTACACGCCATTTGGTCATTCTGATTGGCAGTCTATTGTTTCAGATATTAAGAAATTTGGCTCTGAGGGTAAAAAAACGGCGGTGGTTTCTACGATCAATGGCGATGCGAATGTCCCCTTTTATAAAGAGTTAGGCGCGCAAGGTGTCTCTTCGGAAGATATTCCCGTTGTCGCATTCTCCGTGGGTGAAGAAGAGCTCTCTGGGATGGATACGTCGGCGTTAGTCGGACATCTGGCAGCCTGGAACTACTTTATGAGTGTCGATACGCAGGCAAACGAAGAATTTGTAGAAACTTGGCAGAAGTTTATCGCGAGTGACAAACGAGTGACGAATGATCCGATGGAAGCACACTACATTGGTTTCAACATGTGGACTCAAGCGGTCACCAATGCGGGTACTACTGATGCAGAACAAGTTCAAGATGCGCTAATTGGTGTTTCGGTGCCGAATCTCTCCGGGGGCTACTCGACTATGCTACCTAATCACCACATTACCAAACCCGTGTTGATCGGTGAGATTCAAGACGATGGGCAGTTTGATATCGTTTGGGAAACTACGGGCTTAGTGGCTGGTGATGCTTGGTCAAACTTCTTGCCAGAATCTGCAAAGCTCTACTCTAGCTGGTCTAAACCATTTTCTTGTGGTGCGTTTAACGTCGAAACTGGTAAGTGCTCAGGAAGCACAAACTAGTTGCTAGACGGTACGGTGCTTTTACGGTTTCTCGTGAAAGCACCTTTTAGATTTTGTCCTCAATGTATTTCAAGTAGAGGGCAACGCAAAGGACGCATTTCATGAAAAACATAACTCAATTATTGAAAGTGGTCGTGTTCTTAATTTTGAGTACGAATGTCGCGTTGGCAAACGTAAGTGACCGAGAGTCTTTCTCCAAAGCGCTCATAGGGAAAAGCACCCCTCAAAAACAAGCGGCAATGTCATGGCTCGTGGACAACGAGCCCAACGATGTAGCCAAATCCGTGTTAACCGCTTGGCTGCAAGGCAATCTGTATTATTACAATGACAAGTCGAGTGACCAATACCAACACTTATTTCTATCAAGCAATATCCGCAATGCGGCTCAAGTAGTCAGTACCTGGAGTGATACAGCGCTTGCTGTAGAGTCTTCTCGTCAGTTCAAAAAAGTTCGAGTGAACAACAAGCTACGGAGCTTAATTCGTCTAGAAATTGCCTCGCTCGGATTGGATCATGCTGATACGACGATTCGCTTAAATGCAGTAACGGCATTAGTTGGGCAAACTGACGATGCAGTTATCTCCCGACTTAAACAAAGAGCCAGTATTGAGACGGAGCGAGAAATAGCGAACCTGCTGCGGCTCGCAGTATCCATTGATGATGCTCTAACAGGTAGCACCCCTGAGCAGCGTATTGCCGCCATTGATGTTCTGTCTGAATACAAGCAATCGGTGGTGTTATCAACGCTTAATCAAGTGTTGAAAACGGAAACTGATGAACTAGTGCTTGCTGCAGCAGAGCGGGCGCTCGACCGTTATCAACAGAGTCAAAAACTCTACTCAGGGGTTGAAACGGTATTTTTCGGGCTCAGTTTAGGCTCTGTTTTGGTACTTGCTGGAATTGGGTTAGCTATCACCTTTGGTGTGATGGGTGTGATTAATATGGCGCACGGTGAGTTGATTATGATCGGAGCTTACACCACCTATGTCATGCAGCAGTTGATGCCAAACCAAATTGGTTTAGCGCTGATTCTCTCTATCCCTATGGCGTTTATTGTCTCTGGATTAGTAGGTATTGCCATTGAGCGAAGCGTCATTCGTCATCTTTACGGTAGACCATTAGAAACCTTGCTAGCGACTTTCGGGATCAGTTTGATCCTGCAGCAAGCTGTGCGCTCCATCTTCTCTCCACTTAATCGCTCGGTGAGCACACCTGATTGGATGTCAGGTGCGCTGCAAGTCAATCCAATGCTGTCGCTTACCTATAACCGCCTTTACATCATTTTGTTCTGCATCATGGTGTTTATCGGTTTGGTGATGGTGCTAAAGAAAACCCCATTGGGTCTGCAGGTTCGGGCCGTATCACAAAATAGAGCTATGGCGAGAGCAATGGGTATTCGCTCTGAGAGAGTGGATGCGTTGACGTTTGGGCTAGGGTCTGGCGTGGCCGGAGTAGCTGGGGTTGCGTTATCCCAGCTTACCAATGTTGGTCCGAATATGGGGCAGGCCTACATCATAGACTCGTTTATGGTGGTGGTGTTTGGTGGTGTCGGCAACTTGTGGGGAACACTCGTTGCTGGGTTAAGCCTAGGCCTATTCAACAAAATCCTTGAACCTTGGGCTGGGGCGGTATTGGCCAAAATCTTGGTACTGGTATTCATCATTTTGTTCATTCAAAAACGTCCACGTGGTTTATTTCCACAGCGCGGGCGAGCGGCTGAAGGTTAAGGATAACTGACACTATGCAATCTAAATCTTTTGTTCTATCGGCATTAAGGGGGGATAAGGGTGGTCAGCTTACCATTCTTGCTCTTCTAGCTGCTGTTGTTGTCGTGCCACTGGCAAACACTTTGTTGCCGGTAGGTCACCCACTTCATGTTGAAACCTTTACCATTTCACTTATGGGCAAGTATCTAAGTTACGCCATGTTGGCGCTCGCTGTGGACTTAGTATGGGGTTATCTAGGGATCTTGAGTCTTGGACACGGGGCGTTTTTTGCTCTTGGCGGTTATGCCATGGGTATGTATTTGATGCGTCAAATTGGTGACCGGGGAGTCTATGGCAATCCTATTTTGCCGGACTTTATGGTGTTTCTAGACTGGCAAGCCCTACCTTGGTTTTGGCAGGGCTTTGACCAATTCTGGTTTGCTTGTTTGATGGTGGTGTTGGTTCCTGGTGTCTTGGCTTACGTGTTTGGATATCTCGCTTTCCGCTCTCGTGTGTCGGGCGTGTATTTATCCATTATGACCCAGGCTTTGACCTACGCATTAATGTTGGCTTTTTTCCGCAATGAGATGGGGTTTGGTGGCAACAATGGTCTCACTGACTTTAAAGACATCTTAGGCTTCAGCTTACAGCAGGACGCCACCAAAATAGCGCTATTTATGATTACTGGCATCGCTTTGGTTGTGAGTTATATGGTCTGTCGAACCGTGATAAGCAGCCGATTAGGACGTGTTTCGATGGCGATTCGTGATACTGAGTCAAGAACCCGATTTATGGGCTATGACGTCGATGGTATCAAGCTTTGGATCTTTGTGTTATCGGCAGTCATAGCAGGTGTTGCGGGCGCTTTATATGTCCCACAGGTGGGCATCATTAACCCTGGTGAGTTTGCGCCTCTCAACTCCATTGAAGTAGTTGTCTGGGTTGCCCTTGGCGGTCGCGCTACCTTGTTCGGTGCCATTGTAGGGGCATTGGTGATCAACTACGCAAAAAGTTGGTTTACGGTTGAGTTTCCAGAAGTGTGGTTGTTTGCCTTAGGTGGGTTGTTTGTCCTCTCAACGATGTATTTCCCTAAGGGTTTAATTGGCTTCTTATCCGACAAAATCCGACAAATCCGTAAAAAGGCATCTAACCCGAAAACTAAGGCAGAGGAGGTGACAGTATGACGACACTGCATCGAGCCCAACAGCTGAAAAGTTCGGTTCAAGAGTTGACTCGTCGAGACGAAGTTTTCTCTTTTTTAAAACCGGATCAGCATCCCCTAATTGACACACGCCATAACGTTCTCTTGTACGTGGAAGGGGTCAACAAAAGCTTTGACGGATTTAAGGCCATCAATGATCTCAACCTATATATCAAAGAGGGGGAGTTACGCTGCATCATTGGTCCTAATGGTGCGGGAAAAACCACCATGATGGACATCATTACGGGCAAAACGAAGCCAGACACAGGGCAAGTCTGGTTAGGCTCTAATATTAACCTGTTAAAAATGAACGAGTCTGAAATTGCGAATGCAGGCGTTGGTAGAAAGTTCCAAAAACCGACCGTTATTGAATGTCTAACCGTTTGGCAGAACTTAGAGTTGGCTATGTCCGGCGTTCGCGGGGTTTGGGGGACGTTTGTTGCCAAACTGTCTGGCGAACAAAAGGACAAGCTAGAGTCAGTATTGACGCTGATTCATCTGCAAGATCATGCCACATTAACGGCTGGCAACTTATCTCATGGACAAAAGCAATGGTTAGAGATTGGCATGTTGCTGATGCAAAACCCTAAGTTGCTGCTGGTGGATGAGCCGGTGGCAGGAATGACCCATCAAGAAATGGATCGCACCTCAGAGCTATTGAACTCGCTGGCGGGCAAACACTCGGTGGTGGTGGTCGAACATGATATGGATTTTGTTCGCTCTATTGCCAGTCACGTAACCGTGCTCCATCAAGGACATGTCTTAGCGGAAGGAACCATGGATCAAGTGCAATCTCATCCAGAAGTAAAACAAGTGTATTTAGGGGAATAATATGTTGCAGATCCAGTCATTGAACCAGTTTTATGGTGAAAGTCATACCTTGTGGGATTTGGACATGTCGATTCCGGAAGGTAAGTGCACCGTGCTGATGGGACGAAATGGCGTGGGTAAAACCACGCTACTTCAGTGTGTCATGGGGCTTGTGAAAGTCTCAAGTGGAGATATTCAATTAAACGGAGAGTCGCTACTTAAGCATGATGCAGAATCTCGACCTCGTATGGGTATTGGATATGTTCCTCAAGGTCGACAAATCTTTCCCATGTTGACTGTTCAAGAAAACTTAGAAGTTGGTCTGCCGATTCGTGACAAAGGCGATAGACGCATTCCTGAATTTATCTTTGATTTGTTCCCTGTCTTAAAAGAGATGTTACATCGTCGCGGCGGCGACTTATCGGGTGGTCAGCAGCAACAGTTAGCTATTGGCAGAGCTTTGGTCGTTAATCCAAAACTGTTGATTCTCGACGAACCTACCGAAGGCATACAGCCCAATATCGTCCAGGAAATTGGTGACATCATTAGAATGTTGAATGAAAAACTTGGCTTAACAGTATTACTGGTGGAGCAAAAACTGCCTTTTGCCAGAAAAGTTGGAGACCAATTCTGCATTCTGGATCGTGGCAGGCAAGTTGCGGCGGGTGAGATGTCGAACCTAGACGACGCGTTAATCAAGGAGTATCTCACAGTATGAGTTCCCCAGTTACAAATCAGAAAGGAATGGACGCCAATCCAAGTATTGCGGTTCAGGGTTCGCTTGGACAAGTAATAGACGCTCACACTCAATTCGGTTGGAAAGCAAGTCTCGACTTAACCTTTATTGATCGCGGCGATAAAACAGTATTAAAACACCGCTCTCAACAAGGCCCACTTGCCATTCAGCGCCCTCTGTATCCAGAGGGCAACCCTTGTCATACCTACTTGCTCCATCCGCCTGGAGGAGTCGTGGGTGGAGATACTTTACAGATCTGCGTACATGCCATTCAAGGTGCCAAATCACTCATTACCACCCCTGGGGCGACTAAGTTTTATCGTTCAGAGTCTAAATTCGCTAAGCAAAAGCAAACATTGCATGTTGCTGGCGGTTCTCGCTTGGAGTGGCTACCGCAAGAGAACATCTTTTTTCCTGATGCACACGTACGTCTTGATACCGAAATCCATTTAGAGCGTGGTGCACAGTTTTTGGGCTGGGAAATGCACTGTTTTGGGCGGCCTGCACTAAATGAGGGATATAGCGCAGGTCATTTGCTAGGAAAAACAGAGGTTTATCTTGATAAGCAGTTGCTACTGACTGAAGGTTTGAATGTTCGTGGTAATGATAACTTGCTGAAAAGTAGGGGTTTATTGAATTATCAAATGATGGGGACGGTTTACATTTCAATTGATGATGAGGATTTTTACCAATTGGTACAGACCTTGCTCAATAACATGCAACAAGAACACAAAGAAGGTGCAGTGTTGATTGCTGCGAGCCAGTTAGAAAACTTACTGGTTATTCGTGCCTTAGGAAACTGGAGCGAAGTGATCTTGGCGTGCTTCCAAAAGATCTGGCAGTTGGTTCGCGAGCATTGGACTGGTGACTGTCCTGAGCCTCCAAGAATCTGGGCAACCTAATCGAAATTCAATATTCACAACATAAGGTTATTAAATGGAATTAACCCCGAGAGAGAAGGACAAACTGCTGATTTTTTGCGCTGGGATGCTGGCAAAACAGCGTAAAGAGAAAGGGCTAAAGCTTAATTATCCTGAGTCGGTAGCATTTATCTCAAGTGCAATTTTAGAAGGGGCTCGTGAAGGAAAAACCGTCTCAGAGCTAATGGATTTTGGACGTACCTTACTCACATCCGACCAAGTCATGGAAGGGGTACCTTCGATGATTCCTGATGTGCAAGTAGAAGCCACATTCCCCGATGGGACCAAGCTCGTCACCGTCCACGAACCAATTGTTTAGGAGGGAGCTATGGCAGCGTCTAAAGCAAATTACTCAGGCTTTGTCCCGGGGCAAATTGAAACCGCAAAGGGCGATATTGAGCTCAATACGGGGCGAGACACAGTGATGGTTACCGTTGAAAACCTTGGTGACCGTCCGATTCAGATAGGTTCTCACTACCATTTCTACGAAGTTAACAATGCACTCAGCTTTGATCGTGAAGCGACACGGGGGTTTCGTTTAAACATTGCCGCCGGAACAGCAACGCGTTTTGAGCCCGGACAATCACGCACAGTAGAGCTGGTTGCCTTTGCGGGTAAACGCGAAGTCTACGGATTTCAAGGTAAGGTCATGGGCAGTTTATAAGACGCCTAACTCAAAACAACAAGGAAGAATAATGGCGAGTATTTCTAGGCAAGCCTATGCAGAGATGTTTGGTCCTACGGTGGGTGACCGAGTTCGTTTAGCGGATACTGATCTCTGGTTAGAAGTTGAAAAAGATCTTACGGTATACGGTGATGAAGTTAAGTTTGGCGGTGGCAAAGTCATTCGTGATGGTATGGGGCAAAGTCAACTACCTAGCAGTCAAACGCCAGACCTCGTCATCACAAACGCGCTGATCCTCGACTATTGGGGGATCGTTAAAGCCGATGTGGCGGTGAAAAACGGCCGTATCGCAGCGATTGGTAAAGCGGGAAATCCCGATATTCAGCCTGGTGTAGATATTATTGTTGGCCCCGGAACCGAAGTGTTAGCAGGAGAAGGCTCAATCCTTACCGCGGGTGGAATTGACTCTCATATCCACTTTATTTGTCCGCAACAAATCGAAGAAGCGCTTGCGTCTGGTGTCACTACCATGATCGGCGGCGGTACCGGGCCTAATACCGGCACTAACGCGACAACTTGTACTCCGGGCCCTTGGAATATGCATCGTATGTTGGAGTCCCTCGACCAATTCCCAATGAATTTTGGTTTGCTAGGGAAAGGCAATGCCAGTCGGCCAGAGGCGTTACGTGAGCAGGTATCCGCAGGTGCAGTTGGCTTAAAACTGCATGAAGACTGGGGAACCACGCCTGCTTCTATTGATACCTGTTTGAGCGTCGCAGATGAGATGGATGTACAAGTGGCGATTCACACCGACACATTGAATGAATCGGGCTTTGTTGAATCTACGCTGGGGGCGATTGGTGACCGAGTTATTCATACCTATCACACTGAAGGGGCGGGTGGTGGTCATGCGCCAGATATCATTAAGGCGGCGGGGGAGTCTAACGTGTTGCCTTCTTCTACCAATCCAACCAGACCTTATACCGTAAATACGGTGGATGAGCATCTGGACATGTTGATGGTGTGCCATCACCTTTCCCCTTCGATTGCAGAAGATGTTGCCTTCGCGGAGTCGCGTATCCGACGTGAAACGATCGCCGCTGAAGACATTCTCCACGACCTTGGTGCGTTCTCTATGATCGCTTCAGATTCACAAGCTATGGGACGAGTCGGCGAGGTGATTACTCGCACATGGCAGACCGCGCATAAGATGAAAGTGCAACGTGGAAGTCTGCCACAAGATTCAAGCTATAGTGATAACTTCCGACTTAAACGTTATATCGCCAAATACACCATTAACCCTGCTATTACCCATGGCATGGCACATGAAATTGGCTCAATTGAAGTGGGTAAGTTGGCTGATTTGGTGCTTTGGAAACCGGCTTTCTTTGGCGTAAAACCAAGTGTCATTCTCAAAGGTGGCATGATTGCTATGGCACCAATGGGAGACCCTAACGCCTCGATTCCTACCCCTCAACCCGTTCACTATCGTTCGATGTTTGGTAGCTATGGAAAGGCTTCTCAGCACACGTCGATGTTGTTTGTATCTCAAGCGGCACAAAACGCTGGAATAGCTGAGGAACTCGGATTGGGCAGTCTCATCGGTGTTGCTAAACAGTGTCGCACCATCAGTAAGGCGGATATGAAGCTGAATGATTGGCAGCCAAATATTGAAGTGGACTCCCAGACTTATCAAGTCCGAGCGGATGGTGAATTGTTGGTCTGTGAACCAGCGGATGTACTGCCAATGGCGCAGCGCTACTTCTTATTTTAATAAAAACAGATAGTTAAGCATTGAGGACAACACAGTGATAGAGCTAGTAGAAATTACACAACAACCCACGACTCGGCCACATGCCTTCTTGAGCTTGCCGATTGACAGTCGAATCAAGAGCCGTTTGAAAGTGATCCTCGATGATGGTCGTGATGCAGGGTTGTTTTTGCCCAGAGGTCACATTCTGCGTGGCGGTGAGCAATTAAAAAGCCGTTGTGGCTTGGTGGTAGAGGTTAAAGCGGCGCCTGAAAAAGTCTCCTCTATCTATTGTAGTGACCTACATCTGTTAACCCGCGTTGCTTATCACCTAGGCAACCGACATGTCCCACTACAAGTCGAGTTTGGTTGGGTTCGTTACCAACATGATCATGTACTGGATGAAATGGTCGAAGGGTTAGGCGCCACCGTTTCAGTAGAGCTTGCGCCGTTCGAGCCAGAAGGTGGGGCATACGGCGGTAAGAGTGGCGGTCATCACCATCATCACTAATTAATACCTATTAAGCCCAATAACAAGAAAAGGAATATTCAATGAAATCAAAGTTCGCCAAATCAGTTTTCAAGACAACAACAGCACTATCATTTTTAACCCCAGCGTTTGCTTTTGCTCATCCGGGTCACGACTCAATGGCATTCACCAGCGGTTTGCTGCACCCCATCACCGGTGTTGATCACCTTATTATGCTTGTTGCCTTCGGTTTGTTGGTAGGCTGTTTAACGGTAAATAAAGCTCAGAAGATCGGCTTACTTGTGGGAGCATTGATAACTCTTATGGCTGGTTTACTCGCCGGGAAATGGTTAGGTCTAGTCTCTGGTGTGGAGATGGCCATTGTCGCCTCTCTGTTTGTGGTTAGTGCGGCCATCTGGCAAGTATTTAGCGCATCGCAGCAAATGGTGAAGCTGGCTGTTGGTTTGTGTATCGGCATGATGTTCTTTCACGGCTACGCTCACGGCGTTGAAGCGCAAGGCACACTTGGTCAGTTTTCTATGGGAATGGCGATGGGTGCGACGGTGTTAATGGCTGTCGGAATTCAAATTGGCCATTTAGTCGCTTCACGTTGGATGGCGGTTGGTGTTGCGGCGCTGAGTTCTGCGTTCTTAATGGCTTCTTAATTTATGACCTCAAACGCAGTAGAAGACGACGTGATGGTGTCAGACAAAGGCACACCAAATGCAGCCGTTGTTAGCGGTGATGTCTCTAGTTACCGACTTTTTCAGCTGATAAGCCCATCGCTACCGATTGGCGGGTTTACGTACTCGCAAGGATTAGAGTGGGCGGTAGAGGCATGCTGGGTAACAAATCGTGAATCAATGGAAACTTGGTTAGCCAACATGTTATTTAACAGCGTCGCTACGTTGGAGGTGCCAATCATTGAGCGTTTGTATGCGGCGGTAGAATCAAAAGATAGT
The DNA here is from genome assembly GCF_001639065.2 of Vibrio barjaei. GTDB lineage: Bacteria > Pseudomonadota > Gammaproteobacteria > Enterobacterales > Vibrionaceae > Vibrio > Vibrio barjaei. The sequence goes on from NZ_LQXO02000005.1 coordinate 146,448, forward strand.
GAGCAAATACGGTTGCTCACCGAACGCCTTTACAGCAGTCGAGAAACGAAAGAGTTACGGGCAGAAGAGAAGCAGCGTGGTCTTGCTTTGAATACGTTACTCAAACGTCTGGAAGTCGAGCTTCCAGACATTGAACTTAGTGATTACCCAGCTACACAGCTTCTCGGACTATGCGTTGCTGCGGTGCACTGGAATATCGAGTTAGCTGAATTAAAGAAAGGCTACCTATGGAGCTGGGCCGAGAACTTAGTGATGGCAGGCGTCAAACTGGTGCCACTAGGTCAGACCGATGGACAGTTGGCACTGATCAATTTATCAAACCATTTTGCTGAAACATTAGCAATTGCACAGGCGACCGAAGAGTGGATGATTGGCAGCTTTACTCCTTCGGTATCCATCGCCAGCAGCCTACACGAAACACAATATACCAGACTGTTTCGTTCTTAGAGGAAACAGCGGAGGAGATAGGAAAGACTATGGAAAGTTACAAACAACCATTACGAATTGGCATTGGCGGTCCTGTCGGCTCGGGCAAAACAGCACTACTAGAAGTACTCTGTAAGGCGATTCGCGATAAGTTACATATCGCCGTAGTAACCAATGACATATATACCCAAGAAGATGCCAAAATCCTGACACGAGCAGAAGCATTGGAACCCGATAGAATTATTGGCGTAGAGACAGGTGGTTGCCCCCATACGGCAATTCGTGAAGATGCGTCGATGAACCTTGCGGCGGTAGAGGAGTTGGCAAAGCGCCACAAAAATCTCGATGTGGTCTTTGTTGAAAGTGGTGGCGATAATTTGAGTGCGACCTTTAGCCCAGAGCTTGCAGACCTTACTATCTACGTTATTGATGTGGCGGAGGGAGAAAAAATCCCTCGTAAAGGTGGTCCTGGTATTACGCGTTCAGATCTATTGGTTATCAATAAGATTGACCTTGCCCCTTATGTTGGAGCTTCACTTGAAGTGATGGAACAAGATACGCAAAGAATGCGCCCTGTGAAGCCTTATGTGTTTACTAACCTTAAAGAAAGTAAGGGGCTGGATACCATCATCGATTTCATTTTGACACAAGGTATGCTTGAGTTTCATAGTTAAGAATCCGCCCTCTTAACAACGAAGGGCAAAACGAAAATCCCGCATTATTGAGAGTTGTGACTTACACTTCTGATAGTTAGCTTCTCTAGCGGGATTTTTATGATACAAGCAAAATTGATGGTTTGGATTACGGCTCTGATTTTTTCTGGTTACGGTGTATTGTTTACACTCTCTCCCAACACCCTATTCGAACGCGTCACTGATAGCGCTCTGTTTTCTTATTCTGCCAGCATTGATGTACGCGCAACATACGGCGGTATGTCTGTCGCAGTCGGTATTATTCTCATTCTGCTCGTCATAAAAAACGAAACACTGAAAGTGTCGGTGGTCGCTTCCACGCTGTTGGCGGGCTTTATGGCACTAGCTCGCACGGTTGGTATTGCAATCGAGTCTCAACCCAACGACACCATGCTACTGTACCTACTTGCAGAAGCCTTTTTCACAATATGGGGGCTATTTATTCTTTGGAAGCTGCCAAAGCGGAGGTTTTACTTTAAATAGTCGCGAATAATATGGAGAGCTTAAGGCTCTCCATATTGTGTTCAACCTTAGTAGAGGAAATTAGTATCAAATGGCAACCGGGTTGTTTGCCTGTTTAATGATCACTGACGCTCAGCTGCAACAAACGCAATCTCAACCAGCAAGTTAGGGTCAGCGAGCTCTACTTTCACACATGCTCGACTTGGTGCAGTGCCTTCAGCAAACCATTCATCCCATACTTCGTTAAATGCATCAAAATTGGCAAAGTCAGTAAGAAAGATGGTAGCGGATAGAATGCGTGATTTGTCGCTGTTCATCTGCGTCAACATCTGTTCTGCTTGTTCGAAAATCTGTTGTGTCTGACCTTTAACGTCGGCAGAGGTGTCCGCTTCTGCGACTTCCACAAAGTGACCGATTCCATTAAATACAGTGATATCAGACCAACGTTTACTTGGGTTTATTCTATTGATTGCCATGGTTTTTTCTCATATCAAAAAGACGTTGTATTGTACTTTAAAGTTACAAGTAGGCTAAGGTAATTTCCTGCCACTTATCATTTCCAATAACACTGATGACTTGGTTTACAAAGACATCCGGAAGGTTGAAGTCGTTGCCTGTTTGTAACAATGGGACGAGTGTATCGAGAGAGCTTTGATTCGCTTGTAGTTGCTCGTCGAGCGTTTGCCAGAACGCGGGACCTTTAACATAAAACAACGGGTAATATTGCATGTCGTTCTCGATGGATACTTTTTTGCCCGCTTCTATTAATCCTACATTCCCAAGGTGCTGAAACTCTTTCGATGCCTTTTCCCAGTTTTTGACGGGCGAAGGCTTGTTGTTCAAGTCGGTAAATTGTAGGGATTTGATAGCGTAATATTCAGCTAATCCTTCTTCTGCCCATACGGGCAGTGAACGAGACCCCATGAAATGTACAGATTCATGGGCAGTCACTTTAGCAAGATGAAACATACTGTCCTTAGCAAAAGCCCCCTTGTCAGTAAGTACATTGCTTAAGAGAGTATTGTATCCAGTCGCGCCTGAAACATTGCGCTGGCTTTTGTCTTTAGAGAAATAGATGAGCTGCCACTGATGTGGTTGTTTGTCGTTAAAGATGGTGCTCAGATAGTCCAATTGTTGCGTTAAGTTTTGAAACCATGACCTGTTGGATTTAAGTAGTGGCAAGGCATTACTTTTCACTACAACGGTAGAAGCTCCGATATTCATTTGCTCATAGGGCATACCCCAAACCACAAAAAGAGGTGGTTGATCTGAGTTTGGCATAGCGCTGCAGATATTGTCTGGGTCGCAAACTTCAATGTCTTGCCCTTGAATGGTGGGTAGCGAGTTCCACTCGCTTAAAAAGTACCAGCCTTCATTTGGCTCATAGGTATTAACTTGTTGTGCAGGTTCGAATTCGTTAGACGTTTTTGCTTCAAAATTGACGGTCCAAGATAACTGACGACAGGAAATAGGAGAGTCAAAACTAACGATTGTACTTTGTCCATTGTTTGAGAGGCACTGGATGTCAGGGAGCTCTGACGAGCTGGTGGTTCGTGGTTTAGAAAGTTGGAATGCTCCAATGTCAGAGGTATCTGCCTTAATCGTACCTTGCTTTGGGTCGGTGTCGTGAGTGGTTATCTGATACTTAACTGCGGCGTGAGTCGAGAAGGAGAGCCAAGCTAAGGTGACAATTAGTGAACGTATCATGTTGAAGTCCCATTGTTTTTCTAATGGGACTATTGAAGGCTACTTTGGTTCAGCCAGATTGACTAAAAGATACAATGCTTAGCGTAATCGCTCGCTTCGTTCGCTGTCCAGTCGCCTTTTGGTTTCTCTTTCATGTCTTTACACCACGCTTCGCTGCCGACTTCAGTACAAGCCATCAGCGGCAACGTGAGTAAAAACATCAATACAATTTTCTTCATCATTCCCTCGTTTTTCTGAAGATGTCAGATTGAAAGGGATTGTAACTCAAAAATACAGCTTAAGTAATCGCGAGTATGTCTGAACTACGTACAGCTTAACAGCGTCCTTTTTTCGCTTGCCCCGGAGGGCAAAATGTCGAACTAGAGTTTGAAGTTGAATGTCCTTTGGAACGGACATCCACTTCCACATCCTTAACCGAACCTTGAACTCGAGTAAGTTGGCACCCAGTTAAGCCAATTATGCATAGTGCCAATACCATGAGCTTCATTTCCACCGCCTATTTTCTATTTGACTAATTATTCATGAATTTTCTCGATATTAGGTTTCTGTGTTGTCAGGTACTGGTGAAGCAAACGTGAATGTGAGGTCATTAGTACTTAACAACGAGACCTCGGAGAAAAATTACTAGACGACTGGTCTAATTGTTTGTATGGTAGCGGCATGAATGCAAAAACAAACGAAACAAGACAGCATATCCTTGATGTGGGGTATCAGTTAATACTATCGAAAGGCTTTACTGCGGTAGGTTTGTCGGAGTTATTGAAAGCAGCAGATGTACCGAAAGGGTCGTTTTATCATTACTTTAAGTCTAAAGAACACTTCGGTGAAGTTCTGATTGCCTCTTACTTTGAAGGCTATATGGAACGTATTGAAGCTCTGTTCTTTAGTAAAAACGGCACCGGTTATGAACGGTTAATGAGCTATTTTAATCGCTGGCTTGATGTTGAATCAGGACGTTGCAATGCCCATAAATGCTTAGTAGTTAAGTTGGGTGCTGAAGTATCTGATTTGTCTGAAACCATGCGTTCGGAGCTACTGACTGGAGCGGAGCGAATCATTGCAGCAATTGCGAAGTGTATTGAGTCAGGTATCGAAGATGGCTCTATTACTGTTCAAGATAGCTTAAGCACTGCCAGTACCATCTACCAACAATGGTTAGGTGCAAGTTTGCTGAGTAAGCTCAGCCAAGACACGGCACAATTAGGGGGAGCCCTATCAATGACTGAGCAGCTGCTAAAGCATAAGTAATTAATTTATAACCTGTTTATACAACAGGTTTTTTTACCAAACAAAACTAGACGACTGGTCTAATATTAGAAAGCAAGAAACAAAAGGGAATCAAGATGTCACAAGAAAATAACCGAAGAATTGTCTTAGCTTCACGCCCTGTGGGTGCACCAGTAAATGAGAACTTCCGTTTGGAGTCGGCCGTTATTCCTGAGCCAAAAGATGGGGAGATGTTACTAAGAGCGATTTACTTGTCTCTTGATCCTTACATGCGAGGTCGAATGAGTGCTGCAGAGTCGTACGCGGATCCGGTTGCCTTGGATGAGGTTATGGTTGGCGCAACGGTTTGTCAGGTTGAGCAATCAAACCATGAAAACTTTGAGCAAGGCGAGTGGGTTTTGGCGTATACGGGATGGCAAGATTACGCTATCTCTAATGGTGAAGGGCTAGTAAAACTGGGTAAGAACCCAAGTCATCCTTCATTTGCTCTTGGTATTATGGGGATGCCTGGTTTTACCGCTTACATGGGACTTTTGGATATTGGTCAACCTAAAGCGGGTGACACCGTGGTTGTGGCTGCCGCAACTGGGCCAGTTGGTGCAACGGTAGGTCAAATCGCGAAACTGAAAGGTTGCAAAGTCGTCGGTATTGCGGGCGGTGCCGAGAAGTGTCAGCACGCAAAAGAGGTACTAGGTTTTGATGAGTGTTTAGACCATAAATCAGATGACCTGGCGCAGCAACTTGCTGAAGCTTGCGGTAATGGCATCGATGTCTATTTCGAAAACGTTGGTGGTAAAGTATTCGATGCGGTGTTGCCGTTGTTAAATACGGGTGCGCGCATCCCTGTATGTGGCTTGATTTCTCAATACAATGCAACGTCATTACCTGAAGGACCTGATCGCATGTCAATGTTGGTAGCAACTTTGCTGATTAAGCGAATCAAGATGCAAGGCTTCATCATTTTTGATGACTACGCACACCGTTATGATGAGTTTGCAACTCAGATGGGACAATGGCTTGCAGAAGGTAAAATCAAGTACAAAGAACACCTAGTTGATGGTTTTGAAAATACACCAGAAGCTTTCATGGGCCTATTGGAAGGTAAGAACTTCGGTAAGCTGGTTATCAAGATGAATGAGCCAAAATAATCGACCTGAATTCAGATAAATAATCTTGCGCTTCTCATTTGAGAGGCGCTATTTCATTGGAGCAAGACAAGGTAAACTAGGCTTAATCAGTAACTGCCACGTTTACGGTATTTTCAATGCACATTGATGCTTCTCGCTCCAGTCGATATTCCACTCTACTATTCAAAGCCTTACTGAAACGGATTGATGTCGATGCTATTGCTCGTATTGGGCCGTTATCGCTGACCAATTCAAATTTCCATTTTGATAGAGAAAAGCTTCAGCGTTATAAGGACTATTTCGGCTTTAGCAAAGGCTCCGTACCATTACCGTTTCTATTTGTTGCCACTCAAAATGAGCAATTGCAACTGTTCACTCATCCAAATACCTCTATTCGCCCTCTAGGGTTAGTTCATACCTCTATAGAGTTTGAGCAGTTTGATGAGCTTGACGGCGAACAAAGTTACGAGTTTCAATTGGAGTTACAGGCAGAGCAAAAAACTGACCGTGGATTGAGTTTTGAAGTACATGGAGCTTTTTACCGCTCAGGGCAGATGGTTGCGAGGTATCGATCTGGATATTTGATGCCGACTAAACGCAAAAACGTGAGATCCAAGAATAGTAACCCTGCGCTGTCGACCTCGTTGCCTGAACTAGCCACGTTTACTGTTAGCGTCAGCCAAGCACGAGAGTACGCAAAATTATCGGGAGACTATAATCCAATCCATCTGGCTCGTTGGTCAGCTAAATTGTTTGGATTTAACAAGCCTATTATTCATGGGATGTATATGGTGGCAAAACTTTTGAAATTTGAATCTGACTCAACTGCTCTTCATCATGTGGGCTTTGTATTTAAGAAGCCTATCTTAATGCCGACAGACGTAAAAGTGGTTCAAGATAAAGCACAAATCCTATGTATTAACAGCGAAGGAAATTGCTTTATTGAGATGATGCCTAACAAAACAGGTAAATAGTCTGTGTCAGTACTGAGAATGGCGACAATAACATACAATAACGGACAATAAATCGAGCATACTTTTTGTAGCATAGCATCCCTCCACATAGTATTCGGAAAAACTGGTATGGTAAGCCGCATCGCTTTACTCATTGTTCTTATCGCAACTAGCTCTACTGTGTTTGCGACAGAAGACTCTGTCAAAGAAGAGAATCATCAGGTTGATGAATGGAAAGGCAATGTTGACGTCACGTTTGCAGGGTGGACTGAGCACTTAACGTCCACGGGCAGAAACCAGGATAACTATATCGTTGGTGTTCGTTACAAGAGATGGGAAGCATTTACGCTACTAAACAGTTTTGATACGCGTTCGTACATCTTGTCTTACCACCCTCAGTTCGACTGGACCCCTTGGGCAAAAGTTGGCTTAAGAATAGGGGGGATTACCGGATACACAAAAGAGCAGAACAGCGTACAGCTTGGTGGTATCACTCCAGTGTTTGCTCCGACTCTAACATTACATTATAAACATCTGGGGTTTGAGACGGCCCTGTTTACTGATGTGTTGGTATTCTCTATGAAAGTAATGATTTAAAGTGGAGCGTTTGCTCCACTTTTTTAGCTGCTAATCTTTTTCAGCGCCAGTGGATTTAGCGTGCTGCTTCAAAAGCCAGAGCTTTTTTCTCAACTTGTCTGAATATCAAAGTAAGAATGCCATTGACCCCAAGATAGAAAAGCCCTGCCACGCTGAAGACGACGAGTGTGTCGTAAGTTTGAGCATTGATACGCTGTGCGTAGCCCATAATATCCATAATGGTGATGGTACTGGCCAGCGATGTGCCTTTAAATACTAAGATCACTTCATTAGAGTAAGCTGGTATCGCTCTGCGAATCGCAAACGGAAGCAAGACACGCAGCGTTGCTTTCATATCCATCCCTAGCGCACGACATGCCTGCCATTGACCTGATGGAATGGCATTGAAAGCGCCTTTAAATAACTGAGTACTGTACGCCGCTGTGTTAAGTGCAAGGGCAAGCATGGCACAGAACCAAGGTTGGCTTAGCCATGTCCACAAAAAACTTTCTCTAATAACCTCAAACTGCCCCGGTCCGTAGTAGACCAGAAAGATCTGAACCAATAATGGTGTACCAGTAAAAAGAGTGATGATGCCACGCGTTAGCCAGTGAACTACTGGTGTTCGAAGGATCAAGCTAAGCGTCATCAGCAACGCAAGTAGGCAGCCTACGATCAGAGCTACTACAGTGAGCTGTAGGCTTGTTTGCAAGCCATCCACCATTTGCCAAACATGTTGTTGATTCATGCTGTGACTCCTTTGCTACCGACGGCCATTTCTTTTGAGGAGAACTTTTTATCTAGTACTTTTACTGCTTTTTGAGTAATCAATGTGATTACAAGATAAATCGCCGCTGCGGTCGCATACCAAGTAAACGCTTCATGTGTCGCCGCAGAGGTTAATTGTGCTTGTTTCATTAAGTCTGTAACACCAATTAGTGAGACTAAAGCAGTATCTTTTAATAGTACGAGCCATTGGTTGGTAAGTCCGGGTAGGGCATGCTTAACCGCTTGTGGCAGTACTATTCTAAAGAAAACACGTGCACGACTTAGGCCTAGTGCACTGCCAGCTTCACGCTGACCACTGGGTACTGCTTTTAGTGCTCCACGAATGGTTTGTGCGGCATAAGAGGCAAAAATTAACGAGAGTGCGATGACACCGGCTAAGAACGGGCTAACCTCAATGAAATCTCCCGTAATCAGAAATAAGACTTGGGTAGAACCAAAGAAGATAAATAGAACGACTAGAAGCTCTGGTAAGCCACGAATAATGGTGACGATTGCCGTGGTTGGCCAAGAGATGATTTTGTGGCGAGACATCTCGCCACCAGCAAAAATAATCGCTAGTACTAAGCCAACCAAAAGGCTGACGAAAGCAAGTTGGATGGTTACCCAACTTGCTTGTACGAGTGACGCCGAGTAACCCGTTAACCCCATATTAATTACCGAAGTACTTATCGAAAATAGCTTGGTATTCGCCGTTTTCTTTTACTGTTTTAAGTGCCGCATTTAGTTGGTCAACCAATGCTTGGTTGTCTTTGTTTACGGCGATACCAAAACCATTACCAAAGTACTTTTGGTTAGTAATTTGGTCACCAACGTAAGCCAGTTTATCGTCTTTCTTGAACCATTCTGCGACAACTGCCGTGTCACCGAATACAGAATCAATACGACCATTTTGCATATCGATGAACGCATCTTGGTAACTGCCATAAGGTACGGCTGTTACGCCGGCCATTTGCTCTAATAGGTAGCTTTGGTGCGTTGAACCGTTTTGAACACCCACACGCTTACCTTCTAGTGCCGCTTGTGATGCAACCTTACCTGTCATCGCTACGAAAGCCGCTGAGTTGTCGTAATAAGCATTGGTAAAGCTAACCTGCTGCTGACGGGCTTCAGTAATGTCGATACCAGAAATCGCTGCGTCGTAGCGTTTGAACTTAAGTGCAGGAATTAAGCTATCAAAGGCTTGGTTATGGAAACTACATTTGGCTTCAATCTGTTTACATAGCGCGTTAGCAAGGTCGACATCAAAACCTTGGATCTGGTTATTTTCATCGACATATTCGAATGGTGCGTAAGTCGCTTCCATGGCAAATTTAATTTCTTGTTGTGCCATTGCGCCGTAAGAAGCCAGACCAATCAGTGAAGCAAGTAACATCTTTTTCATAATAATTCTCCTTGTCAGATTGCGATGAAGGCAATCTCCATTGTTATTTAGTGTGTTAAGTAGTCAGCAAAAGCTTGAGTAGTTGGGTTTTTAAATGCGTCTTTTGTGCCATGTTCGATGACTCGGCCTTTTTCGAGATAAAGAACATGACTGGCAATTTTCTTCGCAAAATCAACTTCATGTGTAACAACCACTTGAGTGATGCCCGTTTCACTCAATTCGTTGATAATATTGACGATCTGAGTTGTGATTTCAGGATCAAGCGCTGCTGTTGGTTCGTCAAAGAGCAAGACTTCAGGTTTCATCATCAATGCTCTTGCAATAGCAACGCGCTGTTGCTGACCACCTGATAGTTGTAGTGGCCACGCATCGGCTTTATCAGCGAGTTGAAGTGTAGAAAGCATTTTTAAGGCTTCTTGTGTGGCTTGCTCTTTCGAGACGCCTGCTACCTTAGTGGGCGCTTCAATTAAGTTCTCCATTACCGTCATATGAGGCCAAAGGTTATACTGTTGGAAAACCATCCCGACTTGCTTACGAAGCGCTAAACCTTGTTTTTCAGATACTTGTCGATCGAAGTCGTAGTCATTATTCGCAATACTGAGCGCCCCGCCATCTGCCATTTCCAGCAAATTTAACAAGCGAAGTAGAGAGCTTTTACCAGCACCACTCGGACCTAAGAGAACCAAGGTTTCACCCTTGCCGCAATGAAAGCTGACATCGTGCAAAACTTGAGTCGTGCCGTAGAACTTATTGAGGTTGTTTGCTTGAATACCCATGCTGATTTACTGCATTAAAAATCATTGTGTGAACTATACTATCAGAAGTGTTATTTATGCAATAAAAATGTATAAAAATTTTAATTGTTAAAATTATGTATCGATTTATGGTTGAAAAGTAGACATCTCTATTGTGTGGGTCAGGGTGGATCTTAGGGCGAGTGGGTATAAGAAAAGCGCTTGGCTTTCAACCAAACGCCTAGGAATCAAAAGAATATTACTTCAGTTTCAATTGCTGAGTTAACCAGTCAGCACTTGTAGTTTGTTTACCTTGGCAGATAACGTAGTAGGGTGTTCCGGTGAACCAACTTTTTGACGCTACTTCTTCAACAAATATCTGAATGGAGGCTACATCATCCTTAGCGTAGTTCCACTTTCGGGTTAAGTGTTCTGCTGCTTCTTTACCATTATGGCTATCACCGTTACGTATGAAGTCGCAATCAGATTGTCGCATTTGATTGATCAGATATTGTACATCTTCCTCAGTATTGGCGAAGGCGTTGGAGCCTATCAGTAGTCCACCTATCAGAAGTGAATGAATTAGCTTCATTGATTCCACCATTGCTTAACTGGCGCTGGATTGTGAATTTCCAAACGCTGTCCAATCTCTGGCGAGACCATAGTGACACCACGTTCCTGACTTATCTCAAGAGCTCTGTTCATTGGTTCATGCCAATCGTGCATGGACAAATCAAAAGTACTGTTGTGAATTGGCATCATGACCTTACCTTTGACGTCGATATGAGCTTGTACGCTCTGTTCTGGGAACATGTGGATTTGTGACCACAACTTGTTATAGGCGCCAGTTTCAATCATAGTAAAATCAAAAGGTCCGTATTTCTCGCCAATTTCAGCAAATCCTCCAAAGTAACCAGAGTCTCCAGAAAAGAACACGTTGGCTTGTTGACTGTTAATGACCCAGCTACCCCAAAGGGTAGAATCACGGTCCGTTAAGCCACGACCAGAGAAGTGCTGAGTCGGTGTCAGGGTATAGGTGATACCGTTTACGTCATGCGATTCCCACCATGCAAGTTCGGTAACCTTGTTTTTAGGTACTCCCCATTTCACAAGATAATCACCTACTTTTAGTGGCACAACAAAGTGATTAACTTTATCTACCAGTGCTTTGACTGAGGCTTTGTCTAAGTGGTCGTAATGGTCGTGACTGATGATAACAACATCTATCTGCGGCAAATCTTCTAGGGATATTGGCGTTTTATGAAAGCGTTTAGGCCCTGCCCATTGCACCGGAGATGCTCTATCGCTGAAAACTGGATCTGCCATGACCAATTGGCCATCTAGCTTCATAATAACGCTAGAATGTCCTAGCCGATAAACCACATCTTGTTGCTCACTCAACAATTGCTGTGATGTCATCACATGGACAGGTAAGTCGAAGGTCGGAGTTGGGGCATCGCGCTCAGTGGTGAAATAAGACTTCATGATCTTAACGATGTCGCTAAAGCTTGATTGGTATTCCAACTCAGTATTGACGTATTTATCTGGATAACGCTCGGGGTCTTTCTCTGTGTTGCTGCAAGCGGTTAAGGCAGTGGTACTCATTGCTAGAACTCCTATTGAGGCGATTAGTGACTTTCTCATGATATTTCCTATCGCGATTAAAAGACTGGCTGTAAAGAGATCGATAGCCAAAGTCCTTTGTAAACTAACCAGTGTAGTTTACTTTTAAAATATGAAAAGTAAACTGATTAGTGTAAAATGCGGAAAGAAAAATCTGAGTTGTCGAGTAACCCAATGAAAGAAAAGAAAAAAACACGAAGCGAGATTAAACGCGAAGCAATTATTGAAGCGGCTAAACACGCGTTTCATGAGTTTGGTGTGCAGAATACCAGTATGGATAAACTCGCGGCGATGGCCGGTGTATCGAAACGAACGGTATATAATCACTTCGAATCAAAAGAAGTGTTAGTCATGAGCTTGCTGTCGGATTTGTGGCGACAATCTATGATGGATGTTGACTTGCAACCTTTGGCGTCGATGGATCTCAAACAACAGCTTGTCTATTTACTGTCGCATGAGATAGGCATCTTGAACAATCCTGCTTATATTGATTTGTCGAAGGTTGCGTTTGGACATTACTTCTATCGACCAGAAGAACTGAAAGCCCAAGCTGACAAGATGTCGAAGCAAGAAACTGCCTTATACAAATGGCTAGAGCACAATAATGAGCAACAACTGACTATTCCGGATGTTAGTGTGGCAAGCGTTCAGTTGCACAGCTTGATTAAAGGCAGCTGTTTTTGGCCGCAATTAATGGGAATGACGGACACGTTGACTGAAGAAGGTGTTCAGCAACTCGCGTTATCTACTGCTGAGCTGTTCTTGGCTCGCTACCAGCTTAACGACTGATATATTTAGGAAAAGAACAGCCCCGTTTCTTGGACAAGAAGCTGGGTTGGTTTGGAGTAAATGTGTTGTTCCTTAGCACCCACGAGCTGAACTAATAGCACCTTATCTGAAGCCAAACACTGGCGTAATACTCGCAATACCATAGCCACATCGAGTTTGTGTTTCTCTAGGTTTGAGCTGTGTCTTGAGATGGAAGGCAGATCGATGGTTACAACCAGTTTGTCGCAGTGACTGATAAATCGCGCGAGCTGCTCTTTTATCATTGCTCGGTTTCTGTATACCACTTCATTTGAAAGTAGCCAATCGCACCCCATATCTTCCGCGTACTCCAACTGTTTTTTATTGCAGCGATTATTGTCGATGCCGATATGAAAGGCGCGGCATTCATTGTATCTGTTAAGTGCAAAATGAAGCATCGAACCGACAGTGACATCAAGGCATTGATCGAGTAGCAATTCTGCGTTGATGTTTACAATACCAATTTCATCTTTGTCGATCAGTAGATTGGGAATAATGTCGAGCAAGGTTTCGTGGCAATTGGTAATGACGAGCGGCATTGCACCAACCGCAAGTTGTTGGTTGAGCTGACCGGTGAAGTCGCGTTTTGCAACCGGGCTTTCGAAGTAAGGTCTTTCGGAGCAGTAACTACCCAGAATCGGATAATGGCCAATTTTTCTCATTGAATGAGAATTTTGTTGTGAGCTTAGCCAGTCGTAGGCGGTTTCCAGGAGGGAGTCAGCGTCTTCAAACTGGGCATTATTCATAGGCTTGATAGCTTCCGACACCGTGAATACGGAAAGTTGGCTTTCTAACGCAGGATGATAACGACGTTTCCAGATTTGTTTGAAGACGTTGAGCATGATGAATTACCTTTCTGGTGGCAGCGCCCTTGCTGCTTGCAAAACATGTAGAATAAATCTGTCCTTGTTGGCTTCTACACGATAGGCAGGAGCCATAATGGAAACAGCACCAATTAATTTCGAGCCCTTCATTACTGGTGCACTGATGCCTGTTACCCCAGGATCGAACTCAGAAGTACTGATGGCAAATCCCTGACGGCGAATCTGATCCAGTTCCTTATTCCAATCTGTGACGTTTTCGTGTTCACCAAAATGACGCAGTATTTTTTCGCAACGAGATTCTGGTAAATAAGCCAGCATCACTTTAGATGAAGCTCCGCGAAGCAAAGGTTGGCTCTGTCCTCTTACATAGCTGCAGCGAAGTGCTTGCGCACTCTCTTGTAAGCTGACACATAGAGCACGATAACCAACTGGTACCATGTAGGCCGACATCTCACCAGTCTGCTTTTGCAATCGGAACAATATGCTCTCTATCGCTTCTAGGTTGTGTGTACTCGATTGATAGCTGTGCATCAACATCAGAGCAGCTGGACCAACAATCAGTGTTTTGTCGTGTGGACTCTCTTCAATAAGATTCCACTCTTTAAGCAGCTTTATATGACGATAAAGACTGCTGAGAGGAACGCCGAGTTGAATGCTTAAATCTTTTGCTGAAACAGGCGTATCAGACACGGCAACTTGCATTAAAAGTTGCAGTGGCTTTTCATTAACCTGAGTAGTGGGTTGCTGTGTATTTCCCATATCTGTGTTATCTATTATCAAAACCAATTACGCAATTTATATTCCTACTGAATAAGAAAGGAAACAAAAATCTTGCGGCTCATTCTCATTAGATGATAAGCGCAGGTTTTGGAAATGAACGAGCGAAGAAAGACCTAGGTGAGCTCATAATGAGCACACTACATTAATGGCTTGTTTATCAATAGGGGGCTGTGACTGCTTCTTCTTCACAAATACTCGGTTTCGCTACATAAGCACGACTCCCTACGTCTATTTTGTTGCCGAAAATGAAGGTTGAATGGAGAGTGTTGTCGTTAGTTAGATTCTTTTGTTTGGCGACCGTGAGACAGCATTTATCTATAAAGCAGGTTGGTCTTTTTAGGTCGATATAAAAAAAGCCACTTCGGAGAAGTGGCTTTTTTAAGCTAACTGACGTGCTTGAGATAGCTTAGAATTTGTATGATGCGCCTAGGTATAGGGAACCGATGTTGTATGTATCTGTATCCACTCCAGCCATATCAACGTTAAATGCGTCTGCTTCATATGCTAAACGAAGGCCAAGACCATCGATTTGTGCTGGCATGTACTCAACGCCGACACCATATCTAAATCCAGTTGCAGAATCATCTTCGCTGTGACCGTTAGCTTTAAGTTCAGCAGATACTCTCGATAGACCTACAGTTGCAAATGGGCGAATGCCATTATCGAAGGTATAACCAAGATTAGCAGCCAGCGATAGAGCAGTTGGAGTGATTTCTACACCTTTAGTGAACTTACTATCTGAAGTTAGAGCACCGTAGTTTGTGTAACCACCTTCTAGAGAAACAATGCGGTTAAACGCATATCCGCCATAAATACGCCAAGAACGTTCACCATCAAATGTCGGAGCGTAAGAACGATCCTTATTTTCTAGTTTACTTTCCATTAAACCAAAACCACCACCCACGTAAAAACCTGAGTCAGTTGCGCCTGCAAATGCGCTAGTTGCGAATAGACCTGTTAAAACGAGTGCCACTGCTTTTTTCATTCTGATACCTATTAAATAGTCTTGTAAATTGTTTCGGGGCGTACTCTAAAGAGTTTCGAATCTGATGTCTGTGAGGAAATGTCGTGAATTGTGTAGGAACTGTCTGGATGTGTTTGGAGTTAATATCTGTGAAATCCACTTTTCAAAAGCAAACGTTTAACCGAAAAAAGGTGAACTATCTCACTAAAAAATAGGCAGTTGAGGTGGCTTTATATTAGATTAATCAGTATAAATGCTCTCCATTTCCTTGAGCTCTTCGACGTGGGTCATGTATGTTTATGTAACAAGTGCATACACTTGTTGCCTTTCTGCATGGAGCCGGAGTGAGTAAATGGAAGAATGAGGCTTATCAACTATTCCAAGAGAGGTAACGATGAACTATAAACAACTGCCAAAAATCGACCTTCACTGTCACTTAGATGGCAGCGTGCGACCTGAAACCATCATCGAACTTGCCTCTATCCAAGGTGTTGATATTCCCTCTCAGGATATTGAAGTTATTCGTGACTTGATGATTGCCCCTGAGACGTGCCCAAACTTACTCGAGTATTTAAAGCGTTTTGATCTACCTTTATCTGTGATGCAGACTAAAGAAGCCTTGGAACGTATCGCCTTTGAAGTCTATGAAGATGCGGCACTTGAGAATGTTAAGTATATGGAAGTTCGTTTTGGCCCTCTATTACACAGAGAGCAAGGTCTTAATATTGAAGATATCATCAGCTCAGTAGTGGCTGGCATGAAACGAGCAGAAGAAGTACACGGCATTAAAGGCAACATTATTCTGTCTTTGCTACGTCATATGCCAACCGATGAGATTAATGATGTCATTGATGTTGGTGCTTCGTACCTAGGTAAAGGTGTAGCGGCATTTGACCTCGCGGGCGGAGAAGAGCTTGGGTTCTGTGAGAAATTTGTTCCTTTTGCGAAATACGCAAAAGAGCAGGGTTTGAGCGTCACGATTCACGCTGGTGAACAAGGCGAAGGGCAGAACGTTTACGATGCCATCACCATGTTAGGTGCAGAGCGTGTGGGACATGGCATTCATATTGCCACTCATCAACAAGCGTTTGACTTAGTGCATGAAAAACAAGTGGCGTTAGAAACCTGTCCGAGCAGTAATGTACAGACAAAAGCGGTGGAAAGCATGACGGTACACCCGATTGAGGATTTCCGTCAGCGTGGTATTCCAGTCACCATCAATACTGATAATCGCACCGTATCGAATACGACAATGACGAAAGAAGTTCAGTTGGTGATTGAGCAGTTTGGATTGTCCGAAGAAGACTATATGCATATCTATCGCAATAGCGTTAATGCTGCTTTTACTGACGATGCGATTAAGCAACAGCTATTAGCTGTATAGTTGCTGGTTCGAATGTAAAAAGCCCGCTTCATTGAAGCGGGCTTTTTTATTGCTCTGTGTTGTCAGCGATTAAAAATCGATTTCGTAACCTAGACTGAATGTTCGACCACGGCCAGAGAAATAATACGCATTGTGGTGGCGTATCTGGCTAAAGTAGTTGATGTACTGCTCGTTCAATAGGTTTTCAATACCGACACTGATACGACCGTAACGCTGCATATCGTAGAACATAGATACATCCATTAAGCCGTAGCCGTCAAACTGCTGTGCACTACCGGCATCGTTTTTCTCTTTACTGCGAGAGAACATATGGTTGTATTGTAGGCGACCATTCCAACGGTCAGAGAAGCTGTGGTTGACCGCCATCAATAGGCGATCAGGAGACAGGTTCTTAAGATCCATATCGCTATCCACCGAGCCATCTTGATTGGTATCTACTTGACCTTCTACGTGAGCATACAGTGCCTGAATCTGTGTAGTGGGCAAAATATTGTAGGTCGCGGTGAACTCGTAACCTTTAATATCGGTGCGTTGGCGTACAACATCATAAGTACCGCCGCTGTTAAGGCTTAGGTTCGCACCATCTTTGGCGATGGACATGTAAGTACTACCACTGACAAACCATTTGTCATCGCTGTAGCTTAGCCCCACTTCGTAGTTATCCGTTATAACAGGTTTCACCGCCGGCATGGTGTTGAAGTCGATAGGTGCACCGCCTACAGGAGCAACGACGGTTGGACCACCGATCCAGTTACCACGCAGCACACGTCCAATATCTGGCAAACCGAAGCCTTGGCTAAAGCCAACGAATGAACTGATACTTGGGGTAAAGTCATAAACAGCGCCAGCATTAAAGACGGCCTGAGAAAAGTTTTGCTCGCCGCCAATAATATCAACCTGACGATGCCCTGCGTTACCATAGCCCCACAAAGTTTGACCATCTGCAACCGTTACTTTGGTATTCTCAAAGCGAACACCACCAGAAAGTCGTAGAGAATCGGTGACTAGCATATCGCCCTGAATAAAGGGAGCTAAGCTCTGGTACATCATATCTGGGGTTACATCTTTACCCGATTGAGTGAGTGTTTGTTTTGTGGTGTCTTCCAGACCGTCTAGACCAACGACCCAGCTATCATCCCAGCCAAGAAGATCGGTTTTGACATAACTTAGCTTAAAGCCTTTTTTGGTCGATACGATAGCGCCTTGATCATATTGTTTGTTCGCTGTTGGCC
Source organism: Vibrio barjaei (assembly GCF_001639065.2). Classification (GTDB taxonomy): domain Bacteria; phylum Pseudomonadota; class Gammaproteobacteria; order Enterobacterales; family Vibrionaceae; genus Vibrio; species Vibrio barjaei. The sequence continues at coordinate 164,136 of NZ_LQXO02000005.1, forward strand.
ACCATGATGCTTCACCAAAGACCGCTTCAAAGTCTTGGTAAAAGGCTTGAAATTTCAGCTCGCCACCAAAGAAGTCATAATGGTCATAACCAAAGTTATACAGTTCCGCATAGTTTGACGTAGGATCGCCAGAAGGTGTGCCCGGAACCACGGTTCCCGGAACGCCATTTTGCCAGTCGCCAGGAACACTAACGTAGTTCTGGTTACCTTTTAGTTGGTAGCGACTAGCACTGAAGCTAACGCGTTGATTACCGCCGTCAAAGTTATAGCCGCCTTTAGCGAGAAAGTTAGTGGCATTGGAATCTTGGGTTTCACCTTGGATAGAGTTCATGCCAATTGGGTTGCCATTACCATCGTAATACAGCCCTTGTTGTTCCCACGTACCGCCAATAAAGAGATCGTAATCTTCGTCATACTGACTCAGATTGTAATAGACTTTACCAACGGTACCATCTTCCTTTAGGTTTGAGGTTACGCGTGTTCCAACGGTCTGCTTCCAATGGTCGCCTGGCTTAGCACTTTTTGTCACGTAGTTAATGATACCGCCAGTGGCGCCGTTACCTTGTACGGCACTTGCCCCTTGAACCACTTCCACACGCTCTAGCATTGAAGAATCTACGGTATAACCGTTACGGTTACCATTGCGAAGTGGGTTATTTTGTGGAACACCGTCGACCATGATAAGTGCGGTACGTCCACGAAGGTTCTCACCTTGGGTAGAGAGCTTTTGTCGACTTGGCGTCATGCCCGGAACTAGGTTGGCGATAACACTGGTTAGGTCATCGGATACCGCGGTTTGTTGTTCCAGTTCTTTTTCTGAAATGACATGAACTGAGCCCGGAATTTTATCTGTATCTTGACTGTAGCGGGTCGCAGTAACGACCATATTTTCGTCAGTTTTCTGTTTGTTTGTTGGCTGTGATTCGTTTACTTCTTCTGTCGCAAATGCTTGTCCGATTGACAGAGCGAGAAGCGAAAGGGAGACGACTTTCTTCCCAGTTTGATTTGCCATGTGTCCTGATTACCACTGTGTTTCTCATTAGGGTGGCGATATTAATGCTTTTGATAATAGTTATCAATAACGTTATTATTATTAACGAAAGGCGATCTATAACCTATTGATATAATTATCGTGCTACACACATAGGTGAACCAGAAATTGGGTCTTCAATCACCAACGCATCAAGGTCAAAGACTTCTTTTAATAACGATTGGGTAAACACGTCTTTTGGAGTGCCATGGGTTACGAGTTGCCCTTGCTTTAGCACCACCAAATGGTCGCAGTAACGACAGGCTTGGTTTAAATCGTGCAGTACCACAATCACCGTTTTCCCTTGTGCATGCATATCTTGCATCATCCGCATGAGCTCAATTTGATGAGATAGATCCAAATAAGTCGTTGGCTCATCAAGCATCACAATTTCAGTATCCTGAGCGACGATCATTGCGATCCAAGCACGTTGTCTTTGACCTCCAGAGAGCGCATCAATCGGGCTTTGTGCAAGTGTATCTACACCAGTTGCTTGCATTGCATTAGCTACAATCGCTTTATCTTCAGGGGACAATTTGCCCCAGTGAGAGGTATAAGGCGCGCGGCCATACTCCACCAGTTTTTGAATCGTGATGCCTTCCGGGCTGGTATGGGTTTGCGGAAGCATAGAAAGGCGTCTGGCCAACGACTTGGAGCCGTACTCATCTAGGGGCGTAGAATCAAGTAGGACTCTTCCAGATTTAGGCTTATTTATCCGCGCTAATGTTTTCAACAACGTGGACTTTCCACATCCATTGGGACCAATTAACGCAGTAATTTTGCCTTTCGGAATCGTCAAATTCAGATTTTCAATAATGGTGTTATTGCCATAGGCAACGTTCAATTTCTCGACAGACAGCATTACCAGCCCTTGTAACGTTTGAGTAGGAAGATGAAATAGGGTGCGCCAATAACAGAGGTTAGAACGCCGGCAGGAAGTTCGATCGGCGGCGAGATCCCTCGAGCGATGGTATCGGCAGTAAGGACAAGAAGTGCACCAATCACAGCGGAGCCCATCAGTAAGGCTTTATGATTATGTCCGAACAGTAGTCTAGCGAGATGCGGGGCAAGAAGACCAACAAAGCTTATCGTTCCGGCGATAGACACACTCAAACTGGCAAGCATGACGGCGCAGATCAGTGCCATGGCTTGCACTTTATCAAGCTCTACACCAAGGGAGATGGCAGATTCATCGCCAAGACCAACAATGTCCAGTCGCCATGCGAGCCACAATGAAAGAGGCAGTAAGATAGCAAGCCCCACCCAGATATAAGGCATCTGCTCCCAGCCTCGTCCCCATAGACTGCCGGTGAGCCAAATCATTGCAGTATTGATCTCGATTGGGTGCACCACTAGCAAATAATCGATGCCGCTAGCAAGAAAGGCACTGATAGCAATTCCAGTGAGTGCCATTCTGGCTGGTGGTAGTTGAACTGAGCGCGCGATGATGATCAGCAATAACCCCACAGATACGCCACCAATCATAGCGGCAACTGGCAGCATCCAAACTGGTGCATTGGGGAATACTGTTAACAAAAGCGTGGCAACAAACCCGGCACCAGCACTTACGCCGATTAAATCTGGTGAGGCGAGAGGGTTGCGGATCACGCCTTGGACCAAGGCTCCAGATATTCCTAATCCAGCGCCAACACCAATGGCGAGGAAGAGGCGTGGAAGTCGATAGTGATTGACGACGAAATCGTACTCGCCACCTTTGAAGGCCGTTGCGGTTATTTGCGACAACGATAAGTCAGCGACTCCTACTAACAAACTGAAAACAGACAGTGCGAGGGTAGTCGAGATAAGGACTAGCCAAGTTCTACTCATGAGCTAAACCGACTTTTTATAGAAAGAAAAATGAAAAATGGCGTACCTATCAGCGCAGTGACGATACCAACCGGCGTTTCTGTGGGAAAGGCTATAGCTCTGGCAAGTACGTCTGAGCACATGACTAAGATTGCCCCCAATAATGCGCTAGCGGGAATGAGAGCGAAGAAGCTGTGTCCGACAAGTTTGCGTGCAATATGAGGAATTAACAGACCGACAAAGCCAATAGGGCCTGCAATGGAAACACTGATACTGGTTAGTAAAATAATAGCCACGAAAGCCAGTAATCGAATCAAGCTGGTATTTACGCCCAAGCCTTTAGCGACATCGTTACCAAGAACTAGCAGGTTGAGAGGATGAGCAAGCGCCCACGCTAACGCTAACCCCACAACACTAATTGGCAATAACTGGTGCAGGGCAGACCAATCTAAGTTACTAATTGAGCCAATGAGCCAAGATTGCACGCTATAGGCTTGATCGTCAGCAAGAATAATCGTTGCGCGTGTGAGCCCAAGCAGCAAAGCGTTGATAGCGATGCCCGCCAATACCAGTTTCACAGGGTGTGGACGATCATCAAAAGCGCCACCAAGAAACATAACCAACAGACCACTTAACGCGCTGCCTATCGCACCCATTACCGCGGTTGGCACGGATAAAGATAAGAAGCCAAAGCTACTCAACACGATAAATAGTGCCGCTCCGGAATTGATAGCAAGCACGGATGGTGAAGCGAGGGGGTTACGAGTCAATCCTTGCATGAGAGCGCCTGCAACAGCGAGGTTAGCTCCAATTAATGCACCGCTGAGTACACGAGGCATTCTTAGTGTTGCGATGATTTGATGCTCCATGCTGGCTGAGTCAAAGTGTAGCCAGAAGCCCTGCAATGATTGAAAAGATAGGTCAAAGCTAGACCACGCCACTAAAGAGAGATTTAGGCTCAGCAACGTACCAGCAATAAGTGCAAGCCAGAGCTTGCACTGTGTTGATTGAAGCATATTGAATTAGTGCTGTTGATTAATAATATCAGAGAGGTTTTTGGCGATGCCTTCAGCTGCCAAAATACCTCGGTTTAGTGACCAGAGCTGTGGAGAAACCTTAACGGCGTGCTCTGTTTTCTCTACCTTCAGCATTTTGCTTAATGGATTTGATTGCCAGTCATCATAAACAGTGTGAGGCTTATAAGGACCGAGCAGCAGCCAATCAGGGTTGATTTTTAGTAGCTGCTCAAAGCTGACTTCAATGTAGGCTTTATCCGTTTTTGGCACGGCTGGGCCATGTAATCCAAGCGCGGTAATAACACCCCCAGCATATGAGCTTGGACCATGAAGCCACATACCTTTATCGGTTACAACAGCAAACTGAAACGACTCGTTTGAAGAAAGCTTGGCTTTGTATTGGTCCATGATTTTATGGTGTTTTTCGATGCGTGCTGCCATTTCTTCGGCTTTATTGACCGCAATACCAATTTTCATCGCAGACTGTAAGTTCTCTTGGTAAGTTTCGCCGCGACTTTTCAACAATATCGTTGGTGCGATGGCCATAAGATCGTTGTAGATCGTGCTATGACGCTCAGCATCAGCAATGATGAGATCTGGCTTTAATTGTGAGATTGCTTCTAGGCTTGGTTGAGGTCTAACGCCCACTGATTGCCAAGGTTTAATCAGTTCGCGTATCTCTGGAAGAATTCGTTCGATGTTTTTGTCATCAGCTACGCCTACCGGTGAAACACCAACAGCAGCTAACGCGTCCACAAACGAGTATTCAAGTGCGATGACTCGAGTTGGTGTGCCTTTGATGGTGATACTGCCTTGTTGGTCGGTTATGACGCGTTGGCTTTGTGCGTGTGCAGATGCAACCATAAGAGCGAACGAAAGTAGAAAAACCGTGCTTAGTCCTTTAGCGAGTAGTGATTTCATTGATTGGCTCATTCTGAAAGGGAGAAACAAAAGAGCGCAATCGTATCTTAAATAATAATAGTTATCAATACTATTATCGATAGCCTGTAGTGATGAATGAAGTGTCAAACCAAACCAAACGTTATATGGGCTCAGAAATGCAGCTGGCCCAATAAAAGCCTAGTCAAAAAGCGAGATGGTAAGCGTTCTGGGTTTGGTTCAAGTCAATAGTCCAGGTTTGCTCTTGTTCATTACTTGTCATCGGCACCCATTGAGCGTAAATCTTGGTCCAATTGTTGTTAACTTGCAGTGTGACTTCATCGGTTTCTGCTGGATAGATGGTCGTTACTCGTGAAGTTGGATCCGCAGCGATATCTCCATTTTCAAAAGTGTGTGCGGCTTGACTATAGACATGCAACGCGCCTTTTCCTGCGTTACCTTTATCAATTGACAATGTGATTAGCTGGCCAACATCGAATGAAAATGTTCTATCTGCCACAAGATCTGCAGTGCGTTCAATTGGTGTTTCAGTCGGGGTTTCAACAGGTTTTGCCGGAGTGGTGTTCGCAGTATCTTGACCGCCACCGCCACCGCCACATGCAACAATTGAGGCTAGGACAGCGAAAAGAGTGAGAAGTTTTATTGGGTTTATCATAGGATGCTCCTTACTGTTCCGAACTTGAGATTACTTGGTTTGCGCTCGCGTATTTGTACCAATCGCTATCTTGTTCTCCAGCACTCGTGACCCAGTTAGGAAAGTTAGGGTAGGCGACAGTAATATCAACCAGTTCCTTTGGGTGGCCCCATTGGTCACGAATATTAATAACCCAAGGCATATTGTTTTCTGATAGAAACGATTGTGCTCCGCCAGAGCGGTCATCATGAAGCCCGAATAAGGTGTTATCCATAAAACTTGTACCACCGAAGGCCTTCATGTGTGTTTGCCAAGTCATCCCTGGTGGTGTTTGAACAAAATCGCCATGATATTCTCCTTCAGAGGCAAATATAAACGGATCATAGGGTGGATAACCAATTAGGTCGCGCGACACAGGATTCGTTAATTCAACAGTAAGTTGATAAGACAAACTGATGTCCTGTTGCATTGCCAGACACGTGCTGTCTGTTTTGAAAAAATGACAACCAAGAGGCAGTCCCCCTAGCGCGGATAACTCTGCTCTTAAGTCTTCGGCTATGATTAAGATAGTTTCGTCGTTGGACGCTTGTTGAACAGTATGGCTGACGCTTTGTCCATTTCTTGTCAATGCAACCGAAGCAAGGTTGTTTGGATCGACGTTAGGTAATTGGAGCGCAAACCCATTAGAGTAGCCAGCACCCATAGCTTGCAGTGTGTAGTCGATGGTGATGTTGGTCAGCTCGCGTTGTCCATTGATTTGCTCGGTAATCTTATAGCTCCACACCACATCATTGAAATCGTAATCCCCCATTAATGGCCAGCGGTCTTCAAAAGCGATAGTGGCCATAGAATCTGAACTGGGATAGACCGAGGTGATAGAAATGTCAGGATCGTTTTCTTGCACAAGGGTTTCATATTTGGAGTCGGTCGTGCCATCATTGTTTACGCCATCAATGGCTTCAAAAGGAGTGACCTCAACGGTAAATATGAGATCGTTGAAGTCGTTATCGCCAGATGGACGTTTTATATCTTCAAAACTCAATACCAAAAACTCATTTTGAACATCAAGGAAAGCAACGTTATGCCTTCTGTGTTCCATGGTAGTTTCTGGATTCAAAGCTGGGTAACTATAAAAAGGTGTTCCCCAATTCCCAAAGTTAGCAATATTGTTGTAGCTCCCCTCCCAGCCCCAGCCGTTCGGAATCAAGAAGAAGGCGAGTGTTTGATTGGCAGTTAGTTGTACGCCGAGGTCAATCGTATCCCCTTCTTGCATTTCTCCTTCTCCAGGTTTTGAGGCATTTGGAAAGACAATAATGTGGGCGTCAATATCGTCTTTATCTGTAGGAGGGTTGTCAGTGTCGAAAACAAAATAGCCAAGGCTGTTTCGATATCCAGCACCTTCGTTAAGGAAGGTAATACGGGCGGTTGCATATTCTGCCCCGTTCAGTTCATCGTCAATATCGATGCTTGAGTATTTATCTGGTGCAATGAAAGCACTGTTGACGACACTACCCTCTGGAAGCATGGAGTAGACATTGGTCAACACGTCTTGTGGTAACGTGTCTGCAACAGAATATAAATTACTCGGCTTTCCCTTAGCTGAATAATTTGATGCCTCCGCGCCAGACTCGAAGGTTAAATCTGCTACAGAAAGAGCATAAACTTGCCATGGTAGGAGTAAACTGGCTAGTGTGATGACGTTCCTTGTTCTCATCGCTTATTCCTCTAATTTTATGTTTAAAGGCGAGTTAATCAGAGGTAAGCAAATTCGATGCCTAGTATTAATCCGATATATTTCAGTGTAATAGATTAAATTCTCACGCTATTCGCAATGTGAGAACCATCGTGGGAATAGTGAGAATGATGGGACAATGAGATATTTTGTCGATTATGCAGGTTCGCGGTAAGCAAAATGGCGTTTCTCGGTAGGTTAGACTAAACCTAACTAGGTCAGTGATCAGTTAGGAGAAAAAAATGATAGTCAGAATGGTAACCATGTTGTTGGCCTTCATAGTCGTGCTTCCAGTGCAGGCCGAATGGATGTTAGATGGCAATAACTCGTCATTAAAATTTGTGTCGACCAAGAAAAACAGTGTGAGTGAAGTGCATCACTTTTCCTCAATGACGGGGACCATCAGCGATGATGGTAAAGCTACGGTAGTCATTGATCTATCCAGTGTTGAGACCAATATTCCTATTCGTAACGAACGCATGCAAACGATGTTGTTTAATGTAGCAGAGTTTGCCAAAACGACGATCACCACTGTGGTCGATATGAGTCAATTGGACAACAGCCAAATTGGTGGAGTGTACTCAATTGTTAATGATCTTACCGTGGTTCTACATGGCGTGCAGAAAACTTACGCAGCCAAACTAACGGTGATGCGATTGACTGAAAATAAGATTGCCATTGTCTCGACGGATCCTGTGATTGTGCAAGCATCAGATTTTGGACTAGAAGCGGGCATTGAAAAGTTACGTGAGGTTGCAGGATTGCCATCAATAGCTACATCAGTGCCCATCACTTTTATCATGGTGTACAACCAAAAATAACTGAGATTATCAATTGATAATGAAAAACGCTCCATCTTAGATGGAGCGTTTTTTGGGCTTTAGACCCGGAAGTAAGAGAGTTTGTGATTTAGCTCGTCAGATGCTGCTGCCATAGATTGAGATTGCTCCGCAAGGCTCTGACTCGCCTGACGTATTTCGCTAATGGACATATGAACGATGCTGACATTTTCGTTCACTTCATTCGCAACCGCTCCTTGCTGTTCCGCTGCTGCCGCAATTTGTGCCACCATGTCATAAGTATCGTTGAGCTTAGCGACAGCAGTATCAAGTTTGTCTTGAGTCTGTGAGGCAAGGTCCACGCTCTCTGTCACTTTGGTTTGGTTTGAAGCCATAACAGACAGCACGCTATCTGTACGTTCGTTGAGTTTGTCGATGGTAGTTTGTACTTGAGCTGTTGACTCTTGGGTTCTGCTTGCCAAGTTTCTGACTTCGTCTGCTACTACCGCAAAACCACGACCTTGCTCGCCAGCGCGTGCTGCTTCAATCGCGGCGTTAAGTGCGAGTAAATTGGTTTGCTCTGAGACCTCATGAATAACATTGACGACATTACTAATATCATTGACGCCTTGCTTCAATGCTTCCATTAACTGGTAGGTACTGGAGATGTCATCGGAGATCCCAGCTATGTTGTTAAGTGTATAACCCATGCTTCGGCTACCTTGAGCAGCAAAGTCTTTGCTTTCCTCTGTGGTTGCTGATGTTCTTTCAGAGTTACCCGCGATATCTTGAATGGTTGATGACATTTCATTCATCGCGGTAGCGAGTTGCTCAAGTTGTTGGCTTTGTGAATCTATGCTCGTTGAGGTTTCTTCACTTGCTGCCGCAATGCTACTGGATAATTGACCAGAGTAGTCCGCTGAACGTTTGGCAGCGCTAATGGTTTCTTTGAGTTTATCCATCATTCGACTCAGTTCGTTACTCAAATAACCTATTTCGTCACGACGCTCTGTTTGCATATCAACAGTGAGATCGCCATCTGCGACTTTATGAACCTGTGTTACGAGTGATTCAATGGGTTTGATGATGTTACGTGCAACAAGCAAGCAAATGACGATGAGCACAAGTGCTGCTACGGAGTCTACGACAAGCTCTTTTATAAGCTGGCTCTGAAACGCTTTATCAATATCAGAGGTTTGAACGCCTGAACCAATAATCCAGTCCCATTCCGGGATATAGTTTACGAATGAAATCTTTTCGGACTCTTCACCGTCCGGACCTAGCCAGTAGTAGGTAAGAAAACCACTGCCAGTGGTTTTGGCAATGGATGACATTTCTTGCCAAAAGTGATTGCCCCTAGAATCTGTAAGTGTGTTTGTACTAGTGCCATTTAGTTTCGGCTGCGTAGGGTGCATTACAATTGTATTAGAAGCACTCGCTATCCAGAAATAGTTACTGCCGTCGTATCTAATTTGGCTAATTGCATCTATCGCAGCTTGTTGTGCAGCTTGTTTGCCAAGCGTAGATTCGAGTTTTTGATAATGTTTCGCAATCTCGTAGGTGATTTGAACATTTGAGCGAACTCGATCTTTTCTTTGATCGTAGCTCGCTTCTTTTTGTATTAATAGATTAAATGTTCCAAGAGAAAATAGAATTAAAACTGCGAAGGCGACAATAGCTTGCAGCTTGGTACGAATAGACAGATTGTTCAGTTTCACTGAAGGTTTCCTCTCCAACTTATAATTAGACCAAATTCCATTTGGCTGACGAATGAAAGTAGATTATTAATATTATTTACATGCATCTTAACGAACTAATAGATAAATTTCTCATTAAATATAATGCCTTACGTGTTAGTTGCGTTATTTTTAATCAATGGTGAGTTATATATGTGATGTAAGTTAAATTTTCTGTAGATAAATATAACCACATGAATTAAGAGGTAAATGCATCTGTTGATAATACTATTGTTATTTTGAAAGGTATTAAACAGGATAGAATATCATGCTATATGTAGATTATTGATAGAATGAGTCCTTTGCTATTAACCTAAATCTAAGAATATTTGACGTTACATAACATTCAGACTCAGCTATTTTATAATTTGTCGAAGTTAATCTTTATAACGACTATGCTTTTGAGTACCAGAAAATTGCATAATGGCATCACATAGTTCGTCTTTCTTAAGTGGTTTGTGCAGAACACAATCGGCGCCAGCATCAATAAACGCTTGTTTTGAATCAGCGAAAACATCTGCGGTCCAGCCAAAAATAAGTACATCAGATCCAAACTGTTCACGAATGCGGGTACAGGCTTCCACCCCATCCATGACTGGCATGTGGTTGTCCATAAGAACAAGATCGTATCGTTGCTCATTCAGAGCTTCTAATGCTAGAGCGCCATTAGTAACGGTGTTGGTGGTATGTCCTTCTAGCGCCAGCAGCTTGCAAGCAACAATAGCGTTTACACGATTATCTTCTACGATCAGAATATGGTGAGGACGAACTGCTGATGCGTGACGTTGTTTATTGCCTACTAGTTTAATATGTTCACCATCGGTCACAGGTAGCTTAATCTCAAACTCAAACCGAGTTCCTTGCCCCTGCTCGCTAGTGGCATTAATAGTGCCCCCCATTTTCTCAACAAGTTGCTTCACAATAGCTAACCCAAGACCTGTCCCTCCATATTCTCTTGTTGTTGAGGCATCAGCTTGTACGAAGGGCTCGAAAATTCTCTCCAACGCACTGGTTTCAATACCAATACCACTGTCCTGCACTGAAAACCTAAGTAATGATGGAGTGGTTGGATTATTGGTTATTGCTACCGTAACTCCTCCGCGATCAGTAAACTTAATGGCATTGTTGAGAAGATTGTACAGTACCTGCCTTACACGGTTGCGGTCACCTAAAAAGGTCATATTCGCATCAATATGGCATTCAATATTGAGTTCTATCCCTTTCTCTTGACAGACCGCTTGGTAAGTAGAGCGTAGCGGTGCAATGATCTGCTCAATATTAAAAGGACAGCTTTCAAGCTCGATTTTATTCTGTTCCACTTTGGTTAGGTCGAGAATATCATTAAGAATAGATATGAGGTGATTGCCTGATTCTAGGATGAGTGAGAGGTTTTCTTTTTGTTGCTTGTCCTTCGCTTCAGACAACATTACTTGAACCATCCCTAGGACACCGTTCATCGGGGTTCTTATTTCATGGCTCATGGTGGCAAGGAATTGGGTTTTAGCGATATTAGCGGAGTCAGCTGCAACCACAGCATTTTCCAGCTTTCTCTGTAGTTTCTTCGTTGCGGTAATATCTCGTTCTACAGCAATAAACTTGTCTAATTCACCGTTAGCATCAAAAACTGGAGAAATCTCAATATCAACCCAGTAGGCCTGCTTAGTTCGCGAAAAATTAAGGATCTCAACTCTTGTAGGTTGCTGCTCTTTCACTGCTTTTCTCAGTTTCTCAATCGCTTTTTCATTTGAACCTTTACCCTGTAACAGCGTGCCTGGCTTAATTCCTATGATTTCATCTTTACGAAAGCCAGTCATACTTTCGAAAGCTTGGTTGACCCATTCGATACGACCTTGTTTATCGGTGATCAACACCGCGTCTCTCGTATGTTTTACGACGTTGGCCAAGCGAGTTGCTTCACGCTCTTTATTCATCAATAACTCAGCTTGTTGTGCTAACTGAGTTCTAGACTGCTCAAGCTTTTGGAAAGGATTGATGATTAGCCTACGGCCAAAAAGATAGACAATAATTGAACTGATTAAGAGGGCGATAATAAGCGCAATAGCAAGACGACTTAGGAGCTCTTCTCGTTGCGCATTTGAGGCATTGTTATTAATGCCAAAAACTAACGAAATGTTTGATTTCGCCAACTGGATACTCTCGATTTTCCAGTTATTTCCTGGAGGTGTTTCTAGCCAGTTTGAACCGGGTTGTGTTAAAGAAAACCAACGAGAGTTATTACTATTTAGTTTGCTGAAGAAACTATCATTGAAGTAGGGAAACGCACCGACTACAACGCCTTGAAGGTGGTCATTGACATAAATGGGTTTATAGAACTTTATGATTTTCTGATTGTTTTGTTCTCTTAAGAGGTAAACGGTTTCTCTGGTTGAGTTGGACTTAATAAGCTCTAACAATTCGAGACGTTGCTCAATAGGACCTTCTTGAGGAAGTGTATTAAAGACAACGATACCCTCTGAGTTAAACAAACAAAATTTAACTTCAACATTCGAAAGGTGAAACTGATGGAGATGTTTGAATACATCCTTACCGCTTTGGTGTCCATGACTGTTGTGTGAATGGTTTGTATTCGTGTGGGCTTGATGCTGATGGTTATTTCTTTGTGTACCACCGCTTACGGCTCCAACGATGGCTGGTTCTTCTACAAGATGAGAGATGTGCATATCTGTTGCAATAAAAAACTGATCCATAAAGTTTTTAGCCGCTTGGATTTCAGTCTGCGCACTATTGGACTGCAGCTTAGCAATAGTCTTCTCTGCTTCACGGTCGACAACCAACAACACCGCAATCGCCGTGATACTGAATGTTATCACCATAAATATAATAAGGAGCGCTCGACCGGAATAATCGGCCGCCTTTGACGCTTTCATGGACACATCTCCCTGTGGCTTTAGTAAAACTGTACGAACCATTGGGAAATATCGCTAAGTAGTGAAGCAGCAAATAAGGGGGAAGTCTTAATTATAAGAAAAAAGGCTTTACGTAAACGTAAAGCCTTGAGTTGGGTTTTAGCAAGATTCGTCGATACAACATTCATCTTGTAAGAAGCTAATCACACCTTCTAAGTGTTCATAATTGGCAACGCAATAGAGCGTTCTTCCTTCTCGGCGCTGTTGAATAAGGTCTGCCGACGCTAGGCTTGAGATATGGTGTGACAACGTAGACCCTGGGATATTCAATCGCTCTTGAATCTCACCGACAGGCGTCCCTTTGTGTCCAGCTCTCACAACCTGTCGATATATCGCCAAGCGAGTAACGTGGCCAAGTTCTTTTAGGGCTTTCGCAGCGACTTCTATTTGCATACAACACTCTCCAAAATCAGTATTTCGATAATAATGGAAATTTATTGCAGTCTCTAGCGATTTTTGATCTTGAACAGCATCTTGTCCAGTATGGGGTAGTGAGAAGGTATGATGATATAGAGGATAAGCCCAAATAACATCGAAGCGAAAAGGTCGACAGGTCTATGCATGCCTAACCACAAACGGCTTGCTGCCACGCCGACGCCCCATACTACGACCAATGAAGCGAGTACATAACGGCCTTGGCTTGCGAAAAGCCCACCAAAAAACAGCACACATACAGAAACGAAAATAGTATGACCTGATGGAAACGAATAGTCAGTCTCTCCAATCCAGTGCTTAGTACGCCATTCACTAACCTGCTCATCCACTTGATGAATCCTGTCGTTTTTCTCATCAACGGTGAGGCTGTAGAAACTCTGTGGGGAGTCGATGACATGAAGCTCTGTGAGTGTTTCTGTGTAAGGTCGCGGACTTTGGGTAAATTCTTTGAGAAAGGTTTTTGCTCCAAAACTCAGTACAAGTAGTAATCCTAGCTGAATTAATAGATGCAGTTTGTTAGTTGCATGACGACGATACCATGCACTAAGTCCCACGAGGAAAGCTAATGAAATCAGAAAACCTTGATGCCCAGCAGAATAGGTAAGGTTTTGCATTAGTGCTCCAATTGCCTTTGTGACAACGGAAGTGAGGTGACTAGGAAAAAACACCAGCGAAACGATGAATGTTAGGGAAGCAAATGCTGAAAGACAGAGAATGCCCGCGATCTTAGATTCTTTTATGGACGTTAACTTCATATTATAGGCTGGGTCGATTATAAAGGGCGCTATCATAGTAAACTATCAAGCGTTGTAATTCAGAGTTCTGTCATAATGTGATGTAAAGGCATTGTTTTTCACAGGCTTAGAAATTTCAGGAGAAAAAGATTCACCGGACCTGCTGCCTAAGTGCTATTTAGTGGAGAAATGTTCCCTAAGTGCCGAACGTCGATTTTGCCCTGGGTTATAGCCATCCATCGGTACTGTGTGTTCATAGCCTTCAAAAATGAATCGTTGTGGGGGTAGAGCAGGGGAGATTCTGCGTAACTGCGGTGACCTAGGAGTGCCCACTCGTTCATAAACCCATAATCCACTGCCTGTTTTCAACTTGACGACTCGACCATCAAATTCGAAAGAAGTTGCTATCAATCTGTGGTTACGCAAGGCTCCATAATCAGTAAAGGTCAAAATTTCGGTGCTTTGTTTGGGCGCTCCAATTTCTATCCAGTTACCATACACTCGGCTAGGCGAAATATGATTTTGATGGCTAGTGTAGAAAGCAAACCCCAAAGCAGATGCCAGCATAATCGAAATTACCAAAATGACAATTAACACTAACGAGTCATTGTTACTGGATGTTCTGCCTAGTTTTGTCATTCAAGCACTTCCTTGTGGGCTTTTAAATGGTATCGGCAATTGTGACGATTACTTAAGAATAAAACGCGCCGTTTTATAAATGTCTTGATTGTTTGTAACACATTGTTGTTTGTGAGTTGGCACCTTAAAACGCGTTGAGAACGTATGGCGAAAACAAGCTTTGCACGTCAACCCTTGCTTTCAATCTGGCCGCTAACAGATAGAGTCCACCAATTTTGCGGTGCAAAAATAGAGCGTCAGCAGGCGGCGTGTGCCAATAGTCTTTTTCCATGCTAAGTACCGTACCAGCTTGACTCAAGCGCTGTGCTAAATTACTAGAACCAAAATCATAGAGGCCGGATGTCGTTAACGGTTCACAAGCTAAAGTGACGAGGTCAAAGATTGCACGTTTCTGCTCTGGAAGAATGTCTTGATTGAAGAAACCAATCTGCTGCAACGCAGCGTCCAGTCGTTGCGTATCGGCATCTAAAATCGCACTGAATGCATGGCGATATCCGTTACTGATATTGTCGCTGTAGCTTCGGGTAGCACCAAAATCGAGTAATACGATTTTTCGTTGCTCTGAATTAAACAGAAAGTTGGCGAAGTTTGGATCAGTTTGGACCAACTTAAATTCAAATATCTCTTTGAACAGCAATTGTAACAGTAGCCACATGGCTCGGTCACGAGTGCTTTGGTCTGCATTGATAAGAGACTCGATGGGTATGCCTGATACATGAGTCATAGCCAATACATTATCAGTGGTGAGGTTTCTTTGCACTATGGGTAGAATGAAATCTGGATTATCTCCTAAATAGTCGCGATAGCGCTCTAGAAGCTCGGCTTCCAGAAGGTAGTCTGCTTCAGCATGAAGCTGTTTTTTTGCTTCTTCAAGTAAGCTACGATAATCGACGCCTTTAGGAATCAAGCCGACGACATTGAGCAGGGTGCCTACGTTGTCGACATCACTATCAATGCTTTTTTTGATGCCTGGATATTGGACCTTGATAGCCAGTTTAGTGCCGTCATCAGAGTGTGCCTGATGAACTTGGCCTATAGAGGCACTGGCTATAGGTTTAAAATTAAACTCAACAAAATTGTGTTTCCAGTCGCCCCCTAGCTCTTGAGTTAGCACAGCTGCGAGTTGTTTTGCGGGCATAGGGGAAGCGTCGGATCGTAAGCGAGCAAGAATTTCTGCAAGCTCAGGGCTAATGAGGTCGCCCGCGTCCATGGACATGAGTTGTCCTACTTTCATTGCGGCTCCTCGCAAATGCGCTAATTGGTCGGCCACTCGCTTGATATTGCCAGGGGTGAGCAATAAATCCTTTGCGACAGGGCGCTTACCTTGGGCTAATTGTTTAGCGCCCTCCGTTACCATTGCTCCCGTCACACGTGTGGCCAGAGACGCTAACTTACTTAAGCGACTTATGCGATGAGTGGGTACTCGAGTTGCTTTGTCCGACATATCAGAACCTTGTTAAATCATGTTACTCGTTTATACCAATTGATCTTAGCAATTGATCATTCTCTTGTTTTACGGCAATTTGTGAGGTAAAACCATGCTTTTACGATGTTTAACTAACAAGGAAGTCAAAAATGATTAAAGAAAACACCTATTTCGAAGGCTCTGTGAAATCACTGGGTTTTACCCAAGCAGATGGCGACAGCAGTGTTGGTGTGATGGCTGCAGGCGAGTATACGTTTGGGACGGCTGCCCCTGAAAAAATGACGGTAGTGAAAGGAACGTTAACGGTTCGCCTTGCTGGTGAGGAAGAATGGAAAACGTATTCGTCGGGTGAACATTTTAATGTGGCTGGTGACTCCAGTTTTGATCTTAAAGTGGAACAAGCGACCGCTTATTTGTGTGAATATCTATAGAGATTTACAATGTAAAGCGCCATTGTTCCTGCGTCTGGCTTGTGATTAGAACACGTCAGAAAAAAGAACGCATCGACGATCTCGTCGATGCGTGACACAGAGGCAGTGGATTGAGGTGTCAAATTTAAATCTTCAACTCGGATTGATTAGTAAGTATCGAATACGCCCGAGTTATAATCATTAATCGCCTGTTGAATCTCTTGCGTGCTGTTCATGACAAAAGGTCCGTAGTGAACGACGGGTTCATTTATCGGTTCACCAACAAAGACTAAAACCCCAGACTCAGAACTTGCTGTCATCTCCATTGCTTCTCCTTTTGAAACTAGTGCAAGTTCGCCTTCTTTCAAACTTTTATTCGCAACACTCAAAGCTCCTTTGTAAACGTAAAGCATCATATTGTGTTCTGAAGGAACGTTCAGTTGTACCGAATCTCCTAGATTGCTGCGCCAGTCCGCTACCGTTGCAGGGACCCCTGTATTTGTCAGTGGCCCAGTGAGTAGCGAGCCATTTACCCTGATTTCACCGGAGAGTAAACGAATCAAGCCACTCCCTTGTTGCTCATATTCAGTAATGGTCTCTGGTTGAAAATCATGGTATTGCGCCGGCGTCATTTTGTTTTTGGCAGGCTGATTGATCCAAATTTGAAATCCATGTAGATCACCTTCTTCCATGATTGGCATTTCACTATGGATAACACCGCGACCTGCTGCCATCCATTGTGCTCCCCCTGAGCGTAGTTCGCCTACGTTGCCCATATGATCTTTATGTTGAAAGTGACCTTTCATCATGTAGGTTAGCGTCTCGATACCTCGATGTGGATGGGGAGGGAAGCCGCCCACATAGTCTTTTTTGTCGTCGGACTTAAGTTCATCAATCATCAAAAACGGTGAAAATGCCGCATTATCGAAGCCGTGTACTCGTCGAATTTTCACACCATCACCATCTGATGTGGCATGGGATGGAATGACTTGTTCAATTGTTCTAACCAGTGTCATCGCTGACCTCCTTTGTTGTTATTCACTATAGGCGGGTAATGAAACAATCTAGAGGGGGAAAAAATGAAAGAGTCGTTCAATAACTTCGAATGAGTACACTCATGAATATCTATATAGTTTTAATATTTAAAAGTATATAGTTTTTGTGACGACGCCGAGGTTTTAGAAGACACG
This sequence comes from Vibrio barjaei, assembly GCF_001639065.2. GTDB lineage: Bacteria > Pseudomonadota > Gammaproteobacteria > Enterobacterales > Vibrionaceae > Vibrio > Vibrio barjaei. The sequence goes on from NZ_LQXO02000005.1 coordinate 181,530, forward strand.
TGCTTTAGATCCGTAATGAAATTTGATTAAGTACAGTAAATCGCTGGGTTTAATTCGGCGCAATCTACTTTAGAGAGAATTCATCATGATTGTAGGACTGGATATTGGCGGCACTAAAATTGAAGGTGTTGCACTCGATTCTGCTAGTTATCAAACCATTGTGAAGCATCGTGAACCGACAGAGACTGGTTCGTATGAAGGCTTTCTCGCGTCCGTGATGTCGGTAATTAACACAGTATTAGAAAAGGGCGAAATAGAATCTATTGGTATCGGATGTTGTGGTTCAGTTGGTAATGACGGGCTGATGCAAGGCGCGAATGTCACTGTGCTAAACGGCCATGACTTTATCGGTGACATCCAAAGACAAATCGATGTACCAGTCGCCATTGCTAATGACGCTGACTGTTTGGCGCTATCGGAGTTTAAGGATGGAGCTGCCAAGCACGCCAAGCACTCTTGTGTTGCCGTAATCATAGGTACTGGCTGCGGTTCAGGCGTTATTATCAATAACGGCATTGTCACGGGGTTAAATCGATTAGGTGGCGAAATCGGCCACAATCCACTGCCTAATTACAGTCCAGAAGTTGATGGTAAGCCGGTTAAATGTTATTGCGGGTCGATGAATTGCGCTGAGTCGTTTGTTTCCGGTACTGGGTTCGGTCGCACCTTCTCAGAAAAGTATTCATCAGCAGATTCGAAGCAAATCATGGCATTACATGCATCGGGTGATAGCAGAGCCACTGTGCACTTGGAGCTCTACTGTGACCAGTTAGCAAGGACGCTCGCTAGTGTGGTGAATTTTGTTGATCCCGAGGTCATAGTACTAGGTGGTGGAATGTCTAATGTCGATGAAATCTATCCTCTGGTCCAAGATAAGCTATCTCAATATACGTTTACTAAATCGGTAAAAACCAAGGTAGTGAAGAGTGTTCATGGCGACTCTTCCGGTGTTCGCGGCGCTGCTTTTTTACATTCGCTGTAATGCTTTGATAGGAAGAATTCGTTGATGACAGAACGCTACTATCTGGTCTTAGACTTTGGAGGCACATCAGTAAAGTGTGCAGTGATGAATCACGAAGCAAAGATTTTCGAACGCTTCTCTTTGCCAAGTCGAGTGGCGTCTTATGACGTTTGGCTGGACTCTTTAGCTCCGAAGTTGCAACAGCTGAAACAAGATTACGCGTTAGCAGGTATAGCTGTCAGCACTTGTGGTGCTGTGAACGTTGAAACGGGCGTGATCGAAGGCTCAAGTGCACTCGATTACATCCATGGCTTTGATGTTAAGTCGCTATACCAAGAACGCTTTGGGCTACCTACAGAGCTTGAGAATGATGGTTGCTGCGCTGCACTAGCAGAAGATTGGTTAGGCGCCGCCAGTGAGTCAGATGAGTTTTGTTTATTGGTACTAGGCTCTGGTGTAGGCGGTGCTATCGTCAAATCGGGTCATATCCTGAAAGGGCATCATCTTCATGGTGGAGAATTTGGCTATAGCATCTTGCGTTTTGAGCAAGGGAAACCATTAACATATTCTGATCTGGCCTCAACGCGAGGCATTATTGAACAAACCGCTCGCGCTAAAGAGATATCACCAAAAGAATTAGATGGCCTTAAAGTTTTTGAGCTATATGAACAAGGTGATGAGGCAGTTATCGCTGCCGTTGAGCAGTGGTACTTTGACTTGGCAACCGTACTTATCAATGTCCAATACTCAGTAGACCCGCAATACATCCTTTTAGGCGGTGCTATCAGTCGCAGTTCGGGTTTGATCGACAAGCTTAATCAAAAGCTGGATGCCATTTTAGCTCAACACCCCATTGCGAAAGTTCGTCCAAATCCAAAACTGACCCAATTTGGCAACGATGCCAATTTGATTGGGGCACTGAAACATTTTTTGAATACACAAGGTTAGTAATATGACTAAGTACACTTTTCCACAGAATTTCATGTGGGGCGCGGCTGCGTCTGGCATTCAGACAGAAGGCTCTACCAATAAAGCAAACGACTCTATTTGGGATCTTTGGCATCAAAAGAGCCCTGAGCGTTTTTACCGTGGAATTAGTTCAGAGACGGTGACGGACACGTACCATAGATACCAAGAAGATGTTCAGAACATGAAGAAAGTTGGCTTTAACTCTTTCCGAACTTCTATTCAGTGGTCTCGATTGATCAAAGATTATGAAACGGGCGAAGTGTGTCAGGATGCTGTGGCATTTTATAACAACTACATAGATGAAATGATCGCTAATGGCATCGAGCCAATGATGAACCTATATCACTTCGATATGCCAGCGGAGTTGCAAGAGAAATTTGGTGGTTTTGAATCGAAAAAAGTGGTCGATATGTTTGCCGATTATGCCGAGACAGCGTTCAAACTGTTCGGCCATAAAGTGAAATACTGGATCACGTTTAATGAGCCTATTGTTCCGGTAGAAGGCGGCTATCTGTATGACTTCCATTATCCATGCAAGAAGGATGGCAAGTTGGCGGTGCAAGTAGCGTTTAATATCATTCTTGCTCATGCTAAAGCCGTTCATCGCTTCAATGCGCTGGAACTTGAGAACTCAAAGATTGGTATTGTGCTTAACCTAACGCCGTCCTATACGCGCAACGACAGCGAAGAAGACAAGAAAGCGGCATGGTATGCCGACTTACTATTTAACCGCAGCTTCCTAGACCCAATGGTGAAAAATGAAATTCCACAAGAATTGTGTGATGTTCTTGAAGAGCAGGGCGTAACACCAGAGACGACATCGAAGGAAGTTGAGTTAATCACAACCGCCAAAGTTGAGTTTCTAGGTGTGAACTACTACGTTCCACGTCGCGTGAAAGCACGTGAAGCGAGCTATGACTTGGATTACTTTACGCCAGAGGTTTATTTTGAGAACTATGTGAACCCCGAAGGCCGATTCAATCCTTATCGTGATAATAACGAGATCTTACCCACCGCCGTTTATGATATTGCTAAGAATGTTCAGGAAAACTACGGCAATATCCCTTGGTATTTAGCTGAAATCGGCATTGCTATGGACGTCGAATCAGAAGGTGAACCGGGTGAGGATGGACTGATTGACGATTCATTCCGCACAGGGTTGATGAAAGAGCACTTAGTTCAACTGCATAAAGCAATCCAAGAAGGTTCAAACTGTTTTGGTGTTCATCAGTGGACATTTATCGACAACTGGTCTTGGTTAAACTCGTTTAAACGTCGTTATGGCTTTTATCGCTTGGATTTAGAAACGGGTAATCGAATTCCAAAAAAACACGGTTTGTGGTTCAAAGAACTGGCGACAACGGGCAGCTTTGAAGACTAAGCTTATTGGCATTGGTAGCAAGTAGATAAAAAACGGTGTCCAGTGTGACACCGTTTTCGTTTGTCCGTCGAGGCTATTGAACGTAAGTGGCGGTCGTGTACAATACCAAACGTTTGCTTCGTATAACCCCAATGATATGGTTTGGGGGTCTCTACCAGCTCCCGCAAAGTGCTGATTACGAAGAGTCAAGATCACATTAGTGTCTTGCTCTTTGTATTGGCGTTCGAAAATTACCTCAAACTATTCCTATACTTAGAGTAAGTGCACCCACAACAATCATAATAGGTGGAATATGAACGCATTTATTCAAGATCTTCCCAAAGTAGAGTTGCACCTCCATATCGAAGGGTCATTAGAGCCAGAACTTCTGTTTAAACTGGCACAAAGAAATGGTATCTCACTTCCTTATGCCTCACCTGAAGCGCTGCGCACGGCCTACGACTTTGAAGATTTGCAGTCGTTTCTCGATATCTACTATCAAGGTGCGAATGCTCTTATTACCGAGCAAGATTTTTACGACTTAACATGGGCCTATTTGGAGCGCTGTAAAGCGGATAATGTTATTCATACCGAGATCTTTTTTGACCCTCAAACACATACAGAGAGAGGGATAGCCTTTGAGACGGTGATCAAAGGTATTCACCGTGCACTGCAAGACGGTGAAACGACACTGGGTATGACCTCACAAATCATTATGTGCTTTTTAAGACATCTTTCTGAAGACTCTGCCATCGAGACGCTCAAACAAGCTTTGCCATACAAAGATCTGATTGTAGGGGTGGGGTTGGATTCTTCTGAGCAAGGCCATCCACCAGAGAAGTTCGCGCGTGTGTTTAAAATGGCTAAAGAACATGGCTTTTTGACTGTCGCTCATGCTGGAGAAGAGGGGCCTGCTCAGAACATCGTTGATGCCATAGAACTATTAGGCGTAAGCCGGGTTGACCATGGTGTTCGCTGTGTGGAAAGTGACGAACTCGTTGCGCGTCTTATTGAGACGAAAATGCCGTTAACTGTCTGCCCACTATCAAACATCAAGCTGTGTGTATTTGATGATATGTCGCAGCACAATATTGTGAGCCTACTTCGCAAAGGTGTTGCGGTTACTATTAACTCAGACGACCCTGCTTATTTTGGTGGCTACATGACGGACAATTTCAAAGCGGTAAGTGAAGCACATGAAATGACCCACCAAGAATTGGCGCAACTGACAATTAACGCGATTAACGCAAGTTTTATTGATGAGTCAACGAAGCGAGAGTATCGCAGCAGGGTTGCTAATTTTGTGGCGCGTTTTCGTTAAAGGCATTAATCGGTAGGAAAAGCAAAGTCGTCACTCCCGAAAAAGGTGGCAGCCTCAAAAAAGGAATGACGACTTATACAGTTACTCAATTGTCATTAGGGTAATTGAGTTCCTTATTTTTAGCGCGTTACTCTTTTGGCTTCAATAATAACTAGCACAATAACGCTGTTTTTCTTTACATTTGTGAAACATTTCAACTTCTGTATATCAAATTCGCTCCACTACTCGGATTGAGATCACGAGCCAGGTCTATTCTCTGATTTACTTTATTCTCGAATGTGAGCAGGCAATCATATCGGGTTCGCACTATGCTTTTAGTGGTCTGTTCTAGTTTCATATGGAATGCAGGGGAACATGATGATGAAATATGGAGTGTTGCTGTCGTTACTCATACCAATCAGCAGTTATGCGCTTGACCGTTCTTGGGATGAAGTTACGGTTCCTAGTAAAGGCGCTTCCTCATCAATTGGCAGCTACGCCAACGGATGTTTAGCTGGAGGAGAAGAGCTCTCTCTAGATGGCACCGGATATCAGGTCATTCGTGCTCAGCGTAATCGTTATTACGGGCATCAAGATATGATCCACTATCTAACCGATCTAGCGAGCAAGGTCGATCGGCTGGGCATGGGGCAACTTCTGGTGGGTGACATTGCTATGCCACGAGGAGGACGATTCACATCAGGACATGCCAGTCATCAAACTGGGCTGGATGCAGATATCTGGTTAAGACTACCCAATGAGCCACTGTCAAAGCAAGAATTGCAAGACCCAGAACCCTATCCGGTGGTCGACATCGACAAGTATCGTTTCAAAAAGGACAAATGGACCAGTAATCACTCATTATTGATTCAGGTTGCGGCGGTTGACGATCGTGTCGCGAGAATTTTCGTTCACCCACTCATTAAAAAACAGTTGTGCGAAGTGTCATGGAAAGAACGAGACTGGCTGCGAAAAGTACGGCCATGGTGGGGGCACTATTACCATTTTCACGTAAGGTTGCATTGTCCAGAAGGGGATGAGCAATGTGTAGCGCAAAATGCGCCTCCACCTGGAGATGGCTGTGGTGCAGAGCTTGCTTCTTGGAAACCCTATATTCCGACGAAAAAGGTTTCGAAGCCCGAGAAAGTGGTAGTGAAGAAAAAGAAAACACCTCGACCCAAATACAACGAATGTGTCGCATTGCTCAGTGAACCATAATGCTGGGTCAAATTTCTACCTAAGCAGGTTGAAGGGGAGTGATCCCCTTCGGTGCTTGCTCCAGCCAGAAGACGGCTGGACATAGGCGCGTTGGAAACATTGAAATAACAGTTAGATACGGTACTCTATCGTTACTTGATTTCCATCGACACGAATGTTGGTGATGTCGCCATCTACTGTGAGGCGAGTATTGAAAAGGCGATCAGTGCTAGACACAGCCTCGACTGAGCCGCGAAGAGATGGCAGGTGGTATGTCGGATCAATGTGCAGTAGTTTACAAAATCGGTCTATAAAAGTGGTATCTAGTGGCACATTTCCGTTAAGGCGGTTGGATAGTTCAAGTTGACTCAAATTCAAACGTTTAGCCACTTCCATTTGTGTGATATGCATCTTTGCTTTTTGAGACATCCAGACCCGATAAAGCGCTTCGGTATCCTGTTGCGTAAAATTCATTATTTGTTTAACCCCTGCAATGCCGAGAGGGTAGGTTCCCTCTTCATTTAATTGCTGCCTATTCAAACCTAATTGGTCAAATCGGTTGTCAACAACATGCAAACCAAGTAAATGTCATGTGCGAATAGAGAAAGGTTTATGCAATTTTCATCCAAACTGGATGCAGTATCAAAGGATGCTGATATAACACAAACAATCTAATGACAAATATATTAGTGAGGTGGATCTCATTTCTTACCAGTCGCAGACAAAACTGGACTATTTATTCTAGTATCCCTGAGTATATTCAATTTGTTTGATGAATGAATTGTTGTTAATTGATAAGGAATAGTACTTCGGGCGGTGGTTATGGATGCGTTTTCTCTCGATATGAGAACGCTTAATTTTATCATTATACTTTTTAGTTGTGTCTACTGTATCGGACTCCTGCTCTACCAGCGTTCACAGCAAAAAGTTGCGGGTTTGACCATGTTTTCATTGGCTTTGTTGGTGATGGGGACGGGACCGCTTTTGATAAGCTTTCGTGGGCTTTTGCCAGAGTTTCTGACAGTCATTACGGCTAACATGCTGATTGCCTGTGCATTTCAAATGATACTGCACAGCCTATGTGAGTTTAGACAAGCCAAGCTGCAATACTCGTATTGGTGTATGACGACGATTCCCTTGGTGTTTTTGTCTTTTGTTTATTTTACCTATTACCAAGCGTCTATTGAGAACCGAGTTGTGGCTATAACTAGCTATTTAGCTTTAGTTACTTTAGTGTCGGCGAGGGTTATGTCAGTAGGAAAGCAACAAGACTTACCTCTCGCAGTAAGAACTATGGTGTTGACGTTTGTACTATATGGCAGCTTCATGGTTTATCGAAGTTACTACGCTATTTCGGGAGAGGCGATCGTGCAGTTTATGGACGCTGGTTTTGTGCATTCGATGGCTTTCTTACTTAGTATTTTTCTCATTGTTTCTATTAGCTTCAGTATGCTGTGGATGATCAACGGTAGACAAGTGAGTGCTATTAACGCGCTTTCTTATTTTGACCCCTTAACTCAGCTTGGTAATAGGCGAGCTCTTGAAGTTTACATTGAAGAAGACTTACCAAAGCAGCTTGCTCGGGGAACCAACGTGAGTGTCATTATGCTTGATATTGATTTCTTCAAGATGATCAATGACAGGTACGGGCATATCGCTGGAGACAAGGTGATTCGCAAAGTATCAGACATCATTCAAGATTCATTAAACGGTGGCAATACAACGTTTCGCTTTGGTGGGGATGAAATTATGGTGGTGCTTTACGATATGGATTTACACCAAGCGCGAGCATTAGCCGAACAGCTACGAAGTCGAGTGGAACAGTACGGAAGCATCAAGGGCGAAGATTTTTCCATTAGTTGCAGTTTTGGAGTTGCTCAGCTTGTTGATGATGAATCTTGGGACTCATTGGTTGGGCGAGCAGATAAAGCGCTTTATGAAGCTAAAGAGTCCGGGCGAAACAGGGTATGCTCGTGCACTTTGACGTCTTTGGACATGCGCTATGCGTAGTTGGCGTGTGGAATATAATTAAAGAAACGCCCCTCATTAGTGAGGGGCGTTTTGCTATTTAGCTTGGGCAACTTCATCCACCAGATAGAGGATGGATTGGTAAGGAATACCGCTGTGATGAGACAGGCCAATTTCGCAAGTAATACTGTTGCTAAAGCCTCGTGTGCATCCACTTGGAACTTGCTGCTTGAGCGGAGCAACCGCCGCTTCATTAAGTTCTGGAGTGGTAAAACCCTTGTCTCCTGCCCAGCCACAGCATTGAATGTGTTCGGGTAAAACCACGTCACTGGCGCAAGCTTTAGCGAGATTCAACATTGATTGCTCTAAACCCATACGTCTAGAACTGCAGGTTACATGAAGCATCACAGTCTCGTCTATCGGTGCCAATGTTAAAGTATCTAACAAGTAATCGTGGGTAAACTTGACTGGCTCAACAATGGTCATGGGTTTGGTGAATTGCTCAATACTGCGTTTTGCGCATGGACTGGTGTCCATGAGAATAGGGTATGTACCGTTTTCGCTGGCGTCCCATAACGCGTCTTCAAGTTGAAGACTCTTTTGTTTCGCTATATCCACCATGCCTTTACTGTCGTAGGGCATACCACAACATTGGTCACTCAGCTTTTTAGGAGTAACCAATTCAAATCCAGCTTTTGAGATAAGTGACAATGTCACCTCCTCTAGCGAGCGTTGATCCCATGCTGCGGGTTGAGTTTGCATATTGCGACTTGCACATGATGGGAGATATACGACTTTCTTTAGTGTTGAGTTTGAAGTCGGTCTGTCATCGAGTGCTTTGACAAGATCGAAGTGACTCCCGTTTGGTGTCTCGGCGAGCCATGCAGGTGTGGCGTCTTTAGTGATTGAGCGCATTCCTTTAGCGATATTCGCCACTCGCTGTGCTCCAAGGAGATTAGAGGCGACGTGACCGCTTTTAAGGCCAAACCTGGCAATAGTGGTTGTCGCACTAAAGTGATCAGCGGTCCATTTTGCAATGGGTCGAAACTTCTCATACTTAGGAGCTCGCAGCTTCTTCACCAACTCCCCTGTATTGATACCGACAGGACAGCGATCAGCACATAAACCAGTTGCTGCACAGGTATCCAATCCTTGGTATTCAAATACTTTTTCTAGCTCGCTAGCTTGAGTTGATTCGCCATTGGCTCGGCGACGTTGCAGCTCGCGGAATAGAACAATACGTTGTCTAGGAGAGAGGGTGAGAGTACGTGATGGGCATACGGGTTCACAGAAGCCACACTCGATGCAACGATCAACAATATCGTCGGCCGCGGGCATAGGTTTGAGATTTTCGATGTGCGAATGTGGGTTGTCATTGATGATTACGCCCGGATTCAATAATCCTTGAGGATCGAATAAGGTCTTGATGCGTTGCATTAAGGCATAGCCTTCTTGTCCCCATTCAAGTTCCACGTAAGGTGCCATGTTTCGCCCTGTACCGTGCTCGGCTTTTAATGAACCTTGATACTTTACTGCGACTAAATCAGCCACATCATCCATAAAACCACCGTAGCGTTCGATTTCCGATTGGCTATCGAAACCCTGAGTGAAGACAAAGTGCAAGTTGCCTTCAAGCGCATGACCAAAGATGATGGCTTCATCGTACTGATATTTGTCAAACAGTTGCTGCAGATCTCGCACTCCAGCTGCTAAATTTTCTACTGGGAATGCAACGTCTTCAATAATGACGGTGGTACCCACTTCGCGCACGGCACCAACAGCAGGGAACATGCCTTTGCGAATCCCCCAGAGCGTTGCGACAGTATTCGGGTCAAGGGTGAACGGCACCGATTCAATAATGGTGTAATCCGAAAGTGATGCCATTACTTTCGTGGTGTGAGTATCCAGTGTGATTTTATCTGAGGCGTGAACTTCGATAAGCAGAGCGGTTGCTTCTAGGTCGAGTTGCTGAATAAAGCTTGGCATACCCGGTTTGTCGGCTACTGAGCGCAGCGCTCGACCATCCATCATCTCCACGGCAGCGACTGGGGTACTCGATAGTGTTGTCACTGCTTGGCTTGCTTCTTCAATGTTAGAGAAGACCAGTAAAGTAGAGGCTTTGAACTCATGTTCTACTACAGTGTTGTAAGTAATTTCAGCAATGAAACCTAATGTACCTTCTGAACCAATCATAAGGTGTTCAAGGACTTCGATAGGATCAGAGTAATCGACAAGTGCGTTTAAAGCGTATCCAGTGGTGTTCTTTAATCGGTACTTGTGGGCAATTTTACTAGCAAGTTCGTTATTGGCTTGCGTTTCTTCGGCTAATGTTTTGAGTCCTTCAATCAAACTCGGGTTGGTCTGTTTAAAACTCTTAATACTTTGTTGACTCCCCGTATCCAAAATTGAGCCATCTGCGAACACTAATTTCATGCTCTCAACAGTACGATAGGAGTTCTGTGCCGTACCACAACACATGCCGCTGGCATTATTAGCTGCAATTCCGCCGATTTTACAGGTATTGATCGACGCTGGATCTGGCCCGATTTTTCGTTGGAAAGGCAGTAGATACTTATTTGCATCAGCGCCAATGACACCAGGTTGCAGTTTGATTTGTGCGCCATCATTGATAATGGTATGACCGCGCCAGTCGTCGGTAAGAGCAATCAATACAGAGTCCGATACCGCTTGCCCTGAAAGACTAGTCCCTGCCGCGCGAAAGGTGAAAGGGACGTTGTGTTCTTTACAACATTGGATAGCGAACACCACCTCGTCGAGGTCTTTGAGCCTTAGAACGATCTGAGGAATGAGTCGATAGAAACTGGCATCGGTGCCATAAGCCAGTCGTTGTGCATCGTCTGTGATGATGCGCTCGCTATCAATCTTGGTGGCGAGCTGTTGTTTTACTACTGAATAGCGTTGTTCTTTGGTATTAAGTTCTTCTTGTGTCTTAGTGTCTACATGGCTCATTCCAGTGTCCTTTATTTTTATTCGTCTTCCAGCAGTAAAACGATCAGCTGGCTTGGTCCGTGTGCGCCATAGGCGAGCGTTTGTTGAATATCAGCAGTTTTTGACGGGCCGGATATTAATAACGCGTTTGTAGGCATGTAGTGATTCCAGTTGTTCTCCTGCATCACCTGTAAGAAATGACCATACAGTGCTGATTTCTTAACGACGGCAATGTGGCTCGGTGGCACTAGCGATAGTGTTCTAGGCTCATGCTCTGTAGGCCAAAGTATCAAAGCACCAGTATCAGCGATACCTCCGAGGGCGTGTGTGATACCTACATCAATATCGTTAAACAGTTCAGATTTCCATTGCTCAATTTCTTTATTGAATGTGGTCACGTTTCGTGTGCTGGTGGCGACTTCAAAATCGTTGATGTATTCACCAGCCGTGCCAATTGCGATGTTCTGAAATTGATATTGCTCCATAACGGATTGTAAAGTAGGGCTTAATTCCGCCCTTGTGGTGACTCGAACATCGGCGTGGTTTGCTGTCATCATGTCAATGAAGCGCTGAGCTTTATCATCGGTCGTAATATCTGGGTGACTACCCCAAGGAAAAAATGCCATCTCTTCGGCTGATTTGGGGGTTCGCTTTGCCTGTTTTAGACGCCCAAGAATGTTATCTTTCGCAAGTCTCGTATTCATGCTCATTTCCTCTGTTACTTCTTAGGCTCGGTCTTATTTTTCTCAACCATAATCTGGTGCAGTGTTTTCTTAGCTGGCTTAGGACTGGTTCGACATTGTGTCCAAGCACCCAGTTTATTTGGAATTAAGCTCTGCAGTTTGGTCGCCATAAATGTCCCTGCATGGTAGAGATGGGATGAACTTGCGGCTAAAGCAAACCCTTTCATCGCCGCAGACTCCATTTTGCTGTGTGCTGCGTTCTGTCCGTTGAGTTCAAGGTTATCTTTACTCGCTTTATTCTTCGCTTCTTTGCGAAGGCGCAACAGCATTTCTGGAATAGGGATGCGTACCGGACACACTTCACCACACGCGCCACATAGACTTGAAGCCGTCACGAGATCTTTAGTTTTATCGATTCCCAATAGGTGAGGAGAAATGATCTTGCCAATTGGGCCGGGATAAACGGTGCCATAGGCGTGGCCACCAATCTTGGTATAAACAGGGCAGTGATTCATGCATGCTCCACAACGAATACATTGCAACGTTTTGCGTAGCTCTTCGTCTTGGAAGGCTTGGCTACGGCCGTTGTCGAGCAGAATTAAGTGGACTTCCTGAGGTCCGTCTTTCTCTCCTGCTTTACGAGGAGAGCTGATCATATTGAAGTAGGTCGTAATTGCCTGCCCAGTGGCAGAACGAGTCAACGCGCTATACAAAGGCGGCACGTCTGTGAGGTATTCAACGACTTTTTCGATACCGGTAATCGCAATGTGGACGTTAGGTACTGTGGTAGACATCCTGCCATTGCCTTCATTTTCTACCAAACACAGCGTTCCCGTTTCAGCTACGGCAAAGTTCACGCCCGATAAGCCGATGTCGGCTTCAAAGAACTTTTGTCTCAAGCGAGTACGTCCGGTCTGAATCAAGCTATCAACGTCGGTGGTAGGACTAAACCCCTCAAGATTTGCTTCGAATGTGTCACTGACTTCTTGCTTATTCTTGTGGATAGCCGGCATGATGATGTGCGATGGTTTGTCACCATCAAGTTGTACTATGTACTCGCCCATGTCGCTTTCAAGACATTCGATACCCAGTTTTGCCATCTCATGGTTCATCTCAATTTCTTCACTGACCATAGACTTACCTTTGATGATGCTTTTGGCGTCATGCTCGGAAGCGATAGAGGCGATAATCGCATTAGCTTGTTCGGGATTTTCTGCCCAATGGACTTGGATACCGTTTCGATAACAGTTGAATTCCAGTTGTTCGAGTAGTTCCGGTAACTTGCTAAGACAGCGCTGACGAATAGCTTCGGCTAAATCGCGAGTCTGCTTCTCTTCATCCAAATCAGAGAAAGCTGTTTTACGTTTATCGCGCAGGTAGTCCATTGCGCCACGGAAATTAGCTCTAAGCTGCTTATCGGCTAAGGCATCTTTTGCTAGGGCGTGAAACTGTTCAGGAGTCTGGCTCATTAGGATTCTCCTCGGGTACGTTCTAGCAAAAATGAGGCTAAATGGCGGCCTTTGATGGCTTTGCCTTGATATTCATAAGCACCGTTAATATTGAGTAAGCAACCCCAGTCAGCACTGACTAAAGTATCTGATGCTGTTGCTTCGATATGTCGAGTTTTGTCTTCAACCATCGCTTGGGAAATATTTGGATGCCTGACCGAAAAGCTGCCACCAAAGCCGCAACACTCACTCTCGTAGTCTTGCATTCTCAGTTCGACATTGGATAGTTGGTTCAGTAATTCTGTGGCGGTAACGTGGACGTTCATTTCGCGCCTAGCAGCGCAGGAGGTATGCATGACAACGCTCGTTGGTTGACCTTTGTCATCTAGCCTTACACGACATACATTCACCAAAAATTCAGTGAGTTCAAAGACGCGGTCACAGAAGCTATCCACTTGAGCTTGGTTCTTATCGCCTTTGAACAATCGGCGATAATGATGGTGCATCATTCCTCCACATGAACCTGATAATACGATCACAGGAATTTCTTCTGAGAATAGTTCCATTTGGCTTTGCGCGACTTGCTTAGCTTCATTTTCATAACCTGAGGTATAGGCTGGTTGGCCGCAGCATGTTTGTTTTTCAACAAACTCCACATCGATACCTTGTTGCTTCAGCAATGTCATCGCATCAAGACCGGCTTCAGGGTCAAATACATCGACGAGGCAAGTGGCATAAAAATAAATTTTGCTCGGTTTTGAGGGATAGATTCGCATTGCTTTGCTCCAGCACCAGACCCATTTTTATGGGTTTATATTCTTATATAGACTAGTTGTAACATTCTGAAAAATAAGCGCACTTACCTTCTTGAGATAATTCACAACTTCGCTCAAAAAACGAGGTAAGTGCGTGGTTAATTGAACCTAAATTAGTTCATTAAGGCGTCAGTGAAATGGAAGCCGTAAACCAGAGCCAATCCAATAAGGCCAGTAACGACTAGGTAATAGAATGTTGGGATAATTGTTCTGCGTAACGTTAGGCCCTCACGGCCCAGCAGTCCTACGGTAGCAGAGGCGGCGACGACGTTATGAATAGCGATCATATTACCGGCTGCTGCTCCTACCGCCTGCAATGCAATCACGGCAGTGGTTGAAATAGTAAGAGTCTGTGCAACTTCAAATTGGAACTGGCTGAACATCATGTTCGACACCGTATTTGAGCCCGCAATGAATGCGCCTAGAGCACCGATTGTTGCACTTAGCGCAGGAAAGGCTTCACCAACCATGGCTGAGGCAAGGTTAGCCGTGGTCACTGGCATGCTGGCTAAATCGGCCCCGTTTACTCCAGAGTTAATGAAGATACGAACCATCGGGATGGTAAACACAAGAACGAAGCCAGCTCCTATTAGCGTTTTGCTCGATTCACCAAAAGCGGCGGCCAGTGGTTTCGTACTACGTGATTGAATAATGACTGCCAACAGGGCAACGAATACTAGGATACCGCCGGGTAAATATAGGGGTTGAATAGCGGTGCTAATGCCGGTCTCTCCAAGGATATTGCCGAACGATAGACTCACACTGGTCAGGAAGCCTTTAAACTCAGAGCTCACTCGGCTAGCAACCAAGATGACTGCTAATAGCACATAAGGTAACCATGCAACGGCCATTGACATCGGTTTTCCGTTTGATTCTGAAAGATCCATTTTTAACGAACCTAGCCATTCAGTTGGCCATTTATCTTCGCTTTCAAAATCCCATTTTGATTTCGGCACTAGGAAGCCTTTTTTTGCCGCACTGACAACGATGGCTAAGCCGACAAGCCCGCCAATGAGTGATGGGAACTCAGGGCCGAGAAGAATACCTGTGAGCGCATATGGAATCGTAAACGCAACCCCAGCAAATAGTGCAAATGGCAGGATGTCTAAACCTTCTGTCCAGCTGCGGTTCTTACCAAAGAAACGGGTTAACATCATTGCCATGAGCACTGGCATGAGTGTTCCAACACAGGCATGAATAATGGCAACGTTAGCCGTAATTTGCTGTAAATACATGTCCCATGAAGCGCCATGAGAAACCAAAGACTCGGTGATGTTGTGGGTATCTAGACCTTTGTTTACACCGACTATGATAGGTGTACCTACAGCGCCAAAAGAGACGGGCGTGGATTGAATCATCATACCCATTAATACCGCGGCTAGCGCAGGGAAGCCAATGGCGACAAGCAATGGTGCTGCAATTGCCGCAGGGGTCCCAAACCCAGATGCGCCCTCAATGAAGGAGCCAAAACACCACGCGATGATGATAGCTTGCACTCGACGATCGGGGGAAATGTCGGTGAAACCGTTACGAATTGTGGTGATGGCTCCTGTATGTTTGAGGGTGTTGAGCAAGAAAATTGCACCAAACACTATCCAGAGTACGGAGACGGTAATTCCAAAGCCTTGAAATACCGACGCGAGAACGCGAGTGACAGACATATCCCAAGCAAATAAGGCAATAATTACGGTAAGTCCAAATGCAACAGGCATGGCTTTTTTTGCGGGCCAATTGAGACCGACCAGTAAGATGGCCGCGACAACGATAGGCGAAAATGCCACGAGGGCTAATAGAGTTTCAGACATGGGTTACTTCCTTTTGTCTTAGCTCATCCACTCCAACTATGTGAATGGGCGAAGTTGTCTTTATTATTTTTGTAATAGGGTTGTTAAGGTGGGGTGAATTTATCCCTTTATTTTTTGTTGATATAGAGAAATAATGAAAATGATTATTTCCAAAATTGGCATAATGTGATGCGAGCAGACGACTTGATTCTGTTCTACCAAGTGGTAGAAACAGGTGCTTTTAGCCGAGTGGCAGAGCAAAATAACCTTACAAATTCGGTAGTTAGCAAACGAATTGCGCGTTTAGAAGAGGAGCTGGGTGTCCAATTATTATATCGAACAACGCGCAAATTAACGCTCACTGAGGCGGGTAAAGCACTTGTACATGGTGCGAAAAATGTGAAGCAAGCCACCCAAGAGGCTATGGAATCAGTTTCAGGGTACGGCGAGAATATTAGTGGTCATATCAAAATGTCTGTGCCGTCTATCTCCGGCGATTTGATCTTAGCCGATGCCGTGGCCGAATTTTGTAACATGCACCCCGGGCTCACTGTCGATATGTCGTTGGATAATCGATTTGTGGATTTGGTGGATGGCGGGTTTGATCTTGTTATTCGTACTGGATATCTAGAGGACTCAAGTTTGATAGCGCGTCATATCTTGGATTCTCAGTGGGTAGTTTGTGCTTCTCCTTCCTACATAGCGAAAAACAGCAAACCGCTTAAGCCCGAAGATCTTACGCAACACAATTGTTTGCAATACGCTTATCAAACCACCGGAGCTTCAGAGTGGGAGTTTAAGGCAAATAAAGGTAACTATATCGTGCGCGTTTCAGGCTCATTTTCTACTGATAATGCCACTGCGCTGCGAAAGGCGGCATTAGGTGGACATGGTATCGCGTATGTCCCGCGCTGCTTGGTATACCATGACATACGTAATGGTCAGCTGGTGGATATTTTTCCTGACCAAGTGGGTAAACGTTTAGGAATTTACGCCGTTTATCCTTTTACTCGACAACCGCCGAACAAAGTGAGGCTGTTGATAGAGCATATCCGGACCCGCTATTTAGCGATATCTCACTACTTCTGATATCTCACTATTTCTGAAGAGGAGCGAATATTGACCTAGTGAGAACGTATCCTTCTCTGTTTGATCCATAGCTTGGAAAAATCACACCAACCAATAGAGTTGATTTCCACGCCTCGAATACGAGAAGGGATACTCAAAGAAAGATCTTCGGACTTAATAATCGTCAGTACATGGTTTTTGTGTAACCAAGTAAGCAACGCGTCGAGAATCTGCTTTTGCTTTGATGTGTCCGTCTCCGAACGTGCGGCCGACAGAGTGTGCTTCAAATGGTCTTGTTGCTTCCAGGTTAGGTTTGCTTGCCAATATGGGTAGAGTTTAAAAAACGCTATTAGGCTAGTGGTTCTATCTCCTTCTAAGCGAATACCACCAATGGCTAGGTCTTGTTTCGGTTCAGGGTGACCATAGACGACTTGGGTACCGGTTGCAGTAACGTTTTGTTGTTTGAGAGCACTAACGAGTTTGCGTGAAAACCAACGGTTTTCGTTGTTGTTTTCAAAGCAAAAATCGACATGCGTATCGCAGGGGATCGGTGAGTCTAGTCGATCGCTAAATAACCTCTCCAAACTGTTTTGAAACGACGAATTCTGCAGGGCTCTGTTATTGATGAGTAGGAAAAAGTAGCCAATATCAGAGGTTGAAGCCATGTATTGCACTTGCTCATCGCTAAGGAAGAAGAAGTTTTCAGCGCATTTCTTATCTTCTGCCCACTCCTTGTGAATCCAAAGTTCGATATGTTCGACCAGAGCCGACTGACCACAAAAGTTCGGATTGCGTTTCAAGCGAAGCAGTTTCTCGGAACTCACATCGACTATAAAGGGGCCTGAGCCTATTGGTTTGAAGTGACTCTCGGCACGATAGATAAACTGTTTAGGCATAATGGATGCCTCGGCCCTGCTCAGCAGCTTAGGTAGATGTGGGTCAGGGTGCTTAAGTGTTATCTGGATTTGGTTAGCAGTATGACTAGTAATGTCAGCGATATGATCGTACAACGCACGCCAATAAGGTGAGAGAGTTAGCGCCTTTAGGCTCTCTACTACGTCATTGGTGGTGACTGGAGACTGATCATGAAAGACGACCCCACTGCGCAGATAAAAGACCCAGCTAGTCTTCCCATCATCACTTTCCCAGGCGTGAGCGAGGCTACCACTTAACTCAGTTCCCCTGACATTTACTAGAGTCTGGAACACCTCGTGAATGAGGTGACGTTCAGTACGCTCCATAGTGTGATGGGGGTGTAGCCAACTGAGCTTGCGATGAAATGGAGCAAAAATGGTATCTTCACTGGCTGTTGTCGCATGCGTAAGGTATTGCTTTAGGCCACTAGCGACATTGCGGTTGTTGAAGCCAATCAGCTTATGCGCCATATCGTAGTTGCCTTCTACAGTTGCTTGTTCTACCTCTTTGTAGCAGGCCTCAATAGGTTCTTGTAGGCAGACAAGTTTGCCCTTCATTCCTCTGCCACGAAGAGGAGTCCAGGACAACCATTGCTTAGCTTCCATTTGATTAAGTAGCGTTCGCGCATGTCGCTCGCTGCATTGAAAATGCTCCGCAATTGTGCCGATAGTAATACGATGATCTCCCGGCCCTAATTGCTTAAAAAGGTTTTCGTAGAGCTCAAGTTTACGTCTGTCTGCTGCCATTGATTATTTAATCTCGTTGTTCCGGTTTTTCTGTGATGGAGTCTTTATGTCGCTCTGAAGATATAGATAAACCCCAAAACGCATCAGTACCAAACAGCTCGTTCAGTCGCTCGGCACGCTCCGCTGGAGAGATGTAAAACAGCTTTCCAAGTAAGCTATTATCGTCCTCATATTTATAGGTGGCTTGAAAGTAATTAGCAACGAAATTGAAAAATGTCATAGTGTAAAGCCTCTGTTGTTTCGATAGCAAAAGCTTACACTTGGTAGGATTTGAAAAACCGGAACAGATTTTTACACTGTTCCGGTTTTATAAATGAATGGTTAATTTAATGCATTAACGAGCGACGGCGCCACCTAAGGTTAAGTCGTCTGGCCATTGAGTAATGATGTTACCGCCTAGATAGATATTTCCTTTGATCGTGAGCTTTTGGGGAAAAGTGGTTATTTGCGAACCGCCCAGATAAAGGTTGCCTTCAACGACCAAACCATTAGGAAGTTCAGTTAATTTAGTGCGGATGACACTTAGGTCGCCTTTGACATACATACCATTTGGTAATTTGGCTATGGGTGTATCCGTGAGGTTGATATAGCCACCAGGAACAACACCAGCTGGCCAAGCTTTTAATCGGCTTCCGAGAAAGTTAGCGTATCCTGTGATTTTGGTTCCTCTTGGCATGAATTCCACTAAACTATCTGAGGCATCTAAGCTACCTTTGATTTCAAGATTATTGGGTAGCATTTTAATAGGTGTCTTTGCGATATTGAGGTTGCCTTTTACGATTAGTCCGTCGGGAAGTGTTGTATATGGCTTATTTCTCAGGTCAAGGTTGCCATAATTATCAAGATGGTTAAGTAGCTTATAATGATCGAGATCTTGTGCCACAACAGAGAAGGTGGTGAACAGAAAGACTGCAGTTACTGCAGCAAAAAAACGAATCATAATAACGAGATACCATACAATCAGAACGACGTAGGTAGTTTGCAATGGAAATTAAGAGAAAACAACGGAAATCACTGGGCCTTGTGACCGCGATAATGTGTGCCTTCGCCGTGCCCTTGTCGGCCAAAACCATCACCACCCCAGGAGCAGATGTTGGAGCTGCGGTATTGTTATCGGATTCCAAGCTAGGTAAGCGAGTCTGTTATTACAACGACAAAGCGTATTCTTTAGGATCGGTGATAAATGTGGAAGGCGTAGTGTTGCAATGTGTGGCGGAGCAGGACTTTGAAATGAATGGTCAGCTTAAGTGGAAGCAATTAAAAAGCGAGCAATGATGCTCGCTTGATGCAGCGTAAACTCTAGTTATCTTGCTAGAGAACGTGTTTTTAGTTCGAAGATCAGTTTTTCCGCACTGACTTCGAACTTGAATCGAGCAGTGAGCTCTTTTGAGCTTTCTTCAAGTGGTGAAACTTCAAACTCTACGTTCTTACAGACAGCTTGAGCAAGTTCAACATACTTTTGAAGTTCAACTTCTAACTGTGCTTTTGAATCACTGAATAGCTGAACCTCGGCGACGTCGTCGCCTTCTTTGATGATAAAGCCCATTTCACCAGCTACACCACATGCGTCGCATACGGTTGGCTCTTCATATGTATTTGACATAACGATACCTCTTACAAAATCTGTGGTTATTCTATATCTGTGGAAATAAGGTATCCAGTAATAAATACCTGATCAAAGGATTAGGCCATTGCGTTAAGATATGGTTTTGTAACAGAAATTTTCTAATTGTTAATTATTTTTATCTAATTAAGCGATAAGTGATATATCAAATTACTATAAGTCATTGCTTTTTAATATTTTTTTATTATGCAAGTAATAGTGCATCTTTGTGATCGAGTTCTCATAAATGAGACTTGCGCACTAGTGATGTAGTACAGACTAGTTTATCAATATCAGAGAAGTGTTAGACTTTATAACTTATTAATCAATGGTTTGTTTTTTATAATATTCTCAATGAAACGCATGGTGTTCATGAGTTTAGCCAATAATTCGCCTCAGGTGCCGTAAACTGAGTTTTAACAAATCGATACGTTAATGAATAGAAAACTATACCGAGTACTGCTTTAATTATGGTATAGCATACAGTGAACGCACATAACGATAAGAGAAGAGCTTTAAGATGCCAAAGCGTAGTAAAGAAGATACTGAGATTACGATCCAGAAAATTATGGAAGCGGTCGTTGATCAGATCATCCGACTAGGATACGACAAGATGTCGTACACCACTTTGAGCCAACAGACAGGTATTTCGCGAACCGGTATTAGTCACCATTTTCCAAAGAAAACGGACTTTACGGCAGCGCTTGATGGTCGAATTTTCAAGATGTTCGTGGAACACTTGGAATTTGAAAAAGGAATCAATGGTTTTACTGGCAGTTGGATTGAGTCGTTGAAGAATCCAGAATTCTTGGCGATCTTAAAGCTACTTTTCCATCATATTGTCACTTCTGAAAACTCGCATGAGTTTGCGTCGAAAGGAATAGATAGGCTATACAAACTGGTTGAGTCTCAGTACGGCGCAGGCAGCGACAAAGAACTAGAATGGTTAATTGGTCGTTCACTGATTCAGTTGTCAAAATAACCAACGCTTGAATAAAAAAAACCGCTTGTTCACAAGCGGTTTTTTTATTGCGGGTGAACACCAATAGAGATGTCAGTTTAATCAACTTGCTAAGACGACGGGAAAGCCAAGCTGCGGATGCTGGGTAATTATGGTTTTGTAGCCATATACTCGCTCAATCATCTCACTATTGATGGCATCTTTTGGAGCACCATCGGCGACCAATTTGCCGTCGTGTAAAATAATGATTCTATCGGAATACTGAGAGGCGAGATTCAAGTCGTGCAAAACAATCACTACCGCAGTGTTGTGGTTGTCAGCTAGCTCACGAGCGATAGCTAATGTGTTGTGTTGATGAGCAAGATCAAGTGCAGATGTTGGTTCATCAAGCATTAGGATCTTCTTGTCGCCAGAAAGATGTAATTGAGTTAGTACACGAGCTAAGTGAACTCGTTGTTTTTCGCCACCTGATAGTGAAGGATAGAGGCGATTCGCCAAATGTACTATGTCGGCCTGTTGCATGTACTGTAGAGCAAGCTTTTTGGTGTCCTTATTAGGCATGCCAAGCGGAATGGCCCCAAGTTCGACCACTTCCGAAGCAAGAAAAGGAAAAGATAACGTACTGTGTTGGGGTAATAAGCCCAAATGCTTTGATAGTATTTTGGGGTTCCATTGTTTTCTTGACCGACCAAAGTAAGCAACGTTGGCCTCAGAGTCTGTTTCACCACAAAGCAGCTTTAACAAGGTGCTTTTTCCGGCACCATTCGGGCCTAGCAACGTGGTGACTTCTCCCGAATTCAACTCAATACTTACGTTGTCCAAAATTACCCGCTCACCGAAACTAACACTGACATCATTGGCGGATATGGCAGGAGATTCTTCTTGGGTTAACACTAAAGGCTGTGCTGCTGCCATCGTATCTACCATAGTAGCGCTCATAGGATTTTCCCTTTCTGCTGGAATAATAAGTAGAGAAAGAAGGGCGCGCCGATAATGGCGGTCACGATCCCTACGGGTAACTCTGCTGGAGCAACCGCAACCCGAGCAAACATGTCAGCGGCGATCATCAGTAACGCCCCCAATAAGGCAGACAGTGGTAGCAAAGTGCGATGATCTGGGCCAGACAACATGCGTCCTAGATGTGGAATGACTAGCCCAATAAACCCAATCATGCCGGAGACACTCACGGTGACGCCTACCCCAACGGCAGTAAGCAAAATCAATTGACGTTTGAGTTTTTGAACTGGGATACCAAGGTGTTTTGCTTCTGATTCCCCAAGAAGTAGAGCATTTAACGACATTGGTTTTTTATAGAAAAAGTAAAACAACCCGATAAGTGTAACGGCTGACAAAGCAATTTTGCCCCAAGTTGCTCCTGCTAATGAGCCCATTGACCATAAGGAAAGATCGCGCAACATTTGATCGTCGGCAACGAAGTTAAGAAAACCGATACCAGCACCAGAAAGTGCGCTAATAGCCACCCCAGCAAGTAACATAATAGTTACCGACGTTCCGAATTTGCTAGTGCCAAGTTTGTATACGAGCAGAGTTGTCAGTGCGCCACCAAAAAACGCGAAAACAGGCACGACGGCTAAAGCCATAAACTGAGGAAAGTCAACTCCGATTATTGAAAAACCTACAATCGCAATCGCTCCGCCAAGAGAAGCTCCGGCCGAGACACCTATAATACCTGGCTCCGCAAGTGGGTTTCGAAACAAACCCTGCATGACCGTCCCACTTACAGCCAAAATAGCCCCAACAAACATACAAAGCATGGTTCGTGGTAATCGGATATCGTGAATAATCAGATTGATATGCGGGGCTAGGGTATTACTTCGACTGGTGAGCGCAATAACGCTGTCCATAATGGTAATATTCATTGGACCAACTGTTATCGAGTAAACAGCAGAAAAGAAGAGTAAAACTGCGAAGCCGCCGAAAACGTAGGTATTAGAGAACCGTCTTAACATAAAAGTTGAATATCTCTTTCAAAGGTCACAGCGTGGCGGCAAACACCACGCTGTTATGGTGATTATGGATAAAGTATTTCGTTAATGCGTTTGGCTTCCGCCAAGCTCTTGAGACCTAATCCACCGACAAGGGCATGACCATCAATCGTCACTATGTCACCATTTTTCCCTGCTGGAGTTGCGGCTAACAGAGGGAGCGCTTTTAATACCGCATCGATTCCGCCCATTTTCTCGTAGCTTCTACCGCTCACAAGAATCACATCAGGTTGCATTTCTAGCATGGCTTCATTAGATAGCGGTTTGTACGAATCAATTTGGCTAGCCGCTGGATTGATACCTCCCGCAAGCTTAATGATGGCGTCTGGAGTAGTACCATTACCTGCAACGTTAGCTGGGCGTCCTTCGTGAATCAGAAGGAATAGCACTTTTTTCATGTTGGATTGACTAGGCTGGTTACTGCTGAGTGCCTCCACTTGCTGAGCTACTTTTTCTTTTAGTTCACCAACCTTTGCTTCGCTGTTAGTTAGCTTGGCTATCTGGTCGATACGATGATTCAGCCCTTCGATGGTTGAAGACGTATCGACCACCTCAACCTCAACACCCACACGACTTAGCTGGTCGAGGGCTGGTTTTGGTCCCATCTCATCGGAACCAATAACCAGAGTCGGTTCTAGTGCCAATAGTCCTTCCGCAGAAAGAGCACGATGGTAGCCAACCTTAGGAATAGTGGTTCCCTCTGGCGTAACACTTGTTACATCAACCCCCACGAGTTTAGATTGAGCATCCAGCGCGTAAATCAGCTCAGTTACGGATGCGCCAGCGCTGACGATTTTTTCTGCTGCAGTTGCGCTAAAGAAAACCGCAGGAATAGTGGAAAGTGTGCCAACCAACATAAGGTTTTTAAGCGTTTTGTTCATTGAATAGTCCTTGTTAACTGGTGTGATTCTTAACTTGAATCATTATTAGTCTGTTGGTTCGTCGGTGAGCAATTGGGTCGCTGATATACCGTTCTCTTGCATAAAAGCAAGTAGTTGCACGAGATGTTGAACGTCTGCCGTTTTCTCAGCTCCAATAATGATTGGACTTTTGCTTGAACTGGATTGTTCGAGTAAGGCCAATTTGAAGTTTTCCCAGTCGATATAATGTTTACCATCTATAGCCCAATAGGGTTCTTGAGCCAGAATGTTGACGGTAATGGACTGCGTATCTACCTCAGAAACGGCAGAAGACTCGGTAGTGGGTAAGTCGACTTGCAGTGACTCTAAACGAACAGATGCCGTCAACATCAGAAAAACCATAACGACGAAGATGATGTCGAGAAGTGGGGTCAAATCTGGATAGAGCGAACTCTGCTGGTGGTTTTGGCTGACTTTAATCATGTGCCGCTCTCGCTGGCAGTTTATCGATATTGTCTACAACGAGTGGATCTTTATCAGAGTGCTGCATTTCCACGCCTTCTAACCATAAGTTAACGTAGTTAAGAGTGTGCTCAAGTTTGGCAACAATTCTGTCAGCCCAAAGCCCAATGAGTTGTGAACCTGCGATAGCAGGTAGTGCAATGATGAGACCTGCCGCAGTGGTTCTCATGGCCAGCCCAAGACCGTCAGCCAGATCATTCGGGGTGACGTTACCAGAGGCAGCCGCGATACCTTTGAACATCTCAATCAGACCTAGCACAGTACCAAGAAGGCCTAGAAGCGGGCTGATAACACCTATCAATCCTAAAATGCGTAGTCCAGAGTGGAGTTGGTGACGTTTATCTTGCAGCCAGATGGAAGCAGCGTCTTCTCGAAGTGATTTGGCAAATGAGTGGTGTGCGAGGAGCATTGCCACTCCTTTGTAAAGAAGCGGGCGTTTCTGAACTAAATCTTTCGCCAGTGCTTCGATCTCTTTTTCGTTTACCGGAGATGCTTGATTGAGCTCTTGTCGAATAGCACTCTTTCCTACACCACTACTAATAGCGATTTGAAATAGACGCTCGATGACGATCATTGCGGTTAAGGCAGAGCAGATGATAAGTGGCCATGCCATCAAGCCAAGTTGCTCTTCGAGATAATGCAGTTGTTCCATGATTAATCCAATTTAAAACGAACGGGTATTTGAATTCGATGTGCCATCGCCACACCGTTGACAGTATGTGTAGAGAATTGCCATTGTTTGATAGCGTCGAGCGCAGATTTATCTAAGATAGTCGCGCCAGAAGAGGAGATAAGCACCTGTTTTACTTGACGACCTTTTTCATCTAGCCAAATTTCGTACGTTGCAACACCTTCAATGCCACGTTTACGGGCAATACGTGGGTAGCGCGGTTGCACTGGTTTTGATAGAAACGCTGGTTCAGTCACCAAAATGGGTTCGCTGCTGACACCACTGTTTACGACCGCTTTAGGCGCACTGTCAGAGTTAGATGGTGTTTTATCTACTTTCTTCTCTGCGGTTTTCTGTGGCTTTAGTGGTTTGGTTTTTTCTTGCTTCACCACCTTTTCGACAGGCTTTTTCTGAACGGCCGGTTTAGGTTGAGGCTTCTTAACCACTTTCTTCGGTTCAGGTTTCTTAACGGGTTGCGGCTTCTTTTTCACCACCTCTTTCTTAACCACTCCGGGTGCTGTTTCATTCGCTACCGGTTTTTCTTGCGGCGTAGGCTTTGTTTTTTGCTGTTCGGCAGGCTTCTCAGCGGACGGTGCTTTTGGAGCGACAAAGTTAAGAGAAACTGATTGAGAAGTGCTTCCGGAAGGCATAGCAAATACTTGTTGTTCTTTATAAGCCAACATCAAGCTCATATGTAAGGCAACAGAAACAACGCCAGTAACAACATAGCGGGTAATATTCACAACAACTCCAGCCTATCCCTCAAATCAATTCACAACTGAGATTATGTATCACAATGAAAATAAGATCAATTATCAATTGCATTATCATTTAAGTCTATTTATGATCATTTAAGTTTTGGAACAGCCCTTTATTTTACGGGCTTTGAACTCTTTTGAGACTAGTTATGAAAATTGACTTGAATCAATTAAATGATTCTCATTTTGGTATATCGACGCCGGATCCACTCCGTTTT
Source organism: Vibrio barjaei (assembly GCF_001639065.2). GTDB lineage: Bacteria > Pseudomonadota > Gammaproteobacteria > Enterobacterales > Vibrionaceae > Vibrio > Vibrio barjaei. The sequence goes on from NZ_LQXO02000005.1 coordinate 207,291, forward strand.
GCATTCAATAAAAAGTCATCTCCTCATGCCGGAGGAATGTCGATGCCAATCGCTGCTGAGCAGCAATCTCAGATTTTTGAGAACATCACGTCTACTTCTGTGTCTAAAGCAAATAAGCGGTGTCTCTATATCCATATCCCGTTTTGTCGGGTCAGATGTACATTCTGTAATTTTTTTCAAAACGCCGCGAGTCGCCAGCTTGTTGATGACTATTTCGAGGCTCTATTAAAGGAGATAGAAATAAAGTCCCGTTTGGCGTGGACGCAATCTGGATTATTTCACGCTGTGTATATCGGTGGGGGAACGCCTACGGACTTGTCGCCAGATCAGGTAGAGATACTCGGCAAAACTATTCGTTCTTCATTTCCGTTGTCTAGTGATTGTGAAATAACGCTTGAAGGTCGAACCAACCGTTTCACAGATGAGATGTTTGATAAAGCACTTGAAGGAGGCTTCAACCGTTTTTCGTTCGGAATTCAGAGCTTTGACACGAAAGTTCGCCGTAGCGCCAAGCGATTGGATGACCGTGAAGTCGTGCTGGAGCGAGTTGCTGCGCTAAGTGCAAGGGACGAGGCTCCTATAATTATCGATTTGCTTTACGGACTTCCATACCAAACCTTGGATGTGTTTGAGCAAGACTTACAAGACTTTTTGGATACGGGAGCACATGGCGCGGATCTTTATCAGTTAGTGGTTGGTGGTAGTGCACCGATGCTAAACATGGTCGAGAGAGGAAGAATACCAGCGCCGGCAACAACCCCGGACAAAGCCAGTATGTACGAACGTGGTGTTGCCTTTATGGATAAGCATCATATTAAACAACTGAGTGTTAACCATTGGGCTCGCGACAATCGTGAACGTAGTCAATATAACAGCTTGGCGAAAACTTATGCGGAGGTATTACCTGTTGGTTGCGGTGCGGGTGGCAACATTGGTGGCTATGGGTTGATGCATCACCGCTCACTTGATGCGTATATGGACGCAATGAAGAGTGGTCGTTCTATGATAGCGATGATGGTGAAACAAGGGCCGACTGAGTCCATCAATGCGGCACTCAAAGCGGGCTTTGATAGTGGTGTTGTACGTCGCAGCACACTACCAAGTTTCAAAGGACAGAATACATTCGAGCTGCTTAAACCATTATTTGCTATTTGGAGTAGAAATGGATTGGTGGAGCTAGAACAAGATTATCTGGTGCTGACTCTAGCTGGCAGTTTTTGGGCTGTGACGCTCGCACAGGGCGCCATTGAAGCGATTAATACGTTGAGCCCTCGTAAAAGTATGAACACACATCCGCATGGTCATGGTCATGGCCATGGTCAAAGTGGCAAAGGACATCCATCGAAGATGGTCTCTTAGCTTGTAAATATTGGAAACCTATCACGGAAAATAAAATGTTAAAAAGTTTAAAACAGCAAGTTGCTGAGATACTGGAACAAGAACCGTCACTATTGCCAGCGGCTATTGCTGAGAAGCTCCACGTGACCGAATGTGACGTTGTTTGTGCACTGCCAGACGAGATGGTTGCTATTGCAGAGGGCAGCGTTGCACAGGAGCTCCTGGAATCATTAACAACTTGGGGCCCTGTGACGACAATTGTTCATTCGTTCGGCTCAATCTTTGAAGTAAAAGCGCCGTTCCCTAAAGGTAAAGTTGCTCGAGGTTATTACAACCTGATGGGCAAGGAAGGGGAACTTCATGGACATTTGAAGCTCGACTTAATTACTAAAGTGGCTTTAGTGAGCAAACCTTTTATGGGCAGCGAAAGCCACTATTTTGGATTCTTCGATGAAACAGGTCATAACGTGTTTAAGGTTTACCTAGGTCGTGACAAGAAGCGAGTCCTATTTCCTGAGCAGGTAGAACAATTTAACACTCTTAAGCAAAGGCTATCTAGCCAGTAAACGCTCAACCAAAATTCAAATTTAAAATTATAATTATTAGAGAAAGTGAGGAATTCAACATGGATCAACAAGTTAAGCAAGAACGCTTACAAGGTCGACTTGGGCCAGAAATCAAAGAGTTTCGTCAAGAACGTAAAACCATTCAATTGGCAACGGTAGATGAAGAGGGGCGACCAAACGTCAGTTATGCGCCTTACGTCCAAAATCAGGATGGATACTTTGTTCTGATCTCTCAGATTGCTCGTCATGCTCGCAACCTTGAGAAAAATCCTAATGTATCCTTAATGATGATTGAAGATGAAAGCGACAGTAAACAGCTTTTTGCACGTAAACGACTGACGTTTGACGCTGTAGCGTCCATTGTCGAGCGCGATACTGAGCAATGGCAAGCTGTTATTGCTCAAATGCAAGATCGATTTGGTGAAATCATTGATGGTTTAAGTCAACTACAAGACTTCATTCTGTTTAACTTGAAGGCTGAACAAGGTCTTTTTGTGAAAGGCTTTGGGCAGGCATATCAAGTGTCTGGCGATGACCTTGTTGATTTTGTCCATCTTCAAGAAGGTCATCGTAAAGTCGAAAAATCTAAAGCTTAAGCGACGAGAAAGTCGGCTCTAAATGAACGTTTGGTGTGAAATACCAGGATGATAGAGGGGCTGAATGACGTGCCCCTCGGGATCCTTACAATGAAAGCTCCGCGCTCCATCGCTATGGTCGTGGGGCTCGTCCAATAGCGTCACGCCTCGCGCCTTCATAAATTCGTACCATTCTTGAAGCTCTTTCTTGCTGTTGACGATAAACCCAAAATGGTCGACGCTGGTGGGTGAGCAGATCCGCTGAGTTTTTGCTCTTCCTAGCGATAGGTTATCGTTGCCACACGTTAGGTAAACCAAGTTTTCATTAGCTCTTCTTAACACATCCATACCCATGATATCGGTATAAAACGCTTCACACTCCTCAAACTTTTCCACTACTAACGCGATGTGTCTCATACCATTAAATGGAGACGGTCTTTTCATTCTTTACATCCTTTGTATTCTATTTTTAATTAAATTGTATACAATAAATGTATGTGATTTCAAATTCATGCCAAGGAGAGGGTAAGATGTATTGTATTATTGTTCGAAATCGGGTGAAACAGGGTAGCGAGGAGTGCTATAAATCGGTAATGATGGAGAATGCTAAAGCCTCAGTGACAAACGAGCCTGAGTGTTATCGGTTTGACGTCATTCAAGATCAGGAAGCACCCCAAGATTTCTACCTATATGAAATCTACCAAGACCTGCACGCATTGCAGGTACATAAACAGACATCGCATTACTTAGACAGTCGTAAATTGCTTGCAGATTTGGTGCTCGACACCACGGTGATAAGAGCCGATGTGATTGCGACAAACCCAGAAAACAAGGAAATATAATGAGTTGGAAAGTGTATTTGAGCGGAGAGATTCATACCGACTGGCGTGAACAAATCATCGCAGGTGCCGCAGAGCTTAAGTTAGATATCGAGTTTTATTCCGCGAATACAGATCATGAATCTAGCGATGCAGCGGGCGATCACCTTAGATTTAACGACGTACAGTTTTGGCGCGATCATCAATCATCGAAAGTGAATGCGATTCGAACTAAAAACCTAATTAAACAATGCGATATTGGTGTAGTCAGGTTTGGCGATAAATACCGTCAATGGAATGCTGCCTTTGATGCCGGTATGCTGGCCGCGTTAGATAAACCATTTATTACTTTACACGACGAAGGGATTATTCATCCCCTTAAAGAGGTGGATGCCGCGGCGATGGCATGGGCTGAAACACCACAGCAGATAGTAGAGATTCTACGATACGTGACTAACAATTAACGCCAGATAACGAAAAACGCACATTTTTCATTTAAAGAGTGAAAAAGTGTGCGTTTTTATTAGGCAATCTAGAAAACTGCTGATTTATCAGCTGTGATAGTAGTTTGTGTTATGGGGCACTAGGCTTTTTTAACGAACTTTGCTGTCACCATCATTTCACCGACACCATCCACCTTGCAATCAAGCTGATGGTCTTTACCATCGTTGATATTACGAACAACAGCTTTCGTGCCGATCTTGATGACCAGAGAGCTGCCTTTAACTTTAAGGTCTTTAATCATCGTCACCTTGTCACCAGCTTCCAATACTGCACCGTTCGAGTCTTTAACGATGATGGTATCTTCTGGCACTTCATTAGGATTCCATTCATGAGCACATTCAGGGCAGATGAGCTGGCTTTGATCCTGATACACATACTCAGATTGACAGTTTGGGCAAGGAGGAAGAGACATAGTTAAATCCTGATTTCAGTATAGTTTGTGAGTATGGTAATAACTCTGCTGGTATGATGCGAGCAGTTTATTAACCAACGCCAACCATGTTGTCTCTTAGCGTCTTTGAAGGACGCAGTTCGACAATAAGTTGCGCCAGTAGCAATAACCCGGTTACTGCCAAACCCACCAATATACCGCCCCAGATACCAGCAAGCTCATAGCGTTCCATCAACCACCATGCGGCAGGTAGGCCAAATGCCCAGTAGCCTATGGCAGTCATGAGAGTTGGAAGCTTGACGATCTTCATGCCACGAAGCAGGTTAATGGCTAACAACTGCCAAGCATCTACTACGAAGCACAGTGCGACAACCCAAATCAATGAAGACAACATGTCCGTTAACGCATGTTCACCTTCTCCATCCAGCTGGAACAAACTGGCAATCGCGTCCGGCCAAACAATGAAGACTACGGCTAGTACAGCACTTAGTATCGTCACTAGTGAGAAGCTTCGCTTCGCAACGGCTTTGACTCCAATGAGGTTATCATTGCCGAACTCTTTGCCCACAAGGATGGCGGCGGCCTGAGAAAAACCAAAATTAATATTCCAAGTGAAACTTAAGCATTGTAATAGAATTTGATGCAGGGCCAGAGCAGTTACGCCAATAAACCCTGCCATCAAGGTACCACCGTATATCAGTCCCATTTCTAGAGCTCCTGCAATAGCAATAGGGATACCCATCGACAGCAACGGTAGCATTAAACGCCAGTTGTATTCCTCAAGATGGAGCCAAGGTGCAAACCGATAGTACACTGGGCGTTTGAATACCCAAGTCGCATAACCAATTAAGACCAGTGTTGCGGCAAGAGCGGTACCTATGCCGAGCCCGGCAATACCCCAATCCAAAGTAAATGCCAGCCAATAGCTGAAAGGCACGTTCAAAATGACGGTAACCAGAGACATAATCATCACGGATTTGGCATCGCCATAGTTGCTTGTCAGGCCACGCAAGATAAGTAGTAGTAACGTTGGTAACATGGCCCACTTCAAAGTATCAAGGTAGATCATGGCTACCGTAATCACTTCTTCAGGCTGTTGAGCAACTCTCAGAAAATCTGGGGCGAAAACAAAAGCTGTCGTTAGGATGATAGTCAGAAACACGGCTAACATCAGTGCGCCTTTTACTGCTAATCGGACTTGTTTTAACCCATACTCAGGGCGAGCCACACTTTGTCCATAGGCAATAGCTATGAGGTTAGCGACACATCCTACGGTTGAACCTGCGATGAGGAAAATGAACGTATAGACTGAGGCTCCAAGACCCCCACCCGCAAGATCACTCACACTCAATTGTGCCATCATCCAAACATCAGTAAGGACCAGCGCCATTGAAATTAGCTGAGAAACAATAAGTGGTGCAGCAAGGGATAGAATTTTCTTCATGATAGCCTCAGGTTATGATGAGGTCATTTTATATGCATAACTATGGTGTTCAATTAACATTTGTGTCACTCTGGAATGACTTCAGATCATGTGAGCAATTATGAATCTATATTCGAATATTCCCTATTCACACAATGCACTAAAAGTCTTTGAAGCCGTAGCAAGGCATATGAGCTTTACTTCTGCAGCTCAAGAGCTTCACGTTACTCAAAGTGCAGTGAGCCGCCAAGTTAAGCAACTTGAAGATGATCTCAATGCATCATTGGTTATTCGTGGTCATCGTTCAATTCAGCTGACGTTGAAAGGACAGGCACTGTTTGAAGTTTTGGGACGTAATTATCAGGCTCTTCAGTCCTTGCTTGAGTCGTGGAAAGAAGTCCAAAGTAATAAGATAGTGATTCGCGCAGCGTTAAGTTATGCCACTCGGGCGCTATTACCGAAAATACAGAAGCTAAACGAGCGTTTCCCTGATTATGAAATTGCCGTTATTCCAGTAATTGATGAAGAGGAAAGTTTAAGGAAAGGCGATTATGACCTATTCGTTTTTACCACACGTGAAAGTGAAGCTTATCAAAACGATCCGGAAATATCCTTTATGCGAGAAGAGTACATGGCACCAGTTTGTACTCAGCAGTTACTTGGTGAAAACCGCGATATTGAACACCTTCTGACGCTACCAAGACTGCATCCAACACTTGATCATATTGATTGGCGAGTGTGGTTGGATAAAATCCAATACAAGAGTAATCAACCGGTGCGAAATTCAACATTTTTTACCTTGGATTTAACCTTGAGTGCTTGCTTATCAGGCCATGGTGTTGCGGTTACCGATTTACTGCTCGCTTTACCGGAACTGGAACGAGAGTATCTTGTGTGCCCTAAAAATGCGCAGATCCATTTTAGTAGTTGGCGCTATTTCTGCCATAAGAGGACGGGCTCACCGATTGTTGAGGAGTTAGCGCAATGGCTAATGACCGAAACGAAAGACGAGCTCAGAAAGCTCAATCAGCTTTCTGAGCATTATGGTTGGGGGCCAATTAGCTAGCGTTTTCAGCTATGTTCTTTTTGATGACCTGTTCCAGTTTGTCGTAAGGGACATACCCTGGAATCAGCTCATCGCCAATGAACATAGCGGGTGTCCCACGTAAACCCAAGGCAACAAATGTCTTGTAGTTTTTAACTAAAGACTCGTTGATTTTTGTATCACCTGTTAGGTACTGTGTTGTACCGGTTTTTTTCGCGATGGCTTCGATAGAGTCTTTGGTATGTATACCAGGCTTCGCGACAAGTAGACGATTCACTTCTACAAACTTTTCGGGCGCTTGCTGCCAAACCTTAATGGCAAATGCTGCGGAGTTAGTATCGAGCCCTTCAATGACTTGCTGCTTAAGTGGGACATAGATATTGATGACTTTTACATCGTTATAGTTAGCAACTAACTTTGTCAGTTCGCCATCCAAGCGCTTACAATATGGGCAGTTATAGTCGGTAAAATTGACGATGACTGTCGATCCATCTGTATTTCCCAGAACAGTGTGAATTGTCGTATCGTTTAGCCATGATTCACTCTGCTTTTTTGCATTCTCAAGCTGTTTTTGACCTTCGACATATTGTTGAAGACTTAGCTGTAGATCGCCGATGATTTCTGGGTTTTCAGTCAGCAGTTGATGAATACTGTCCAACTGTTGTTGTTGCTCAGCGGTTAAAGCAGCATGCGATAGTGTTGGAAGTAGCGCAGCGACACTGATCGCCATTGAAATAAGCGTTTTTTTCATTGTTTTTCCTTATGCCCAGTGAACACTAGGCAAATAAAATTCGTAACCATAGCCCAACGGGCGTGATGATGCCGGTCGAGATGCTCTCAATTTGACCTTTGTTTATGATGACAACAGTTGGCGTGACACTGATATTCCATTGTCGACTGATTAGCCCGGTTGTATCGTTAACCACCGGAAAGTCGTATTCCTTAGCAGTCATATACTGTTGGACGCGATCGTTTGTACCTGATGATAGGGCAATAGATAACACCTGATGGTCGCTTGCAAACCAATTGATTGTTGGACTGACAAATTTACAAGCGCCACACCACGTGGCCCAAAAATACAGTACAACCGGCTTTTCTTGGCTTTGTTGAATGATATCGACAGGCAAGCCTTGGATGGTCATCGCTTTTAACGAAGGCGCTTCACCACTTGGCATTGATGTACTGCGATACCAATCCAGAGCCATTGAAACCAACGTCATCAAAATAACAATGCTGATGAGCTCTTTTGACCATTTTTTAAGACGGCTCGACCTTGGCTTTTTATCGGTTGAATTAGTCCCCATGGCTTTCTCCACTGGCCATATCTATAGACTGCATAACCACCTCTGACGTTAGAATAACGGGCAGTGGTATGCCTTGCGGATATTCTGGGCCGTAGACAATATTAAATGGCACACCAAAGCGTCCATAGCTCTGCAGGTATTGAGTCACGCTGTCACTTGGTGTTGTCCAGTCGCCACGCATCAGGACGATGTTTGATTGCTGAAGTTTTTCGTAAACCGGGTTTTGTAGAATGACGCCAATTTTGTTGGCTTTACAGGTAATACACCAGTCAGCAGTAACATCAACAAAAACGGTTTTTCCTTGAGCCACGAGCTTTGATATTTGGTCACGCTCCAGTTTCTGCCAGTGAAGATCATCAACGATAGGTGTGGACCATTTATCTGCAGTCACACTGCCGATGATCAGTCCACCACCAACGACAAAAATCGATAGCGCAGAGAGAATTGCTACTGCCTTGCGCCCGTATTGTTTGCCAATGAGTACCAAGGTAGCAATGATAATAATGGCTACCAACGCTGCGGTTAAAGCAAAGCCAATAAAGGTTGACAGTAGTGTTACTAACCAAAGACTGGTCAATAACATCATTGCACCAAACGCTAGCTTCACTTTGTTCATCCAAGGACCCGGTTTAGGGAAGACATTAACCAAGGATGGGAATAGCGTAAACAACAGCCACGGTAAGCTCATTCCGATGCCGAGTGCCACAAAGATCAACCAAAGTTCGGTGTAGCTTGCTCCCAGTGCATACGCAACGGCAGTGCCAAGGAAGGGTGCGCTACATGGTGTCGCAAGTAACGTCGCAAACATACCCTGGACGAAGTGGCCTCCATAGCTGTGGTCACCTTTAGATGCCATCCAGGTGTTGAGGCTACTTGGGAGTTGTATGTTGAATAAACCAAGCAAATTCGCTGAAAACAATAGGGTAACTATCGCCATAAAGGCAATAAACCAATAATTTTGGAATTGAATACCCCAACCAACCATATGGCCAGCCAATTTTAGTGATGTTAACGCACCAGCAAGTAGTAGGAATGAGCTGATGATGCCGGCGGATGAAGCTAGAAATGACAATCGAACTTGCTTTGGCGATTGATTCACGCCCGAGATGATGCTGTTAAGCTTCATGCCAAGCACCGGAAGTACACAAGGCATGATATTGAGAATCAGACCGCCTATGAGAGCAAATCCTATCATCCAAATGAGGCTTCCACTCTCCGGATAGGCCATTGGTGTCGTGGATACTTGTGTTGACGTTTCCGTTAATATTAGCTCATCTGACACGGTAATTTGAATGTTCTTGTCACTAATATCTGCTTCGCCAAGCCAATTGCTAACATCAAATTTGGCATATAGAGTATTGCCGTCGATGGTTATTTTGGGCTGTGCGAAGAACTCATCACTGACTTCATTACCATCGACTAAAATCTGTGGTTTTTTCCAAGCCGTTTTGCTGGTGAGCTTAAGTTGAAGCTCCTGCGCTTGCTGATTCCAGTAGCTTGCTTCTACAGAGATTTGATTGTCTTTTTTAGGCGTCAAGCTCATACCTTGACCAAATAAATACGCAGCATCGGAATCTAGTGAGAGAGCGTTGGGATCAATCTCTAAATCAATAGGGTAATCCGCTATCACGCAAATATTGGTGCAGCTTGGCAGTCGCAAGTTAGCTTTGAGCGAGATTGGCTTGGACGTATCTGACACGGTGACAATAATCGGGAAGCTCACTTCGTGTTTGTAGCCTAAAGTCATCACCCCTAGTTGCTCATAATAAGCGGGCACGGGCCATTGCCAATCTACCGCTTCGACGTTCGTCGAAGCACTCCAATCAAATTCTGGTGCGACACCGCCTTCACCGGGGCTACGCCAATAGGTTTTCCACTCTCCATCTAGTTCGACATTAAGAACCATCTCCATCTGCTTGGTTTGTGGATCGAGGTGGCCGGTAGATAGCAGTCGAACCTTCACTGGTGGATGCATTGGATCTTGAATCCAACCTGTAGATTGCGCATGTGACATTGCACTGTAAAGTACAACAAAGACAAGCGCGAATGTTAGCACTAGAGTGCTTAGTGTTTGTCGACAAAGCGACATAAAATGACGGCTACGCGCAATGCGAGTCGTTAACATTGTGTTTGTATAAGACACAGTAATCTCCAATAAGTAATAAATAGACCTTAGTTGGAGGCGTTTTATTCCCGGAAAGTACAGTGAGTTACGTGAAGCCTGAGCTTAGGAGGATAGGTATCGCTTCGGCGAGTATGGGCTGGCTTAACTTTGCGCTCAGAAAGCAGTGCTAACAAAGCGACCAAAAACAGAAGCGGAGTAAAGGTTTCTAAATGAGCGAAAGATTGTCCAAGCAACTTTTGTGTCAATCGACATGGCTCATCAATTGGGGTGATGTTATGGACGATTTTCTCGATGGAACTCGAGTTGAACAGCGCTGCCTCGCTCATATAAGGTGCGGGTGTTGGTGCGGCTTTTACCAATTGGCTGTGGTATGCAATGTTCGTTTTTAGCGCACAAAACATCACCACCAAAATGGCAGTGAGTAAGAAGAGTGTGCGAAAAATAGATTGCCTAAATGTATGCAAACCAAAGCCGTCGTGTTCAAAATGAGTGCTTACGTTATCTTGTTAGCCATAAACGTCAAGTGAAATCATGTCCAAAAATGTAAAGTAATCTGGATTAATTTTAACGGGAGTGAAAATTAACGGGTATGAATCACTGATTTTGTTTATCTTCACTGATAGTCTTGTCAGGTTACTCGCTCTCACCCACGTCCAATAATTGGCTAAGGTAAGAGAGTCAATGAATGGAGCACGTGTAGTAAATGAGAAATTTGGTATTCATGGGTGTCTGTCTGGCGGTGACAGTCTGGATGATTTTTGATTCGGGTAAGTCGGAACAGGTGTTCACATTTTGGGAGCACGTGAATCTACCGAACAAAGATGAAATTGGTATGTATGTTAGCCAGTTTTTTTACTACATCGCATTGCTAGTCGGTGTGGTTTATCTTGGCCGAAAATTCAAACGTCGCAATGATAAATAACCGCGTTGATTAAGCACTTGTTGAACTGTATTGCAACAAATCGATAAGTGCTTCTAACTGTTCTTCTATCGCACTGTCCGCCGAAATAGCGGGAAATTCGAGTGTGATACAAGGCAATTCTTTCTCGTTACACCAACTCCCAAACGAACCAGGCGTGTCATACCCGACATCGTCAATCAAAGGCAGTGAGAAACGCTTTGCAAGCCACTTACCTAATTCAGAATGTTCCGGATCATCGATACAGGCTAATGGTTCATGAAGGGATACGACAAACTGCGGTCTTCGAGCCTCAATTAAGTCAATAAGCGCACTAATCTCTGGTTCAAGAGTGGTCACATTACCGGTTTTTACTTTGACGTCACGTTCACTTGCCGATGTACTCCAGCGATATACTGTCCCTTTGTCCGTCCATGTTTTCGTCGGGAAAGCTCTATTTAGATCCACTTGATTGGCATTGGCGCGAGTCCCTAACTGATTGCCATCAGGGTTCATTGATAAGATCACATCGTGTTTCAGATATTCAGCGTGCAGGGTACGAAGGGCACACGACAACGCGGTAATGGATGCGGTTTCATCTCCGTGGGTACCTGCCAGAATGAGTCCTCGCTCTGGTGAGTCGACTTGGGCCGGAAAGTACAATAATGGTGCCCCTAAAACAGAGTGACCATACGTTTCCGGTTTGTTTTGAAATTCTGCCCTTAGTGCTCTTGGGCGTAATTGCGGCTTTGTTTGATTTGCATTATCCATTTTCTACATCCCAACTTCTTGCCTTCCCTCACGGCATTCTGTGGTTATATATGCCATAAATAGTGATGCAATGCTATTGAAAGCCTTTTTGTTGTAAAGAAACCAATGTGTTATCTATGACGATAGGGCAAATTTATAACAACGACACCAATCAGGCGGTTTAGGATGAAACACACCACTTCATGGAAAGTATCGGTTCTCTCGGCGCTCATTGCAGCGACGTTTTCAGTACAGAGTGCGACTGTGCCCGATGGCACACAACTGGCTGAGACTCAGAAAATTGTACGCGGCAACGATGCGGAAGTAGCAACGCTGGACCCAGCTAATGCAGAGGGGTTACCGGAAATGCATGTTCTAAGGGACTTATTTGAAGGGCTAGTGATTCAAGACAGTGAAGGAAATGTAATCCCCGGTGTTGCCGAGTCTTGGGAAACCAGTGACAACAAAACCTTTGTCTTTCACTTAAGAAAAGATGCGAAGTGGTCAAATGGCGATCCGGTTACCGCGCAAGATTTCGTTTATAGCCTTAAAAGAGCCGCGGATCCTAACTTTGCCTCGGCTAATGGCTGGTATTTAAAGCTGACCAAAATTAAGAATATTCAAGCCATCATTAATGGAGAAGTGCCGCTAGATTCGTTAGGGGTGAAAGCTGTGGATGATTACACCTTAAAGTATGAGCTGGACAGTCAGGTGCCGTATTTTGTTGCTATGACTGCACATTCATCAATGATGCCGGTCCATAAGTCAAACCTAGAGCAATTTGGAGATAAGTGGACTAGGCCTGGGAATATGGTTTCTAATGGTGCTTTTGTGCTAAAGAACTGGGTCATTAACGAACGTATTGAACTAGCGAGAAACAGTCAGTATTGGGATAACGACCACACGGTACTCAATCAGGTTACTTATATTCCGTTTGAAAGTCAGACAGCAGCAATGAACCGTTACGCCTCTGGTGAAGTGGACATTACCTCGGATGTACCGACTGCAATGGCGCCAAAGCTCAAGAAAGAACAGCCAGATGCCTATACCGTTGTTCCTTTGCTGTGTACCTATTATTACGCTTTCAATACGACTAAAGCGCCATTTAATGATCCTAAAGTGCGTCAAGCGGTTTCCTACACCATTATGCGTGATGTGATTACAGATGGTGTAACACAAGTTGGAAATCTTCCTGCTTATACGTTTGCTCACAAATATGTAGCGGGATTTGACGCGACGCAACCTGATTACAGCAAGTGGACACAAAAACAACGTGACGAGAAGGCCAAGAAGTTACTCGCTGAAGCTGGTTACAATGATGCCAACCCACTAGATATTAAGCTTCTATATAATACGAGCGAAAGTAATAAATCTATTGCTGTAGCCATCGCCTCAATGCTTAACAAAAACTTGGGCGCAAAAGTAGAGTTAGAGAATCAAGAGTGGAAATCATACTTGGTTGCTCGTCGTGAAGGTAACTTTGACGTACTTCGTACTTCTTGGTGTGGAGACTACAATGAGGCGTCTACGTTCCTAAGTCTAATGACGTCTGATAATGCGGGCAACCGAGCGTTTTACAAGAGCAAGGCTTACGACAAGATTATTGATGGAGCACTCGCTGCAACAACAGACGAAGAGCGAGCGCGCTTTTACGATCAGGCAGAGTCCTTATTAGCTAAAGATATGCCGATAGCGCCAATCTATTATTACATGCAAGCTCGCTTAGTAAGACCCACGGTCGGCGGGTTTCCAATGAATAATGTTGAAGGACGAATCTACTCCAAGGACTTATATGTAAAAGCTAAATAACAGTCCACTTAAGACCACAACAATGATTGCCAAGCCAGCTAAATTTAGCTGGCTTTTTTGTGTTGAGTTGAAAAAGCCAGATTGAGCCTTTGGAGCTAACTTCTCTTGATAGCAGCGTCGTTGTAGTTCGGGGACAAAATCAAAAATAGTGTTCATCGTAAGGCGACCTAATGTAGTGTGGTTGAGTTCTTATGGTCGCATATTGATTCTTTTCATCAATTGGAAGCAAAGTTGGGTCTTAATGTGATACTTTGGGTGGCACAATAAGAAACTTGGGACATTTGTACAATGGATGCCATCGCTAAACAGATTTGCGAAGAGTTAAAAAGAGCGCTGAAAAACTCAAGAATGTCTTACTTGGATGTTGCTAAAGCGCTTCAGGTGTCGGAGGTAAGTGTAAAACGGATGCTGAACTTACATCAGCCGCTTTCTATTAGTCGGATGAATGACATTGCGGCTCTGATCCAAATACCGTTGTCGACCATTGTTTTGAATGCAGAGAACGCTGTTAGTGAAGTGCCAACCTACACTGAGCAACAAGATAGTGCCTTCTGCCAATCTCCAGAGCTGTATACATTGATGACTGGCATTATTGATGAGTACCTCAGTGCGGATGAGCTCATGCAGCGTTATGACTTAGATAAACAATCTATGTACCTTTATTTTCGTGATTTGGAAAATGTTGGGTTGATTACCCTTTCTGAAGGATTGGAATTCAAGCTGTCGGTACCGCGGCACATTGCATTCGGAAAACATAGCCAGTTCGCAAATTTCTTTAAAAACCAAGTAATTGATGCTCTAAAAGCCGAAGTTCAGGATATAAACCCTGACGATAATAATGTTTACTTGATTAGCTCAAAGCTGACATTAACCGAAGAAGAGTTTCATCAATATAATCTTGAGTTGGAAGAACTGATGATTAACGCTCATAAACTAAGCCAGAGTCGCTATGACTGCGCTGAGCGTTACAACGAGTACACTATTTTGGATATGGGAGCGAAAGGTGCATTCCAGCCTAAATTGAAACTACCGGGTCCACATTCATCAATTAAACGCTAATTTAAAAGGGACAGGGCAACTACCTGTCCCAAAGCACTAACTACGCCTTACTGATGAGGCGCAGGATCGCTTTATTAATGCCAATTAAGTCATTAACAGTAGATGCGCTATGAATGGCCTCAATAAGTGACTCTTTACTGCATCGCGGGATGATATCGATATTCTTCACCTTGCCTTCGAGAGTGTTCTTCATTAACTGAAATGTCTTTTGTTCGAACATGTTTATGTGCCTGTGACGTTGTTTTTTATATATTTGGTTTTGAGTCTATCTGACTTACATGACAGTTAGCCAGACTGTCAGGTGTTAGACTTTAAAATATGTCGTGTGGTATATCAACCGTATTTGAAAAATGATAAAGGCTTCAATAACTCCAATCAAATGCAAAGACTATATAGAACCAAAGAGGTCATTAGGAAGGGATATTGTTGCCTTAGCCCGCTAAGATAATAACTTTATTTTCAGTTAGATGCGTGAGGGTGGTTTGCAACTAAATATTAACGACTGTGTAAAATCAGCGATGTAAGTTGATGTTATTGTGATCTGTGCAACAAGTTTTAGATAGAAAAAGCCCTCTATTTCTAGAGGGCTGAAATGTTTTATGACAATTTAGTTGCGGCTATTGTCCGGAAAGCCAAAAAACCGCATCCTTTTCTTTGTCACTTCGAGGGGTTCCTTTTGCGAGGATCTTATATTGTGTGTCCTCACGGAATGGTGTGAACTTGATTATGTCGGTTGTTGAGTTACTTCTATCGAGCAACAGGTAATCGTAGTCAGGATCGACACCGTCTAGGATGGCCTGTGCGCGCTCTACACCAACTTGTGGAACTGCCCAGTCATGGTAGAGGAAGAATATCGACGTCATTGTTTCTGAGAAACGTACGCTTGCAATACGGTCTCTTTTTTCTACCGGTACTTGCTCAACGAAAGCTTGTAGGTCCGGTTTCATGTCTTTTGCAATATCAATCGCTGGGAACAAGTAATTAAAGGCACTTGAGAAGAATAGAGCAGTAATGATTGCCATCTTGCTCCATTGCGGCCATGGCTTACGCTCTACGATTACCATCAAAACGATTGCTGCGATAGGTATCAATGCCACCAAGTGCCACGTACTCAACCATTCCATTAGTGCTGGTGGTATTTTTCTCGATGGCAACAAACCTGACCATAAAGGCACGACAGCAAATACAATCAGAACTAACGACATTAGCGCAAGCCAGCCTTTGCGGTACCAGTTAAACCATTTGCCAGAGAAGCTTGTTAACGCATCTGCAATGATAAGAGCAAACAGCGGCATTAGCGGCGCTAAGTACATAGAACGCTTAGTCACTGAGTAAGACAGTACAAAAATAGCGATAGCGAACCAGAAAGCGAAGAAGCCGTCTGTCCAAGAGAGTGTTTTAGGTTGGCGTAACTTATAGATAAAGTTGCCTAACCATAGTAACAATAGTGGTGTCCATGGCGCACTGTATTCCAGTATGCCTTTCACGTAATAAAATGGTTTCCCAGCATTATTGTGGCCAAGTGTGTTCGTTGCAGAGCCTGTCAGTCGGCCTACCTGATTATCCCAAAACCATGCTTTCCAAAGCTCTGGAGAGGCCGTCTTGTAGAAAGGATAAATCCAACTCGCAGCGACTAAGCACATCACGCTGATACCAATTACATGCATCAGTACAAACTGGCTGGTTGAGGTCGCTTGTTCTGGAAACTGTTTTCTTAGGGTTAGAGCTCGTAATACTAACGGTACCCATGCCAGACCAATACATAGCACGATGGCGACTGGTCCTTTACTTAAGAAGGCCAGCCCAGTAAACGCACCTGCAACAATTAAATAGCCTAGCTTTTGACGCAGGTAGGCTTCACTAAAGGCCCAAGTTGCGGCGATTGTAGTAAACATTAGTGCTGCATCAACTCGCAACCAGTGAAAGTTGAGGATAAAACCTTCAAGTGTTCCAAGAACAGCCAGCGCCATCCACGCGAAATTCTCTCCTTTAAATAGGTAAGCGATTCGATATGTGGCGGCGAGTGAGCCCAAACACAACAGAGATAGTGCAAGTCGCCCTGCCATGATGGCGTCAAGCCCCGTTGCATGCATCAAGACGGTTGAGATGATAAAGAACACAGGCGGCTTTTCTACAAATGAAATGCCAGCAAATTGAGGGATGATGAAGTCACCTGTGATGTACATGCTATGAATAATGGCAGCCACACGAGGTTCGTCGGGCGTCCAGACGTCGTGGTCGAATAACCCACTAAATACCACTGCGATGATGGCAAGCAACAAAACGAACTTCCAACTGTTGTTTTGCTCACTTGAATACGATGTTGACACTACTTTTCTCCGTTGACACTGCGAAGGGATATCGCATTACGATCATTCTTGTTAATAAAGGTGGTTAATTAAAACTCAAAATTCTAGAGAGACTGCTTTGAGACAGCAATGCCTAACAGGCTAAATAAACGATGTTTTGCAAGATAATTAACGCCAAAATGACACGACTATACCTTGATATTAGAGCCGATTATGTATCGACTTTGTAATAGTTGATATCATTATGCTTATTGCGTTATGAATATAAAACTAAATATTTTTATGAATAATGGTTCTAGACAGAGGTCTTGCACAAAAATGTGATTTAGATCTAGAATTGCAGCCAAGGTGATGGGGTTCCACCTACTTAACCGCCAAATCGGCTGATGACTCCTACAGTTTCTGAAAACAGGTGTATCTGTTGGGACGATCCTATTTTGGGATCGACGAACTGTAGTTAGATCATTAGTTCCGTTCTACACCTGTTTTCCTTTATCGAGGAAAACGACATGCAATACGCTCACGAAATTCAATCCATGTGCCCAATTCAAAGGGGCGACCTTCATGCATCCGCGCCAATTCCCGTCGAAGGCCGCTGGATCAATCCCAAAGACGTTATCGCAATCTCTGGCCTAAGTCATGGTGTTGGAGCGTGTGCTCCACAGCAAGGCGCAGCGAAGTTAACGCTTAACGTTAAAGATGGCATCGTAGAAGAAGTGCTTATTGAGACAATTGGCTGCTCAGGCATGACTCACTCTGCGGCGATGGCATCTGAAATTCTTACCGGTAAAACCATTCTAGAAGCGATGAATACTGACTTGGTTTGTGATGCTATTAACGTTGCAATGCGCGAGATTTTTCTTCAATTTGCTTATGGTCGAACTCAATCCGCTTTTTCCGAAGGTGGTCTTGAAGTTGGCGCTGCATTAGAAGACCTAGGTAAAACTCAACGCAGTCAAGTAGGAACGAGTTATTCAACGCGTATCAAGGGTCCTCGTTATATGGAAGTCGCTGAAGGTTATGTTACCCAATTAGCACTTGATGAAGACGGTGAGATCATCGGTTATGAATACCTTAACCTTGGCAAAATGATGGCTCAAATCAATAGTGGTGTGGCCGCTGACGAAGCACTAGCTAGCGCGAAAGGCACTTATGGCCGCTTCGATGAAGCTGTTAAAACTGTTAATCCACGTCAAGACTAAGTTGAGGAATTTATTATGACTATTACTAAACAAGCACTACTTAATGAAATGAACTTCCTCTCAATTGAAGAAGCATACAATTACTGTCTTGAAATGGGGATTGACCCAAAACAATTGGTTTTAGACACGCAGCCAATCGCCTTTGATAACGCGTGTGATGCTTATACTCTAGGTACTGCTCTAGCTCTTCACCGTAAGGCAGTAACAGCAGCGGAAGCGGCTTCAACGATTGGTGAAGGTTTGCAAGCATTCTGTAAACCAGGCAGTGTAGCAGAGCAGCGTGAAGTAGGTTTAGGACATGGTGCGTTAGCAGCTCGATTGCTTAATGAAGAAACACAATGTTTTGCATTCCTTGCTGGTCATGAGTCATTTGCAGCAGCAGAAGGGGCGATTAAAATTGCTCTAAACGCAAACAAATCTAGAAAATCGCCATTAAGAGTTATCCTTAACGGTCTAGGTAAAGATGCCGCTTATCTCATCTCACGCATCAACGGTTTTACTTACGTACGCACTCAGTATGATTACGCAACTGGCGAACTAAATGAAGTTAGCCGTAAACGCTTTAGTAAAGGCGAGCGCGGTGAAATCTTGTGCTACGGTGCGGATGATGTCCGTGAAGGTGTGGCTATCATGCATGCCGCTCAAGTTGATGTAAGTATCACAGGTAACTCGACTAACCCAACACGTTTCCAACATCCGGTAGCGGGTATCTATAAATCAGAAAGACTTAACCAAGGTAAAGCATACTTCTCTGTAGCTTCTGGTGGTGGTACTGGTCGTACTCTACATCCAGATAATGTTGCGGCAGGTCCTGCTAGCTATGGTATGACAGATACTATGGGCAGAATGCACGCAGATGCTCAATTTGCAGGTAGTTCTTCAGTGCCAGCTCACGTGGCTATGATGGGTTTCATCGGGATGGGTAACAACCCTATGGTGGGAGCGTCAGTGGCGTTAGCGGTAGAAGTAGACCTAAGACTGAATAGATAGCCTTAATATCAAGAAAACGATATTGGCATGGCAAGATTTTGAAGAGAGTTTGTTTCCTCATAACTATAACAAAACATGTCGTTGAGTATTGCCGCTCCATTGGAGCGGCTTTTTTAGATTTTGAATTCAACCACGTTAGATTCGCTGGCATTGATGAGTCTTTTCACGAAGTCATCCACAGGCATTGGCTTATCATAGTAATACCCTTGTCCAATCTGACAGCCGTACTGCGACAGTTTTTCGGCTTGTTCGATTTTCTCGATTCCTTCTGCAACAACAAGTAAGTCGAGGTTTTTCGCCATAGCGACCATAGCCTGCACCAATTGTTGATCCTTAGGGTCAGTGATAATGTCTCTTACAAAGGAACGATCAATCTTAATTCCATCGACAGTAAACTTACGCAGGTAACTTAAAGATGAATAGCCAGTACCAAAGTCATCTAACCATACTTCTATACCACTCTCGCGGATCGCTTTTAGCGTACGTTCTGCCTCATCTTCATCTTGAAGCAGCAAGCTTTCCGTAATTTCGATGCGAATTGCTTTGGCTGGAACTTGATACTTCTCCATATAAAACGCGAACATTTCCACCAAATTCTGCCTGTAAAGCTGCTTTGACGAGATATTGATAGACGCATGGAAATCAGGTCCGAAGTAAGGTGCCCATTGCTGTAGCTGAATACAAAGCCTTTCGATTAACCATTGTCCTAATGGCAATATCATCGCTGTTTCTTCTGCAATAGAGATGAAGTCAACAGGAGGAACGATGCCTAGAGTTGGGTGTCTCCAACGAACCAGCGACTCAGCACCTAGTATCCGTCCGGTCTTTATGCAAACCAACGGTTGGAACCAGAGTTCGAATTGTTGCAAATCAGACAGTGAACGCCGCAATTCTCGTTCAATATTGGCGCGATGTACGACAGACTTGAACATCTTAGGGGTAAACACCTTATGAGTGTTCTTGCCATCCGCCTTAGCTCGGTACATAGCAATGTCTGCGTTTTTGATTAAATCTTCAGACGTTTTGCCGTTATACGGATATCTGGCGACACCAATACTGCCCCCAACAACGAGCTCTTCATTTTCCATCAAAATAGGGGAGCGCACCGCGACAAAGATCTTCTTGATTACGGCGTCTACGTCCTCTGTTGTTTTTAAGTGCGGAATAAGCATTAAAAACTCATCACCACCGATACGAGAAATCATGGTGAGTGGGTGGTCATTGGTAATGTCACGGGCACATAAACTGAGTTTTTCAGCCAGTCTTATCAGTAAAAAGTCACCACTATCATGACCGTAATTATCATTAATAACCTTGAATTCATCTAAATCGAGAAACAACACCGAAAATGAGGTCGCTGGATACGATTTAATCGTGCTTTGCAAATGCTGTATAAAGCGTGTGCGGTTAGGCAGCTCAGTTAACGCATCATGGTAGGCTAGGTGAGTGATCTTCTGCGTGCGCTGCTCAAGTTTGGTTGCCATTGAACGTACGGCAATACTCAAATCTCCAATCTCATCTTGTCTATCAACCGCAGTGATATTTTCCGCGCGAGTGAAGTCCCCACGACCTATGGCGTCTGTTTGCTCGGTAAGCTTAATGAGCGGTTTACTCCAACGGCGAGAAATGATGGTTGCGATGATAGCCGAGATAGTCAGCAGTAATACGGCTGCTAGTGCCACGCCGATGTATAGCTCCTCTTTAGAGCGTCGATCGATGGCCTTTATTAGAGTTGTTACTGAATCAATATCCTTTTGGACCTTATCGAGTGATAGCTCGATAAAAACACCGCCAATTACTTGGTCTGCCGCTGCGATTGGGCGGAATACGGTTAGGCTATCAGGTCCGAAAGACTGAATCGAGCTGCCATAACGTAGGACGCTGCTAATTTGGCTGGGATATGGAAAAGGCTTGCCGATGTTTTCCAGTGATTCTTCTCCATCGTGAAATACTCGCCCTTGTTTATCAAAGATGACCAGACGTTTAACTTCACCTAGTTGGGTAATTGGCTTAATGAGGTAGCTGGCCTCTTCGTGGTTATACATATAAAGAGGATCAAACATCGCATCTGACAGATAGCTTGACATTTGATCAGCTCGTTTACTCAACTCTGCTCGAAAGGTCTTGCTGTTTTGAACGGTTAGCTCATTTAACAGTCGACTCGATTGTGCGGAGGAAAGCCATATATGAATACCTGCGCTGGTCAACGTCATCAAAACGGCTAGTGCAAATGTCACTAGCATGTATTGTCCTTGTAGTCGTAGTCTCAACTTCATTCAATTACCCTAAATCAGTTGAACCAAGCTTCTTCGACTTGAAGACGAGCGGCATTATATTGTGGAAACAGTGTGAGTTGGGATGCTGGTACTTCATCAAACTTTGCCGTTTTTTGAAATTGCGCAAGTGCAGCAGCGCCTGTCGGGTCTGAATCCGCTTTGAGCAACGTATCTTTAACGGCCTGTTTTACCTCTGTTGGTAGGTCATTTCTGATAACCATGACACTGCGAGGAACACTGTCAGTACGATAGAAAATCTTCATGGTCGACTTTATATGCTGAGGCATATCACCCAAATCATCCCAATTGGTGTTGGAGAAAGCGGCCGCATCGACTTGAGAACGATAGACCCAGGTCGATAACGAGATTTCATCTGCTTTACGAAGAACATCACCTGTTAGGACGACACCAACTTTATCTTTTAGAACTGGAGTCAACGAACTCGCGAAATGGGTTGGTGCTAGGTGATGCTCACTGAGTGCTATCATCGGCAAGTAAAACCCGGAAGTGGAGCTTTGATCTTCTAACGCAATAGTTTTACCGGTTAGATCGGACAGTGAATTGATGTCGCTGTCCTTTCGGGCAAAAAACACGGTGTGATATTCAAATTCACCCTTTTTCCAACGTCGAAGAATAATTTCACCATTATGTTCGCTTTGTAAGGAGAGTGCTGCAAACAGAGTTTCAGAGACCAAATCTATTTCTCCGGAATCCAACCATTGTCCGAGCTCTAATGCCGACTTAGTCACCTTTACCTCGGCCTTCTCATACCCATATTGACTAAGATTGTCGGCTAGATATCTGGCAAGTGGTGCAGAGAAACCAATGTGCTTTCGGGCTTTGCTACTGAGCACCCCTAGAGTGAATGTTTTACCATCCTCTATACTGTTCCCTTCGGTAGTATTAGCATTGACGAGAGTAATGCCAAATAAAAACTGAGAAATCAGTAGTCCTATTAACAACTTTAAGCGCATTGATAACTAACCCTTACACAATAGTGCTAAACCTATACTAGTCGATTAGATCTTGAAATCGAGTTTAATCACTGACTTAGGTATATCCTAAACGATTAGCTTAATTGTTCTTCATTACATTAAGTATGGAGAACGTAAACCAGCGCTCGGTGCTCTATTGATTGAAATATAGTCGTTCTGTTGCAGTAAATACAGACGAAGTAAACATTGAAGAAATACTAGCACATTCATTAACTTAATGAATGTAATTATATGTATTGCCGGATGATTTAAAGAGCCAATTTGGCGAAGTGTGATTATCTGCTAGAATCTTGAGTTAATTATTCACACTTGTTGCCGATAACGAATAACAAGCATTAGATGAAATGGGTCAGTTGTGAAAAAGGTAGTGGTTATTGCGTTAGTGGTCGTATCGCTAGTATTAGCTGGTCTTGGTATTGCTCATTATCTGGGCTATTTCAATCAAGATGAGATGGAAGCGATTGAGCCTCGAACGCATCCTGATTTACAGAATACAAATGAAGATTCGCCTTCTGACATTGTTGTTGAACAACCTATCTCCGCTCCTTTGCCAGAATACTATTTTGTGGCGAGATCATTCGAGAACGTCCTAACTCAACCCGACTTCGCTTCCACACCTGATGGTGTGGCGTATTATGGTGAAAAGCTAAAAGTTCTTGAGAGAGAGGGGGAGTGGATACGCATTGCGCCTATTTATCAGCTCGAAGAAGGGGCGGATGAAATATCTCAGTGGGTAAATACGCAGCACCTAGTGACTAAAGAGGTTAACCTGAGCGGCGAACGTTGGTTAAATGTCCTAACTGATTACATTGAAGGCAGCGATGACTTTATGCTTTATCAAGAAAAATTCTTTGATGCTTCCACTAAGCTGGTAAAGCAAAAGCGATGCAGATTGTCTGATTTTGAAGAACTGAGCGGCTGGGTAAAATCGATCAATCATCGAGATAGTGTTTATTTTACCTATTGTGGTGGGATTGAATCGGAGAATAAAGTTTATTTGAATGTCGCGACAGGAGAGTTATTTTAATCTGCTGCGATAGAATATTACCGCTAGTAGTTTAATAGTCGTCCTGTTCCCTTTCTGCATTTCGAACCATCTCTTTAGCATACTGTTTGAGGCGCTTAAGAGCAGTGAGATCGCCTCTCTCGATATGCTCTATGGGCGCGTAACCGTTCAAGTTTTTGGCATTGTTTCTGACATTAATGAAGTTGTTGATGAAATGAGAACTTTCAAACGCGCTACGTAGTAGGCCATCGATTTCAACTACTAAGTGAACGCGCTCAAGTGTTGAAGGTCCAATAGGGACAGTGGCAGGTGTAACTTTTAAGCGTGCATGTTGTTCAGGCGAAATTTCTAAAATGGCTTCTGTCTGTAAATTAGATGCACCCCACCCATCGAGTACGTTTAACGCGTACTTCACTAAGGTCAATTTTTCGTTTTGTGACAGTTCCATTGTCATTCCTTTCTACCGTTACTCTTTGACTATAGTTGGCGACAATTATTCCCTCAACATGAAGTAAACCGTTTCTAATATTCGATTTAGTATTTTTTATTTGTCTTTGGGCCGACATAGGCAGATAATGCAGACCTTAGTGTCATGAGGCTAGTTTTTTGTCTAAGTTCTATTTGCAGTTTATTGTTTCTTTGGTTGTTGCGTTTTTCGCGCCGCTAGGGGTTGCTGCGTCTGAATCGGCAAATCAACAGAATTCCTCTTCTGGTATTTCTTTGTGGAAAGAGCAAGCTTCACTTGGTGTTTCAACAAGGCTTGGTCAGACAACCAGACAAACCCCAACTCCTCAAAAGCCGAAATCAAAGTCATTTGGCGACCATGATGCTAAGGCGATACTCACCGTCTGGCGCTGGACTGGTAACAACAATGAGAACCATGAATTAGAAACACCTACTTATAATGTGGTGTTCGATTACAGTTGTACAGGCCAACAAGAGTTGCGCAGCGCTGCTGTTAATGAAGCGCTAATAACTCCTTTCTTCTTTAGTTATGTCCAAAGCAACCACCGTATCAGTGGTTGGAAAGATGGCAACACGCTCTACGTTTTCCTGAATACCCAATACGCATAGTTCGTTTTCTACCATAAATTTATCCACCTCTACTCCTATACAATGCATGGATGAGAGTGGGTGTGATTATCTGTATCAAAAGTTCAGCATAATGCTGAGGGAAAACTATGCGTAAAAAGCCTCAACCGAGAGCAGTATTAAACAAATACTCTACTTGGAAATATATCGTTCTTGTCGTGACCTGTGTGGTATTGACTCTAAGTGCTTTACCATCTTGGTACGGCGAGAAGCCTGCTATTGAGCTAAAAGTGAGCGAGCACAACGAGCATTTAAACTCGGTATTCAAAATCAATTCCTTACTTCATGACGACGGTATCAAACCCGAATCTGTCAGCATGGAAAGCAATGTCGCTCAACTCGTATTTGACAATGAAGCGGAGCAAACCAAGGCTCGAAATGCACTTGGTGAGTGGGTGGGTAAGGATGACAGCATGTCTTACTCTTACACATCAGTAGCACCAGAATGGCTCCAAACTATGGGTTTTACGCCAATTAAACTTGGTTTGGACTTACGAGGTGGGGTTCAGTTCTTGTTGAACGTTGACGTTGACCAGGCGGTTTCTGAGCAGCGTGATGCAGTGGTCGATGAGATTAAGCAAGACTTGCGTAAAGAGCGTATCTTCGGTGTACAAGTTCGCCCTGACACTGATACCGGCATTCGTATTACTTCAAAAGACAGCGAAGGCGAGATTGCTGTACGTAAATTCGTTAACGCTAACTACCCAGAGTGGCAAGCGAAGGGAGCAGGGGACGAGCTATCCATTAAGATGAAGGCTCAGAACTATGCAGATTTCCAAAATCTAACCATGCAGCAAAACCTAAAAATCATGCGCCAGCGTATTGAAGAATTAGGTATCACGGAAGCAATGGTTCAGCGTCAAGGTGAGTCAGGTATTCGTATCGAACTTCCAGGTGTGCAAGACCCATCATTGGCAAAACGCGTGATTGGTGCTACAGCGAGTTTGGCTTTCCATGAAGTCAGCACATCATCAAACCCTGTGTCTACGCTTAAAGTGAAAGATGAACAAGGCAAACAGGTTACTTTGGTGAAGAAGCCAGTATTGACGGGTGAGCACATCGTTAACGCTCGCGTTGGTTTTGACCAAATGCATCGCCCTGAGGTTGATATTTCCCTCGACCACGCTGGTGGTAAAATGATGAGCGACTTCTCCGCAACGCACATAGGTAAGCCGATGGCGACGGTCTATCGCGAGTACGGCGTGGATGCACGAGGTGAAACTCAGCGTAATGAAAAAGTCATCAGTGTGGCAACCATTCAATCCCAATTGGGTAGTCAGTTCCGTATCACAGGTTCAGGTAACTTAGAAGAAGCACAGCAACTAGCTCTGCTACTTCGTGCCGGCTCTTTGACAGCGCCAGTGACCATTGTTGAAGAGCGTACCATTGGCGCATCTCTCGGTGCGGAAAACATCCAAAATGGTTTTGCGGCTTTAGCATTAGGTATGGGACTAACTCTGACCTTTATGGCGCTTTGGTATCGTCGATTAGGTTGGGTAGCCAATGTGGCGTTGATTCTAAATATGAGCTGTTTATTAGGTCTAATAGCACTGGTGCCGGGTGCCATCTTAACGCTTCCTGGTATTGCTGGTTTGGTACTTACAGTCGGTATGGCGGTAGATACTAATGTACTTATTTTTGAGCGTATCAGAGATAAATTAGCGGAAGGGCGTAGCTTTGCTCAAGCGATAGATCAGGGTTTCAATTCTGCAGTGGCAACCATTATGGATGCTAATATCACCACCATGATTACGGCGGTGATTCTATATGCCATTGGTAATGGTCCGATTCAAGGGTTCGCATTAACACTGGGCCTTGGTCTGCTAACAAGCATGTTCACGGGCATTTTCGCATCGCGTGCAATTATTAATTTGAAGTGGGGACGAGACGCTCGTCGTGAGGTGAGGGTTTAATCATGAAAGACTTCTTTAAAACTAATATTCGTTCCATTCGATATTTCACCAATGTTCTTTCCATTGCTTTGGTTGTGATTTCGATCATCGCCGTTGGAATGAGAGGATTGAACTTCGGTTTGGATTTCACTGGTGGCGTTGTGTCTGAGGTGCAACTGGCATCAAATACCAGCCAAAATGAACTGAAACAGACATTAGAACCTGTTTTGGGCGATGGGATTACTGTTACTCAGTCAGGAGAAGAAGGACGCTGGACTATTCGTTATGCCGCAGACCAAGGTGCCGCGAAACACGATGAGTTCAAGGAAACACTGCTAAAGGCATACCCTGGTTCTACCATTGTCAGTGACAGCATTGTTGGTGCTCAGGTTGGTCAAGATCTTTATGACCAAGGCGGTTTGGCGCTGTTAGTTTGTTTACTTTGTATTTTAGGCTACTTGAGCTTCCGATTCGAATGGCGTTTGGCTAGTGGTGCTCTGGCGGCACTTCTGCATGATGTCATTTTAGTGTTGGGCTTTTTTGCGTTAACTCAGATGGAGTTTAACCTTACGGTTTTCGCTGCGATTTTGGCCATTTTGGGTTACTCGCTGAATGACTCGATAATTATTGCAGACCGTATTCGTGAAATCCTGAAGTTGCGTCCTAATGAGCAAACTGCTGATGTAAGCGACCAAGCGGTTATAGCTACCTTTGCGAGAACAATGGTGACTTCTGGTACCACTCTGATTACCGTTGCTGCACTTTGGTTATTAGGTGGTGATGCGTTGCAAGGCTTCGCTACGGCAATGTTTATTGGTATTTTCTCCGGTACTTGGTCATCAATTTCAATGGGTACCGTTATCCCAGAATGGTTGCACTTAGAAGCGAAACATTACCAACCGATAGAAATAGATACAGCACCTTAGACAGTATTTGGAGTTGCTTACGAAAAACCGCCAATATCTGGCGGTTTTTTTTGTTCCAAGTTAAGTTCCTTAACTGAGATACTTACTTTCATCAACCTCATCAATCTGCGTAGGGGCTAGGAATCGCTTCGCATACGTCATATATACACGACTCTTAATAAATAACTGGAATACTTCCATATCAACGTGCTCTTCCAGTGCCATCTTGTGCAAAATATCCAAAGATTCACTGATGGTTTTAGCTTTCTTATATGGCCTATCTGCAGCTGTAAGAGCCTCAAAAATATCCGCTACGGCTAAGATACGCTCTGGGATTGACAGCTCGTCTCCGGTTAAGCGTCTAGGATAGCCGTCTCCCCTCATTGTTTCATGGTGAGTGGTCGCGATTCGTTCCACGTTTTTGAGATCTTCAGGGAACGGGATACTGCTCAGCATCTTGATACCAGCAATCATATGTTCGTTAATTTTGAAGCGCTCTTCTTGCGTCAATGTTCCTCTTGAAACGGAGAGGTTATAAATCTCGCCAAGGTTATATAGGTGTTCAGGAACATTCATATTGATGCCAAGCTTTTCATCTAGCTCGTAATCTGTAGAACGAGTGATGATATGTTCTGGTCTATCACTTAGTAGTGGTTCACAAGCAGACGACCCAGTTTCTGCTGATAGACGTTGTTCTTCTAACGGTGACAAACCAAGGTAACGATCAAAGTGGCTGGTCCAAGTTTGTTTGCCTATTTCGGTAATGCGAACTTTGTCTTGCTCATTGATAAACTCATTGCCAACATTCAATTGGGCAATAAAGCTAAATTGCTCTAGTAGCTCTTCTTGACGTTGTTTGAGATTCTGTTTCGCGTCAGCGGTCAAGTTTGGCTGCTTCAACTGAACGTTTAGTGCCGTAATTTCAGCATCGCGCCACAACACTTCAAAACGAGTTCGGATTTCATGAATTCGGTTGTAGTTGGTTTCTAACTTGGTTCCCTTATCGACCACATATTCTGGCGTGGTGATTTTTCCGCAATCGTGCAACCAAGCGGCAATACGAAACTCCCTACGCTTAGCATCGTTTTCGAATTCAAATGACTCAAAGACGCCATCGTTCGATAGCTCAGCAGCATCGCTTAGGAGGAACGCAAGTTCTGGGACTCGTAGACAGTGTGCGCCCGTGTAGGGAGATTTCTCATCGACTGCACGCGCGATAAGCTGAATGATTGCCTCGATAAATGCATCCTGCGAGCGTTGGAATGCATCTAAAGACTGCGACATATCATAGATAGCATGAGATAACTCATTTACTTCCCTAACAGAACTGTTGAACGCCTTCACTTTATGGTATTGGCGGTGTTTAATTCGCTTAGTTTGCAGGAGCAGTTTCTTGATTGGACTGGACATCGGGGTGCTGATGCGCCATACAAGAGGAATCATGATAACGAGTGCAGCCAAGGTCCAGAGAGAGCTATTGATAATGTACTGATAGGCACTACCTAGAAGTTTCTTTTCCGGTATGGTCAGTACGAAATATTCTTGAGGTGTGTCGTTAACTTCAGTGATATAAACAAAGTGCTTTTGTCCCTTTATATCGACAGAGGAGATCTTTTCATGAAAGCTTGGATCTTCCAACATAGAGAGCAACCGATTTGAAGGAATATGGCTAGTGTGGTGTTGGTCGCTATTAAGCCAATTGTTTGCTAATACGGTACGCACTTTCTCCTGGTCAAGGTAGGTTAACGCCTGATTAATCAGTTCTATGTATGGCTTAAGCTGCTCATTAGCAACAAAAACGAAGTCAGCTGGAAAGGCAGGATGTTTTTCTAATGATTGAATCGTCAAATCATAGTTAATCAGCTTTTCGACTTTACTTTTGATTACAGGTGCGACATCAACAATGCCTACTATTTTTTGGGTCTGTACATCTTCGAACGCTTCATCATAAGTATCGTAGGTATAGACGGTGATACTCGGGTAATCTTTTCTTAGTTGCTCGACAATAGACCAACCACCGAGGAAACCAACCGTTCTGCCTTTGAGGTCATCCCACGAGGTTATATGTGGTGCGTTTTGATGCGTCGCAATGGCGTAATCAAGAGAGTAGAGGGTGTCACTTTCGATACTGTTATCAGAGACATTATTATCACTGGCGATAGATTGCAGAATATCAATTTTGCCCAGACGAAAGTCGTTAACGAGTTCCTGCCAGCTTCGTCCATTGATGTACTCAAATTGTAGTCCGGTGGCGTCTGAGATTAGCGTGAATAAGTCGATGGCCAGTCCGTCCGGATTGCCAACCACAGTAAAATCGATAGGTTCCCAATCCAACTGATTTGATACCTTGAGCACAGGGGAGTTGAGCACAAGATCAAGCTGCGTATTTGTTAGTGGCATTTTATCGATGAAGGGTAGGCTATTCGCTGTGTCTGATAGAGTGTTTGTGCCAATAATCCGGCCCTCGCTATCCGTAATGTAAGCATCCGCTCCCTCCAACGCTACATTATCAGACAAGCTATCTTCAAAGTGTTCATTTAGTGACGCGAGTGCGATATCGACGCCAATGACAGCCTTGAGGCTTGGTATCTTTCGAGAAAATGTTTGGCCAGTGACTCGTAAGTTATGAAAGAGATATGGTGTCGTTTTATAGACCTCATCTTCGGAGGCACGTGTGTACCATCCCCTTCGAGTTGGGTAAAAAATACTGACTTCTTCTTGCTCTCTACTGAGTTCAAAACTATCGAAGTAGAATCGTGTGCGTTTGAGTCGGTTTCCATCGGTATCATTGGAATGTTCGATAACCATCCAAGATTCACCTTCAAGTAGGTTCAATTTATCTGAGATGTATTTAGGTTTCAGATTAATGAGTTGAAGAAAGTCATCATTATCAAATCCGATATAAATGCTATGGATAAACGGGTTTCCGAGAAATGTGGCTCCAAATAGCTCTATCAGTTCCGAAGGAGTCTTCTCACTTAACTGGGTACTCAGCAGGTATCCCAGTTGAACCGCGGATTGTTCTCCGACTTGATCGATTTGTTCTAATCGCTGTGAAACCAGTGACGAAATCAACTGGTAGTTTGCTAAGGCATGGTTGACTTCGCGTTCTTTAGTAAGCGAATAAATGACGGTAGCCGAAATTAACGCTGTAGCTGTGATAGCGAGAGTAAACAATAACGCTACAACGCGGCGTATGGAGAGTTTGCTAGATGTTTTGTTTTTCTTGGACATGACCACTGACACTTTCTACAACAAAGGGATAGCGTGAGCTTTAATAAGCTGATTCTACTCTATTTGTTTCATTTTCTTGGAGTAAATTAACTATAGTAGAAATCATGTGGTTAAGAAGGAAAATAAAAAAGCCCCGCATGAGCGGGGCTAAGAGCTTTATTGCTGTTTGTCTTTACTAAGAGATAATAACCACAGCGAAACCGCGGCTACACCTACAAAGCCAGACAATATGATGACTGGCATAGCAGCGTAACCAAGTACGTGCCAAATCACCGATTCTAATGTACTCATTCAGTGCTCCTTATTGCCAGCCTTCAACATCTTTCATATCAGGCAGTTTGTGTGCGATACCTTTGTGGCAATCAACACAAGTTTTATCGCCAGATGCAAGTGCAGTAGAGTGTTGCTGCACGCTTCGTGGCCCTTGCTCGGAAAAGTCCATGTAATCAAATTCATGACAGTTACGGCACTCAAGTGAGTCATTAGCTTTGAGTCGAGCCCATTCCCGTTCAGCTAGGTGTCCACGTCGTGCTTGGAACTTCTCGGGAGTATCGATGGTTTTTAATACATAATGTGCAAACAACTCTTTCGAAGCTTGAACCTTACGAACAATTTTGTCTGTCCAGTTGTGAGGAACGTGACAGTCAGAGCAGATTGCACGAACACCAGAGCGGTTCGAATAGTGAATTGTCTCTTGGATCTCAGCAACAATTGGTGCGTGACATCCAGAACAGAACTCTTCGGTATTTGTTGCTTCCATACCCGTATTGAAAGCACCCCAAAATAGTAGACCGCCGGCGAAACCAAGGAATAGAACAACACCAGCTGCTGCTTTACTTGGTGACTTTAAACGAGTCCAAAACGCTTTAAGAAATTTCATATATAGCCTCTCTTAATACTTCGTGGCTATTCAGTACGCAATGAATCTACGCGCTCAAACTCGTTACCTACTAGCGGTTGTGCATCAACCTGAGGAACGTGGCACTGCAAGCAGAAATAACGACGAGGGGAAACGTCCGCTAAAACAGCATCTTCACGGTTCATATAGTGAGTTACGCTGATTTTAGTCGCACCGGCTTCTTTCGCGTTTTTCCAGCTATGGCAAGCTAGGCATTTGTTTGCGTTAAGCGATACTTCATAGTTGCGAATTTGATGAGGGATCAGTGGAGGCTGATACACGAAATCACTCTCAATCACTTGGTCTTTAGGAATATGTTTGAAGTCATCCGCTGGGCGTGTGTCTTCAAGGTTACTACTACCACGGAGTGAATCTAGACCACCAGTTCCACCCGGGTTATTCAATTCTGCTTGCGCAACACCTGCAATCAGTGCTCCAACAGAGAGAATAGCGACAATCAGTTTTTTCATTTTGTTATCTCCGCCTTAAGGCTAATTCTTCGGTGACTACCTCTATTGAAGTAGCCACGTTTCAATATTGTCTCTGTTAAGCCACTTTTGTGATTTTCACAGGGCACTTCTTGAAGTCTGTCTGTTTAGACAGAGGGTCAGTCGCATCAAGAATCAACTTGTTGATTAGGATACGAGCGTCGAAGAATGGTACGAATACCAAACCTTTTGGCGGACGGTTACGGCCACGAGTTTCAACACGTACACGTACTTCACCACGTTTATTAGCCATCAATACTTCGTCACCACGGCGAAGGCCACGAGACTTAGCATCTTCAGGGTGGATATAACACACTGCATCTGGCACGGCTTTGTACAGTTCAGGAACACGGCGAGTCATAGTACCTGTATGCCAGTGCTCAAGAACACGGCCAGTACATAGCCATAGGTCGAATTCTTCATCTGGCACTTCTGGTGGCGCTTCATACGGTGCTGAAATAATCAGAGCCTTACCATCTGGTTTACCATAGAAGTCCCAACCGGAACCTGCTTTCGCATATGGATCTGAGCCTTCTTTGTAACGCCACAATGTTTCTTTACCATCAACAACAGGCCAGCGTAGACCGCGAACTTGATGGTATACATCGTATGGAGCCAAATCGTGACCATGACCACGACCAAATGCCGCGTACTCTTCAAATAGACCCTTTTGAACGTAGTAACCGAAGTGGTGAGCATCATCGTTTAGCTCACGAGATTCTTCGATAGGGTACTTATCGACTTGGCCGTTCTTGAACAGCATGTCGTACATGGTTTTACCACGGTACTCTGGCGCTTTTGCAAGTAGTTCTTCTGGCCACACCTCTTCCATCTTAAAGCGTTTCGAGAACTCCATTACTTGCCACAAGTCAGACTTAGCTTCACCAACTGTCTCAACTTGTTGATACCAAGCTTGCGTACGACGCTCTGCGTTACCGTAAGCACCTTCTTTTTCAATCCACATCGCTGTAGGAAGAATCAAGTCAGCCGCTTGCGCAGTCGCAGTTGGGTATGGGTCAGAACATACGATGAAGTTTTCTGGGTTACGGTAACCTGGAAGACGTTCAGTATTGATGTTTGGACCTGCTTGTAGATTGTTGTTACATTGAATCCAGTAGCAGTTCAATACTCCATCGTGAAGCATTCGGTCTTGCAACACCGCATGGAATCCTGGTTTTGGTGGAATAGTCCCTTCTGGAAGCTTCCACTCTTTCTCGGCAATTGCACGGTGCTTAGGATTTGCTACCACCATGTCTGCTGGCAAGCGGTGAGCAAAGGTACCAACCTCACGAGCTGTACCACATGCTGATGGCTGACCTGTTAGGGAGAATGGGCTGTTACCCGGAGTCGCGATCTTACCCGTCAGCAAGTGAATGTTATAAACAAGACCATTCATCCATACACCACGAGTATGCTGGTTCATACCCATAGTCCATAGAGACATAACCTTAACGTTTGGATCTGCGTATTGTTTAGCAAGCTCAATCAGTTTCTCTGGCTCAACACCAGATATCTCAGATGCTTTTTCTACTGTGTAAGGTGCGACTGAAGCTTTGTATTGTTCAAACGTAATGTCTGACATTTTGCCTGAGTTCGGGTGAGCTGCCGCTTTCTGCAGTGGGTCATCATCACGTAGGCCGTAACCGATGTCAGTTTCAGCTTGTTTGAAGTTGGTGTGCTTGTTAACAAAATCCCAGTTTACAGCGTCGTTTTGAATGATGTAGTTCGCGATGAAGTTTGCAATCGCAAGGTCAGACTGAGGATTGAAAATGTAACCGTGATCAGCAAGCTCGAAAGAACGATGGTAGTACGTAGAAAGTACGTTTACGCGAACATGAGGGTGGCTTAAACGACGGTCAGTGATACGAGTCCAAAGAACAGGGTGCATCTCTGCCATGTTCGAACCCCAAAGTACGAAAGCGTCCGCATTTTCGAAGTCGTCGTAACAACCCATTGGCTCATCGATACCAAAAGCACGCATGAAACCAACTACCGCTGACGCCATACAGTGACGGGCGTTAGGGTCAATGTTGTTTGAACGGAAGCCCGCTTTCATCATCTTAGCTGCGGCATAACCTTCCATAACGGTCCATTGGCCTGAACCAAACATACCGATACTTGTTGGGCCTTTTGCCTTTAGTGAAGCTTTCCACTTCTCAGCCATGATATCGAACGCTTGGTCCCAAGAAATCGGAGTGAAGTCGCCGTCTTTATCAAACTTGCCATCTTTCATACGAAGTAGTGGCTGGGTTAGACGGTCATTACCGTACATAATCTTAGACAGGAAGTAACCCTTGATGCAGTTTAGACCCTTGTTTACTGGCGCCTCTGGGTCACCTTGGGTTGCAACAACTTTACCGTTTTGTGTCCCTACCAGTACAGAACAGCCTGTACCACAGAAACGACAAGGAGCTTTATCCCAGGTAATTTTTGTTTGGTCGGAGCTAGCAATCAGATTGGTAGCTGACGCAGGAAGAGTTATACCTGCCACCGCTGCCGCCGATGCCGCTGCGTTTGCTTTCACAAACGCACGTCTTGTCATTTTCATACTTCACCCTCTAATTGGGAATGGTTACTTCCAGTGTTATTTTCATCGTCATCTAACCCGTGCTCGATTTGGTGATAAACCAAGGCCGCGTTAAGGACATTCGGTAGGTTGTTGATAGCGTCAATTGTGTCGGTGACGAAACCCTGATTCTCGGTTTCTAGAACAACAATAATTTTGCCGTCCTCACTGTCTCCGTATATCTCAGCGTTATCGAATTGCTCGATCTGCATTTTGATTTCTGCAAGGTGCTCTGCCTTGCAATGCACTACCAAACTAGAAATGTGCACTTCGTTTAGTGACATAAATCTTTTTCTCTTGTTTTATTTTAATTTTACTTTGAACTAGACATTGCTCACTGAGATAGAAGAATTTGGACAAACAGATACACATGCTCCACATCCGTTACAGTCTCCTAACTCTAGTTGGGGTAAAGCGACACCGCCCACTCTTAACTTGAATGTGATAGCCATGGTTTCACAGCTATCACTGCAACTGCGGCACTCGATGTTGTTTTGTGCCAAACATTGAGTGTCGATCTGTGCTTTTGCATTCCAAGGTGTGGTGTCTCTACCATTAAATATAGGCTCTGGACAGATTTCTGCACACTTGTAACAAAACGTACATTCATCAATTGAGAAGTTGACCGCAGGATAGCCACCATCACCGCTCTTGAT
Organism: Vibrio barjaei; assembly: GCF_001639065.2. Lineage (GTDB taxonomy): Bacteria > Pseudomonadota > Gammaproteobacteria > Enterobacterales > Vibrionaceae > Vibrio > Vibrio barjaei. The sequence goes on from NZ_LQXO02000005.1 coordinate 242,405, forward strand.
AATTTGCGTTTCACACACGTCAATGCATTTACCACAACGAGTGCATTGGTCAGTGAACGTTGCTAAATCCTTTATCCAAGGTAGCCTAGCTTGCTTAGTATCGATCTGCTTTCTTGTGAAAAAGCGACGCTTGGAAATATCAACCATTCATCTCACCAATAAAAACTGTCTACAGAAAGTCTAGTTCAAAAAATCTGTTAACAATCTTTAATTTACATTCATATAAATTGTAAGTTTGGACATAATTGGATAAATACCTCTTAGGGGTTAAATAGGGGCCATCCTTGTTTTGGATCAATAAATTACCGACAATAGATAGCGATAGTGTGAGTCCGGTTTTCGGTACTTATGAATAGATTGAAACAAGTGAAGTGAGAATAGTGAGTCATGAAGAAGCCGAATAAATCTGTAACCGGCACGATAGCGAAAGCAATGATACTCATCTTGTTGCTTTCTTTAGCAACAACGAACTTTGCTATCTTGACGTTGGCATCCAGTTTAAACGATGCTGAAGCCGTTAACGTTTCCGGTTCTATGAGAATGCAGAGTTATCGATTAGCCTATGACATGCAATCGGATTCGCCACTCTATTTCTTACATGTCGAGCAGTTTGAGCGCTCTCTATATTCTCCTTCAATGAAAGCACTGCAGTCATGGGATGTGCCTGAGAAAATTACTCAGGATTATTACAATCTCATTATCCGCTGGCACGAACTCAAATCTGTGCTGTCCAGTGAAGATAGAGAACAGTACCTATTGCTAGTCGCTGATTTTGTGGACCGTATCGACCTATTTGTATTGGAACTTCAAGAGCACTCCGAAAACAAGTTAATCCGTTTGGCATGGGCTGGGGGAGTTGGTCTGGGCGGAATTCTGCTAGTGGCTGTGTATGTCGTACTGTTTGTAAGAAAACAAATTGTTCGGCCTTTGGGACAGCTAATCTCTGCCAGTGAACAGATTCAAAACCGCTCGTTTGATGTCGAGGTTGATGTTCGTTCTGACAATGAACTCGGTATTTTAGGGAACGCATTTAGAAACATGGCCAAAGACCTCGGCAAGTTATATCGTGGGTTAGAACAAGCGGTAAATGAAAAAACCCATAAGCTTCAACATGCGCATCAATCGCTGCAAGTACTTTATCAATCGTCCCAAGAGCTGACTGCAACACGAATTTCCCATGAGAACTTCCGAGCCATACTGACTTATATCTACAGTGTTGAAGGTATTTCAGCGGTGGAAATCAAGGTATCTGAAGTAGAGGGTAATCCCTGGATCGCTACTGAAGGTACTTTCAATGGGAAAGCGGAGCGGGTAAGGCCATTGCACTTAGATGGTGAAGAACTGGGCCAACTCAGATATCAAGTTGGTTTACCTTGTCCAGATGAAAAATTGATAGATAACTTCGTTCAAATCTTATCGCGAGCGATTTACTACAACAAAGCGCAACGTCAAACCGAACAGATTATATTAATGGAAGAGCGGGCCACGATTGCCAGAGAACTTCACGATTCACTCGCTCAGTCACTGTCTTACTTAAAAATTCAGGTTACACTACTAAACCGTTCTATTTCTAAGGAATTAACTGACTCGCCATCAAGTCGTTCTCAACTTGTGTTGAATGATATACGCGAGGGATTGGATAACGCCTATGTTCAGCTGCGAGAATTGCTGACTACCTTCCGACTATCGATCAAGGAAGGGACGTTTGGGGAAGCAATTACTGAAATGCTTCACCAATTGGATGAACAAACTGACGCTGAGATAGAGCTCGATAATCAAATGTCGTCTTTGGAGTTGGGCGCAAATGAACAAGTTCATATTTTGCAGCTGATTCGTGAGGCCGTACTTAATGCGATGAAGCACGCACAAGCCTCATTTATAAAAGTGACCTGTTTCGAAGATGAAAATGCCCTTGTTACTGTTAAAATAAAAGACGATGGTGTAGGGTTCGACCAAAATATACAGAAATTAGATCATTATGGCATGAGCATTATGAAAGAGCGTGCAGCTCGACTTAATGCGGTACTTGCTATAGATTCCGCCGAAAACGATGGTTGTGAGGTGGTATTAACGTTTCAAAGAAGTAAGGAGCCACTAAGTGAGCGAATGTAAAGTCATGTTAGTCGACGATCACCCTTTAATGAGGCGTGGTATTGGACAGTTACTCAGCTTTGAAGACGATTTTGGGATTGTTGCGGAAGCCAGCAATGGCTCGGATGCGATTGCGTTGGCAAAAGAACATGAACCTGACTTGATCTTACTCGATCTTAATATGAAGGGTATGTCAGGTTTAGATACGCTCAAAGCACTAAGAGAAGATGACTTTCAGGGACACATTGTCATTCTTACCGTCTCTGATATTCCAGCGGATATCGATGCCTTAGTAAAAGCAGGTGCTGATGGGTATCTACTTAAAGATACCGAGCCAGATGAAATCATTGAACTGCTTCGTGGGCTGACATCAGGTAATAAAGCTTTCAGTTCTGCCATCGAGAAGTACCTTGAAGAAAGAGCGAATACTAGTGATGTTTTCGCGACACTGACTGAGCGTGAAATGCAGATTCTTCAAGAAGTGGCGAAAGGATTTAGAAACAAGCAAATTGCCGATCGACTGTTTATTTCTGAGTCAACGGTTAAAGTGCATATGAAGAGTTTGCTGAGAAAGCTGCAAGTCCCTTCAAGAACTGCAGCCACCATTCTTTACTTAGAGCGCTTTGGTGAAATTAAGTAATCATGGCGTAGACAACTTCTTGGTTACAATGACAAAAAGGTCTAGCTCAAGCTAGACCTTTTTCGTGAAAACTAAAGAGCTTCACCATTAGATTCAATGACTTTCTGATACCAATAGAAGCTGTCTTTTTTGTAGCGTTTCAGTTCTTTTTCGCTCTCTTCATCACGGTCAACATACACGAACCCATAACGCTTCGCATAGCCGTTTAACCAACTGAACAAGTCCTGATAAGACCAAGTACAGTAGCCAATAACTTCACAACCGTCGTCAATCGCATCTCCAATTGCTTCTACGTGCGCTTTTAGAAAGTCAATGCGGTAGTCATCATGAACTTTGCCATCTTCCGTTAGTGTGTCATAAGCACCAAGGCCGTTTTCGCTAATAAGAATTGGAAGGTTATAGCGTGATGTAATGCGGCGAAGGGCGACGCGCAGTCCCTCAGGATCAATGGCCCAGTTCCAATCAGTCATTTTTAGATGTTCGTTATCAGCGCGTACGTAGTATTTGTCTGTTGGGATAGCGGCAACATCGGAAACCACAGAGACTTGAGCAGCATTACCTGTTTGAGCGGTCTCAGCCTTATTTTCTGGAGCTACAAACGTAGCGGACTGATAGTAGTTTAGTCCCATGAAGTCGCAGATACCGGCTTTCAGCAGCTCTTTGTCACCATCTTGAAAGTCGATATGAATACCAAGTCGTTCTAGAAGCTTTAGGCCAATCTTTGGATATGCGCCTTTTGCGTAGACATCCATCCAAAGCAAATCTTGGATTTCTTGTGCGTTTTCAGCCGCGATGACATCTTCTGGAGAAGCAGTTTTAGAGTAGGTCGGACTATAAGCGAAGCTCGCTCCGATCTGACCCGGCAGGCCCATTTCTTTAAATCGTTTTACCGCATTAGCATTTGCAAGACTTGCAATGTGGTTAGCATTAATAAAACGCTGATAATCGGAAACCTTTGGCGGATGGATTTTTTGAACATAGCCAAGACTAGTAAAGATGTTTTGCTCGTTCATACAAACCCAGTACGGTACTTTTTCACCGTACTCGGTAAACAGGACTTCACAGTATTTGGTAAAGTCAGCCAGAATCTTACGGCTTTCCCAACCTTGGTATTCATCTTGTAGGGCTTGAGGAAGATCCCAATGGTAGATTGTTAGGATCGGTGTGATACCACATTCGATAAGTTTATTAATAACGTTGTGATAGAACTCGATGCCTTTAGGATTAATAGTGCGGCCATCAGGCATGATGCGAGTCCAAGCGACCGAAAAGCGATAGGCTTTTAACCCCATTTCGCGCATCAACTCAATATCTTCTTCATACTTATGGTAGAAATCGATCGCTACTTCACCCGTGGTGTCTTTGAATGTGTTGCCTGGTACACGAGAGTAGACGTCCCAAATGGAGTCACCTTTACCGTCTAAGTTAGCTGCGCCTTCAATCTGATACGCCGCAGACGCACTGCCCCATAGGAAATTCTCTTGAAATGCCATGATTACTCCAGTTTGAAATGTTTAAAATACTAATCTCTTTGAGGTGATACTATTAAAACCATATGGTTTTACAATTATATTTACCTTATAGAGTGATCTTGATCTCTTTTATTGGCATTCTGTGATGATGTTTGGACTAAATTAAATATGGTTTTATATCGTTGCTTGTGTCTTGAAACGGAAGGAAGTACCCTTGGGACTAAGAGTAAAGGCAGGTTATTTGCCGATGTATATTGGATAGCATAGGCATTCATAAATGATTAAGTATCAGGGCATTTATAGTGAAATGAAGACACGTATTCTTTCTGGAGAGTACTCGTCGGAGGAAAAACTCCCAGATGGCAGATCGTTGGCCGCGGAGTTTGAATGCAGTGAAATAACCATTAAAAAAGCCATGGACTTTTTAGTGAAAGAAGGGTTGGTCGTACGTAAGCGTGGAGCTGGCTCATTCGTAAAACAAAAGCCTGATGCGGTGTCTGACTCTCATTTACTTGGAACTAAAAAACGAGCCCAAGATAAGGGTAAAACGGTTCATACTCGTGTTGTTAAATTCTGTTCGGTGCCCGCAAACGTGTTGATCGCAGAGAAACTAAAATGCAACGTTGGCGATCCGGTTTATGACATAACGCGAATCAGAGTATTAGATGGCGTGCCATCAATCGTTGAGTATATCTATCTGTCAGCCAAAGTCGTTCCCGGCTTATCTATCGAACATGTCAAAGACTCGATATATGGCTACATATCCAACAAATTAAACCTCACCATTCATAGCGCTAATTTGCGTATCACGATTGCCAACGCAAACGTTGCAGAGACAGACTACCTCAGTGTTCCTGTAGGGGAGCATTTGGTGAATGTGGCTCAAAATGCCTATTTAGATAACGGACAAATCTTTGAATATTCAGTGGCGAGACATATCTGTGATAGCTACGAGTTCTCGACGACTTACGTTAAGAGTGATACACAACTTTAGTTTTCAAGCAGATGAGAGCAAGCTAAGGTCAGTCTCATAAATGAGACGTATCATCGGGGTGAAACGAAATTCCAATGACTAAAATTAGTCATAGTAAAAAAGTTTAGAGAAGGAGAGGTATCTTGACTGGCTTAAGTGGTGCCAGCAAAGCCATAGAAGTTACCAATAAACGGATTTCACAATATGCCGCCAGTGACAGTGAGGTACTCATTCAAGGAGAAACTGGTGTAGGTAAAAGTCGCTGCGCTAGGCTAATTCACGATTTATCAAACCGAAACCGTGGCCCATTTGTGGAGTTGAATTGTGGTTCGATTCCACGTGGGTTAGTTGAGTCAGAATTATTCGGCCATGAGAAAGGTGCCTTTACTGGTGCTATAAAAACGCATGCAGGCTATATACGCAGGGCTCATCACGGCACCCTATTTTTAGATGAAATAGGCGATATGCCATTAGAGGTTCAAGCTCACCTTCTGCATTTTTTAGAGTCCAAACGCATACATAGTGTTGGTTCGGATAGAGATGATTTGATTGATTGTCGCATTATCGCCGCAACCAACGAGTCCGTTGAGACTCTGATTGGACGAGGAGAATTTAGAAAGGATCTGTTCTACCGTTTGAACGTCCTGCCAATCACTATCCCTTCTCTTCGAGAACGAAGTGAAGACATCTTATTACTTGCTGATGAGTTTCTTCAATTTGAAATTGAGTCTCTGAATATCGACAATCGCACGTTTTCTAGCAGCTGCTATACGGTGTTGAGGCACTACTCATGGCCCGGCAACATACGTGAGTTGAAAAATGTCATTAAGCGAGCTGTTGTTCTTTCTCACGGTCAGTCTATTGAACCCGAGTCCCTAGGGATAGAGGTAGATACACTTTTTAAGGTAAACGACCATAAGGGAATGCGCTCTGAGATGCTTGAGCAAGTGATTCGTTCGCATAAGTTCAACATGACTGCTGTTGCAAGAACCCTCAATATTTCTCGGCCGACACTGTATCGTCTGATCAAGAAACACAACATTCAACTAGATAGCTAGCCGCTTTATCAAGTTGCACTGTTACAGTCTGTAAAGTCCGGTTGTATCAAGCCCTTTCCTAAAAATCAGATGGTTAGTTATCTGACGTTACACTGCCATTTTTAAATTCACTTTATTTCAAATAGTTATGAGCGGCATGAGACTTGCTCCTAAGAGGGTTCACTCCATACTTTAAGGAGTCAATAATGAACTCTCAACGGACACGTGTTTTAATCAAGCGGTTTAGTGTTTGTGCTCTTACTGCTACGAGTATTTTGATTTCCAATCAAGTTGCGGCGCGCCTAGATGGCGCTATTTTTACTACAACACCAGGTGGTGAAATCGTTAACGAAAACGTTCGTTACGAATCTAAGCTAGAAGTCTTCTTAGATGATGGCCCAGGCCCAAATGCTCCGGGCACGGCAGCAGCACTACCTGCCGGCTACTATTACTTTCAGGTAACCAACCCATCGGGTAGATGTTTGCTATCAAGCATTGAACCGGATGCAAATGTGAATGGTGGTACCTGCTACGAATCTGTCAAAGGTAAGGGCGGCCCTAAGAATTCAGCAACGTTCACCGCTGAACCGCTCGAATGTCGATTGTTCTACTTCGATGGCGAGGACGGTATTACGCTCAGCAACCCTACTTATTCAGTGACTCAAAAAGTAAAAGGACAATGGGTAACAGAAGAGCGTCCCTGTGCTCACCTACTTGGCAGCGAGTATATTGCCGAAAATGGTGGAGAGTTATCAGAAGGTGATACGATCCAGCTCTTTCCTTTTGCGAACACGCCCAATTCTGGAGGGGTCTATAAAGCTTGGGTTTCAACGGAAGCTAGTGTCATAAATGCTTGTAATGGAGCGGTAGATAATGGAGCGACGGGGGAAAATTGCAGTGGATTTTTCGGCTTTATTCCAAAGTTCTCCAAAACGGATAACTTTAAGGTGATTTTGGGAGAGCGTGAAACACCGGTTACCTATGATATCGCTTTACGCTCGTTCCACGACAAAAACCTCAATTGCCAATATGATCCTAACTATACCTCACCAGAAAATGGAGATGAGTTGATAGAAAATTGGGATTTTGGCGTTACTGACCCACTTGCCTTACGTAATATCTTCCGAACTACAGATTCTGAAGCGTTTCCAATTACCTTCAGTGTGATAGAGCAGGAGATGTTAGCATGGTCGGTGGATCATTTTATGTGGTTTGCTGACGTGAACAATGTTGCTCCTCTCAACGCTAATTTTACCCACTTTACCACTTTTGCAGAGTTGAGAAATTATGCGGCAGCTCATAATGATGGTGATCTTCGACTAGGTTTTGTCTCTCCACTCGCGTGTGATCAAGGAACGGGCAGCGAAGTGATCAGCCGTGACTCAGGGGAGCAAACCGATGACGGATTTACGCCGAGTGATTTCGCGGACGCTGCTCAGGGGAAAAAAGGTGAGGACCCTGAACCAGTTCTTGTTGTCGCGTTCGGCAGTATTGGTATCGCGGACATCACTGTGTGTAAAGTATTTGATAAAGATCGTGATGGTATCCAAGATAGCGGGGAAGGCTTGATTTCAAACTGGCCTGTCACTCTTACTGTCCCGCAAAGTGTGCCATTACCAGACAATATTAATCCTCAAGCGACTCCAGAACTATGGGCTGATTTAGTTGAGATCTTTGGCAATGATATTGCTGGGATGTACAACCGGGTCATTAGTAAACAGACCGAAGATGATGGCTGTGTTCGATTTAGAGCTTTAGTGCCTAATATCCGGGGCGATCTTGCCTCATATGTGTTACAGGAACAGCTCAGTGTGGCGCAAGGTTGGACCAATACTTCTCCACACACGATTACTTTTGATGTCCGGTCTGTCTTGAGCTATGACAACAACGCTCTGCCTTTCATTGATGGTGAAGTTTATAATCGAGATGATGGTGGAGCGGGAGATAATTTTGCGTTCAACAATGTGTGTGACGTGATTGTCGACTTCGATACAAAAGGCTATTGGCACAATAAAAATGGACTCTCTGAGCTAACCGAGGAAGATAGGGACTATGTCAATAGCTTAGCGCCTTATAGTTCAACATCAGTGTATTTTGGTGCGGGCGATGAACCGTTCGACGGTATGTTTAGTGATGGAACCTCCGTTTCTGCTGCATTCAGTGGCGACGGTATGATTTGGGAGGCAGGCACCTGGCAATCAGAAGTTTCGCAATTCCTAGTTGATAGCAATGGTAACGCAGAAGAAAATATGCACAAAGAGCAACTCGCTCAGCAATTGCTTGCGTTTATTTTCAATACTAGACATAGACCCGGAACTGACGGCTTATCTGGTTCCGCAACAATCAACATCAATGGCACTTGGATGACCATTGATGACATCATTGCTTTAGCTGTCACCTCATGGCAGGGCTCAGATGTTGAAGCGATCATCTCGTTAGCAGCAACACTGGATTCATTTAATAACAATGATGCCCTACCGGTAGCACCGGAGAACTATACAGATTGCGTGGCACCTTTCTAAAGCAAACGCCTATGAAAAAAAACCAGTTAGTAATAACTGGTTTTTTTTCATCTACGCTTAGTGATGCAAATAACGATAATTAACTAGCTAAAAGGAAGCATTATGAGCAAACCCGTTGTAGCCAGTAATATCCCAATCAAAGTCGAGCTAGAGCAAGATAAAGAATACTATTTTTGCACTTGTGGACGTTCAAAAAACCAACCTTACTGCGATGGTTCACACGCAGGAACGGAGTTCAAACCACAAAGTTTCAGTGCGGATAAATCGGGCGATGCGTATTTGTGTCGTTGCAAGCACTCAGCAAACCTTCCATATTGCGATGGCTCACATAAACAGTTTAATGATGAGCAAGTTGGTCAAGAAGGGCCTGGTGTGAGCCAAAAGGCGAGTGATGGACCCGTTGCGGTTAAAACGAAAGAAGAACCAACGGTCGAACTCATACATCAACTTGCTCGTGAAGGGCTGTCTAAGCTAGGACATCATGGACCAATGACTTCAATGGGCGTACCTAGGCACTTATTGCCTCATTGGGATGACATACAAGTTATGGTTGCTCAAATGGCCACGAAACCTCTACTTGAAGACATTGCTGTTGGGACTGAATTGGTCATTGGACCTAAGGCCAAGAAACCGTTGAAGCTTAACATTCCTTTATTTGTTTCGGACATGAGCTTTGGCGCTCTATCAGAAGAAGCTAAGATATCGTTAGCAACGGGTGCGGAGTTAGCCGGTACAGGTATTTGTTCGGGTGAAGGGGGGATGCTGCCAGAGGAGCAAGCGGCAAACTCGCGTTATTTCTATGAGTTAGCGAGCGCAGGGTTTGGCTACGATGAAAGTAAACTCAAATCGATACAAGCGTTTCATTTCAAAGGCGGACAAGGGGCTAAGACTGGTACCGGAGGTCATCTTCCCGGTAACAAGAATATCGGCAAAATTTCTCAAGTTAGAGGTATTCCAGAAGGAGAACCCGCAATCTCTCCTCCTACATTTAAAGACCTGAATACGGCTGAAGACTTCAGACGATTCGCTGACAGAGTGAGAGAAGTTACGGGAGGTATTCCTATTGGGTTTAAATTGAGTGCAAACCATATTGAAGAGGACATTCAGTTTGCGCTTGATGCCAGTGCGGATTACATCATTCTTGATGGCCGAGGAGGGGGTACTGGCGCAGCGCCAGAAATGTTCCGAGATCATATTAGTGTTCCAACCATTCCTGCCCTAGCTAGAGCGCGGCGTTATTTGGATCAGCAAGGTGCTAGCGGTAAGGTTACGCTGATCATTACTGGTGGTCTTCGTGTCCCAATGGATTTTGTTAAAGCACTCGCATTGGGCGCTGATGGGGTCGCGATATCAAATAGTGCGATGCAATCTATTGGTTGTGTCGCTGCGAGAATGTGTAACACTAATAATTGCCCTGCGGGTATCGCAACGCAAAAAGCCGATTTGAGGCAACGACTTAATGTTGAAAAAGCATCCCACCAATTAAAAAACTTCTTTGAGGCGTCGGTGGAACTCATGCAAGTGATGGCGAGAGCCTGTGGTCATGATGATCTGGGTAAGTTCAACAAACATGACCTTGCCACTTGGAATCATAATATGGCGCGGCTTTCCGGCATTGCCTATGCTGGCTATGAAGAGTGTTCAACCTAGTATCTAACACCTCATTATTCAGCTGGACGAACTCACCATTTGTCCAGCTGAGTACCACACAGATCGCATACTTTTATTTTTACTGTATATAAAAACAGTACTCATGCTAATCTTATACTGTCCAAGATAGTTAGATGAGCACACCATGGCACAACCCATCACTCTTAATCACCAACAACAGCTCGCCGTTGATTTTGGTATGCCAAAATCAGACAATACGAGTAACTACTCACCGCTACTTATTATTGCTGGTGCGGGAACGGGCAAGACCAATACCTTAGCTCACAAAACTGCTCAGCTATTAGTTCAAGGTGTACCGCCAGAGAAAATCTTATTGGTGACGTTTGCTCGCAGGGCGTCTGCTGAGCTTGCTTCTCGTGCGAATCGAATTGCAGAGCAGCAGCTTAATGAGCAGCGTAAACAGTATCACCCAGTCAAGCTTGATTGGATGGGGACTTTTCATTCTATCGCTGCAAGATTATTACGTGAACATGCTTCCCTTATCGGCCTTGAAAGTGATTTCACCATTATGGATAGAAATGACGCGGCGGATATGTTGGATGTGCTGCGGTTTGAGCTTGGTTTTACCAATTCCGATAGACGTTTTCCAAAAAAGAAAACCTGCTTAGACATATACTCTCGTTGCGTAAATAGCCAAACTGTTGTCGAAGACGTTGTCGCGCAATACTTCCCACATTGTGCAGAGTGGAGCTCAGAGCTAAAGGTATTGTTTGCTCAATATGCAGAGCAGAAAGCGGAACAATTCTGTTTAGATTACGATGATTTGTTACTTTATTGCTTCCATATGGCTCAAGTGCCAGAAATAGCAAATAAAGTGCGAGCTCAGTTCGATTACATATTGGTCGATGAATACCAAGACACCAACTTACTTCAGGCGGGCATGCTCAAAGCCTTCTTTCCTGATGGAAAAGGGTTAACCGTGGTCGGTGATGATGCGCAATCCATTTATGGCTTCCGAGCGGCGAGCGTCGACAACATTCTGGAATTTCCGCAGCAATTTTGTCCACCTGCAAAAGTCATTACGCTCACCACTAACTATCGTTCACATCAAGGTATTTTGGATTTATCCAATCAACTACTTCGTGAGGGACAAGAAGGTTATAAAGTCGAGCTATATTCGGAGCGAAAACAAGGGCCTAAACCTCACCTTGTCACGGTGGAAGATGATGTTAAGCAGGCGGAATATATTGTTGAATCCATTCTAAGAGCAAGAGAAGAGGGCATTGAGCTGAAACGACAAGCTGTGCTGTTTCGCTCTAGCTATCATAGCGACAGGTTGGAGCTTGAGTTAACGCGCCGTGATATTCCTTATGTTAAACATGGTGGCCTAAAGTTTCTTGAGGCCGCCCATGTTAAAGATCTCCTTTCTGTTCTTCGCTGGGCGGACAATCCAAAACACACCATTTCTGCTTTTCGAGTGTTGAAACTGCTTTCCGGTATTGGCCCGAAAACCGCCAACAATATCATCGAGCATTTAAAGGCGCATCAGTATCAGTTCAGTGCGTTGTCTGACTGTAAAGTCCCGATGTCAGCAAGAGCAGAGTACAAAATGTTAGTGGAATCTCTGCTCGCGATAAACAGTAACGCTGTACCGTGGGCAGAACAATTGAGCCTTCTGGCAACCCTCTACAGCCCATTATTAGAACTGAATTACGATGACCATTTTGTTCGTTGGGGTGACGTCGAGCAGCTTGTGATGATTTCAAGTCAATACAGTACGCGCGAACGTTTTTTGACTGAGTTGACTCTTGATCCACCGCAGTCGACTGGTGATTTAGCAAGCAACCCTAAAATCGATGATGACTTTTTAATTCTATCCACGGTACACAGTGCTAAAGGGCAAGAGTGGCAAAATGTTTATGTTCTCAATGTCGCTGATGGCAACTTCCCTAATGAATACGCAGTGGACGACAAACGAGCTTTAGAAGAAGAAAGACGTTTACTGTATGTTGCTATGACGCGTGCTAAGCAAGAACTTCATCTCATGCAGCCGATGAAATATTGGGTACCTGAGCAACAGAGTTGGGGTGATAAGTATGTTTATGGAGGCAAGAGCCGCTTTATGACGGACTCATTGTGTGAATACTTAAACCGAGTGCATTATCCGAAAATAGCACCAGATGCTCAGGATAAAATAATCGCTGCAAAAGCGATTACCGATATCCGTAAAACCGTACTTGGAATGTGGAAGGACTAGACGATGAAGACTGACTATCACAAACGACTACGACCGGTAATTCGTTATCTAGAAAGTCACTATGATAATCCCACAAATTTGGTTCAGGTAGCAGAGAAAGCACATTTGTCACCGTACCATTTCCATCGAATATTCAAAGCAGTGGTGGGAGAGACGCTGAACGACTTTATTCGTCGATTGAGACTAGAACAAGCTGCTAACGAGCTGTTCTATAACAAACCAGACATCATCACGGTAGCATTGGATAGTGGCTTCGCGAGCTCTCAAAGCTTGGCAAAAGCCTTTAAAAAGTACTTTGGTATCACGCCAACGGACATTCGTAATTGCCGTGATATGGAGGAGTACAGCTGTCTGATGCGAAACAGCAAGATTGGACACAAGCTTCGCAATAATGGACACGAGAATAGCGAGACTGCTCTCTATACTGAAGCCGAATCAAAAACATGGAGCACAATGATGGATATCAAAACTTTTGAACCTGGTCAATTAGCTTATGTGCGAGTGACTGGTCCATACGGAGAAAACTATGAGCCTGCAATCGATACACTTTACACATGGGCAGGCCCAAAAGGTCTAGCTGGGAACACCAGTATCTTCGTTTATCATGATAACCCAGAGATCACGCCAGCAGATAAATGCCGAACCGATATTTGTTTGTTGGTCGACCCAACTGTAGACGCTTCTAACGGTGTCGAGTTGATGTCATTTGACGGCGGTAAATACGCTTGTATTCGCAAAACGATTACTGAAAAGTCGCAATACGGACCTGCGTGGGAAGAGCTAATGGGGCAGGTTGTTGAACAGCAGCTTGATAGTGATGACAGGCCCTGTTTCGAACTTTATCATTCTTATGATCTGGAAACGAATACAGCAGATGTGAGTTTCTGTACTGCAATCAGGGCATAACGCTATTTCTTAAAAGGCACGGACAGCAGTGTGAGCAGTTCGTGTCTTTTTTATTTTCTCTTCACTTTTCTCATTGACCTGTCTATAACTTTATAGTTTAAAGTAATTAACCATCTAGACAGATAGAGGCATTGGATTTTGTATCGAATCTCAGAGTTAGCAGCAATGGTCGGCTTGTCACGAACGGCTTTACTTTATTATGAAAAGCAAAAGCTTATTTCAGGGAGACGGCTAGAAAACGGCTATCGTGTATACAGTGATAAAGATGTTCAGCGAGTCCGTTTGATTCAGAAGTTGCAGGCAGGAGGATTGACACTTAAAGAGTGTAAGGCCTGCTTAGAAGCTAAGGTGGATCGAGAGCTACTCAAGAACCGACTGCAAGTCCTACAACAAGAAATTGAGCAAAAACAGCAGTCGTTGCAATTACTCGCGGCGTTACTTGGGGAAGGTGACCTTAAAGCTTGGCATGGTGATTTGGACAAACTGGCTCCTGATGCTCACTTAGATTGGTTAATTAAGCAAGGGTTTAGCGAAAAAGACGCCTTGCACTTGAAATGGTTATCAAAAGATATGAACGAACACGACAAATACATGGCCGATTTTATGAAGGTTTTCCAGACATTAGAACGCTGGGGGCCAGGTAGTGAAGAGGACACAGCAAAGGCGCTGAATTTGCTACCGACGACGCCACGAAATATCCTTGAAATTGGTTGCGGTAAAGGTCTAGCCACAAAAGTACTGGCAGAGCAAAGTAATGCCGTTATCACTGCTGTTGATAATGAGTCGACAGCACTTGAACGTCTTTCTGAACGTTTTGCTGAGCAAGGTTGGCAAGACAGGCTCAAGACTGTTACTGCGAGCATGACCGAGCTACCATTCGACAAAGAGAGCTTTGACTTGATCTGGGCAGAAGGAAGCGCTTACATCATGGGGATCGAAAAGGCGCTAATAAATTGGAAGCCCTTATTGGAACAAGAAGGGTATCTGATGGTGAGTGACATGGTATGGAAAACGACATCACCGAGTGACGAATCGAAACAGTTTTGGAGCCATGAATACCCAGACATTCAACTTGTTGAGACACGGTTAGCGCAAATGAAGAAGGCGGGTTATGAAGTAGTCGATAACTTCGCGCTGAGTCAATCTGGATGGATGAACTATTATGGTCCATTGGGTGAACGAGTTGTTGAACTGACGTCCGAAATGTCCAATAAACCTGCATGGAAAGATATTCAACACGAAGTTCATATTTGTACTCAGTATTCTGATGAGTTTGGCTATCATTTATTCCTTCTAAAAAAGAGTAGTTAATCTTTATTAGCAATAAGCTAATAGCGTATTTTAGTTATCTTCACCGCTCTCCCAATAATCTTGCATGTTTTGCCTTAAAACGTGCAAGATTCTTATCTGCCTTACTATATTTCATTTTTTTTAATCTACTTATATTAAATCTAACTTTGGTAGTTAACGCATCGATAGGTTTTCCCTATCCTAGAAATAGGATAAGCCCAATGGTGTAAACGGCTGGAGCGCACTATAGTTTGCTTAGTAACAACAAAGGAGGTGTTTCATGAGGGCGAGCCCATACAGTGATATGCTTTTTAGCTCATGTGGAGTTAAGAGTGTTGTTCGGATGGAGAACTACAACCAAGGCACGTTCGAGCATAACAATCGAAAAAGCGTTGGACGTTTAACGGACGACAACAGCGAACGGAAGAGATTTGAAACGGAAGTCTATGGTCACTGGGATTATGATAGTGACTATATTATAGCGGTGTAACTCAAACCTCTACTAATAAATAGATGGTCACATTGTTTATATTTAGGTAGTTAATATTTGATTGAATTCGGTGTAATGAAATATTAATTACTAACAAATCCATAGTTGAAGCTGGGTAAATGCTTGGCTTCGATTATTTTAAAATAGTGTGCTTATCGTAATCGTTAAAAGTTATAAATAAAATCGGTGAAATATTATGAAGCAAGAAAATACAACTACTGGCAAATGTCCAGTTATGCATGGAGCGGTTACCTCTTCAGAAGGTTCTAATGTTGCATGGTGGCCCAACGCACTTAACTTAGATATTTTGCATCAGCACGATGCTAAAACGAACCCTCTAGGACAAGCGTTTGATTATCGTGAAGCGGTAAAAACGCTGGATTTTGACGCATTGAAGCAAGACGTAACAGCATTAATGACCGATAGCCAAGAATGGTGGCCGGCTGACTGGGGCCATTACGGCGGTTTAATGATTCGCATGGCATGGCATTCAGCCGGTTCTTATCGAATTGGCGATGGCCGAGGTGGTGCGAGTACGGGTAACCAAAGATTTGCCCCCCTAAACTCTTGGCCAGATAACGCAAACTTAGATAAAGCACGTCGCCTTCTTTGGCCAATTAAGCAAAAGTATGGCAACAAAATTAGCTGGGCTGATCTTATCGTTTATGCGGGTAATATTGCTTACGAATCGATGGGCTTAAAAACCTACGGTTTCGCATTTGGTCGTGAAGATATCTGGTCGCCAGAGAAAGATATTTACTGGGGCGCTGAAAAAGAATGGCTTCAAGACAGTAAAGGTGAAAACAGTCGATATTCTGGTGATAGAGATTTAGAAAACCCATTAGCAGCGGTCATGATGGGTCTTATCTACGTGAACCCTGAAGGTGTTGATGGTCAACCAGATCCACTCAAAACCGCTCAGGATATGCGAGTTACTTTTGCTCGAATGGGAATGAATGACGAAGAAACCGTGGCGTTGACGGCTGGTGGTCACACAGTTGGTAAAGCACATGGTAACGGTAACGCTGCCGAGCTTGGTGAATCTCCAGAAGGAGCGGATATCTCCGAACAAGGTTTAGGTTGGAACAACCATCAGTCGCGTGGTATCGGCCGCAACACAGTCACCAGTGGTATTGAAGGCGCTTGGACTACACATCCAACTCAGTGGGATAACGGTTTCTTCGAGATGTTGTTATCACATGAGTGGCAATTGACTAAGAGCCCAGCAGGCGCATGGCAATGGGAACCTGTTGCGATTGATGAGGTAAACAAGCCGGTAGACGTAGAAGATGCAAGCATCCGATACAACCCTATGATGACTGATGCCGATATGGCGCTAAAAGTGGACCCAGAATATCGTAAGATCTCTGAACGCTTTTACAATAATCCAGAGCAGTTCTCTGAGGTGTTCGCTCGCGCTTGGTTTAAGTTACTCCACCGTGATATGGGACCATCATCAGTTTATATTGGTCCAGAAGCGCCAACTGAAGCTCTAATTTGGCAAGATCCTGTTCCTGCAGGTTCAACGGATTATGATATTGAAGACGTAAAAGAAAAAATCTTAGCGTCAGACTTAAGCGTAACGGAAATGATTACAACGGCTTGGGATAGTGCACGTACATATCGCCAGTCAGATAAACGTGGTGGGGCTAATGGGGCTCGAATCCGTCTAGAGCCACAGAGAGCCTGGTTAGGAAATGAACCAGAGAAGCTGAATAAGGTTCTGCCTGTTCTTGAGCGTATCGCAGCCGATACTGGCGCAAGTGTTGCTGATGTGATTGTGTTAGCGGGTAATGTGGGTGTGGAGCAAGCAGCAAAACTCGCTGGGTTCAATGTGAACGTACCGTTCGCTCCAGGTCGAGGTGACGCAACCATAGAGCAAACTGACGTCGAATCTTTTGAAGTTTTAGAACCTGTTGCAGATGGTTTCCGAAACTGGCAAAAACAGCATTATGCTGCAACACCGGAAGAGATGTTGTTAGACCGCGCTCAATTGATGGGGCTAACCGCACCAGAGATGACAGTTCTCATCGGTGGGATGCGTGTGTTAGGGACTAACTATAACGGCAGTGCCCACGGTGTCTTCACTGAGCGTGTTGGAGTGTTGAGCAACGACTTCTTCGTTAATCTTACAGACATGAACTATCAGTGGAAGCCAACAGGCCGAAACTCCTATGATATCGTGCATCGTTCTAATGGTGTCGTGAAATGGACCGCGACGCGTGCTGACCTTGTATTCGGTTCTAACTCGATACTAAGAGCGTATGCTGAGGTCTATGCGCAAGATGATAACAAAGAAAAGTTTGTTACCGACTTTGTTGCTGCGTGGACTAAGGTAATGAATACTGACCGTTTTGATTTGAAATAACCAAGATAATGTGGCCTTGCTAATGTGCAAGGCCACTTTCTTTTTTCACTTTTTCTCTTCCCCTTAATCATTCCAAAAAATTATCAAAATTATAATATTAGATAATTTCACCTACTTTCCCATTTACCTTACTCTAGCGTCAGTTGGAAATAACCATTTAACGTTGTTGGCTTGTTTTACTGCGCTGACAAGAGTTCTGCCGAGGGGTTACATGAAAGTTTTACACACCATGATTCGAGTAGTGGACTTAGAAAAGTCCATCAAGTTTTATTCTGAAGTACTTGGCATGAAAATGTTGGATCGTTTCGAAAATGAAGAGTATCGCTATACGCTAGTCTTCGTGGGCTACGAAGGTCAAGATGCAGGTTCGACTATTGAGTTAACTTACAACTGGGATACAGACAACTATGACCAAGGTAACGCTTGGGGACATATTGCGATTGGTTGCGAGGACATTTATGCAGCGTGTGAGCGCATTGAGCAACTTGGTGGCAACATTACTCGCGCTCCGGGTCCTATGAAAGGTGGCGAAACGCACATCGCTTTTGTTAAAGATCCAGACGGCTATTCAATTGAGCTTATTCAAACGAGCAAATAGGGGTATCGCAATGACAGATTCAATGCTTCAACCAATTCAGCTTGGTTCATTAACACTTAAAAACCGCATCGTAATGCCACCTATGACTCGCTCTCGTGCGACTCAACCTGGTAACTCTGCTAACGATATGATGGCCGAATACTACGCACAGCGCGCGTCTGCTGGTTTAATCGTTGCCGAAGGCACACAAATTTCACCAATGGGACAAGGTTATGCTTGGACTCCTGGTATTTATTCAGACGAGCAAATCGCGGGTTGGAAAAAAGTCACTGATGCCGTACACGCAAAAGACGGAGCTATCTTTGCTCAGCTTTGGCACGTTGGTCGTGTCACACATCCAGACAATATTGGTGGCAAGCAGCCTATCTCATCTTCGGCTCTAAAAGCTGAAAACGTAAAAGTATTTGTGGATAATGGCTCGAACGAACCTGGCTTTGTTGATGTGGTCGAGCCTCGTGCGATGACAAAAGAAGATATTCAAGAAGTCGTTGGTCAATACCGTCAAGCAGCACTGAATGCGATCGAGGCTGGTTTTGATGGTATCGAATTGCATGGTGCAAACGGCTATTTAATCAACCAATTTATTGACTCTGAAGCAAACAACCGTGATGACGAATACGGTGGTCCAATCGAAAATCGTCTTCGCTTTTTAGATGAAGTCGTCGCAGCTGTCGTAGATGCGATTGGTTCCGACAAAGTAGGTGTTCGTCTTGCGCCATTTACTTCACTTAACGGCACAGTAGATAAGACGCCAATTGATACTTACACCGCTGCGGCTCGCGTATTGGAAAAACACCACGTAGTCTATATGCACATTGCAGAAGTCGATTGGGATGATGCCCCAGACACACCTGCGGAATTTAAGACCGCAGTAAGAGAAGCGTACCAAGGTACGATCATTTATGCAGGTCGCTACAACCAAGAGAAAGCCGAAAAAGCACTGTCTGACGGTATTACGGATATGGTAGGTTTTGGTCGTCCGTTTATCGCCAACCCTGACTTACCGAGTCGCCTAGAACACGGTTACCCGCTTGCAGAACATAATCCTAATACTTTGTTTGGTGGTAACGAAGTGGGCCTATTAGACTACCCAGAGTACCACGCTTAATCGTTTTCTATTGTAATTAGCCCAAGGCGCTGAGAAGTACTTTGGGCTTTTTACTTTTGTGACAATCAAACGTAGCTTTAGTACAATCCTTAGCCTGTTCATTTGTATTAATTTTCGTAGACCTAAGACCGATGAGTTTTACTGACATTCAAAGCAAGCTTGCTGAATTTACCTCTATCGAGCAGGTGTTCGAGTACTTTGAGGTTGAGTTTGACAGTAAATTTGTCGAAGAGTATCGCTTACCTTTACTAAAACGGTTCAATGGCTACTTGATTATGCAAAAGCCGGAAGACTGGTTTGCTGCGAGACGAGTCCTTCGCAATGCCTACTGCAAAGTTCAAAGGGGACGGCTCGATCCACATACTCGTTCAGCTTGTCGTGGGTGTACTTCCTGCATCAGACGATAATGATTATTTGTATCCCTTCCGAATGTTAAAAATCTAATGCCTTGATAGTGATGTGTTTTATCTGGCTTTGTTATTGATTAAATCAGACTAAATCCACTATTAAACTCTCCTCCATCGATCATATATCGGCTAATCCTTAAGATTCTCATCAACAGTTAATCACTACGAGAATTTATCCGATGAAATCAAAAAAACTTCTTTCCACCCTTGTTATGACAACGCTAATGTCTGGCTTTGTTTCGAGCGCGGTCGCTGCTAACACAAACGATAGCGTGCAAGACATGTCTGACCCCTTAGCTGTGTACACACAAGCGGGAGCAGGGGTGACGGATAAAGGCTTAAACGTAAAAATCGGTAGAGCTTATGACACTGGCAATGACGACACGATGGCAATGAACGTGTTGGAGATTAAAGGTTTTGCTGGCAGCTCATTAGGTTGGTCTGGTACCGCAGAACGTGATGATTCTATCGACTCAGTTCGTTTTCGTAATTTTACGATTAATACGACCAGCGGCTTAGGAAGACAGATTGACCTTAACTATGATGTCGACCAAGAAGCTCTTAATACTTCTTATAGCTTTATACAGGCGCTCCCAAATTGGGGGGGGCTACAGCTGTACCCACTAGCAGGCCTTGGAGTGCAGATTAAAAATGGCGAATTTACGGGCGATAAAGTTGAAAACGCATCAGATGGACAAGTTAATCCTCAAGATAAATATATCGGATTTACAGTCCCAGGTGTCTATGCCGTTGTCGGTGGATACAGTAAATATGCTATTACCGATAAGTTGTGGCTTAACTACAACCCAATGTGGATGACACCATTAGCGGGCTCTCAAGCTTGGACTGATGCCGGCTCGGTTTTCATGAATGAGTTTGCAGTATCTTACCAATTTACACCGCGATTTAACGTTCGTTATTTTGCCAACTGGACACACGACCAGTCTTATTTTGATGGTGATCAACGCGTCGAATTTAACTATCAGTTCTAACTCCAAATCGTTAGAAGTAATCCGATTAATATCCACCACAAGATAGTTTAAGTTGACCAAAATGAAACATGCCAAGTCTTTATTCTTATTAGCGACAATGCTCATCAGCATTAATGTACACGCGACATCTTTTACTGACCCTGTAGATGGGCAGTTAGATATGGGTAACTACTTGGCGGAAAATGCGTACGGTTTCCTCCCAGTTCCGATATTTATCACTGAACCCGCCTTAGGTTATGGGGGAGGAATGATGGGGGTGTTTCTTCATGAATCTGAAAGCCAAAAAGAGAAACGCAAAAAGCTAGCTCTAGAGTCCTTAGATGGTGGAGCTAAGTTACTTACTCCGGCTATTACGGTTGCGGGTGCTTTTGGAACTCAAAATGGTACGTGGGCTGGATTTATCGGTCATCGTCATACTTGGAACAAAGACAGTATCCGCTATTTAGGTGGAGCGTTTTACGGTGATATTCACATGAACTTTTATGCGCCGTTTGCTAAAGATGATGCGTCTGGCTTTGAGATGGGGATGAACGGCTATGGGGTTATGCAAAAACTACAGTTTCGATTGGGTGATTCGCCAGTTTTACTGGGTATTAGTCAGAAATTTGTAGCACCAGAACTCAGTGTCATTGACTCGAGCAAAGCTGATCAATTAGCGAATAGACTTTTTAATATGACGCCGACAGTTTCTGGTCTTGGGGCAATTGCAGAGTACGACACCAGAAACAACTTTTTCTACCCAACCTCAGGGGGAGACTATAAGGCTGAGTATACGGTCTTCAGCAACCATCTCGGTAGCGATTATGACTTTCAAACATTTGCAGCAGAAGGCACACAATATTTTCCGGTGAGTCGAAAATGGAATATCGCTCTGAAAGGAAAGTACGACACATTGTCCACAGATGAGAGGTTACTACCGCCACCTGCTTATCCCGATGTAGAACTCCGAGGTATTGCAAGAAATCGATACCAAGGCACTTCCACGGCTTCAATTGAATCACAGGTTACTTACAGCTTCACAAATCGTTGGTCTAGCTCCGTCTTTGCAGGCTTAGGTTCGGCTACGGACTCTACAAACGAACTATTTAGTGACGGAAATCACTATGCATATGGAGTGGGGTTTCGCTACCTCATCGCGCGTCGATATGGATTAAAAGTTGGGATAGATATAGCCAAAAGCGAAGAAGATAACGCGCTTTACATCCAAGTTGGCACAGGACTTTAACAAAATAAATTATTCAATATTTTCTATTTAGTACAACATTAAAAGGTAATTACTATGAACATTAACTTTAATACACAAGGTATTGTTTTATCGGAAAGCATGCGTTCACACTGTGTCACTATAGCTGACCATTTATTCGCATTGCACCCACAGGCAACGGAGATTTTCATCTCGATAATCTACCACCGTTCTTATGGGCAATATGATGTTGAGCTTAAAGTTCACGCTGAGCATCAATGGTGTTTCGTTAAACACTCTGGTGATGAGTTCTACCATGTCGCGACTGAAGCATTTTCTGCTATGACGCATAAACTTCAGAAACAAAAAACGAAAGCAAAAAGAGAGCTTAGAGACCATTCATTGGAGGTGGAACACGATGACTAGCCATAACTTAACCTATGACCTATTGGAGTGTGGTCGTTGTCGTCAACGTGTCATGCTTACCAGCAAAAGTAGTGGAGAGCTACAATGTTGTGGTTTCCCTATGCGCAATGTCACTTATGATCGACTTGGGCATTACTTGGATTTGTCATTAGCACAAAAATCATCCTTGGCTCAATGCTTGAGTACCATTCAAAGTAAACTTGAGCAAAGTGATTCTTCCAATAAAGAACTGACTCATTTGAAAGAGCTAATTAACCGCCAGCAAGCTGTCGCGGGCAAGTTTGCGCAACTATTAATGGGTATATCGGATGAGCCGGCAAGTTTGTCGAAGTCTTTCATGAACGTCATTGATGACCTCTACCTTTCTTCGTTAAACCTTTATCCTAGCTTTTCTTTGGAAGCAAAAAGTGAAGCAAAGATGGAATACGTAAGGCTTTTTGATGAGGCTACAGAGCTCGATAAGGAAACCATCGCGTTGTTAGAGGACACCTTATACCGAGTAGAAAAAAGTCCTCAGTCCACACCATAATGCTCACTTCAAATAAACAGAAATTACTGACTCACCACGTGTAAAGACAGCTATAACCAATGGCTGTCTTTTTGTTTTCGCAATTAGTCATTCGTAATTTGATTTGAATGGACTATATTTAATTTAGGCGAATCAGACAGATAGAGCGGAAATAATGGATCTAAATCTCCTTAAAACCTTTGACGCGGTTATTAAGTCGAAAAGTGTGAACGAAGCGGCCGAAGTTCTCAACATAACTGCTCCAGCGGTCAGTCATGCGCTCAATAGGCTAAGGGATGAGTATCAAGATCCGCTGTTTATTCGTCAGGGAAGAGGCATTGTACCTACCAATTTTGCTATTGAGCTTCACAACGAGATTCAAGAACCGCTTAGTCTGTTGTTGAATGGATCCAAATCACGTCAAGACTTTGAACCTGAGTTAAGCCAACGTACCTTTCGCATTTCCAGCCATAAAGACATTGACTTAATCGTAGTTCCCCCTTTGGTTCGCTATAAAAATGTGCATGCACCGAATGTCACCATACAGGCAGATATTGAACACCTGAATGAACAAGACCGACACGACGACCTGCGACGTCGCCGTGTGGATGTAATATTGGCGACGGTGCCATTAGAGGATAGGGGCTACCACAATGAGGTACTCTTTGAGCAAGAGTTGGTGGTTACCGTTAGTAAAGATCATCCAAGAATACAGAGTGAATTGACGATGGAGGATTTTCTTAGAGAAAGCCACATTACGTGGAAAACCCAACGCCTTAATACAAATACATTGGACTCTGTGGCGATTGACGTCGCGCTACCGCCACGACAAGTCGCATATTCTACTGGCTCCAGTGCGACGGCGTTGGTTATGGCGGCACAAACAGATTGGCTTGCTGTCAGTGGCCAATGGCAAGCGGAACAGCTTGCAGAGTCTCTCGGACTAAATGTCTTTCCAATACCATTTGAAACTCAGAAAGTTCCGGTTTACATGACGTGGCATCAGTCCCAAAAAAACGACAAAGGACATGAGTGGTTTCGGCAAGCGATAGTGTCATCGCTTGATCTGTAGACAGTAAAGCGACTTTACAAGATCCCAATTAGATAGCGACCCAACAGTGGTCGCTTTTTGGTGTGAATGCTGACGAAAAGTAGTTAGAAAATGACGGCAGTGAGTAAGGCTAGCAATAACACTGCAGACGAGTAAAAGGTTAGTGCGAAGCCAAATGATCGTGCTGGTGCTCCGTATTTATACCCTATTGCAAACAGGATTCGACCTATAACGAAAAGAGCTGAGCATATTGGAACCGCAGTAAGCCAAAGGCTGGGCGCCAGCGTACTCCACGCAAAGTAGATGGGCAGAGCTATGACAAGCTGTTCAAGGGTGTTCTGGATGATGCTCTGCAAGATACGTGCTTGTTGTGAGCCTTGAGTGAGGCCACTACCATCAATATCTTCTGCACTAAAAAAACGATGTTTAGCCAGTCGCCCAATGGATATGAGTAAAAATAACGTCGGTAGAATAAACGAGTAGGACAGGACTTCTAAGCGATTTGTATTGTCATCAAAACTCAATGGGTTTGAATAAATCGCATAACCTATGGATGCCAATGAAAGGAACAAAGCCAGTCCCATGCCTTTGGCAACGCCTTGCTGTTTGGTTGAAAGTGCCATTAAGTCGCCCTTCTATGTGATTATGAAGGGCTGAAAACAGCCCTCTCTTTGTGATTGAAGTCGTGTTCGGGTATGTATATCCCTAAATAACAAGGTTAACCTTCAAATAACCAGTTCTGCCAACTCTGCATTCTTAAAATCACTTTACGGACAATACTGAACATCTCCCATTTAGGTGAATAAACCGCAACATGAGCATCAGTGCCCGAAGGTATTGGCATACCTTGCAAAAGTGATGGGTTGTCCAACTCAACTTTTACTAAGATCCTACCGTTATGAGGTATCTGTTCTGGATACTTCATGATGCCAGATGGAGTAATCGCACCTTGCGCAAATATATCGTTCACTTGTACTACATGGGCTTTATACGCGTGACCTGGAATAGTATTAAAGGTTACTTCTGCTGGATACCCAGCTTTAATATAGCGCGCAGGCGCTTGTTTAAACGCAGCGAATAGTTGCTTGTCTTCTTTATGTACGAACGTTAGATTGCCTTGAAATGGCATAATACGGCTTTTCATGCCTGGGCGAAGTGCCACTTGAGTTACGTAGCCATCAGTAGGCGCTTTTACAGTAGTTTTCGCTAAGTTAAATTTCGCTAACTCTAACTGAGATTGGTATTTGCTTTGGTTGGCTTTTTGTTCCAACAATTGAGTTTCGATATTGTCGATATTTTCTTGCGATGAAAACCCTTTCTTACCTAGTTTCTGGTAGCGAACCAATTCTGATTCATAAAATTCAATGGCAGAGGATGTTCTTTGAATGTCGCTTTCTATGCGGCTCACCTTATCTTGGAAAGGCGTTTTATCGATTTGATAAAGTGGATCGCCAGCTTTCACTTGTTGATTTCCTTTCACATAGACATCGGTAATTAACCCCTCAACTTGTGATGTGATAGGAGTCGTGACGCTGTATAAACGAGCCATACGAGAAACTGGTTGATACATCGCCATATAGAGAAAGATCCAACCTACGATAAATAGCCCAATAACGCTGGCCGTTGTTAGCGTCCATTTATTTTTCGGCACTTTAAAAGCTTTAAAGACAATGACGCAAAGTGCTGCGTAACTCAGGATGATGAGCGTTTCCATTTCGTTACTCCTTGATTGATTTTTCAAGAGCATCAATGCGTTCAACTAATGCTTGATATTGTTTATCGGAATGGGCCGAACGAGCCCCTAGCCACTGTTGTTTATCAGCGTCATACATGGTTGCCCATACCCAAAGCACAGGCCACATAACATGGAGGAAAAACAAACTAATCCAACCAGCAACATGAATCGCATCGGCATGTGGATGATTACGTTTTTTGGCAATCTCATAAGGAATATCGTGCAAAATGATCAATCCATAAATTAGGATTAGAAGCACAACAAATAAAATAGCCAGTGATGCATAATCTAGAGTGAGGTTCATAGTCTCCCCCTTAGTTTAAAACGTTGTAGCCACGGCCAACCATGCACTGCTTCATGACACTATCAACATCGTGTTGATATTTGGCTTCACTGTATTGTGCTTCAGCACGGTGGTGGAGTAAGCCACCTACCAGACCAACCCCTGCACCGACTTTGGCGCCTTTAGAACCGTGGCCGCCGGCAATGGCGGTACCTGCTGCGCCTAATGCCGCAGTGCGGGCTGTGCTTCCCACAACGTCGCGACCTACACTATCGACTTGATTGCTTTGAACCTGGGTCGATAGTTGTTGGCATTCGTACATGTCAGCGTTGTATTTTTCCATGTCGACACCTTTGGTATCGACAATAACGTTAGCGAACGACGTCGCTGAATAGATGGCAGTCAATAAGATAAAAAGGCTGTTTTTGATGTTCATAGTGTTTTCTCCTGTTTTGAGGCTTCATGGTATTTTTGTGTACGGAGTTGAACAAATCGCAGTCTTTAAATGTGAATTAAGTGGTATTTAATAGTGAGAAATAATCAATGTTTACAGCTGGTTAAGCACTCTCTCACTTAAAGTGCCCTGTCTATAGGAGCTGTTTAGCATATCAAAGCGCAATCGAAGTGAGCGTAGGTGTTGTTAGAGCCATGAAGTCGCTCTATAGATGACGTCTATTTGTCAATTTTATGAACATGTGTTGATTAAAATATGAACTTTCAAGTTTGCTGTTTACAAGGAATACTCGATAAAAGAAAAGGCTAGGCGGACAAGAAGTAAAAATATTGGCATCTAACACGAAGATGCCAAAATAAAAAGAACAACGTATGAGAATCTAGGACAAATGTATGCCCTAATAGAGGAGGGGGTAGTTAGTGGTCTAGCATACCCTTATTAGTAAAGTTCTCTTCGAAATTCTTTGAATAACAAAAATCTGACAAACAAATCTACAATTATGATCGACTAAGTTAGCTAGGAGAAATACATGAACTTTAAGTTATTTTTAATAACTCACGGATTGATATATCTATTATTTGCAATAGTGCTTTTTGTTATTCCCAGTGAGATTTGGCCGCTTTACGGCGTGGAAATAAATGATAAGTACTCATTATTTCTCTCTCAACACACAAGTATCTTCTTGGGAGGCATTTCGGCTATTTGTTTTCTAATGCGAAATACTAAAGATCATCAAAGTAAACGAGACTTACTTAAGTCGCTAATGATTACTAATGCTTTAGGTGTATTGATCACCACATACGCATCTATTACTGGGATTTTCGTGAAACTTGGTTGGAGCGACCCAATATTTTTCGCTGTCTTGACTGCTCTGGCAATGGTGCAGTTAAAAATGACAACTAGTCGTAAGAGTGAATAAATTGCAACTTTCTGCGCGGGAATTATCTGAATAAAAAAGCAAGGACAACCTTAGTATTAACAGGGAGACATGCGCTTGGACAGAACTAATAATAAGTATATATTTGAACTTCTCTTAGATTTTATTAATTCGGAACAGTTTGCTTGTGTTGGCGCGAAAACTGCGGCCGCATTAGACTCAATAACTCACTATGATTGCCAGTGTGTAGAGCAAGAACTTACAAGTGTATATCGGGCGCTAGAGACTTTTACTAAGGATATTGCAAAAAATAGCGGCCTAAATAGTACCTTTATCGCAACGTTTAGTGGTGACAAAGTGTTCAGAAATGAGGGCTTTGAGAAATTTCTGTGGAAGGTATTGAAGCAACTCCATGAAATAGATTTTGCTCGTGGGAATAAATGGAGTGCGCTTTGCGACAGAGACGTAACCTCGAATAAGTTCGCTTTTTCTCTAGTTGAGCATCCATTCTTCATTGTTGGTTTAAATCCGGATTCTGAAAGGATTAGTCGCAGGTTTTCGTTTTCCGCCATTGCATTTAACTCACATGTTCAGTTTGAGGAACTTAAGTCGATGGGCATATATAGCAAAATGCAGCATGAAATTCGAAAGAGGGAAATTATGATTCAAGGTTCTATCAATCCAATGCTTAGCAACTTTGGCGACACCAGTGAGGCGAGACAGTACTCAGGTAATAAAGTGACAAGTAACTGGAAGTGTCCTTTTAATAACAGATGAGTAAAAAGGAGAGTTCTAATGAAAACGATAATTGTAACAGGAGCGTCGTCTGGGTTTGGTGAAGCGATTGTACATAAGTTTGTTAGTCATGGATATGGCGTCGTAGCGATAGCCCGTCGCAGTGAGAAACTGCATGAGTTACAACGCAAATATCCTGATCAAGTTCTCCCTTTAGCAGTAGATCTCACCGATAAAGGTGCTGTTGAACTGGCCTTAACTGAAGTACCTCCATTATTCAGTAATATTGTTGCCTTAATTAATAATGCGGGGATGTCTTTAGGTTTTGGTCCGTCACAGAGAAATGAACTGTCCGACTGGGAGGATATGGTCAATATTAATATTCTTGCCTTATTACATATTACCAAAAAAGTATTGAAGGAATTTGTCGAGCGTAATTCTGGGCATATAATCAATATTAGTTCGGTGGCTGCTTACTATCCTTATATGGGAAGTAACGTGTATGGTGCTACAAAATCATTTGTCAGTAACTTTTCATTGAACCTTAAAACGGACTTAGAAGGCACAGATATTAAAGTGACCAATATAGCGCCTGGTTTATCAAAGACAGAGTTTGCGTTGGTTAGATTTAAAGGTAATAAAGACCAAGCAGAATCAATTTACGAAGATAAGACCTATTTGAATGCGGAGAATATTGCAGCAAGTGTTTACTGGGCATTTTCTCAACCAGAAAACGTAAATATCAATGTGATTGAAATAATGCCGACAGGTCAATCATTCGCATTGGGGTTTGCGCCGAAAAGTAAAAGGATTTTAGATGAGCTTAATTAGTAGTTACAACGACAGGGGGAAGCTTGAGGAAGTAATACTAGGAAGTGCAAAGAACTTAACCCTCCCTGACCTTGACGTTTCAGTTAGACATTTTTTTGACTTACCTAGTAATTTTAATCAAGCACCCCAATCACAATCAAAGATAGAGCAAGTTATTTATGAACTTGAGGAGGATTTTAACGACCTTACCAAGTTACTCGAAAAATACAATGTAACCGTACGAAGAGCAGAGCCTATAGACTGCCAAACGTATTGTAAGACACCACAATGGGAATCACAGCAATCGCATGCGTTGATGCCTCGAGACTGTATGTTGGTTTTAGGAGATACGTTAATCGAAGCACCTATGCCTAGTCGGAGTCGTTATTTTGAAAGCCAGTCGTTCCGAAACATCACTCGTCGGTACTTTTCTAAGGGAGAGAAATGGTTGTCGGCGCCTAAGCCGGTCCTTACTTCTGATAGTTATCTATGGGATGGAACAGTGCCATATTTAGCTGAAATTGAACCCCTATTTGATGCCGCAAATATTCTACGCTGTGGCAAAGATATTTTCTATAACGTGAGTAACAGTGGCAATAGAGCGGGTCTTGAATGGTTGGAGTCTATGTTTGGTGACAAATATAATTTTCATATTATGTCTGTTTGTGCCGACCACATTGGTACTACGATACAGTTGCTCCGCCCTGGGGTCGTTCTAATTAACGGTGGTCGAATAGATGCTTCAGACTTACCAGACCAGTTGCAAAGTTGGGATGTGATTACGTTCAATGAACCTGAAGATATAGGATACGCCTTCGACTGGGGCAGAGCATCAGTATGGATTTCGATGAACGTTCTTTCGATAGATGAGAAGACCGTAATTGTCGAGAAAAATCAAAAGAGGCTAGCTGAGCTTTTGAGTCGGAGAGGCTTCAATGTAGAACTTGCCAGATTCAGGCATGGACGAACTGTTGGAGGAGGGTTTCATTGTTGTTCGCTTGATGTGCGCCGTCAAGGCGGGCTGGAAAGCTATTTCTAAAAAGGCGCGCAATTTTATGAGAGAACTGAAATTAATTGCTGTACGAGCGATGAAAGATGGAAAAATTCGACTCGTGCACGTTGAAATAACGTCGTTTAATCAAGCCGATATTAACACAGTGATGTATAGAGCATACGTAGATGACGAGCAAGTTTTGGCTTTGAATTATCACACCCGTGAGGGCCATGATTTTGTTTCCCTTACTCCAAACCGTATAGAGAAATGTGTTCCAGAGGTTGTTGGAGCAGTGTTGTTGTCGGTCATGCATCTCAATAACTTGGAGGTAGTTTGGATTACAGATGAGTTTTTTTCACAGCTAATAGATAGGTACGCTGTGGAAAATAAGACTAATGAGCTCAGCCTTTTCCATGCGTTTCTCAATGGTGAGCCTGCGTTACATGTCCATTATCGAGAGAACGAGGTAGAAGTGTGCTTTAACAAAAAACGATTCAGCACCCAACAACAATCGATCTTAGATGCCGCTCTGAATGAAAATATCGAGATAAAACATCTTTGTAAGTCAGGCGTATGCGGTAAGTGCCGTTTAGATGTCCTTTCAGGTACGGCATTAGCTACTTCTACAATCATAGAACCGGCACTAATTGGACCAACACAAATATTAGCGTGCAGCTTTAAAGCAATAACATCAATGGAAGTAGAATAACTATGGAGACGAACAGTCTTATCGGATTTGCTTTAGCAGCACTTCTACTAAATTTAAGTCCAGGACCATCCTTACTATTTGTCAGTGCTAGAGGGCTCTCAGAAGGCAAAGCCGCTGGAGTTGTCTCGGCCTTAGGTCTTGCTACTGGTAGCTCTATTCATGCAGTTCTGGCAGGTATTGGTGTTACCGCGATAATCGCTACTAATCAATATATGGCTTCGGTAGTCGCAATCACCGGTGGGGTATATATCCTATATCTTGGGCTGGATTCGCTTAAAGATGCGAGGGAAACGTCTCTTACCAATCTCTCTGTCAAAGAGTCAAAAAAGCCTCTAAGAAAGCTCTATTTTCAAGCTATATCAGTCGAATTCTTGAATCCCAAAACCATTTTGTTCTATCTATCGGTCTTGCCAGGATTAATCATCAGTTCCGGCTACACACCAATAGAAGCACTATTTGTCAGTCTGATTGTACCTGCTACCGCTTTACCCATTGATATTATTGCGGGTGTAACAAGTGGAACTTTGGCTCGTTTGTCTACATCCAATAGAACGTTAACTGTCTGTTTAAACTATCTATCGGGGCTTGTTTTACTAGTAATTGGTGTGGGACTTATTTACAACAACTTGTAGGAAGAAAATAAACCACAACATTTAAAAGAAATAGAAACGGAGAATAGATGACCTTTGTCACGAGACTATACCATTACCCTTTAAAGTCAGGTGCCCCTTCACGATTAAAGTATGCTTTGGGGGATAGCAACGGTTTCTATAATGATAGAGACTTTGCCATCATCAAAAAACAAACTAATGGTTTGTATTCAATACGGGACAATCCCTCTCTTAGTGAAATACGCTTACACTATACTTCTAATAAGCTATCGATTACTTTCAATAGAGAAGAGACCAACTTTACATGTGATTTTGAAGATCAGAAAACGATTACTATGTGGTCAAGAAATGTAACAGTTAATGTAGCGAATGATCCTGTCAGTGACTTTTTAAGCGAAATACTAGGTGAGCAGGTAATTCTTGTTAAGGGAACAGAAAGGCAAAACGTGCAGCAAACGTTGATGGATACAGGGCCATTGCATATGGTTTTTGAAGATGAAATTGAATCTCTTCGGCGAGAGTGCAACGTTCGCTCTATCGACCCACTTGTCTTCCGCCCTAATATCCTTGTATCAAAGTCATTTCTTAGTGAAAAAGAGTTGCATCAAGAGATTAATATTAATGGCTTTAGGTTTAAGGTAATGGAAAGAACTGAACGTTGTTCCGCTGTATCGCTATTGTACAAAAAACTAACCTCAAAAAATTACTCACCTTTAGTTGAAGTTTTGAACAGAACTAATCACTACAAAGGGGCTTATTTTGGTGTATATCTGCAACCATTATCCGACTTCTTGATTAACCAGTCAGATGTGATAAGTCTGGAATAGTATGAATGCAATAACTGAATATTGATGTCGATACTTTAGTTTTGATTTGTTGGGATAACCGACATAGAAATGTTTGGAGGGGAGATGAGGTTTAGAACCACTTTGGACCAATGGGCGACGCTGAGAGAAATAGAAAAGGCAGGCAGTATTCAAGCTGCGGCTATTTCTTTGAACAAAAGCCATACAACAGTGATATATGGGGTTCGAAAACTAGAACAGCAGTTAGGTGTTGAACTGTTAGAAGTCAAAGGGAGAAAAACTGCACTGACTACCGAGGGTAAAGAGTTACTGCGCCGAGCCAACTTAATGCTAGAGCAGGCGAAGGAGTTGGAGCTGTTAAGCGATCAGGTTGCGGCGGGTATGGAAAAAGAACTCATTATAGCCATGGACCATTTATGTGACCCTGCATTACTCTACGAAGCGATGGAGGCGTTTCTTTCTAAAAATTGCTCTACCTCTATTCAGGTCATTGAGACTTCTCTTTCGAAAACAACCTCTGTTGTGACACAGGGTCTTGCTGACATAGCAATTATTACTGTCCCCGTTACTAATTACCCTGCGGAATCTTTTTCGGTCACCTCAATGCTGCCAGTAGTTTCCGTTAACCATCCCCTTGTGCAGTTAGAAAAGGTGACTCCGGCGGATCTTGCTAACACCGTACAGATAGTGATTCGTGACTTAGGGGGTGATATCGACGGTAAAGCGAAGCGAGATGCAGGTTGGGTTAAAGGACTACAGCGCATTACTGTTGACAACTTCGACCATGCGTTTAGAGCAGTGGAAAAAGGAGTCGGTTTTTGCCGATTGCCTAACCACGTTATTAAACAACGCGATCAAGGCCAATTAAGTATCCTTGATGTAAAGCAAGCTGATGCTTATCACTTGCCTTTGCATATTACTTTACCTAAAGGAGCGCAAACAGGCCCAGCAGCGTTAGCGATGTACGAACAATTGAAACGCCTCAGAGTGACACCCCATACGACTAATAAAAAAGGCTCATGATATTGAGATCATGAGCCCTGAACAATTTTAGAGCTTGCTATTTATCATCAACATTAACGAACATATATGTTAAGGCAAAGGCAAGCGCAAACACACCAATCACACCAAGAACCGCTTGAATAAAGTTTTGAGTACCGCTTGCTAGGTATGCCGGCAAACTAAATACTGAAGACAAAATGTAGCTGGTTAGATGCGTGTCAATAGTTACTGAGATTGCACCAACGATACCTGCTGCTAAGCTCGCCATGAACAGTGCTTTAGTGTACTTAGTCAACACACCAAAGAGTGCTGGCTCAGTGATACCAAGGATTGCAGTGATACCAGAACCTACTGTCACAGAAGATTGTTCTTTTGAAACGTTCTTACGCTGTTTGTACCACACCGCCATCGTAGCACCTGCGATAGCGAGGTTACCCAAGCACATGATTGGCATAAGCAAGTCTTTTCCATACAGCGCAAAGTTATTCAAGCTGATTGGTGTCATGCTGTGGTGGATACCAAATACGATGGTAATTGGGCGAGTTAAACCAAATACAAAGCCAGTCAGTGTTGGAGAGATTTCTAATAGCGAGCTTACCACCCAACCTGCGCCATTACTTAACCACATACCTGCTGGGGCAACCAGTGACAAGACGATAGTTGAAGTGACCGTGAAGGCGAGTAGGGGAGTAAATACTGGCTTGGCGGATGACGGGACGAATCGATCAACAAACGGAGTCACTTTTGAAAGTACCCAAACCGCCAAGATAGCAGGCACGATTGCGCCACCATAGTTAAGCAGTTCGATTGGTACCACACCAAGCACAGTCAGCTCCGGAACGCTACCAGCGTCTTTGAGTAACGCCGCTTTTTCTACTAACTTAGGCGCAAGCATTGCGGAAGACACAGCCAATGCAATGTATTCATTCACCCTAAAGACTTTAGCGGCAGAAAAAGACACCAACATTGGTAAGAAGAAGAATACGGCGGTAGAAATCGAGCGGAAGAAGTACACCGTATCTGAAGACTCTGAAATAACGTTGGTCGCAATTAAACCAGAGAGCAGGCCCATCAACATACCCGCACCAGCGATTGCAGGAACCACAGGGCCAAAAATGCCCGCTACGATGCGCATTGCATTTTGGAACAGCTTACCTTTTTCAGCTTCAATCACTGGTTCATCACTGGTTTTGCTAACACCTGATAGCGCGTTGTACCACTTTTCTACATCTACACCGATGACCACTTGAGTCTGACCTTGAGCAAGAACCACCCCTTTAACCCCAGAAATGGCTTCCAACTGGTCTTTCTTGGCAAGTGTCTCATCCGCTAACTTGAATCGAAGACGAGTCATGCAGTGAGTAATGTTGATGATGTTATCTTGGCCGCCAAGTGCTTGAATTAATATTTGTAGGTTGTCACTGAAGCTACCCTTGTTGCTCGATGCTTGAGCATTCAAGTTCACTTCGTTATTAGTTTCAGTAAGTTGCATCTAAGGAGTCCCTATGTGCTTGCGTTATTTGTTGGGGACATAATATCCATCACTCATATTTACCCCAATCGGAAAAACAGAGACTTCCGTCACATTAAGTGCGGCAAATTGTTAATTTTCAGCAAATTTCGTTGATTGGTTCGTTTTTATTAGCGAATGTTTAGCAATAACGAACCAGTTACTTTTTGCCAAAAAATAGCGCTTGAAATAAGGTTTTTTTCGCTGTTATATAGAATAAAACCACTGACATAGAGCCATTACGCCGTGAAAGAAAATATCATATCCAACATTGAATGTATAATTACTAAGCCAGACCGACACAATCTAATTACTGTGATTGTAGAAACCGAAAGCGGCGTAACAGGCTATGGATGTGCGACATTCCAACAGCGTCCGCTCGCTGTTAAAACTATGGTTGATGAATATATTAAGCCTTTGTTATTAGGTAAGAATGCGAATAATATTGAAGACCTTTGGCAAATGATGATGGTCAATGCCTATTGGCGCAATGGTCCGGTTATTAATAATGCTATTTCTGGTGTTGATATGGCTCTTTGGGATATTAAAGCCAAATTAGCTAATATGCCGTTACATCAATTATTTGGTGGTAAATCTAGAGATGCCATTCAAGTGTATACGCATGCAACGAGTGACACAATGGAAGGGCTTTATGAACAAGTTGAGCAGTTTCTAGAGCAGGGGTATAAACACATTCGTTGCCAGTTAGGCTTTTATGGCGGTGTACCAGACAATATGCACACCACAGAAAACCCAACAGAAGGCTCTTACTACGATCAAGACCAGTATATGGATAACACACTAGAGATGTTCCGTTTACTGCGTGAGAAGTATGGTCGTAAATTCCACATTCTTCATGATGTGCATGAACGACTTTTCCCTAATCAAGCGCTGCAATTTGCCAAGCAAGTTGAACAATATCAACCATATTTCATTGAAGATATTCTGCCGCCGAATCAAACCGAATGGTTGGATAATCTACGCAGCCAAACCTCGGTATCGTTGGCGTTAGGGGAGCTTTTCAATAACCCAGAAGAGTGGAAGTCAGTCGTTATTAATCGTCGTATTGATTTCATTCGTTGCCATGTTTCTCAGATTGGTGGTATCACTCCAGCGTTGAAATTAGGCCATCTATGCGAAAGCTTCGGTGTTCGAATTGCATGGCATTGTCCGCCAGATATGACACCAATTGGAGCAGCGGTGAATACTCACCTGAATGTACACCTTCATAACGCGGCAATTCAAGAGCATGTGCATTACAAAGAGAACACAAGAAAAGTGTTCCCTAATGCTGCCGAACCTCGAAATGGTTTTCTTTATGCTTCAGAAGAGATAGGCATTGGAGTAGAAATCAACCACGCGGCTGCACTTGATTTCCCGGTAGAATATCGTCCTCATGAGTGGACTCAAAGCCGACTTCCAGATGGCAGTATTCATACGCCTTAAGGCGTAAATACTATTTAGAAAAATCGACCGCTATAATTAGCGGTCGTTTTGATCTCGATATTGCAAACTCTCATTATTGAATTTTGTGTGATAAGTGCATTGATAATTTATATCAATAACATCGCTAACAATAAAAGCCTCACCTGATGTTAAAAAACCGCGATTGGTAATATTCATAGCAGCGGTGGTACGTTTACATTGTAAAATGTTGGCATCTTCCGTTGATAAGTTAATTGCTTTATAGTTGGTTAGGTAGCTGTCAATCTTCAAACCTAATGAAAGCGCATATTTTTGCAGTGAACTCTCAATAATACTGTCGTTCATTTTTGGGAAAAGATGCACTGGAACGATCGTTTCTTCTATCTGTGTGATTTTATTTTGGATTAGACGTAACCTTTTGATATGCCATAAATAGTCATCCTCTCCAATAGTAAAGACTTGCATCTCATGAATAGTCGGTACCCGTTTATTCAATTGCACTTTCTTATAGGAAATTTGTTCGAAGCTGTTTTCCGTAATTGAATTGTAGATTAAGGGAGAGCCGATAATAGAGGTGTTGACATAATAACCAGAACCCGTCTTTGGTTTAACAATGCCAATGGCTTCCAATTTTGACAGGGCTTTTCTGACAGAAAAACGCGATAATTGGTACTTATCTACAAGCTCTCTTTCCGATGGTAGCTTATAAGTGATAACGTTATTGCAGATCTTACTTATTAAATCTTGTACCAGCTCTTCGTGTTTTTTCATCTTTATCTAATTTGATAGACCAAAATAATAAAGTTAATAATAGCGGTTATGTTGTCTCACTAGCAACACCTTTACGGCTAATAGATAAGCGAACACTCACAAGTCGCAAAACTGGCATTCCTTTCATAAGAGAATGCCAGTTCAGTGCCGAGGTTGTAGGCTTGGTGGCCTATAGAAAAAGTAGTGTAGGTTATTCAAAAATCGCTTTTTTTCTATCTTTAAAATGAAACCACACACTTATCAGGATAAATAAAAACGCGAAGTAGTAGACGAACGAGGAGAGTGAAGCGATAAAGTCAACACCTTGCTCAATTTGCTCTTGGCTGTAGCCTTGAGAGACCAGTTTATAGTAGTACGCGTACAACACCCCAATAGAGCCATACCCCAAGTTAAACATCAGTCCTTTGAAGCTCAGAACGGTTGCGCGGTTGTGTGATTCGGTTTTTCTATTGAGATGGTAACTAATAAAGATGTTCATCGTCATGATGATAAAGATCAGTACCAGCGCCGGAATTACGCCATAAATTGACCAACCTAAGCTAATAAAGTAGTAGGTCGCAATAGTCGCTATTCCCATGATCGCGATGAACTTTTTAGGTGCCAAACTTTCGGCAAAGCGACGACTTTGTCCTGCAAAGAGTATCTTAAAAATACTCACGCCAGCGCCAATAAATCCAATGTAAATAATAGGAATATCGATGGCGCGATAATACTGACTATTCATGGTGAGAAACATGCGTGAGGTGTGCTCGAAAAGACTGTAGTAGAGCAAAATGAACAACACATAAGGTGTCGACATAACCCACTTGCCAGTATTGAGCGTCAATTTTAAGCTTGCTAACGTTGTTGCTAGTTTATCGCCACTTTTAGGCATAGGCTTTTTGTCTTCTTGCATATTGAATGCTGCGTAAATAGCGACCATGGCTACGATCAAAGTGGCGTAGACCGGAATACGCATAATGTCTTGTGTGCTCTCGGGCGCTGTCCATCCAAACAACTGGTAAACAGAGCCCATGACATCGACATCATACATAGCAGCCCCTATCAGCGTAACGAAGATACCCACCGCAGACGCCACTCGTATTTGAATCTGCAACACATGAGGCCAAGCATCTTCCTTACCTTGATCCTTCAAGGTGTCGTATGCCAAAGCTTCGTCGGCACCACTAGCTAGGGCCATGGCCAAGCCACTTAATATCCGGTTAACCAGAAAGACCGCGAATACCAAACTCGGATTACCCGTTGGAACAAAGGCTATCATTGCGATTTCAACGAACATGATAATCGAAGATAGCACCACAAGCTTCTTGCGACCTAAAGTGTCGGCAAAGGCTCCTGACGGCACTTCCGCAAGAACGATGGTAGCAGCCCAAATCACATTGAGCATTGCAAACTGCGATAGTGTTAAGCCATAGTCCAGATAGAGTAGGGTGAAAACTGGATAATAAAAACGCGCAAAATAGCTGCTTCGAAACATTAAGAAGTAGCGCACATTGCGAACGTGGAGGATTTCCTTAAGCGTCATGACTTTTTCATTTATTAGATTTATATAAGGTTATGTATAACCCTTTTTTGGCGAGATGGTAAGGTTTCAGTCGAAAAATCATAGGTTTGTTGTAAAGCGACTTAGCGTTGAAGATTTAGATTGGCTCAAACATGGTGGTTTTGGTACCAATAGGACTCTTCTCAGTGTCCTCGTTAATAACAATTAAATAAAAACGATTAGTCACTCGATTTTCTAGCTAAGCAGCATCTATGCTGTATACATGAGCCGAATACAATCAATGAGTTAATCATGGATCCATTATCCCAAGGAGTGCTAGGTGCCTCTTTGTCACAATCATTAACTAGAAAACAACATATAGTCGTTGCTGGTATATTGGGTCTGCTTGCGGGAATGTCCCCTGACTTAGATGTGCTTATACGCTCGCATGATGACCCTTTGTTGTTCTTAGAGTTTCATCGCCAATTCACACATTCGCTGTTCTTCATTCCTATCGGTAGTTTAATTTGTGCTTGGGTGCTACACCCTTTGATTGCTAAAAGACGCGGGCTTTCCTTTAAACAAAGTTGGCTCTATTGCGCGTTAGGATATAGCACTCATGCACTATTGGACTCTTGTACTAGTTATGGTACTCAATTGTTGTGGCCGTTTACCAATGAGCGTTTTGCATGGAGTACGGTCTCGGTCATTGATCCTGTTTATACGCTGCCTATTTTGATATTAGTCGCTTTAGCAACGTTCAAGCGTAATACATGGTTAGCACGACTGGCTTTTTTGTGGGCTGTTGTGTACCCAACGATAGGCATGATTCAAAGAGACCGAGCGGAAGCAGCAGGTTGGCAGTTGGCTAGCGAAAGACAGCATACCCCGATTAAACTCGAGGCCAAGCCAAGCTTTGCCAACATACTACTCTGGAAAGTTGTCTACGAAACCAACGATCGATATTACGTCGATGCAGTCAGAGTAGGAAGTACAGTGAAAATATATCCTGGAGAATCCGTACCTAAACTTGATGTGAATAGAGATTTTCCTTGGCTCGATCCTAACTCACAACAAGCTATCGATGTCGAACGCTTTCGATGGTTTTCTAACGGATATGTTGCACAAGACCCTGATGACAAGACACGAGTCATCGACGTTCGATATTCCATCATTCCAAATCAAGTTAAATCGCTTTGGTGCATCAAGCTTTCTCCTTCCGCGGACATAAAATCTCACGTTGAATATCATACTCATAGAGACAGCAGTTCCGAGTCTAGAGAGGAGTTTTTTGGGATGTTGTTCGACTGAATTGATTTGTCATCATTTCAGCATAGGCAGCAACCTATCTATAATGCTCATAGCTGCAAGTATTAGGATAGAAGAATTGAAACGCCCTAATGACACTCAACGCGCACTAGGGCGAAAAAATAACTACATTTGTCGAGATAGCTCCTTTAGCATGGAAAAGATGAGTGCTGTGTTTTATTGTTTTGCTCTAATCTAATTCCACCCCTACCGTTTTCGCTTTCTCAGACTCAAGCTCTGCCATATTTTTCGTTTGTTTGAATGACTCATCAAACAGCACTTTCTTCTCTTCGGCACTTTCGATTTCATCAGTCACGTCTACTTTCAAGATCAAATTGAGACCAAGAGCAACTAATGATCCTGTGGTGATTCCTGAGCCTAGTATGACTCTTAAAGAATCAGGGAAGTAGGTCAACGTTTCTGGGCGAATAGTTACTGTCATTCCGGCGGCGACACCTAGGGCAACAATCAACATATCGCGTTTGGTAAAGTTCAGACGAGACAGAATGTTGATACCGGATGAGATGATCATTGAGAACATAACGATGCCAGCGCCACCTAACACGCTGCTAGGAATGGTTACCACCAAACCGCCAATCTTAGGAATCAATCCGGCACACACCATAATTACGCCCGTAAAGGCAACCACATGGCGGCTTGCTACTCCGGTAATCGAGACAATACCAACATTTTGGCTAAATGAAGAAAACGGTGTGGTACCAACGATTGATGCCAAAGCGCTTCCCACTCCATCACAAAGGATACCGCTCGAAAGCTTTTTACCAGTCAGTTTGGTTTTAGTTGCATCACTTAATGCCAAGAAATCCCCGGTAGACTCCATAATAGTCACTAAGTAGGCAATAGACATCCCAATGATACCAGCCACGGTAAACTCAATACCAAAAGGCAGCAGGTCAGGAGCAGCAAAGACAGTTGCCTCTTTAACTGGAGTAAAATCGACCTGACCAAAAGCCAAAGCAATCATATAACCAACGGCTATCCCAATAACGATAGAAGCCGCACTGAAGATACCCTTACCAAAGCTTGAGATTGCAATGATCAACAGCAACACGAAGGTGCCAAGAGCTAGATTCTCAATTTTCCCATAATCTTCTTGACCAACAAACCCTCCTGCAATCCAGTCAATACCGACAGGAAGTATCGTAAGACCAATTAATACAACCACTGTTCCTGAAACGACAGGGGGGAAGAGTTTGCGTATTTGCGGCATAAATTTAGAGCCGACAATCATAACTAACGAGCCAACTAACGCGGCACCGAAAATAGCCGAGACTCCAGACTCAAGCCCAATAGATATGGAGATAGCAACAAACGTAAAGCTTGTGCCCATAACAACCGGAAGTCTAATGCCTATTACCCCAACGCCTTTACATTGGATGATAGTAACGACTCCCGATACCAGTAACGCTGCATTAACTAAGACAATCATTTCATTAGTCGGAAGGCCAATGGCACTTCCTACAACCAGAGGCACCGCAATGATTGCCCCCATAGCCGCCAGCATATGTTGAAATGCTAATAGTAACGATGTTCCAAATGGCGGTTTATCCTCAACTTCATATGTTAACTTCATACTACGTCCTTCTATTCACCACTTAATAAATTCGTCAGCAATAGAGCAAGTTATGTTCCAAGAGCTTTGATAACCAATTATTACGTTGAGCTTTTTAGAGGCTTGTTGGAGTTTTGCGATGGTAATAATTAATTTTGATTGATGGATTTGTGAGCAGGCGGATCTCAGGGCCTAGTGATAATTAACCGTTAACGTCGAAGGAGTAAGAAGGTGTCAAGTTGATAGCTAGTGGCGATAACGAGGTTATCATTTTGATAGCTATGCTTTGGGGATGTGGTTAAAACGACGGGTTTATTTCATTTTTACTAACGTCAACGTCGTAAATAGACTAAGATACACGGCCTTTATCTAGCCCTGAGCCCAGACAGTAATGACTGACAAAACATCTCCGACAACATTCGCCGATCTTGGTCTGATTCCAACCTTAGTTGAGCGACTAGAGGAGTTGGAATACAGCCAACCGACTCCAATCCAATCTCACACCATACCTTACCTACTTGAAGGGCGTGACCTTGTTGGTGGTGCGAATACGGGGTCTGGTAAAACAGCGGCGTTTTCGCTGCCGATTCTGCAAAAAATCTATCAGCAGGACAAACCTAACAGTCGTCGTGGCAACACTGTTTCTCACCTAATTCTAGTTCCAACTCGCGAACTAGCATCGCAGGTGGCGTATAACGTCAAATCGTACTCATATCATCTGCGAAATGAGATCAAAACGGTTGCGGTATTCGGTGGTGTTTCGGTGAACCCTCAGATGTTGGCGCTTCGTGGTGGCAGCGATATTGTTGTGGCTACGCCGGGACGACTACTTGATCTGGTATCGAGCAATGCTATCAAGCTAGACCAAGTACAAACTCTGGTGTTAGATGAAGCGGACCGCATGTTGAGCTTGGGTTTTACAGAAGAGCTCAACAATATCCTCGCTTTGTTACCAGAGAAAAAACAGACGTTATTATTTTCGGCAACTTTCCCTGAGAAAGTGACAACTCTGGCGCAGCATTTACTGAATGAACCTGTTGAAGTACAACTGCAAAGCGCTGAAGCCAGCACACTTGTACAGCGTGTTTTTAGCGTTAATAAAGGTCAAAAGACGGCAGTACTCGCGCACTTAATCAAACAGCATCAATGGCGACAAGCGTTAATCTTTGTTAATGCCAAAAATAGCTGTAACCATTTAGCACAAAAGCTATCAAAACGCGGGATCACTGCAGAGGTTTTCCATGGTGATAAAGGGCAGGGTGCCCGTACACGTGTGCTAGAAGGGTTTAAATCTGGCGACATTCAAGTTCTGATCGCAACCGACATCGCAGCTCGTGGCCTTGACATTGAAAAGCTACCGGTGGTGATCAACTTTGACCTGCCACGCAGTCCCGCCGATTATATGCACCGTATCGGGCGCAGTGGCCGCGCAGGAGAGGTTGGTCTTGGTTTATCTCTTATCGATTACGACGACTACCATCATTTTAAAGTGATAGAAAAGAAAAATAAGTTCTGTCTTGAACGCGAACAAGTTGCGGGATTTGAAGTGGATGATGACCAGAGTGAAGCTTATTTCGCACCCATGAAACCACGAGCAAAACCGGCTGGTATGGGTAAGAAAAAACGCAATCAGTAAAGTAAGTTGCTCAATGTTCTGATTAAGATTGAGTGGATATCATGGTGGTTTTTGTTCGACCACAATGATATCCACATTTCTTTGAGTATCTTTATTTAGGCTCAATGACCTACAATTCATAACCTATGACTAGCTTTGTTGCTTAAAATCGATGGAACTAAAGCACGAAGTTACGATCTGATCGGCTACGCCCATTAATCGTTGTAGCCTCATGACTAACCTTCATTACAAAAGCACTAACTGGAAACAGTACAATAAAGCCCTACAATCTAATTTAATCTGGAAATCAGTACGTTTGTATATCAGCAGTATTTTCATTAGAAACCATTTTTCCGATCTAGGCATTATAAGTGTAAGCTATTCCCATGTATCTATTAATTAATATTAATTCGCGTATATTGTATTTTTTTTCTGTTTAGCTGCGGTTATCTTTACGTCTTCTAACGTCGCGAGAGAATTAGTAGTGAAAACCATAGTTTGCCAGTCATATGAGTCTTTTATGGACATGTGTAACAACAACCTAGTAAAAGGGAAAAATATCCATTGTACGTTTAGTACATATGACCCTAATATTACCGATTTAGTTATGGAGTATGAATTCAAGAAAAAAGGTGGAATGGAAATAACACGGTCTAAAATGCTAAAGGAAAGGTTAAACCATGAATCTGAATAAATATAATCTATTTAACCTTTTTAAATTTGGTTCTTTATCTATAATTCTTGTTTTTTTTTGGGGCTGTAGGAGTGATGGAGATTATATTAGTGATGGTATGGATTATGATGCTAATAAAGGTACGGTTTATTTTGTTGACGCAGAAGTCGATGAAGTAATTAGAATTGAAGACGGATACTCACTGAAACTTAATAGTGGAGATGAGGGAATAGTTGATGTAATTAATGAAAATATGCTTGTAGCAAAGAAGCCAGGGTCAATTCTATTAGAGAATATAGAAGGTTCGGTGATAGAGCTAGGAATTTCTACAGAGAAAACGGTTGATTTTTTCTTTAGTAGGAAATCTCTTGTTCAAGAGTTTTTCTATAAAGGCTATTTATATGACTTGTCAGTTAGTTCAGTGGTTTTTTCTGATATTGAGGGAGTTGTGGATATAAAAATAACTGAATTGAATAATGCATATATTGAGGTGGTCAATTCAGATACTTCAAAGTCAAAAAATCGCCCTTTAGGGCATCAAACTTCAGTATCATTTCCCAAAGCTGGAACTTATAGCATGATCATTAAATTTAATGATAGGGAGTTTCTGAAAGTTATAGATGTAGCTAAAAACAAAGAATATACAGGCGCTCTTAAAATAAAAAACAACGCCGATATGGTCGAAGGAAATATATGGATTCCTTCGGTCACTAATATTGATGAAGGAAATTCATTGTCCCTGGTCGATGAAGAGGTTTT
Organism: Vibrio barjaei; assembly: GCF_001639065.2. GTDB lineage: Bacteria > Pseudomonadota > Gammaproteobacteria > Enterobacterales > Vibrionaceae > Vibrio > Vibrio barjaei. Next base: position 286,468 of record NZ_LQXO02000005.1, read on the forward strand.
GACTTATTCCATTAACGGAGAAAATTACAATTATTTTAGTTACTTAGATCGTATTGAGTCACTTGCTCCTGCGACCTACACTATTTCAGTATCTAGTGGCGAATTGCAGTCCAATAGTTCTTTGCTTACGGTTAATCCGTTCAGTGAATGGTTGGATATCAATTTTCGAAATATCTCTTTGCCCGATAAAATTTATTCTGAATTAACGAATGTGGTTGACCTGTATCCTTATAAAGGAAAGGGTAAGCTTTCAGCATCAATAGAAGGTGTTGAGATTTTTGATAATAAAATTAGGGTTTTAGATAAAAATATAAATGATTTTGAACTGACTCTGGAAATCGGACGTCATATTAAAAGTAAACATATTATTGTAGAGCATGGGGAATTTATATTTAAGCGTTTACGTACAAGTGAAAATGTCGATGTTGAAAAAAACAAATCAGTTTATGGAGATAAGTTCATATTTTCTGATGTTAAGAACAGAAATGGTTATTGGTATTGGTTAGAATTTATTAACCTAGGTGATGGAACGTCGCACAGAATATACCCTTTTGAATTGCCCAGAATGGAGGTTTGTGGTTTTAGGTTTGGGGAAATAGACCAAATATCAATTAGCTCTAGGGGTATTTATGTAAATAACAATGTTAATGGCAATGTTGATAATGTTATGGACTTTGTGTGTAGTTCTTCTGTTAATTCTCAGGTGATACGAGTATCTGATAGTAGGCAATTAAAACCCGAACACAAATTTGGTTTTTTTCAATCGCAAGGTCAAGATGTCAAGTTTTCTTTAACCTTGTTGGGAAATTACATTCTTGAATCGTTACCGTTGCTTTCTACGAACGACTTTAATGCGGAAAGTATTCCAATATTTGATTTTGATGATACTTTAGTATCAACAGATTCAGCGTCAAAGGTTCGTGTAGATAAGTTCGGTTCGTTAATTTTTGATTCTGATGTACAGGACGGGACACAAATAAAAATCATAAGTAACGCTTATCCTGAATTGAATAAAAACATATTTATATCCGTCGAGTCTATCAATGCTAATAATATAGAAGTTATCAACGGAGATATATCTTCTAATGTAATTATATCTGATGAATATATTGTTGACGGAGTGCGACGTATTAAATCGAATAATGTAGATCAGGTTCGCGATTTTGAAGTGGGTCTGTTAGTGTTAGATGATACAACTGGGAAGGTTCATGATATTTCAGAGCGTATTTATGTTGAATCAACGTCACAAAGCTTAGGTTTTGATATTTATGGTAAAAGACTCATCATTGACACTAACTTATCACCTATGATGTATCCGGTTAATATATATGGACCTTCAGATGAATTTATTACAAATTTCGATATTAAAGTATTGGACTCGCCTATTAACCTGACTACACGTTTTAATCTAAAAGCGAAAACAGGAAAATTTGGTACAGGCAAGAATATTTCGCTCGAGTTAACTGAACTGTCTGGTAAGAAAATTCGATTCCCTTTAGGTGTGATGAACAATGTTGATAGTTGGAGGTTTGGTCTTGAAGCTTCTGCACAATTATTCGCAAGCTCAGGAGGAAGAGTACTTATTGCAGATAGCGACGTGTTAGACGAGATTGGTCCTATAGGTAGCAGTTATCGAAATAATTTACTGATAGAAGAAAATCTATCAAACCGTCTATTAGATGTCTGTAACGTATTTGAAGATGGTGTGATGTCTACAATTATTCAATGTAATATTATCCCTTAGTAGGCAAATTTCTCCCTTTAGAAGAGGGATATATAGACTAGGTTAAATCAATGTTTAGGTGCCACATCTAGGTAATTGTTAGACGTGGCATTTTCTATTTTTCGAGCTACTATTTTAAACCAACTCATATTTAGTGTATTTAAGCGGTTAGTGGCTAAAGATTTTCTGGGCAATAGTGTAGGGGTTTTATAGCTTCACCTTAGTGACCAGTCTTACCTTCAGAAACGAAATCATTTTCGCACTTAACGATGATATTTTCTCTGGCTCTGTAGAAAAGTTATGGTGATATACAAACGTACTTATTTCCAGATGCTTTTAGGTTTCCAGTTCAACGTATAGTTCATTTCCCTTTCTATTCTACGTCGACTTTGTTCGACAATATTGTATAGGTATTTTACTTGAAGAACTTTAATGAGGCTGCGAATCAGGTCGTTACGTCAAAACTCAACATTTATAAGATGTAGTGCGAACCCGTTGGAATGGTTGAGGTTAATTGGCACTTTTCGGGTAATCCATGTCACCAGATGGGTGTTCCATCTTGTATATCACGTTATAAATGAATCACATTCAGTACTTATCAAAAGCACAGTTGTAAAACTTCCGTCTGCCTTTGACTTTAATGTAGGTCTCTCTCCGCGTACGAAGAGGCGACAGGCTTCTTTCGTTTGTGAATTCGGAGCTATAGCAATGACTCATATCAATGACGCATCAATAGTTGTTCGAGTGATCAGTTTGAGTGCTACGCTCCGTGACGACCTTTCGATTTCATTGTAGCTGAGTTCATAAGAAATGTAGTAATAGCGAACAACCTAGAAGATGGATGTCGAAAGGAAAGTGGCTACCGGAAAAGTTGATAGCTACAATGCAAAAGGTAATTAGTGTAGAGGAGACTTTTACTCAGATCTCCTTTTGGCAACAAAACTATTTTATTTAACGTTGACGAATAGTTGAGCGATTAATTAATATTAAATAGCTCGTTTTAGTCTTGTTGATGGCTCCTACTCTGTTTAGTGTATGCAACTCTAATCAAAGGAGAACCACATGAACAGTTTTATTAAAAAAGCGATCACGCTCAGCTTGTTTACCGTTAGTCCCTTTTTATCTGCACAACCTGTTGTACTAATTAACACTTTTGCCGTTGACGCTGCTAGTGAAATAGAAGCGTTAGCGTATTGGGAAAGTGCCAGAGACATTCTTGTACAGCAACCAGGATACATCAATACCACACTGCACAAAGCATTGAGTAAAGACGCAACCTACATGTATGTGAATGTTGCAAATTGGGAAAGCAAGCAACATTTCATCACCGCCATATCCGCAATGAGAGAACAGCTACCGGAGAATCATCTTGGTGATGTTGTCGCTGATCCCAATCTTTACGAAGTAATTCGAAACTAATAGAGAGTTCGTCTAAATGAATCATCTAACACGAATCATTTTAGCTATTTTTAGCTTTTTATTTTCTATAAATTGTTACGCGGTAGCATACGGAGTCTCGGTAGCTTGGAAAACACAAGACGCACAAGCCGTATTTGACGTCATGCCTAATCAGAAGAAAGCCTTTGCAAATCTTATTGATGTTGGATTAATACACGATATGTTTGTTTCGGAGAGTTTTATCGGTGGCAAAGCATTCCCTATAATTAAGTTTGTTATGGAAGCCGATAGTGAAGAGGAAGTAAGGAGAGTTATTGGAAACCTTCCTTTTCAATATAAAGAACTAGCCGAAATAACAGAAGTTAGAGATATTGGTAGTAAGTGGCTAGATACGGATGTTGCATTTAAAAATTATGCCATTGAACTGTCTTGGAAAGAGCCGGAAGACCAACTTTTTGCGGATAAAATAATCAGTGCTGATTTGCAAAAAGTGGTCGATTGGAGTTCCAAAGGTGTAATCACATCAGCTTATTTAAAGAACCAAGCTATTGCTAAACCAACCGCTAACCAAAAAGCGATGATTAGACCAATTTATTCTATCGCTGTTTTAGCAAAAGATGAACAGCATGCTCTTGATATAGCCAATGAACTTAATGCAGTTAAATTAGGTTTTGCAGGTGTTAATGTCAGTGAGTTAGGATTTAAATTGCAGTTGTAGTTTTAAAGTTTTAAAGTAATATAAATTCACGTGTTATTCTAAGGTGAGTTTATTGACAAAGTTTACTCACCTTATGAACTATCATGAAAGACACGATTTAGTTATTGATCTTGATAACCGAAAGTTGACGAAAAAATCTAGCGATAAGGTTGTTACGTTATCGCTATCAGAGTGCTTAATTTTAAAGCACTTGATGAATAATGGGTCACAAACGTTAGGACGTGATTATCTGCTAACTCATTGTTGGCCGGGGAGGGTAGTAACAAACAGCTCCCTTAATGTCGCAATTAAAAACATTCGTAACGCCCTATTAGAAGTAGATTCCTGCTGTAAGGTCATTACTGTTCAAAAAGAAGGGTATTGCTTAGTTGTCCCTGAACAAGGCGATGTTCAAGTAGTAGGTTTCGATGCAAGCATCGATGAAAATCGCTCAACAGTAAAATCAGACCAACCCAAATTAGATGCAGTGAATTCCTATATCGAAGCATCCGATACCTCGCCCTCGAAACATAATTCACGGGTCAAGCTGTTGACGTTCAACCATCAGTTTGCGCCACTTGGCGCTGGCGCTGGGGTTGCTGTAAGCATATTGTTGATAGCACTGTTTTTTCGTCTTGGATTCTTTATGGAGAGAACCGCGATAAACGGTATTGATGTATACCATGACAATACGGCTCTTGATTCACAGGTGATGGCGGATTTCTCTTCACTTGCTAAGCCCGGAGTCGAGGCTATCTATGTTCATCGTATCGGCATCGAGTGTTTCGATATACAAGTCGTGTTGCTGGACTCGAATGGTTGGCAAGAGGTTAGCCGTTCGGATTTTCAATCAAAACTGTGTTCAAAGGAACAAAAAGCGTTAGAAGCAACGGAGGCGACGCCAGATGAAGTATGAGTTTTGGCTACCGATCATGGTGACGGTGTTTACCATTTTGGCGTTTGGGATCGTTTCTGGCGTGATGACTAAAGGAGCCCATCAATTTGCAGTTACCTATGAAAACATCGGTTCAGATGTTCTAACCCTTGAGCTAAAGAATGGCCGCTCCAAAATGCGCTATGTTGGCTACGATGCTGATGGGCACGTTGTGCAAACTAAGCAGTTGTTTGGTGTATTTTTGCGATGGGGTAATCATTATTTTTTCTATCAAATAGAACAAGATCAAGCCCATGGACAGCAGACTTTCAATGTTAAGAATCTGTTTATTCAACAGCGAGGGAACAACAAGAGTATCTTGGTCTCTGATCAGCGTGGTGTCTATGTCACAAAGAGTGGAAAGATCCTATCGCTGAAAGGCATTCTCTACGGGAGAACTCTACGTTGACCGTAGTATGACTCTTTTACTAGTTTAATTACCAACATCGCCGCAGATTGAATGATTGAAATCACAAGAGTCACGCTATAACCGATGACATAAACCATACCAAGCATGACAAATTTCATGCACTAAAGTCGCTATTATCCTAGAACTTTATATTCATGAGCTGGTCACAAGTTCGTGTAGCAATAATTGGTGTGAATAATGGCGAAAACTTGGATTGTGTCGGCTGTGTGTGTGGCGCTACTCGGCGGTGGTGCGTATTTCTATCTACAATCTTCGGATCAGCCGTTAGCTTTTCCTACTCTGACGGTGGAAACGGGAACCATTGAGAAACAGGCGGTGGCCGTAGGTAATATCGTGCCTGCTCACTCAGTGTCCATCAAATCTCAGATTGATGGCATTGTAGGTGAGATTTATGTCAGCGTCGGTGAGAAAGTCAAACAAGGTCAACCGCTCATTAAGGTTCGCCCTAATCCAACACCTCAAGCGTTAACAGATGCTTCAACCGATTTGATGCGCAGTGAAGCCGAGCTTGAATCAGCAAAGCAAAAGCTTGCAAACCTAAAAAGTTTAGTTGAACAGGACATCATTCCTAAGAACTACGATGAGTACGTAAGCGCTCGTTCGACAGTTAAATCAGCACAAGCCAATGTTCTACAAAAGCGTCAAAACCTTGAGCTTATCCGCAGCGGTGAAGCCTCCATCGGCAATGCTCGTTTGACATCAACCATATACGCGCCAATTGATGGCACTGTTCTTAATCGCAAAGTAGAGGTTGGTGAACCAATTATCTCCACTCAATCCAGCCAAGAAGCCACCGCAATGATGTCGTTAGCGGATATGAAGAGCTTAATTTTCAAAGGTAGTGTCAGCGAACATGATGCGGCTCAACTGTCTGCCGGGATGCCTGTCGTATTGACGGTCGCACCGTACCCTGATGTGGAAATTACCGGAGTACTGACTAAGGTTGCTATTCAGTCTGAAAACTTAAATTCACCAGCAAGTAACTCATCGGCAAAGAGCTTCGACAATGGATTTGGCGTTGAAGTGGGTGAGCTATCTATCCCCAAAGAGGTTGTGCTGCGTTCAGGCTTCTCTTCGACAGCCAAAATTACCCTGAAAAAGTCAGAAAATGTCTTAACACTGCCAGAGCGAGCACTGCAATTTAATGGTGAGACACCAAATGTACTGATACCCGATACTTCTGAGCAGGGCTTCCATACACAACCGGTGAAACTCGGTCTGTCGGATGGCATCAATGTAGAGGTGCTAGATGGGGTCGAATTGAATGAAGAGATTATCGATAACAGCATGATGGCAGGAGTCACTCATGGCTAAGTTATCGTTGTCGAAATTAGGGTGTGCGGTATTAATTACCACCTTGAGTTTACCAAGCTATGCGATTTCTATAGAGCAAGCATGGCAACAGGCAAAACAAAACGACCCGAATTATGAAAAAGCTAAGATTGGAGTGCAACTGGGTGAAGTGGGGATTGATGCAAGGCGCAGTTCCTTACTACCCGGCTTAAGTGCGAATGCTTCGGCGAATTGGAGCGAATCGACAGACAATTCGAATAGCTACGGAGCAACACTGTCTCAAACCATTTGGGATAGCAGTTTATGGTCAGATTTAGATCTGGCGAATGCGAATTACATCAAAGCACAATTAGAGCTTTCTCGCTCACACAACGAGTTGGCGCAAAGACTGTTGTCTTCATATTTGGACGTAGCAAGTGCGCAGGGAGACCTTCAACTGGCTAAGTCTAAGCTAGAGGAAGGTAACAAGCTGCTGAAGATTATCGAGAAGCGCTACCGCGCCGGTAAAGTAAAATCTGTGGACGTAGAAGAGATTCGCGCGACTCAAGTATCTGAACAAGCTGTTATTTTGAGTGCGCAGGCTGACTTAGAAGTGAAAAGAGCAACGCTTGCCGAACTTATCAACCAAACACCGAAAAGTGTTGATCAAATTCGTACCGAGTCACTTGAAGAGCCTCCCATGTTGGTGAACTCACAACAACAATGGTTAAAGCTTGCGAAAGACAGTAGTCCAGAGCTGCTGGTGGCGGCGCAAAATGTTAAAGCGAGCGAATTTGCGAGAGATTCAGCTAAAGGTGGTTATTACCCAACACTAAAGGGAGATGTGGGATACAACGGTGGTGACCAACGCAAAGATGGAGAGTTTAGTGCCGGTATTACCCTGAGTGTCCCTATTGACCTTAATGGCTCGACGCGTGCCAAAGTAGATGAAGCATCACTTAATATTCTCAGCGCCAAGCAGGACTTTCGCAAAGTAGAAAACGATATCCATAAACGAGTGGTGCAGCAATTTACTCAAGTGGAGATCAATTGGAATCAAGTGCTGATGGCAGACAAACTGGTGCTATCTCGAGAGAAAGTTCTGCGCAGTAAAGAGAAACTATACGATGCTGGATTGCTGGAAGTGTCGGAAGTGATAAACGCCCACAACAGTTTGTTTGAAGCCAAAAACAGTCTACAAAACAATTTGTACAATTATTGGCGACAGCGTATCGGCTTATTACAAACAGCAGGAAAGCTGGATGACGACACTATTGTATTGATATCTCGAGCTCTTAATTCATGACCAATCTGATGCAGCAAACATGGCAAACCTTGTTGGCGCACCGCATGAAAAGTGCACTCGCGATTATTGCCATTGCTTGGGGCGTAATATCCGTGGTGGTGTTGATTGCACTTGGAGAGGGCTTTTATCGTCACCAAACTCAACAGCTCTCTTTCTTGATGAATAATGTGCAGGTGGCATTTCCCTCGAGCACCAGCAAGGCGTGGCAAGGCTTACCTTCCAGACGCCAAATCACTATTTCCCAAGAGCAAGTTGAAAGAATCAAAAATACCGGCTTTGTCGACGCTGTGTCGAGTGTTTACGCCAAGTGGGATGCCAGCGTTACCAATGAAAAAGGGCAGAACCTATCAAGCAGTGTAAACGGTATTGATTCGAGTTATTTCACTCTGATGCAAAGTAAGTTCGAGCCTACCTCACGCCATATTTCGCCAAGTGATATTGCCAATCACACTCGTGTAGCTGTTTTGGGTAACCAAATTGCCAAAATGGGAAGTCTCTCAATTGGTAATACCGTCAAAGTGAACGGCATTCCTTTTCTGGTGATTGGCGTGCTCAAAGATGAAGATTCCGGCAGCTTTTTCAGTGATAGTCGCACTGTGTACATTCCTCAAACTACTTATCGTGATTTATGGAACGTTAAACCTTGGATGCTGTTGATGAAACCTATTGAGGGCATGGATGCGTATTCGTTTAGAAAAAGCGTTGCTGACTTTTACTCGAAACTGCTTCATTTTGATCCCACAGATAGAGACGCTATTGATATGCCTGACTTTAGCGAGGGTGCTTCCATGATTAAGGGGATCTTTAGAGGGATCCAGATATTCTTGGGCGCAAGTGGCGCTATGACCATGGCAGTTGGTGCGCTTGGTGTTGCTAATATTATGTTCCTGTCTGTTACCGAAAGAACCAGAGAAATTGGTGTGCGCTTAGCAGTGGGAGCAACGCAAAAATTGATTCTGAATCAGTTTATCCTTGAAGGGCTTATTCTTGTTACCGTTGGAACAGTGTTAGGGTTGGCGTTCGCCTTTGCAACTGTGATGCTACTTAACTCCATCGCTCTTCCCGAGTGGTTAGGCACACCAGTGATAACCGGAGGCTCCATTGCTTGGTCGCTACTGGTTACTCTGATTTTAGCGTTGATGGCCTCTTACTTCCCCGCGAGGCGAGGTTCACGCCTTACTCCGGTTATTGCCTTAAATGCGAGGGCGTAGCGATGTTGTTACCAATTAGACAAATCTTTCAGGAAATGTCAGCAGAAAAGCTACGTCTGGGCTTAACCATATTGGCAGTGGCGTGGGCAACGCTTTGTATTGCAGCCATGCTTGCCGTCGGTGAGGGTATCCGGCAGGGGGTTCTAAAAACGGCGCAAAATGGCAATGGCAACTTGATCTACTTAACTGGAGGTATCGCCAGTATCGACCATGGGGCTTTCCACCAAGGTAAGTTTCTCAAGCTTAAAAAAGAGGATGTCCAAGTTATCAAGGCGTTACCTGAAGTAGCCAGTGTCGCTCCTACTGCTAAATGGGATGAAAGCATCACGGTTGGCGATCGAGGTTCATGGCAACAGCCGATAGCCGTTCCGACAGATTTTGCCTCGATGACAAACCTAACCCCGTTACCGGGAGGACGATGGTTGAACCCACTTGACCAAAAGCAGATGCGTAAAGTGATTGTGCTTGGCTATTCACTAGCTGCAGATCTGTTTAATCCAACTGACGACTATAACTGGTTTACGACTGTGACTTTACAAGCGGATCCTGTTGGTAAAAAGGTGAAAATTGGCAGTGAGGAATTTACGGTGGTTGGGGTTTTAGCTAAGAATAGCGGACGAGTTGAGCAAGGCGATGGTATTAACTATTCGAGCTTTGTACCGCTGGATACTTGGCAACGGTTTCACACCAATGGAGATATTGGCGGCATAAATGTCGAACCTAAAGCCAATGTAGACCGTAAAAGGTTGGCGCAAATCATTCGCCAAGTCATCGCTCGTAAACACGGAGCAAGCGTCCATGACGAGCAAGTAGTTCAAGTGGAGGACATGTTCCTACGGCAAAAAAGTATGCAGCAGTTTCTTATTGGCTTGCAAAGCTTCCTTGGCATTATTGGTTTTGTCACTCTTGCGGTGGCGGGTGTTGGGATTGCCAATGTTATGTATGCGACGGTAAAGCGTTCGACTCGAGACATTGGCGTTCGTATGGCCGTGGGAGCAACTCCTACGGCTATCCGTGTTCATTATTTAGTTCAATCTCTTATGACTATGATGCTGGGTGGTGCGTTAGGGTTAGGTGTCACTTACGCTCTGATTTCTGCAATTAGCACTATCAGCCTTGAGGGTAATGCGTTCTATGAACAGCTTGGAAAGCCTGTTCCTGAATTGTCTTGGATTGTGGTCGCGATTGTTATCGTTACCCTAATGATTATCGGTGTCGCATCAGCTTGGTTACCCGCCAATAGAGCGGCAAAAGTCAGCCCGTTGGAGGCATTACAAAGTGAGTAACAATAACGCGAAACAAAGTTTGGCATACACGCCGCTTGTTGAGCTGACCAACATTTGCAAATACTACGCTAGTGGTGAAATGGAAGTACGTGCATTAGGTGGTGTTGACCTAACCATTAACCAAGGTGAATTCCTGTCGATTCTTGGTCCTTCGGGTTCTGGAAAATCTACCCTAATGAACATGCTTGGCTGCCTAGATAAACCTAGCGATGGGGACTTTTTATTAGCAGGCCAGAATGTCGCGAGTCTAACCGCTAACGCTCTAGCTGCAATTCGAAACCAGAAGATTGGTTTTGTGTTCCAAAGCTTCAATTTACTTGAATATGCTACCGCACTCGACAATGTAGCGTTACCTCTGGTGTACGGCGGAATTAAAGCCAAAGAGCGTCGCCAACGTGCGGCAAGACTGCTAGAACAGGTGGGTCTAGGTGATCGCCTTGACCACAAACCGAACCAATTATCCGGTGGTCAAAAACAGCGAGTTGCTATTGCTAGAGCCTTGGTAAATGACCCTCAAATTATCCTAGCTGATGAACCCACAGGCGCATTGGACTCGAAGTCAGGCGCTGAGATTGAAGCATTGTTTAATCAACTTCATGAGGAAGGCAGAACACTCATTATCGTTACTCACGACAATGCATTAGCAGAGCGTACTAAACGTATTATTACTATTAAAGATGGTAAGGTTATTTCAGATAGAGCGCCGACTTAGAGCTTCTGCGTAAGATCTCTTCAATAAGTTAACATGCCGACCACTATCTTAGTGGAGGAATCTATATAGTGGCGGCACACATTCTATTAAGTTAGCGCTGTGCTTAGTTCGTTACTTGATAGCATACGTCTGGAAAATCAACCCACCAATTTCGTTGATGATCTGGTTACGTTCAGACATCGATAGATCGGTTTGGGTTAGATAAATGCTGATGATCAATGGATTGCGATTGTCAGCCCAAAGAACACCAGTAAAACCACGTGAACCATTAGCTCCTGCACCAGAGCGGTCTGCGATAGACCATCCTTGCGGTAGAATCGATCGTAGCAATGAATCTGAAACCGTGTTCCCCTGCATCCAAGCCATTAACTGATTTTTCGAATCTTGATTCAGGGCCCCTTTAAATAGAAGACGATGCAGCGTGGTATTCATCGCATTTGGTGTGGTTGTATCCCGTATATCGCCTGATACTGCCTGATTTAACTCTGGTTCAATGCGGTCTAATCGAGTCACGTCATCTTGGTTCAAACGCAGAAACTCAGTGAGTGCTTGAGGTCCGCCGATGGAATGCAGAACGATGTTAGCAGCGGTGTTGTCGCTCGTTTCCATCGTCGCTTCACAAGCTTTGTTGATGGTAATGGAACTGCCCACCATTTTCTCTGTGACCGGTGACCAAGGAATAAGTTTGTCAGACGTTATGGGAGCCAAAGTGTTCTTGTCTAGCTCTCCGGAGTCAGCGTCATGCAACATCTTTGCACATGCCAGAGTTTTAAACGTGCTCATCATAGGAAACCGTTCATTGCCTCGATAGTGCCATTGCTGTTGATTGCTGGAATCGAAAACGGAGACACCGATGCGTCCTGAGATTCGTTGCTCAATTGATGCTATAGACTCATCGAGCGTTGAGGCAGATGAAAAGAAAGATATAAGTATGAGGCTCAAGAGCAAAACAGGTTTTTTCATGGTTTGAGTCTTTTATAGGAAAGCGAATTTACGGAACGGAGTATTACTAGAGAAACGGTATTATTCAACCGTCAAAATGCGCATAGTGCTTAATATGTTCAATGAACAACGGTATCTTGTTGGCTACATGCTTTCTTGACGCGTAAAATGCATATAGCACCAAGTCATCAGGTTGATGCTCCATTTCTATCACTTTCAAAGCACCAGAACTCAGTTCATTTTGGCATGTGTCTCTGGGGAGAATTGCCAGCCCTATACCAGAGAGCGCGCCTGTTTTAGCGAGATGTCCGCTATTGACCTTAAAAGAAGACTTAACTTTTTGGGTAATTCGTTCACCGCTGTCCTTTTTGAAAAGCCACGGTTCGCCATTGATGGCGGTCAGACTGCTAATGCAAGGAATGTGTTGTAAGTCAGTGGTCTTAAAGGGTATTGGGTAACGATCAAGAAGTTCCGGAGCACCGACTACAATACTAGGCCAGCGCTTAATTTCCCTCGCTACCAAATTGGTATCGTCAAGATTCCCTCGATGGAATTTTAAAATCACATCGAATCCGTCGAATAAGTCCTCCTTGGGGCTGACGCTGGTATCACAACTAAGCGATATTGAGGGGTGTTTTTCGCAGAAACTTACCACGGCACTAGCCAACACAGGGGAATCGGGCATCAGTATTCTCAACTGTCCAACGGCCTCTTGAGAATGATACGTAACCTCTTCAAGTGCATCATTAAGCTTATTTAGCAGTGGCTGTGTGAGTAGATATAGCTGCTCCCCTGCACTTGTTGGCGCAATTTTCCTAGTCGTTCTATCGAAGAGCCGGGTATCAAGTCGCTCTTCAAGCAAGCTGATATGGCGACTGAGATTGGAGGTTGGCAATTGGAGAAACTCTGCGGCACGTTTAAAGCTCATGTTTTCATACACACAATGAAAGCTCTTTAGCCATTGTTGGTCAATTCTCTCAAGCATGACTTATTGTCCCAAAATGTTGAATTAAGTAACTCAATATCGATACTTTATTGCTAATTATGAGTTTATACAATGATGAAATCAGTTAAATTACGAAGGTATAAACGCGCATGAATTGGCTTGAAAAGCTATTACATAGAAAAAAACTGGTTAGTAATCGCAAAGCAAACATACCAGAAGGTTTGTGGAGAAAGTGCCCTCAATGCGGCCACATTCTTTACAAAAAAGTGTTAGAAGTGAGTTTGGAGGTATGCCCAAAATGTAGTCACCATATGCGAATAACAGCACGTCGGCGCCTCGCTAGTTTCTTAGATATCGAGGAACAGGTTGAAATTGCAAGTCACTATCAGCCAGAGGATATCTTGGGTTTTAAAGATAAAAAGCATTACACCGACCGCATAGCTTCAGCACAAAAAGAAACTGGGGAGAAAGATGCTCTCGTTGCAATAAAGGGACAGCTTATGGGGTTACCTGTTATCGCCTGCGCGTTCGAGTTTTCGTTTATGGCTGGTTCTATGGGGTCGGTAGTAGGCGCTCGGTTTGTTCACGCTGTTAACGTCGCGCGAGATAGCAATTGTGGCCTAGTGTGTTTTTCAGCTTGTGGTGGTGCACGAATGCAAGAATCTTTAATGGCATTGATGCAAATGGCCAAAACCAGTGCCGCTTTGAATCAACTCTCAATGGCTGGATTACCTTATATTTCAGTTCTCACTGACCAAACATTTGGCTGTGTATCTGCCAGCATCGCAATGCTAGGTGATATTAATATTGGCGAACCCCAAGCAAGGATTGGCTTCGCTGGACGTAGAGTCATCGAGCAAACCGTACGTGAAGAACTGCCAGAAGACTTTCAACAAAGCGAGTTTCTTTTGGAACATGGGGCCTTAGATATGATTGTAGATAGGCGCGATATGAGAAATCGAATCGCTGAGCTCTTATCTAAGATGACCAATACTCGGCTGGTGGAAGAGAGTGAATGAGTATTTACATTGATTTACTCTCCTTGACGTAGGGTTACATTGGAAGGAGTAGAGTTAAAGCTCAACAGGAGCGTTATTATGAACAAACTCTATTCAATGGTGCTCGCCCTCGTCCTGGCTATCATTTTTATTTGGCTTCAAGCGGAGCCTTCACTGATTGCCAGCGAAACCTTTATGCAGTGGCGAAGCGCCTTAATCCAAATCACGGGTATCGTTTCAGTACTTCTATTAACTCTAGCAATGTTGCTCGCCTTGAGATTGCCACTAATAGAAAATCTTACCCGAGGTTTAGATAAGTCTTATCGCCTGCATAAATGGGTAGCAATCTATGCTGTTATTATAGGCGCTGTTCACTGGCTACTTGCCATCGTACCAAAGCAAATGGTGAGTGCAGGTTATCTTGAGCGTCCTCAGCGTGGCGCTTCTTCCATCGACCCTGACTCTTTTTATGCTTTAATTCGTCCTTTGCGTGGCAGTGCCGAAACAATGGGCGAGTGGACGTTGTACCTATTTGTCGGCTTAACGTTAATGGCGTTATTTGCTCCTGTTCGCTATAAGGTTTTTAGATGGACTCATAAACTGATGGCGATCGCCTTTATCGTTATCGGTTATCACTCGCTGATTCTTCTCAAGCACTCATACTGGGATAACTTTATCACACCGATCACTGTAGTCGTTGTTCTGGCGGGAGTTGTGGCGGCCATTTTGAGTGTTAGCGGGAGGATTGGTAGAAAAAACAAACATGCTGGCGCTATCAGTGAAGTGGTTTATAGCAAAGAGAACCACACGACACGACTTTCAGTCCATCTGCCAAGTTGGAGAGGTCATTTGGCTGGTCAGTTTGCGTTTATTAAGATTGGCAATGAAGAGCCTCACCCGTTCACAATCTCTTCCGTAGATAGTAAACAGCACAGTGTAAGCTTTTTAATTAAGGCTCTTGGCGACTTTACTGGCAGCATCCATAAACAAGTTCAAATAGGTCAACAGGTCGAAGTTGAAGGTCCGTATGGCAAGTTCGATTTTGACGATAGTAATAAGCAAGTATGGATTGCAGGAGGGATTGGTTGTGCGGCGTTTAAAGCCCGTTTAGATGAGCTCGCTCAACGACTAAATAAAGGTGGAGTTGTTTTCTATTACTGCACTGAGAGCCCATCGCCTTCTCTGATAATAGAGATGGAAAGTGCAGCCAGAAAAGCAAATGTTGAGTTTCATGTAATTGATAATCGGCTGAACCCTTTTTTGTCTATTGAGCAGATACGCCAAAAACATCCTGATATTGTGCAGCGAAGCATTTGGTTCTGCGGTCCTGCTGGATTTAGGAAGGCGTTGCTTGGTCAGCTAAAAGCAATCAAATTCAACACAAAAAACTTTCACTCAGAGCTGTTCAACTTTCGCTGATCTCGTTTAATTTGGATTCTCTTATTGAGTTCAGAGGCGCTGTTTGGTGCCTCTAATTAAAAGCGAACTATTGGTTGCTAATTGAATCGATATAAAAAGGCTGCAATATTGAACGAAGAAATTGACGAAAAATCAGCTAATAATCACTAGGTCGCTTGAGTCAGTGAATAGGATAAGACATATGGAAGTTAAAGATTGGGACACTCCATTTAGTGAAGGGACGATATATATCGTTGATTTATCATGGAATGGAAGGCATTTTTCAGTGACGTATCCGGATGGTAGTGGTTACGAGCTTGAAGGAAGTGAGCGGCATAAAGATTACGCATTGATAGTAAGCGTCTTGCATGAAGAAACTGAGAGTTTATACGATGTCATGTTTGAGTCGGTAAGTGGATTTCGCCTACTAG
The DNA here is from genome assembly GCF_001639065.2 of Vibrio barjaei. GTDB lineage: Bacteria > Pseudomonadota > Gammaproteobacteria > Enterobacterales > Vibrionaceae > Vibrio > Vibrio barjaei. Next base: position 302,152 of record NZ_LQXO02000005.1, read on the forward strand.
ATGAAGGTGGTTTACTCGAACTTTGGGCGGTAGGGGAGAGATTCCCAAACTGTGCTCTTATTAAGGGACATCTATGGAGTAAAGAAAGTCCAATAACGTTCATTTCTGGTTATGAAGATGAATGGTCTCACTTAATTGCAACCTCCGATGAGTGTGTAGAAATTGTTTCTCATAAGCATCCAGACATCAAACTCGTAGGGAAATCTAGTAAACGGATAGCTACCAGTTAACAAATAGGTCGAAGGGAAACGTAGCTCCTCTGAGAATGGTAAATAAGCTTAATAAAAGAGAATACATAAGTTGCGAATGTTAGGTATTCCAAAACGAGTTCTGTCCATTTTTGTATCAGCAACTTCAGTACAGGCTTACATGAAATATGTTAGGCGAGAACTAGTATGTTGGTTAATAAATGCAGCTTTGCACATATCAAGAGCATCATGTCTGTATAGAAGTGTCAGGTCTGATCTGAGAAATTGATCTTGAACAAGTTATGCTAATGAGATGTTATATCTATGTATTCACATAACAGAGAGTAAAGGTATAAATATGGCACAAGTAACTTTCCAAGGTAACCCTGTAAGTATTGCAGGTTCGATTCCTGTAGCTGGTGATTCTGCACCTGAGTTTTCACTTGCTGCATCTGATCTATCGGACCTAACGTTATCAAGCCTTTCAGGTAAAAATGTGATTCTTAATATCTTCCCAAGTATTGACACGCCTGTGTGTGCAAACAGTGTAAGACGTTTCAATGAAGAAGCTGCCCAGCTAGAAGATACACAAGTGCTCTGTATCTCAGCTGATTTACCTTTTGCCGCTGGTCGATTCTGTGAAACTGAAGGTATTGAGAATGTTCAGCACGCATCGACCTTCCGTAGCGCAGATTTTGCAGAAACCTATGGAGTGGCAATTCCAGAAGGTGCTTTACGAGGTTTGACAGCTCGTGCAATCGTGTGTGTGAATAAAGAAGGTGTAGTGATTCACAGTGAGTTGGTTTCAGAGGTCACCAATGAACCAAATTACGATGCTGCAATTGCCGCGGTAAAGCAATAGAACTAAAACAAGCAGTACGAGCTGAGAAGCGTATTTGCAGTTTATTGCTACTCCATCTTTAGCTGTACTGAATATGTTAATTAAAGCGCCTTGGTTTGCAGGGCGCTTTACTGTTTAGGCAATCTAAACATTACTAATGTGTCGAACCTAACTGCACGTTGTCTTAAAGAAGTACTTCGGTGTTGCAATTTTTCTAAAGGCTTTCGATGATTTTAGATACCTCGATGTGGATTTGGCTACCACTCTCTTTGGCCATTATATTTGCTTTTATTGATAAAACTAGACTTAGTATCGCTCTTGTTATTATCAGTTTGATTGGCGGCTTGATAGAGAACAGGCTTAACATAATCGGCTTTATTACACTGCTTGCTGGCCTTGCGATCGCTTATAAAACTCCGAGCCTAGAACGTAAATGGCAATTAGGAAGTTACCTATTTATTCTGCTCTGGTGCGTGATTCTTTTCTTGCATTTAGTGCCAGGCTTCGGCAATGCCAAAGTGCTTGATTCTGTTATCGCAGGCCCTCAAAGCATCCCGTTTACTATGTACTTAAACCTTGACAAGCCGTTCATCTTTTTCGGTTTGTTGTTGGCTTATCCGGCTATTTTAGGAAGTAAGGCTACGTTTAATTACAAAGCTGTTTTATTTACCGCAATCCCGTTATTTGGCTTGTTACCCATTGCATGGCAACTAGGTGCGTTGCAGCCAGAGTTCACAATCCCTTATTGGTGGTGGTTATTTTCGTTAAATAACTTACTGCTTACCTGTACAGCAGAAGAAGCCTTCTTTCGTGGTTTTGTACAGCAATCACTAAGTAAACGATTTGGTTGGATTGTGGGCGTAGCTGCGGCGAGTTTGTTATTTGGTATAGCGCACTTTAATGGTGGTTTACTACTGGTCTCTTTTGCAACGTTAGCTGGTGTGGGCTATGGCTTGATTTATCATTACAGTTCACGACTTTGGGTTACAGTGTTATTCCACTTCTTATTTAATTTGGCTCACCTATTATTCTTCACTTATCCAATTATGAAATAAAAGTGGCGGAAATTGTTGGTCTGCAGTATCTATATTGCAGACCAAATCCATCACCACTTAACCTTACTTCGCTGTTAACGCCACACCATCAAAGCGAATGCCAGCCCAGCCATGCTGGATAAAATTGCGAATATTGGCATGGTCGCTGCCATCTGGATTCTTTAACACGTCATCACGATAGAACTGGCCGAAGCAAGCCAGTGTTGATGGCTCGTCTAACCCTTGTATCTGCGCAAAAGCAAAAATCTTACAAGAACCATTGTTTTGTCCTGCCTGATTTTCTGTTTCTCCGTTTACAAAGCTGACTGGGCTGAAGTCAAAATGTTCGTCGATCACCTGCATCGTCTGCTCAAACATGACGTCATTAGGTTTGGTCGCCAGAAGCTTTAGAAACTTATCCATTTTATGTTGTCCTTCATACTTAATTTGAGTCGCTACTATAACATTCGGTCAACAGAATGTGACAATATCAAAATAGAAAAGTGCCGCTTTACGGGACGTTGCGGCAAGCCCATTGCCATTTGGTGGTTTGGTGTTGGAGCTCTTAGAATTGGCCCATTAGTCCTTAAAATAAAAAAGCGAACCGATTAAGGTTCGCTTTTGAGTATCACTTGTGGCATAGTGATCACAGATAACTAAGATGGAAACTTGCCAGCCATCTAAATCAACGATCTGGAATACTCTTTAAAAATAACCAAGTTGGAAACTCCACCGCTTAATGGCAAATGAAGCCCGTAGGTTTGGTTAACTAAGTTGGAAACTCTCTCTTTAATAGAATTCTCTCGTTTAGAGTGATTGTTCAGTTCGTAAAACCCGAACCGTACTTTGCGAACCGCGTTTTACGAACTGAACGTTTACGAATGATTATTTAGCGAGTAATAGTTTTATTAGGTTTGGTTATAACTCTATGATTTTCTTGTTAAAATGCAATATCTAATGATTTTCGGCTAAATATTAAGCTTGAACCTACAGTGGCAAGTTGTACTGATGGGCTGTTATTTCTTTTCTTGTCAACGAAACAGAATCCGTTAAAGCCACCGCATTTCGATTTAACTAATTGATATCCAGGATAAAGGGGCCTGTCTTCATAAAGTAAGAGCTCAGTTTCAGATATCGATCTGTATAACCACTCTAGAGCATTTGGAGAATCCTCTTCAAGTAAGCTTTCCGCAGTTTTAAAAGCCTTTTCATCACCATCTAACCTTTGCATCAGGAATAACATTTGAGCGTTTGCTCGGTGAATGATTTCACATTCTTTTACGCTTTTTGATAGCCGTGGAGCATCGCTATAGCTTATGCCCAACTTAAAAAGCAACCACGAGACGTATGCTAACAACTGGGTGTATTCGTTGCTGTTGTAGATATTTTCACTGTCATTGAGGATCTGAATTGGAGATTCTTTTTCATTAAAGAAACGGACAAAAGAGATTTCTCTAAGTTTTTTAAGGTGCTTCTCATCAACTATTGGTTTTGCTTTGGTGGCATTGTCTAGAGTCGGCTGTACTTTGATTTCATGTGAACCGACAATAAATTCGTGACGGCTAAGGTTATGAATCACAACGAAGGCCATTAGTAGAAAACTCAATTTATTGGCTTCATTATCCGAGTTCGAAACATATACTTTTTCAAGCTTATTAAGTATTTTCGTGAGCTTTTTATGTACATATTCCACTTGCTCAGGAGAAATACTTGGGCTTTCAGCGGTATCTTCATCATCAGTTCCCACAAGTTCTTCCTCATTGCGTCCTAAATGATCTTCTCTATATAGAGAATTGCTGCCTGTCTGGATAGAAGGTATGGTGTGAAGAAACATATCTAAGATTAGGTTTAATCCATCCGACGATATGGTACGCCTTCCTGACTTGGTGCTGGCGTCGTTTTCTTGAACAATACTAACAATGAGCGAATCTCTCTCATCCGTATCATCATGAGTTTGTGGTATATATTTTTCAGATGCACCAACAGGACGGCGTAATTGAGGTGTTAGCTTCTCAATGCAGTTAAATAGAAGATCAAATTGAGGGTAATCAGTGCTTAATGATGAAACAGCCTGTCTTAACTGGCGTTCTTCAGAAGACTCGCATAGTTTTTCTAGCGAGGGGACGTTATGTGTGACGACAGTAGCGATTAACTCTTCATTACGGAGTAGATAGATCAGTCTCCCGCAGTCTAACAACTGCTCAGATATAATAATGACCTGATTTTCCAGAGTATGTTCAATTTGGTAATAATCGCCAAACTCATCCTTGTAAAACGGCTGACAACCTCTTTGGCTATCCATAAGCTCGATTTCTAGAGACTGTTTAAGTTGTAGTTCAACAAACACCAACTCTATATGTGTAGTGTCTGTAGAGCCTTCGCTAAGCTCTTTACTATTTACTTCCAGTACTTCTTCTGACGCTTCCATATGCAAAAAGTTAGTCGAGACTATTGCCTCTTTTGCATCTCCATTTCGGAGGAGAAGCATTGCCTCAGCGTTAGTATTACTGCCAGTTTTAAGCCATGCATTGCTACTGAAATTAGCACTACCAGATATGAAGAATGTTTCTTGATTGGCGAGAAATACTAAAGCTTTTGCATGAGCGTATGTCGTGAACTTTGACATACCATCAGGTTGGATAGATTTTATATCCACAAATTTTACGGTGCCGCTATGAAGTATTGTGGTACTCAGGCAAACGCTTTTAGGCTGTATTGCAATAATGGGTTTAGCTACAGATAACTCAGAAAGAGAAGAAACGAATTGTCCCGAGTTGTCAAAGAACGCTGAAACGCCGTATGTTTTGTCAACTGTTTTTGGTAGGTGTGTTTGGAGACTTCTCCAAAGACATTCTTTATTGGAATAGGACGAAAATAGGAAGCTATTGCTACTAGGTAGCTTCGGCTTCTTTTTAATCCATGGAGCTAAAGCCTTGGCTTTACCCAACATCTCTCTAACTATCTGAGGCGAGCTTTGCCCATAATCATTGAGCCATACCTCAAACGCATGAAAAGCATCTTTAAAAATAGAAAGATCTTCTTCGTTAGATTTCTCATCGAACCTAATTACATTTGTAACTTCTAAGTTGCTGCCGAAACCAGATAGAGTCATGTTGTGGCTTCCAACTACAAGCAAGCCTTTCTTTTTACCAAGGAGCATATACACTTTGGGGTGAAATGCTTGGTTACATTTCATAGGTGCAATGCCGTATGCGTAGCCAGCAAACTTAGGTGGAAAATTCTGGATAGCCGCTTTTAACATGCGATTATCAACGAACAGTAAATGATTTGTCACACCAGCAATTTGCATTTTTCGAAGAAGGTACTCTTCATAAAATGCAAAGTTAATAGAGTAGCTTGTCATTAGGCATGAATCATAACCACCTTTCTTCAGCTCTTCTATGAGTGAAATAGGGCTGCTCATGAGCTCACCTTCAGAATGTCATAGCCCGCAGGTTCTACTAGAAAAGAGTTCTCTGTTATACGAACCATGCCAAGATCTGCCATAATTTGAATAACTTGCTTAAACCTTGGTGACGTAAAAACTGCTGGGGGTGGCTTTATTATTTCGATACCAAATTCACTGGGTAGGAAACGGAAGGTCATCTGTTGTTGGTTTCTTAGCTTTCTCATAGCAACAAGAAAGTGGTTCTCAAGTAAGCCATGGTGAGTTAATTGTATCAACGCTGACAGAGTAGATTGTTTATTCAATTGGGTATTTAAAGTTTCACAGATAGCTAGCAGATTGAGTGGGTATCTATCTAAAAAGCTCTTCTGGAGCTCTACACTGTTATACCCCGACTTATTCTGAGTGCGGGAAACCAGTGCTGCCAAGATCATTAAGCAATTTTTAGTTATGGATTCTAAATCGTTACTGCCATTCTTTGTAAGTTTCTCCACTCTGTGGGCAAGAGTCACTTCATGGTTGTTTTCATCCCATCGCTCATAGTTAGGTAACTGAACAGAAAGTTGAGACAAGGTTTGATCGAATTGTTGGTGATGATAATTTGATGTTACCTTGCTACCAGGCCCTTCTTGCCAGTACCACAAAGCTATTGACCGAGTGTCTTTGAAGTTTGGTCTGCGAGATTCAGTTGCTTTTAGAACACAGTAAAATATTCCCTGCATGGCAATAGAGGCTATCTCATTTCTAGCGTAATCTTGCCAGCTAGATTCAATGTTCCAAAGGTGCTCGTATTTACCTGAGTATTGAAGAGCATTTGTATAAGCAAGTTTTCGGAAGACCGCCACATCAAAACTTTGAGATGTGTCTGTTTTAGTAATATGCTCGGTGAGAGCAAGGATGTAAGCCATTGATTCAACGCGGTTGAGAGCTTGAAAGTCAGTTTCGTACTCTGTTTGATAAAGTGACGCGAAACCTTTGGTGAATAGGCTAATTAAAAGAGTTCGTTCTTCACTGTCGCATGATAGATTACATGGGCAGAATGACTTTAAATGAGTCAGAGTTTCGTAGGTAAACTCATCATTTTCAATAGTTTCCAAAAAAAGTGATGAGTTGACGTTTTGGTCAAATGCTTTGGCTAGTTTTAGTCCTACTTCTTCAATGAGCTTCCCGTTTTTAGGAGACTCGCCCGCTAGTATTTTTAGGTTGCAAAGTGTGCCAAAGTAATACTGTCCTAGGCCGCCAAAGGAGTTCTTAAAGTATCGAGAGGAATCAGGATTAGTATGGCTAAATTGCGATAGCTTGAATTTTTTCCCTGAGGTGATCTCTTCGAAGTGTTTCTGAAATGTATCCTTGCCTACAAGAGCTCCAGAGTGATTAACTGTACTGTTATCACTTGTTTCATGTGCCATAGCAGCAAGTGTGAATAGACAGTCTGCTCTTCGGAACATTTTTAAAAAAGTGTCACTATCTAACCACTTTTTCCTTTCGAAGGCATAAAACACCCATGCGTAGAACGAATAGTACCGAGCTCTATCGGTAACATTAGTTATCCCAGGAAGAAGTTTACCGTAGACTTCGATGCATGGAGCTTGCACTCCTAAATGGTCGAGGCCAGTAATCTGATTAATCGGCTTAACCCAGCCAGTATCTGAGGTAGCTTTCAAGCTCATTGTCCTACTCGTTAAGAATATACAAAACAAATATGTATAGCTGTCTATACGCTAATTTGGTTGTTTAGTGATGGTCATCGGTTTCCTGATTTAAATCCAGGTACTAGGGCTCGAATAGAGTCAACATGCTCTAGCTCGTGTCTATTCATCAACTGCAAGTTGAAGGCATGCGGCGGCAACGAAGCATTAGGCGTACAGTCTACGTGGAGGTCATTGAGCACGTAACCAGCTAACGCTTCATTGGTTGTAATGTTTCGCACGTATTGCCCCTCCATACCTAGATCAATAGCTAAGTCATTTCTATTTTCATGCTTAGAGTGCGGTGCAACACTTAGGACAACGTCACGGTTCCAAAGAGTATCGTCCTTTATAGTCTTGTCGTATGAGCTGTCAGTTTGCTGAGCCTTAAGAATTCGACTGACTCTAAAGCACAGGAATTTACGTCTTTTGCTGTCCCAAGCACGGATGTGCCAAGCCCCAAGTCCTTTGAATAGAGAATGAGGCGTCAGGGTTCTAGTCTCGGTGCTAGTTGAGGAACTATACAGGACAGAAATACAGTGTTTATTCAGAATCGACCTTGTGACTTGAGAGACGATATCAATAGATAGTGAATCCAACACTGTCGCAAAGCTGCTTACACCATAAGTTGTTACTGGAATGGAGTTAAGCTCCTGACCCCATGCTATTAACCTCAGAGCTGCTTCTGGGTCATGCTCAAAAGCTGGGCTAAACGATGCTGACCTCATGTATGCTCGCAGGCTTTCGTTGAAAACCGTGTTGTTGGGAAAACGTTCTTTGTAAGCATTAAAAGAGCGGCTTGCTGTTGCAACGGCAATATCACCGTGCTGAATAAGGTCGGAGCGATTCACTTTCCCAAAGAAGCAGAGATAGAAATCAATCAGCCTTAGTCGTTTGGTTTGTGGAGATTCGACACAACGCACAATGATTACCCTTATCAAAATGAACTGTACTAATTTACTCTAACGAATCATTTGATTCCAGTGTAATATGGCACTAGTTGATTCTTTGACCGCTAGTAGACACGACACACTTGGCTCTTTTGGGTGTTGAGGCATTTCTATCTTAAACGCAGCCTCTTAACTCTGGTGGAAGTTGGAAGCACAAATAATGGACTTACTTAGTGGCAGCCGAGTCAGTAAGTTTGTTGTAGAACATTCACTAACCGAGGGGTTGAGAATATCTCTACCGCGCTGTGATGAAAGAAATGAATAAATCTGAAACAAAAAGCTCAAAACTACTAGGGATCGTACTTTTCCACTCCTTTATCCCTGGGAAACTATTCAAGGTCAAGGCTATCGGGCATAGCAACAATACGGGTGATAACGGAGCTGGTAAATCCACTTTGTTAAGCTTACTTCCAGCGTTCTATGGAGCCGATCCGAGTAAGCTGGTAGATAGACAAGCGGATAAAGTTTCCTTTGTTGATTACTACTTGCCCACCCCAAAATCTGTCATCGTGTTCGAATATGAAAAGCTTGGTGAGAGAAAGTGTTCTGTAATGTATCGAAATGGCTCCAGTGTCGCTTATAGGTTTTTGACAGGAACCGCTGAACAATTGTTTTCTCAGCATTTGTACGACGAGCTAATTAAGCAAGGAAGTGAAACTCGAACATGGCTTAAAAACCTTGTGTCTCAGTCAATGTCAGTAAGTTCGCAAATTGAAACTAGTGTCGATTACCGTTCAGTAATTCTAAACAATAAAAAGCGTTTGGCCCAAAGACGCAGTGCGGGTAAAAACTTAGTAGCAATCGCCCATGAGTACTCGTTGTGTTCTGCGAGCCATAACATGAATCATATCGACATTTTGACGGCGACAATGATGCGTCACAAGAAGATGTTGAGCCGTTTTAAGACGATGATTGTGGACTGTTTCTTGAACAATACATCGATGGACGATGTTCCATATAAGAAAGAGTATATCAACCTAGCAAATAGCCTAGATGTGTTTGTTCAACTAGACACTAAAAAGAGCAAGTTCGATGAAGCAGTTGCAAGTAAAGACAGCCTTGATGAGTACATCAAGCAACTAAACTCCTATCGAGCTCAAATCGCTTCTTATCTGCGTCAACTGGCACTAAATGACACTCAGTTGTCTGACAAAATTCGTTTGCAGAAGGAGTTGCACGGCTCCCTAGTCAGTGAGAGGAAAGATAGACTTCAAAAGCTTGATACTGAGTTAAGCATTCATCGGACTGAGTTTGAAAGGAAATCCAAAGTAGTTGATGCTATTTACAATAAGCGTGACAAGTACGAGAACGAGGATGATATTTTAGAAAAAATCACGCTTTACAATAGCTTGAGTGACTTGCTGAAGGAAGCAGAATCTGCAAGGAAACATTATGACAACTTACTGGAAGATGTAGAAACCGAAGAAAGTACGTTTAACAGTCAGGTACAAAAATTGGAACTCGAATGTGCTAATTTCCGCTCCAGTAAGCAAAAAGAGATCAATAACATACTTAACACTAAGGAAGAGATATTCGAGCAAAAAAACGACCGTTTAGAGGCGATGCAGAGTGACCTCAACCTTCAAAAGAAAAAGTTGCAAGATGAGTTTGATGAACAGTCTGACAAGATAAGACAAGAACAATTCCGACTTGCAATTCTAGAAGGGCAGTCTTTAGAGTTCACACCAGAACAAAAAGGCGAACTACGTAGTCTGGAAAGTGATCTTGAGAGTAAGCGTGAACAACTTAACGCTTCCCACAATGCAGTAATTCATTTGAATGAGCAACTACGTCAGGCAGAGAAAAATCATGAGAACAGTCTTTCTACTTACCATACATGTACTAGCGAATTAAAAGAAATTTCAGATGAAATTGTTTCTGTTAGTCGTGCATTATTGCCAGCAAAAGGATCGCTCAACGAGTACCTAGATCAAAAAGTGCCTGATTGGCGCGGCAATATAGGCAAAGTAATCACTCCTAGTTTGTTAAATGCGAAAAACTTGAAACCATTTTTCGACCCAGAAGCTACGGAGTCGATTTTTGGTCTTTATTTGGATCTGGATTCAATCGCACTTCCTGATTTTTGTCTGAGTGAAGAGAAGCTTTCAGAGCGATTAGAGACTCTAAAAATCAAGGAGTCAGAAGTAGAAGTTCGGCAAGGTAAAGCGAAGAGCAGGGCCAAAAGTGATGAGCAAGAAGTAGATAAGCTTCACAAAGAAATAAAAATTCAAAGTCAAAGAACAAAAGTCTTTGAGGAAGAACTGAGCAAGCTCAATCTCCTGAAAGATCAAAAAACAGTCCAGTTTGAAAGTGATGCTGAAAGTCGTACATCTGAAGTTAAGAAACAGAAAAGCGTACTAGAGTCTGAACTTTTTACCATCAAGTCTGAGCTGAAAGAAAAACTTGAAAACGAAGAACAGCGCCATCAACAAGAGCGTGTTCAGGTGAAAGCTAACTTCGATTATCGCTTGTCAGAAGAGGACGCGAAAAAAAATGCTATTGATGAGCTGATCAAAAATAAAGAAAACATAACTTCAGACAGAGTTAGTGACTACAAGTTAGCGTTCAACCAAGCCTTGATGAGTAAAGGAGTAGATCCAGTCAGTATCGAAAGAGCCAAGTCGAAGTGGGAATTTCTCGAACGCCAATGTGAGGAAATAAAAACATTTCAAGCTTTAATTCACGACTATGACACTTGGCTAGAATCAGAATGGAAATATATTGATAGCTACAATTCTGAAATTTTGGTTTTAGATCGACAGATCAAGGGAGGTGAAGCGAAGAGAGACGACTATGAGAAGTCGGTAAACAAAAGAATTGATGAAATATCGTCTTCAATCAAATTAGATGAAGACGATCTCATTACAGTCAAGGAGGCCATAGCGCAGCTTACTACTTGTACTAACAGTCTAGAAAAAGCGGTCGATGAATCGGATTTAGTTAACGTAGAGGATGTCTCTGTAGATTCGGAATTTCATTCTGTTGAGCACGCAGTGAGTCTAGTGACGGATAAAATCACTGCGATTAACACTCTTAAGAAAGAAATCGTTAGTAAAGTAAAAGACGTAAGTAACACAATCTTAGGGTTGGACGACAACAATGAAATAAAGATGATGTGGGAACAGATGCGCTCTGCCACCATGACGAAGCTTTCAGAAAATTATGACTATGCTATCAACTACGATAGTCCTCAATTTTCCCTTGCTTGCTTGGGAGATCTTGAAGAGCTTGTCCTTAACGTGATTCCAGATGTTAGGGATGTTAAAATTGAGACACTTCGTTCAATATCGACTCAGATTTCTAACTATCACCAAACCCTTAAACAGGTGAATAGTAAAGTAGATTCAGTTTCGAGCACTTTGGACAAGTCGATTGAAACGGGCAATCCTTTCCCTGCTATCGACAGCATACACATCAAACTATCAAGCAAGATACATACTTTTGATCTTTGGAAAGACCTTAATCTATTTAGTGTCGAATTGGATAGATGGTCAGGTGCAACCTCAAGAGGTCTACCTTCCAAAGCGTTTCTTGCTTCCTTCAAGCAACTGTTGGCTTCATTTAAAGAGGCTCAGATATCTAAAAACCTAGAGTCTTTGGTCGAGATGGAGATAACGATTGTTGAGAATGGACGCCCAGCAGTGGTTCGGAATGATGAAGATTTAGAAAAGGTCGGCTCCGAAGGGATTTCCAAACTAGCTATTATCGTTGTTTTCTGTGGGATGACTCGATTCTTGTGTCAGGATGAAGACGTTGCCATTCACTGGCCGCTCGACGAATTAGGGAAAATTTCTATTTCTAACCTGGCTATTTTATTCGACATGATGGCTCAAAAAGGTATTTGCTTGTTCACAGCTCAGCCAGATCTGCATCCAGCTACTTACAAGTACTTCGCCACTAAAAATCACATCGTGAAGAATGTAGGTGTCAAATCATTTATTGGTGGACGTAGAAGCAGAGTCAATCCATTGCTTTCTGAGTCGAAACAAAATCAGTCTACGGAGGTGGTTGAATGAATAAGTTTGAATCGGTTTTCCGAATGCTCATGAGTAAAAAGGTGATATGTGAATATGCATCTCCTATTGAGTACACATACTTATCCGATACCAGAAATCGAAGTGACATGAACCAATACTTGTCTCGAATAAGCATGACAACAGTCGAAACACAAGACGGCCTAGGTTTTTACTGTGGATACGAGAACATCGATAACACTCGAAAGAAAAACGAAGTTCTCAAAGACTTTGAAGTTTTTTCGCAGACGATGGAAGGAATAATCGCTTGGCTCAAACTAGCCCGAAATATTGATTCAGACTCCAGACCTATCATGGCTGGTGGCAAGCTTTCGGAGTCAGAGTTACTCGCAGCAATAGAGGAAAGTAACTCACTTCAAAATCAGCTTGATCATATTGCACACAAGCTTAAAAGAGCCCATAAAAGCAAAGAGAGTAAAACGAAGCTGAGGTCTATCTTAGATTATCTTGTCCAAGAAGGATACTTTGTATCTCCATCATCAACTGGTTCTCTCTTTATCGCTACAGCGAAATGGTCATTGCTTTATGAGACTTTGGAGTTTATCGCTACTAATGAAGGGATGCTGGAAAGTGAAGCTGATGGTGGAAATGAATTAGATACTCAAATGGGGTTGATTTAGATGTCTCGACAAGTGGAGTCAAAAGAAGCTGTGCGAGCTTTAAGCACTCATACTGAGGTAGTAGACGAGGCTTGCTATGAGCAAGCTGGAGTACTTCATCATAGTGAAAGCAATAAAGCTGCAATTGCAGCACTTACAAAACATCAGTTGGCATATCACTTAGATGATGAGCATGGAGTCCAAGTTCATTCTTCTGTTAAACGTTTACTGGATAGGGTAACTAGTCGTTATAGATTCAGAGAACGTCATGGTGAGTTTTCTAATCAGATTGAAAACTTGGATTATGCCGTTGACAGTTACCGACGAGTTAAGGACTTTAATGACGATAAAAAACAACACTACTTAGATGAAATTCGAGAGATAACAGTCGAGATAAATGACGCCTTAGTTGAGACCGTATCTTCTTTTCATAGGATCGTTGCTGATGAATTCAGCATGGTCACTGATGTTGATGACAAAATTCGTCAAATCGGTCGATGCAAACGTGAGATCGGTAGAATCAATAGTATCTTCGAGCATTTAAGTGTGAAAAAGCTAAGGGAGTGGGTACAAACTGACATTCACCTTGAGCGAATTCTTTTGAAGCTACTTAAATCTAAAATCGATATAGCATTGAAGGACTTAAATGTATCAAACAAAAAAATGGTCGATATGTTGGCAAAGCTTCAGCGAGATAAGAAATCTTCCAAGCTTAATCGCATTATTGATGTTTTTGCAGCTAAGTTCCAAGATGACAAAACCTTTTCGCCATCTATAGATTCCATTGAATGTTTGCCTGACTGCTTGTCTCAGGTTTCGGAAACAGAAGTACGAGCCTACGGAAATACTAACAGTGACATTCAAGCTGATGACTTAATTGTTCTGGCTGTAAGGGCTCTTGCTAGCTGTGAGAGGAAAAAAGGTAAAGCTTCAGATTTAGACAGTATCGAAGTTACGGATGTCCGTGAAGATGAAGAAGAGTTTGAACTAAACGAGGTAGATGAAGCGCTAGAGTTAATGTTTGAGGCAATAAAATCCAACCCTAACATTCTCCCTCTATCTGCTGCGCAAAGCTATACACTGTTTGATCTCGATATAGAACTGGAGGACTGGCTTTTACTGGTCGATGGTTACATTAGTGCGCAAAAAGTCGGTTTGAAGAGTATCGTCCAAATTAAGGAAGAAAGAGAAGTCGTATTACCTTATGACGGTAATGTTATTATTAGTGATATTGTTTTTGAAACAATCGGAGGTGCTAAATGACGCTATCTCTATCGCTAATTAATGCTGCTAAGAGGATTGTTGTTAATTCGAGGGAGAGGATTCCTGCCAACAAGTCCAATACTGAAGTTTGCAGGCTCGTAGAAGTCGGGGCTGTTAGTGGCAATTCAATTCTTTTATCCCGTTCAGAATTGAGGGAAATTGAAAAGTATTTTACTTCAACATTGGGACAAAATCTTCTGACCTTTCAACAGAGTAGCAACTCTCGGATGGATACTGCACGCCCTGGTATTAGCGAGAAGTCTGCAAAAGGTGGTGTGTTTCAGCAGCTCATTAGCTTAGCTGGTAATGTGAATGTCCCTTTAAAGAACCAGCCAGATGTACCCAAAGAAGCTAGGTATGTAGCTTCTGTAGAGTTGGATGATCTAGATTTCCCGCGTTTTAGCCGAGTACTTATTATCGAAAATGGCGAGCTAATGGTTCGATGGAAAGACGTTGTACTCTCTTTGCCAGATGAATGGCAATCCGCTGTGCTCGTTTACCGTGGTCACGGAAAAAACCAAAAAGATCTACCTACTCTGATTGAATGCTTTGACAACAATGCCGTTGAAGTAGGCTTTTTCTATGATTACGATCCAGCAGGCTTGGATATGGTTGAGCAGCTAAGCAATGCTAAGCACTATTGGGTTGTCCCTGCTTTAAATCTGGAGTTATTTCGAAGTATCAATAAGCTCGATGAATTTTTGAAACAACTAGAGCAGCTTGACAGGCTCAAGAGCAGAGATGTCAGCGTATCGATACGAGAGCATTTAACTTTCATTGAGAAGAATACATTGGCAATAACGCAAGAGCACTTGATTAAAAATCAGTGCCAGTTGGTGAGCTGTGAGCTTAGTTAGTCATTTCACATAAAAAATCCCCCGTTCTTATAAGGGGTGACACTTTTTAGTGCAATGGTCTTCTCAATCGTACTTCAATAGCACGACTAGCTTGTCGACCATTGCAATGATACAGATGCTAGGTGAGTGTTATTGCGGCTTTGCTACCGCAATAAGCTCTAATTTTTTACAAATGCATATCATTTCACTGCTACGCATATGAAATCGTTCTTGAAAATGGCGGATATTTTTCGGTGGCGTCTTTTATTGTAAATGTCCGAACTAGGTTCCCCTCTAAGTCATACTCTTCGTATGTTTCGTAGTCGGAGTCAAGCCTTCCTTTGTCTTTTGATTCAGATTTTATGAGTCTATACTCGTGATCAGGGTTAAGCTGAAGCTCTTTTATGTATTCATCATTCATTTTGTAGTCCTTGAGTTTTAGATGTCTATGTCCAGCGACACGACAAATACTTGAGTGTTATTTAGCAGTATCTTGTGATGCTTTCGCCTTTGATTTTTGAGCTGTGGTTAGTTCATTTCTAAGGGTCTCCAACTCTTTTTCTAGGACTTTAGTCTTTTCTTCTAAGGAGTTAGCCTTATGTATCAGCTCTTTATTTTGCTCTACTAAGATCTTTTTTTGGTTTGGTACATTTAGTTGTAGACCTATTTCTAGCTCATCTTTGTAAGGGATGATCGGTTCGAATAATTGTTGATAGGCTCTACCAATAGCGCCTGAGAAAAGCTTCAGTTTAGGCGTATCTACACCACAATTAATTATGTGGTCATTTGCCACGCCAGGGTATGGATCTATGAAGATTACACTATCAATTTTCAACTGATACGCTTTTTTTGCGCAGAGTTCACATGGGCTAGCTGTAGTGTATAAATATCCATGTTTTACTGGCATCCCACCATACTTAGAGACTTGAAGAAAAGCGTTCTCTTCGGCATGAAGAGCTCTTGTATGAACTTGGTTCTTTTCTCCATCAATAGAGTTTTTAATGTCTTTAAAGCAGTAGGAGACTGGTTTTCCACGGAATGATTTGTTAGTGGATTCTGTAAATGAATAAATGTTTCCGAGGCTTGTTCTGAACTTAGTGTTTTCTCGTTCAAAAAGGCTAAATGCAGACTCGTCTTCATTGGTCAATAAGTCTTCCGCCCTTCGTAAATTACATGGCGTTTGACCTTGAGCCACATTGTTCCAACCAACAGCTTTAATTGACTTGTCTGAATCTGTAACTACAGCGCCAACTTGGCGAGAAAGGCAACCTGAGTTTAGTTTTGCATTGTAAGCTATCTGCATGCAGCGCTCATCTTGAGAAGGCGTAACTAGACCTGGATGCATTATCAGAGATATATATTTAATGAGTTGCCTTTTAAGGGATTTCAACTTGTAGTTGTCATCTGGGTTGTAGAGGTGGATGTCTGAAATTTCAATACATCTCTGGAGGTCTAGAGACCAAAAACGATCCTCACCTTTTAATGAATCAGGGTTCTCTCTTGAATCAATGGCCTTAATATCTTCCTTGGAAATACTTGATTCTGACAGTAATCTATTGATTCGTTTGTCATTTTCAGTGGTTACTGAAAGCAAGTAGAACGCAGAGTATCTTTCTCTGAAAAAAAATGCTTCGTAAGGGTTTCTTATTGCATCTAAAACTACACAGACATTTTCCCCGTCGCTCTTTGACTTATGCCTTAATACCTTAATCAGTTTGTTCACTCTCTGTGAGAACATATAGATTTTACTAGAATCGTAATCATCTGACACGGCAGTGCCAGATTTTCTGATGTTATTGCCTACTATCTGATAAAACTTCGTAAATGAACCTGGTTGAACTCTATGAAGGATTTTTCGTAGTTTATCTGTAAATTCGGGTAACTCATTGAAGTAAAAGTCATAAATTTCTTTGTTGTATAGGTTGTCTTTACACTTCTCAGCATGTTTTTTAGCACTGTCTCTTTTTTTGTAGTACTCGGAGTAGCATTGTTCGAGCTTTTCATCTAGAGATTCACTATTTGTTCCGAGCTCATTATCTAGCGTTGCCTTATAAAGCTTGTCAAAATCTTTAAAAGGTAGTTCTAATAAGAAGGTCGATACGACGTCACTCATTCTAATATGGTGGAACTTACACCAATGTTCAGATAGGTAGTTATATACAATTCTATATTTTCTTTCTTCGTCATTAGGAAACGCTGCTTGATGCGGTTTTGGCGGGTTGAGATCGGAGAAAGTATTGTGTTTCAGTAACTTTGAAAGAGTTGTACACCCAGAACCAGTTCTTCCAGTAAGCCCTAGTATTATGAACTTGGCTCGCTCTTTGTAGATTGTCTCTAGACCAGTCATTGTTTTAATTATCCTATCAGATTCAAACTTCTACATTCTTTCAATATCGGAAAGTATATCGTATGCAATTAATTGTTTAACATTATACTGATTAGGGTCTTTACTCAACAGTTTGCACCGTATTGGTGATGCGAGGCACAGTGATTAATAGATCTGATGATATTCTTAAAGACGGTCGTGATGAGCTAAGTCTGTTTATTGTAAGCACAACGTGTGGGTAATTTAGATAATAGTCGATTGTGTAAGCAGTAGGCTCGAAACGGGCGTCGTGTTTTCGAGTTAACAATCAGAGCTTACTTAATCACACAAAGGCGCACCAATTGGTTCGCCTTTGCCAGTAAGAACATTGTGTCACTAAGTTATGCTGCTATCTCATTTAGCTCGTAGTTACCTTCGTAGTTTTTCATTTCTTCCAGGACTTCATCTGCGGAAACAAAGAAGAACTCTTTCCTACCATTAACAAGGTTTACTCTTTGTTCGGCAAACCTTGTGTGCAAGAATCGCTCAAATGTTGGTGCATCTTCAGTAAATGCGAATGCGTGGACATCAAATAGTTCAGGTACTGAAGCATCACCTAGCTCTTTTACTCGGTCATTTGGGTCTGCACGTCGTGTCATTCCTATCTTGACGATGCTATCGCCAAACGACAATTTATTTGATATCACATACACATACCCAGCTCTTGTTTGCTGAGCTAGAGAAACTGCTCTTTTCTCTTTTTCACGAAGCTTTTCCAGTTCTTGCTTATGCAATTCATACAAAGCCTTTTGCTCTGAACTGCTGGATTCAAGTTTACTAAGTTCTTCAGCAACCAAGCGCTCCATAACTTGTCGTTCTTTCTCTGCTTTCTCCGCAGCAGCTTTTATTCGTTTTTCCTCACGTTCAGCTTCTCTTTGAATCTGAAGCTCTTGGCGTTCTTCATCCTTGAGTTCTTGCTTGAGCTGGGCGATCTCGTAACCCAACCTTAGTTCCTTAATTTTCAGCTGCAAATATTCATTTTTTAGGTGTGTTTTAACTAAGTCTGCTGAAGAATTAATCTCCTCAAAGGTTTTTTGAGTGCGCTCTATAAGTCGGTTGATATTGTTCCAATCGACCAAGGCTGAAGCCGCTTTAAACTCGTTATCTAGGCATCGTAATCTTAATTTGATTTCTCTGTTAAACAGTTTTTTAGCCTCTGATTTTTTACCATTAACAGCGACGTTTTTGCCCATAGAGCAGATACATGCCCGTTTATCGCTAACGAGTTGTTTTATTGCCAACTTAGTCTCAGAGTATCTGCTCTCAAGACTTACTAGGTCACGTGACTGGGATAGGTTGGTGTAAGATATTGAGTCAGTCGTGCCGACACCAAGGTAGTAATGAGAGAGTTGTTTTTCACCTTCTTTCAGGAGGAACAGCTCTTTTTTATAACTCTCTTGTAGAGCTTGGTAGTTCTTTGCAATATCTGAGAGTAGTTGTTCTTTCTCAGTTACTGGGGCATAAACTTTCTCAATATCTTCATCTTGCAGTTGTAGTTCTTTCAGTGAAGAACGAGACCTTATTAATAAAACCAGTGAGAGCACAGTAAACGCAGCTAAGGCGATAGTAACGAACATAGACACTCCTTAAATTGACTGTGGTAACTGGTTAGAAGCGGAAGCTGTTTCCACTGTTTCTCGTTTGCGAGCTTCTCTGATTAGGTGGCTCTCACGATATTCTTTGGCTTCTACGTCGAAGTACCAATCGCATTCAACACTAAGTTCTTCCATTGCTGTTGCAACTTCTTGAGGAGTCACTCTGAAGAACTCTTTGCGATGATTTTCAATGTTCACCCGTGCCTTATTAAACTTGCGGTGAAGCTCTTTCTCTATTTTCGGCGCATTCTCTACAAAGGTTAAGGCATGCACATCAAATTTGAATGGCACACTGGCATCACCTAGCTCGTTGACTCGATCCATAGGCTCTAATCGGCGCGTCATTCCGATTTTCAAGACACCTTCCCCAAAGCTACCGATGTTAGAGATTACATATATATAACCAGCTTTCGTAATTTGAGCTTGAGAGGTTGCGCGTTCAAACTTACTTTCTAGCTTTTCGATCTCTTTTTGCATTTTGGCGATCTTTTCTTCCATACCTAGAGCATCGGTACCGTGAAGTTCTTTCGCGAGTTTTTGTGCTTTCACAAGATCTGATTTTTTATAGTAAATCTCGTCTTCCAGATCGTCCGTATCACCTCCAGATTGCTTAGCCTGTTTAGCTTGCTCTCGCAGGAGTGCTTGTTGTTTCTTCTTTTCTTGTTTAATTTTCTCTTTGTGAAGCATCTCTTTATGCCAGATGGAGAGTTCTTCTACCTTTAAATTGAAGTATTCTTCTGAAATAGCCACGTTTGCTGTTTCACCGAGCTTCTCCAATTGTTGTTCTAATCTGTCTAGTTTATTTAAGGCGGTGTCGAAGCTCGAGTGGCGCATTTTCTTTCGAATCATATCGAACTCAGCATTAAATGCTTTGAGAAGAAGGCGTCGGTATGAAGTGACCATCTGCGCTCCTTTTGCTTTACTACCAAACCAATCCCAGTCTGAATAGGCACTTGTAGCTCGACCCGATTCAATAACCTGATACTGATGTTCAATGCAAGTGGCAATTTTATCTTTTAGTGACTGGCTGTCATCAAACTTGTAAGCGGGTGGAAAGAGGCCGACGTTAATGTATTTCATTTGCTCTTTGTTTTTAGTTGCTTCGTCTTTAAGCCTTGAGTAGATAGGCCTTCCATACTCAATTTTTGTTTCAACGTCGCTAATTTGATTATTCAAATCTTGAACCAATTCCTCGACGGACTTTTCAGCTAGAGCTTTCTGCTTTTTATCAATATCTTCCAGAAGACTTTTATGCTTTTTCTTTGTAGAGCGAGTGGATAACAAGAAGGTTAGCGTCAGCAATGCTAGTACGATCCATACTAACTGGTAGGATTCAGCAGTTTCAGGCATTGATATTCCTTTTGTAAATGTTAAAGCGTGCAAATGCAATGATACCCATTGCATAATTATGGTTAATCATACTTTATATTATGAGAAGGATCTAAGGAACCTGTATGTGGCTCATTGTACAGGTTTAGGTCGGAAGGGAATTGTGCTTACGTTTGCATTTGGAAGCCTAGCAAAGCGTAAAAGTTGTTTATTCTCTAGGAAGTTGCACTAGCTTGGCTTTGATCATTCTTTCATCTGAGTTCAACCAGTCCTCAACGAACACCTCAAACAAAGGGTCATCAATCAAGTCACAGGGTTTGGCGGTTACGTATTTATGACTTCGCGCTTCTGTTGAGACTAATCTCTCGTAGCCTTCTAAGTCTCCTTTATCTAAGTATTTAGAAACTAATGCTGGTGGAGCAACAGCTCGCTCCACCAATACCGATTTCTCGGAGATCATCCAAAGTAGAATATCAGTGTCGTCTCGGCCTTCTCGCATGAGGCTAAGATTGTTTTTGAGATTATCTATAAGATTAAAATGCTCATCGAACTGAAAGGACGGGTAGTACCTCCAGCCGTTCACATTGATACAAAGAGCGTCGTGCTGCTCTTCGGGTAATTCCTCATGAGAAATGAGTTCTAGGCCGTTGAGAAGCGAGACAATAGCTTTTAATCGCTTAGTTTCGAGCTTTTTCATCAGAACTCCTCACAGCGATCATTGCGTTGGTCATCATACGGTTAATTTTCGTCGGTTGAGTCTTGGTCATTTTCCAATTTGTTACATTCAGCGATAACTTCTCGGTGACGTCTTTGTTTTTCTTTGTTTTCTTCTTTTTCTGCTTCAATACGCCTCATGTCTGAATACCACACAAGCCATTCATTCAATGTTATAGATTTGCTCTCAACAGCGATTTGATTAAATGTGAGCATGTAATCACAGAACATGTTGAACACTTTCGCTTCATCGTCTCTTCTTAAGAGTGATGCAGGGCTAGTTGTGACATAGTTACGACTTTGCTCAAACAACTTTTCGGCTTTCATGTATTGTTTCATGCGTGCCTTGAGGAAAACTGGGCGCCTAGCAGGTACTTTGTAATCCCAAATTTGATAAGTTCTTTCAGTAAAGAACCACTTAACTGAGTTTTCTTGTTTGATGATCTTAATCAGGTTAAGACGTGGTGCTAGGTACGGATGAATGTCTCCATTTTCATCAAACTGCTCTCTCGGATAGAGCCTTGTATTATTAAGAGTCACAAACATCGCGATGTCACGTAAGTGAGGTTTGACTTCGTGTGCTTCGAAAATTTGTTTGAATGTACCGAGAAATTTCATAGTAATTGTTCCTAATTTTTGGATTTTGAGACGATTTCTTCTGCTTGCCCAATCGAAACGGGGAGGCGTTTTCTGTTTTTGATTAATGAGTGTTGTGAGTCCACCTGTCTTTCGACGTCTGACACCGAAGTTGCCTTCTTTACGTGTTGCTTAATTTGTTTAGCCAGCTTTTTATCTGCCAGATTCCAATCAATAGATTGATGGTACTTAGCAGGCTCTCGTTTTGGTAAGTGCTGGTTTAGCCAGTCCTTGTCATATCGAAATAGCCACATGTAGCAACTGCTCGAATGTTTAATCTCTGTCCTAGTTAATGTTGGATTCTGGGAAATGATCTTCTGGAGTGTTTGACGATATTGATGTCGTTTTTGGCAGAACCAGAGTCGTTTTCTCCATGCGGATAATCCTGACATCGCATTTATTTGCTGTTCTACAGTACCAACGCTAACACCGCATAATTTGGCGATATCTCGTCTATGAATCCCGCGAAAAGCGAGTCTCAATATTTGGTCGACTAATGCATCGTTGAGTCTTTTAAATCGATGCTTGATTGTCACCCCATTGCGCTGCGCCATGGCTGCCAGAAAGCCAACCGAACATCCTGTCGCCTTGGCGACAGAACGAAGCGAGTTTCCTGAGGCCAACTCGGATAGACAGACACGAGGCTTATGAGATTCCCGACTACAATAGTTCGAGACCTGAGAAGTTTGTCGAAAGTAACACTTGGCGTTCTTCGCAAAGAAAGCACCAACCAATGCATGCTGTATGTAATGGTTGTAGTGGTCGTTTAGGAGAAGGCACCTTAAGAAATTGAATTTATATAGCTTCGAAGGCAGTAGCTTTGCACCAGTAAATAGAGGAGCCCAAAAGTCTTGTAGACGATTGACGGCTTCTGATTGCCTGATCTGTCCTTTCGGAGTTAACAAATGGGTCTTAATCATCCAAGATGAGTGAGAGGGTGTAGCAATATGCTCGTATCGACGTTCGCATTCATAGCGATGCCAACTACTGATGAATTGCGATAACCTCAACGCTCGTTCTAAACAAAGATCAGAACCATGGAAACATCTATCGTAAGGTGTTGGTGGTAGTTCGATGCGTTTGTTAAGGCCATCGGCATCTGTCGGTGCATATTGCAGCCAACAAGCATGCTTTGGACAAACGAACATACCGCAATACTGATGTACGGTACGCCAAACACCATGCCCCCATTTCAATGTGTCTTCCTCAAGGCATTGCGGACAGAACTTTAGTGCGCTGCTAAACCTTAACCGAGAAGAAGTAGTACGTGATAAGACCGCGATGTGACTGCCATCATTGCTCAACAGGTGCAATCTAAGTCTTGCTTTGCTTTTGTTATCTTGAAGGCAAGCGCCGACAACAGGGAAACAAGTACTGTTAAACAACAACCTTTCTGCATCTATTGAAGTCTGTTTGGCAACTTGTTCGAGCATGCAAGGAAGCTGGGGGTTAATGCGAACATCTGTGCGCCCTAGGAGAGCTCGGTTTTTTTCGCGTAGCGAGCGTCTTGGTGAGGCTGCGTGGTGTCGCGCAACAAGGCTATAAAAGGCTTCACCAGCTATTTCGTGCAGGTACATAAGTCTATAACTGTCCTGTAGCAACCAGCATGAGAATGTAGATCAGTGGTGGACTAAATCTGTTTGTTGAAGTCGATAAAAATAAGCGTGTAGTCCTCATAGTGGGAGAAATTATGTGATCATTTACCTTCCTCGTGTTCGAGAAGTACTGCTCTAGAGCGCCTTTCCCTAGAGTCACGAAAATCTCTTTGTACCAATCGCCACAAGCTTTCTTAAAAGCCAACGTTTCAGTTTGCTCAAGCGTAAATCCGATGTGTGCCAACGTATTTTGTTGCACTGATTCAAGGCATAGGGTGAGCGTTTGATCATTTAACGCCAACATAAGCTGTTCAACTTTTAGCATTGTTTCATCATAGTACGCTCCCTGACTTGTCATGCTGGAACCACAGCTCGGACAGATTAATGCTGGGGTTTGCATTCGACTAAGATTCTTTACAGTGTAAGTGCATGAAGAACAGCTATTAATGAGCCTCGTTCCGTGTTTGTAGCAGTGAAAAACACCCTGTAGTTGGTGCTGTTGGTGAAAATATGAAATACCAACAGTATCTAAGTCTTCAGAAATACAGTCTTTGCAGTAACGCCAAAAACGATTATGTACCGTTTGGGATTGTGTGAAGTCGATGTAATATGGCTTTCCTTTCAAAAACAATGGTAGCTCGCGTTTCTCTCGCTCGTTGAGGAAAGACTCGATGACGTTACCGTGCATATGCATTTGCCAAATCGAACGATTGTCATCATTAAGAATATTCATCAGTATGGCGTCTAGGTCAGACATGACTGTAACTGGCGACGCACTGAAATTTGCCAGCCCTACACGTTTTGCTGAAGTAGCAAAAGTGCCAAAAGGGGACATAGTATGAACTCGGCTAAGGAAGCTTCTTAGGTGTTCGTTCGGTAGCAGGTACAAGATGTTATTCATACTTTCTAGCCTGCGCTAGTAAGGCTTCAGGAGTTAAGCTCTCTAGCATTTCTTGGTCTTTCTCAGTAAGGCTTACGGCAGAACGAGAGCTTCTTGGGGATTGCTTACAGACTTGGTTGCCGTCAATATTTGAGCCACTTTCTGAAAACAAATCCTGTTGAACCGAGTGCAATTGAGATAAAGGATTGCAATCCTCATATTTATAAAACTGACCTCGCTTTAGTGCCGTTAATGCGCCTGAGACCAAGAGAAATTGCTCTTTAAATACATGGTCTAGAGCAGCCATGCTTAGGTCTTGATTGTTTGGTGTTAGATAAGTCAGATAAGACAATGTGGCCTTTATTAGGCTGCTTGCGATAGCAGGGATCCCTGCTGATAAGTAGTGAACATGGCGCGTTAGAGTATCAATGTCAGTTGTCTGATTTTTAAGTAATTGTGTCGGGCACATTTGCTTAATGAAGCGTTTCCAAAACGAGCTTTCAACATCACATTGCTCTAAGATTAGCGACCCTGTCTTTCCAATTCGCCTAGCGGCAGTCATCTCTTTAGAAAACAGATTGAGTGTTGATAGTGTCCCGACGAGTAATAGTGGTACACCAACCTTGTTAAACAACTCTTCCACGAACTTTAGTGTGGCGTTCTCATTGTTACCAACTTTCTCGTACTGTCGAGTTTCAGATAGGTTCTGAGCTTCATCTAGAACAATAATCCCAACACCATGGATGAGTAGCGCCTTACGAACCGCAATCATGAGCGCCGTAACTGAGCTTTTCTGATGTGACTCATAATAATTCTCACCAGTTACCGAATCGATGGACTCAAGAATCCTCCAGAGTAGTGCACGCTGCCCGCGGGCTGTTGGGATATCGATCTTAAGCCAGACAATTTGTTCGTAGATGAACCTTTGTCCTTGGTACTCTTGATGTGAAATGACTTGAGGAATGGCAGACAAGATGCTTTCTACCATCGCTGACTTTCCGCGACCTGATAGACCTGCTACCAAAAAACTCTGCTGATTTGCGGTTTGCTTTAGAATGCGCTCTTGCCCTTCAGGTATTTCAATAGAGTCGGCAAATTGCAATTGTTTAATATCGCCATACACCAAAGGGTTGCGATAGATATAGCCTCGCTCAATCATGCGAAATACGGTGTCATAAAGGCGTGGGGCTTCATCCTGAACAACATAGCACTCAGATAGGTTATCAATGAATGTTCTGGTGTAGTAACCATGATGCTCAGTAGGGAGCGAACTGACATCAATCATCATGTCAGGAGATAGTGTTGTTGCCTGGATAAATTGTTTAGGTAGCAATGGCATTCCAAGCGCTTCAATCAGAGGATTTTGTGCCATCTGAGAGTTAGGGTGAGGTATATAATTAGCTATCATCTTGTTCATCATCAAAGTCAAAAAAATCAGGTGTTTCCAAGTGTTGGGTATTCTTTTTAGCAGTGGAGCTAGCGTTATCTTCGGAACTTAAGGTTGCTGCTATCTGCTCAGATTGTTTGCTGCGTTCAATAGAAGAGACAATACTCTTTCGTTCTTTGATACCTGTCTGGATAGACTTTGCTGACGATGTTTTTAAGTATCGAGCGTCAGCTTTTGCTTGTTTATCGATTTCATCCAGTTTGTTTAAGAACTCAATTTTGTTAGCGAATGAATGTTCTTCATGAAGGCTTTGTTTTTGTTTGGTTAATTCGATTTCATGAAGGGTCGATTGCCAAATTTGATTACGATACGCTTCAGAGCGATCAGTGAGTTCTAAAGTAATTAGTTCGTTAGATTCAGGGTCTTTACACCAAATAAAGTTCGTTGAATTTTGGTCGTATCGAACTTCCACTGTGTATCGGCCAAAATTACGAGCTTTGTCTAACCATTGTTTATGAATGATTTTGTTAGCGCTGTAATACAGCCCCTTAAAGTAAACGCCCTCCATTCTCACAGTCGCCTTGTCAGCAGGTAGCAAGGCGAAACGAAGTCGCTCTTCAGGAATCTGAGCTGGCGGTATCATCATTTCTTCTAGCCCGTAGAGATATAAGTCTCTAGGAGAGAAACCAACATCATCACGAGACATCTCGAAGTTATGGTTGTTCTTTCTAAGGCGGTTGTTATTGGTATAAATGATTGTTCTTATGAGCTTTTCCATGAATGCTTCGAAGGACATCGACGCTTTTCTAGAAGCGTGTTGCTCTTCCTTGCTGGGTACTTTCATGACTTGACCAGGCACAAATCGAACAGCATTTTGATGAAAGATATCAAATGCTTTCTCGACAGTTCCTTTACAATCCCCGCGATGATACGGAGCGAAACTGGCGATTGATAAGCCAATTTCGCCCTTAAGCATGCTTTCAATATTACGGTCTGTATACTCGGAACCTCGATCCATGACTAACTGTGAGCAGACATGGTGGCACGGCCATTCGTTTTCAGTGATTTCAACGCCATAGCGTTTAGCAAACTGGACTTTGTTGGTAAAAGCATTGAAAAGGGCTTGTGATGCTCCAGTCCAATCTGGGCCGTGAAAACAAGCATGAGTGCCAACAAACATGCCAGACCACGTATCTACAACTAGATAAATCACAGGGCGTCCCGTGGCTAACTGATTGGTTTTGTCGTAGGGGTAGCGTATGTATTGATCAACGACTGTTGCATCTATTTCATAGCGGCTTGTGGGGCCACGAACACCCTGTCGAGCGAGGCCCGCACGGCCTCGGAAGTCTTTTTGAAAATTGGTCGTGCCGACAGCCTTCCTTATCAATTCAAGTTGATCTACGTTTTGTTTAAAATGATATTTAAATGCATTTCGTGAAATGAGTTTGGCCCTTGGAACAGGTAAAGCTATCTCATGTGCTTCTTCAATCATTGGTTTAACACGTGCATACATGAACTTGCGTGTAAACTGATCGTAAAGGTCACTCAGCCTAGCTTTGCCACCGTTTGGAATGGTTTTAGCAAATCGTCGAATATGTTTAATGTCTTGCTGAGTGACTCCACGATAAGGACTTCCATATCTGGTTTTCGGGCCACTTTTGCCTAACTCAGGGTCTTGGTCAAATGACGGTGCTTCAGGTAAAGACTGATTCGTTCCGCAATTTCTCCACAGAGGGAGTAGAGCATTGACATGAGAGCCGTAATACCAGTAACGATTTAAAATTTTTGCTACATAACTGCGGCTGCGACCTGATGTTTCTATCAATCGATGTAAGATTGAACAGCTATCGATAAAAAGATAGTTGTAACGTAGTTCGTCGTTATCGATTAACGGGGCAATAATGTTGAAGCTGCTATCTCTGCGTTGTAACCACTTTCTGCGCTTCTTATCCTTCAGTAACTCTTCGTCCGACATGTATAGGTAAGGGCTAAAGGAATGCTCTAGCACTTTCCATTTGCCCAGTTCTATTTGGCTCAACGTATCACTTAGCATAATCGTATGAGGCCTTTTAGGTCGTTCAACATTGAGCTGAGTGACAGCAATCAGGTCGAGGTCTTGGCAAATATCTACGATAAGATATTCAAGCCCTTTTTTGTCATCGACCAATTTTTGATTAATTCTCATCGTGTTGCGTAATCATCATTACAGGGCGAAAAACTTCTATGCGCTCATTCAGGTCAACGTCTAGTTGACCTGAATACGCAAGATGTTGAAAGATCTCCAATGCAGCAAGTTCGGTTACATCGTGTACTAATGATGCGTGATTCAAATGCTGCTTTAGAGTTTTCTCTGGGGTGTTTATAAGGCTTCTGGTTAGAGTGTTTAACATCCCTTCGCACAGTGGGCCTTCGATTTGACTCTCGCGTATATGATGGTAGGTCTCTCTAAGCCATTGAAGGTTGTATGTTTTGTTGGGGTTTAAGTCTTCATCTGTTATTTGCGTTAGATGATGGTTATAACGCCCCCAGTACATCTCTTCAATTTTGAACTTTTGTTGGGTTCGTGTGACTTTTTGGGGAGACTCAAATTCAGTACTTAGAGCTGAGCTCGGTTTATAGTTATACGGCTGAATGCCAAGCTGGTCTCTCGTCGCATCATATAAGGTGACAACGAAATCCGTGGTCATGGTTGCAGCAGGAATATCTTTACCATCCCTTTCTTTGTATTTAGCAGGGTGCCGATAATTCAGATGTTTAGCCCACTTGAGAGTTTCATTTATCGGTAATGGGTATTGTTCTTGTATATCCAAGACTTCAGGATCGTGCTCAAGATGAAAGAATAGAGCAAGCTCACCTAAGCTGAATAAGTGATGGCAGCGTTTCGTCTTGTGACTGAAAACAATATGAGATAGACCGACACTATTTGAACGTCGAACTGTAATATATGGCTCGTACTCACCATTCTTAATCTTCTTTAGGTGTTTTTCTAATTTTCTGAGCTCATAGTTTGTTATGTATGGTTGCTTAACTATTTTCATATGCCTAACCCTCACTTACTAATATATTGTTAGCAGCCTTTCTAGGTTTTGTCTAACTGGTTGTTCGTCTAAGCTGTTGTAATTAAAGGATTTATTATAACTTATATAATTAGCTTAGAGCTTAGGGAGCTGAATTAGAATAGCTTGTAATTCAATGTGATATTTGAAGGGATACATGGAATTTGCAGTTTTTCATTAGGCTTATTTATTATTCCTTATATAAATCGATATAGAATCTAATGTCCTTATATTTCATTGCTTTAAAAAAGAATTGTTCACGGATCGTACATTTGGAACTCTGACTCAAAAAAAACTGATAAAACATGCAAATTTATTGGTCTGGTTGCTTATTTTCGACAGAGTTAGATATCTTTTTTAAAGGGGCTAATATTACAAACGTGTGATGATTAGTTAGGCTTGGTTATGGTTAGCGCAGAAAGATTTATCAGTATGGCATGGGAACTAGAGCTCACCATCTGCTCATTGATAGCTGAGCATACACCAGAGGGCTACTTGGATGTGTGTAGAGACCGAGCTAAGAGTAGAGGCATAGATGTCTTTAATCTGAACTTTAATGAGTATGAATCCCCCCTAGCTGCTTTCGCAGCAGAAGAGAATCGAGAACTGGTTGCTACTTTGGAAGGTTGTAGACGCAAGACACTTGTCATCTTTGAAGGAGCTGACGCGCTGGCACCTTTGGAGTGTAATGAGACGTTTTGGTTAAGATCTTTACTGGTTAATAGCGATGCTAGTGAGCTTGTTGTTATTTTCTTGGTTACAAGTGAGGGGAAGGTAAGGTTGTTTCAGGATACTGAGGGAGCGTTCTATCGAGATTGCTTAAACTTGAATTAGCCTTCAGTCTCGATGCAGATGATTTAGTCCTTTGTGTGTAGGATACTGAGTGAGTAATATGCAATAAATTGAGCTTTGTCACATGTAGAAGTTGCAAGGTCGATTAGTATCATTGACTTAGTCAAAAACTAGCCTTAAGGCCTTGTTCCTCATGCATATTAGTCAGTTGTCCATTGTTAATTTCAAGAACTTTGAACGTTCAAACTTTTACTTCGAAAAAGACTCAGTTAATACAGTTATTGGAGAAAATGCGTCTGGTAAAACAAACGCATTTCAAGCTATGCGTCTTATTCTAGATGACTCATTACCAGCCAATTCAAAGTTTCTATCTGCCGAGGATTTCCATCGTGGAATCGACGAGCCGTTTGGGCATTGGGTCGTAATAACTCTGTACTTTGAAGGGTTGACTGACTCTGAAGAGCAACAAGTTTTGTCGAACTATATCTTGAATGATGAAGGCAAAAAAGTTGACTCTTCTGATGGTACATACTCATTTATCTATCGCCCCAAGTTTTCTATAAGACAAGATTTGTATGAGCTTACGTGTAAGCACGATGATAAGATTGCTCGCTCTGAAGCAATCCAAGGCTATTTAAAATCAAAGGCAATCACACGCGATACCTATGAGCCACTCGCTTTCGTTAGAACTAAGCTCGATTTCACCGATGAAAATACGTATAAAGCTATGGTGGGCGATTTTGATGAGTATAAATTCCCTGACCCAAGCAAGGAAAGTGAAGCTACACTCGGTAATAAGAAACCACCGTATTTCTCGTTGTTAAATGAAGTTGCTTGTACTTACGTCAAAGCATTAAGAAATGTTGTCGCAGACCTTCGTTATTATAAAACGAATCCACTTTATAAGTTACTAACTCTAAAAAGCAAAGAGATTGAAGATGATAAGAGTGTTGTAGACGACATTGTAGATGTAAACAAAAAGATATCGTCGATCCCTGAGATTAAAGCTCTAAGTGAAGATATATCAAGTTCTTTAGTTAGTACAATAGGGTCTACGTATTCTCCGAAGATCAGAGTGTCATCTCAACTACCTGAAGATTTTGTAGAGCTAGTTCAATCACTAGGCTTGGTCGTTGAAGATTCGTTGGACTACCAAGGTACAGGAAGAATTGAAGATCTCAGCTTAGGTGGTGCAAATTTAATATACTTGGCTTTAAAACTCTACGAATACGAGGTAGTCAGAGATAGTGATGACCACATCACACACTTTTTGATGATTGAGGAGCCTGAAGCTCATATACATACGCACATTCAAAAAACTCTCTTTGAAAACTTCAACTTCAAAAACACTCAGGTATTTGTGTCGACCCATTCAACTCAGATTAGCTCTGTATCCAAGATTTCATCTATGAACATTTTGTCACGAAAGCAGACAAAAACTGAGGTGTATTTACCTTCCAATAAGCTAGAACCTAATCATGTTCAATGTATTGAGCGTTATTTAGATGCGGTGAGGAGCGACATACTCTTTGCAAAGAGTGTAATTTTAGTTGAAGGGGATGCTGAGCTCATCCTGATACCTGCGCTTGTTAAATCTACTCTTGGAATAAGTTTAGATGAGATGGGTATTAGTCTAATTAAGATGGATGGTACAGTTTTTAAACATATCTCTGACCTATTCCATAAGGAACGAATAAGAAGTTATTGTGCGATTCTTACCGATCTAGACGAAGCTTTTGCAACCGAAACAAATGATACATTCGCGACAGATGACTTTGTAAAGTCTCAAATGAATGCGGACAAGTCAGGGAAAGAACGCAAAAAAGCCTTAGATATGTATATAGGAGATAATCCATACGTTAAAGCATTCTATGCTCAAAATACTTTTGAAACAGAGTTAGTAAAATTTGATCAAAACTCTGAATTATTTACAGAAGTTATGGATTCTAACTATAAAAAAGGTAAACACCTGAATAATGTCAAGAGTGAAATCGAAGATAAGGATCTGTGTGTTAGATATAACCGTGCTCTTAAGTTTGCTAAGAAGATTGGCAAGGGTTGGTTAGCTACTCAAATGGTAGAGCACACGCACGTTGATAATCTCCTTCCTGATTATATTTTACAAGCGATTAAGTTTTCTCTTACTGGTAGAAACTTAGACGATATTTGTTTGAAGATGATGGAATTTAATCTGGAACTTATGAAAGCAAAGGAAAAAGCCGCAGTAGACAAAGAAGATTCATTTGAGAGTAAGTTGACCGTGTATAAGTCTTTTTATGCTGATGATACTTTTGTGAGGTTTGTCGAAATATAATGCCATATCGAAACCTAACTCCAGAGCAAATGGATGCAGTTACCTACGTCGATGACATGCTACTTTCTGCCTGTCCTGGCTCAGGCAAGACCAAAACTCTGGTTTCTAAGCTTTATCATATTTTAGATAACTCTGAAGATTTGTTAATAGGTAAGCGTAAAGTAGTAGCTATAACTTATACAAACATCGCAGCAGATACTATCACTGAAAGGTTACTTTCGTACGGAGTAGAAAGTAACTCTTTATGGGTGGGAACCATACACGCCTTTTGCCTTCAATGGATTGTTAGACCCAATATTAATAATATACCTCGTTTATGTGGCGGGTTTGTGGTCATAGATGAGCACGAACGAGAAGCCAAGTTAGTTGAGCTCAAAACACACTACAAGAAAAAAGGTTATGACCAGATAGTTACTTCACTTAACTGCGATTATGAACCCGTGTATAAAAAAGGCTCGGTAGAGTATAAGATCGTGATTGATTACCATCGTTATTTGGCCACTAACGATTACATCGACTTTGACCTAATTCTCAACATCAGTTACCGATTACTTGTCGCCAACCCACAGATAGCACGCCGTTTAGCAAAACTTTTATACCACGTTCTAGTCGATGAATATCAGGATACGTCGGCCATGCAGTATGAGATTCTCAAGCTAATTATTTCTCACAAACAAACTAAACTCACTGTTATTGGGGATAAAGAGCAGGCTATTTACACGGGATTAGGGGCTGTAGTAAAAGGTAAGAAAGAACTAGAACAGTTTTTTGATCTAGATAAGGGAATAGAAGAGAAACGCCTTACTGGTTGTTTTCGTAGCAGCCAAAGAGTTATCAACCACTATCTTAGGTATCAAGATGCTGGTTATGCGGTTAGTGCTCTATCTGAACTTAAGGACTTCCCGTCGGTGGTTCACTTAGAGTCTGCTGTTGATAAAACTCAATTGCCTGAGTATATCAAAGGCATTGTTGAGACTCATTTAGCGCAGGGGATTGAAGGACAAGAGATAGCAGTAGTTTGTCCTAGTTGGTTCGATGTGATGGCATTATCTACAGGAATTGATGCACTAGCGAAATCTTTCGACATTGATGGGTTTTTGATTTCACCAATTCCAAAGAATCAAGACAACCTATGGCTTCCATTGATTCGGCTAGTATTGCTTAAAGTTAATATGAACAACTTTGTTAAGCGTCGTCGGTTAGCTATCGAACTATCCGATAAATTGTATGATGCGGGTTCTACGCAGGAGAGAATTGACCCAAGAGCGCTACTAAAAACTGTTAATTCCATATCGCTCAATATGAATAGTGAAATTGAACCTTGGATAGCGTTAGTTATTGAGAAAGCTTGCGAAAATCTGGAGATTGATCTTTATGAGACGACGGAAGCTTATAAAGCCAAACAAAGCATACTAAGTGCTACTACTGAACGAATGGCTAAGTATGGGATGGATTACAAGGCGTCAGACTTGAGCAGATTCTTTTCATCTTCGAATGGAGTAAAAATCACTACATGCCATTCAACGAAAGGGGATGAATATGACGTTGTTATCTGTACAGGCCTGCTTAATGGTAAAGTCCCGCATTGGAATGACATTATCGATTGTAGTAGGTCACATCAGGACTATGTTGCTAGAAGATTACTTTATGTTATTTCGTCTAGAGCGAGGAAGCACTTATATCTAATTTCTGAAAGTGGGCACAAAACGACCAACGGAAATCCTTACCGACCAACCAGTCAGCTTTAAGGACGGTATGGTAGTTAAGTTAACGCTATTAAGTTGATTGTTCATATGAGCTACAACGACCCACAAAGAAAAGGCGAACCAAACGGTTCGCCTTTTTTACTGAAGTTAGTTTCCAATTTAGTTATCGGTTTCCAACTCGGTTATCACAGTTTCCAACTTGGTTATCTGTGATCACATAGAAAACTAGTCTTCGTAGTTATCAATGCTAGGGCAAGAGCAAATTAGGTTACGGTCGCCGTACACGTTGTCTACGCGGTTAACCGTTGGCCAGTATTTCCAGCTCTTAGTTGCGCTTGAAGGAAAGCAGCCTAGTTCGCGAGAGTATGGGCGATCCCATTCTTCTTTCGATAGGTCTACTTGTGTGTGAGGCGCGTTAACAAGCGGGTTGTTATCTAGTGGCCAAACACCTTCTTTAACTTGTGTCATCTCGTTGCGGATAGCAATCATCGCATCACAGAAACGGTCTAGCTCTTCAAGGTCCTCTGACTCTGTTGGCTCTACCATTAGCGTACCAGCCACTGGGAACGACATCGTGGGTGCGTGGAAACCGTAGTCCATTAGACGCTTAGCGATGTCTTCTTCACTGATGCCTGTCTCTTCTTTAAGTGGACGAATGTCGATAATACATTCGTGCGCTACGCGGCCGTTAGTGCCACGGTAAAGAACAGGGTAGTGAGGAAGTAGACGTTCCATTACATAGTTCGCGTTTAGAATCGCGACTTTAGTTGCGTCAGTTAGACCCGCTTCACCCATCATTGCAATGTATGCCCAAGAGATTGGTAGGATAGAAGCGCTACCTAGATCTGCTGCGGATACCGCGTAATCGCTACCTTCAACACCATTTTCGATGTGGCCTGGAAGGAAAGGTGCTAGGTGTGATTTTACACCGATAGGACCCATGCCCGGACCGCCACCACCGTGTGGGATACAGAAAGTTTTGTGAAGGTTCAGGTGAGAAACGTCAGAACCAATGAAACCAGGGTTAGTCAGACCAACCTGTGCGTTCATGTTCGCACCATCAAGATAAACCTGACCGCCAGCTTCGTGAACCATTTCGCACACTTCTTTCACGTGTTCCTCGTACACACCGTGTGTAGAAGGGTAGGTGATCATGATACTTGATAGGTTTTCGCGATGTTTTTCAATCTTCGCTGCTAGGTCATCAGTGTCGATGTTACCGTTGTCGTCACACTTCACTACCACCACTTTCATTGACACCATTGACGCTGTCGCAGGGTTAGTACCGTGTGCAGAGCTTGGAATCAAACAAACATTACGGTGACCTTCGCCACGGCTTTCGTGATAGCGTTGAATCGCAATTAGACCAGCATACTCACCAGATGCACCTGAGTTAGGTTGCAGTGAGAACTCATCGTAGCCAGTGATTTCACATAGCTTCTTCTTAAGATCGTTCGCTAGAGCTGTGTAGCCCGCCGCTTGGTCCATTGGTGCGAATGGGTGAATAGAGCCAAACTCTGGCCAAGTCACAGGAATCATTTCAGCTGCTGCGTTTAGCTTCATGGTGCAGCTACCGAGTGGAATCATACCGTGCGTCAGTGAGAAGTCTTTGTTCTCAAGCTGCTTTAGGTAGCGCATCATCTGTGTTTCGCTGTGTTGCGTGTTGAACACAGAGTGAGTTAGGTAGCGAGAAGTACGGCGGCAGTTCTCTGGAATAGCAGCAAACTCATTACCTGCGATTTCAGCAGATAGGGCTTCTACTTTCTCTTTAACTCCGAAGACTGCAAACAGGACGTTGATATCTTCAATCGTCGTTGTCTCATCGAAGCTGATACCGATTTGACCATCTAGTTGACGTAGGTTGATGTCAGACGCCATGGCTTTTTGAAGCAGTTTATCTGTGTTGTCACCAGTGTTGACTGTGATGGTATCGAAGAAGCTGTTGTGGGCCAGTTCGTAGCCAGATTTAGTCAGACCTGCTGCTAGGATAGCCGTCATGTGGTGTGTACGGCGAGCGATGGTTTTAAGGCCCTCTTCACCGTGGTAAACCGCGTAAAACGCAGCCATGTTGGCAAGCAGTGCCTGCGCAGTACAGATGTTCGATGTCGCTTTCTCGCGGCGGATGTGCTGCTCACGAGTTTGCATCGCCATACGAAGTGCTTGGTTACCGTTAGTATCGATCGAAACACCGATAACACGACCCGGCATAGTACGCTTATGCTTATCTTTTGTTGCCATAAACGCTGCGTGTGGACCGCCGTAACCCATTGGTACACCAAAGCGTTGTGCAGAACCGATAACTACGTCTGCACCCATTTCGCCCGCAGGCTTAAGTAGGGCAGAGGCAAGAAGGTCGGTGGCTACCGTCACTAGTGTTTTGTTTGCTTGTGCTTTAGCAATGATGTCAGTTAGGTCACGTACTTCACCGGTTGTGCCAGGGTACTGTACTAGTGCACCAAACACATCTTGTTCAGGTAGTGATTCTAGTGAACCGACTTGAACCTCGAATCCGATGAACTCAGCACGAGTTTTCACGACTTCTAGTGTTTGTGGGTGTACATCGTCAGCGACAAAGAAGACTTTGCTCTTACTCTTACCAGCACGCTTACATAGGGTCATCGCTTCTGCCGCTGCGGTTGCTTCATCAAGTAGCGACGCGTTAGCGATTTCCATACCAGTTAGGTCCATGACCATTTGTTGGTAGTTTAGAAGTGACTCAAGGCGGCCTTGAGAGATTTCAGGCTGATAAGGTGTGTAGGCTGTGTACCAGCCTGGGTTTTCCAGAACATTTCGCAGAATCACGTTTGGCGTGAAGGTGTTGTAGTAACCCTGACCGATGAATGTGCGTTTAACTTGGTTCAAATCCGCGAACTTTTTCATTTCAACCAGCATGTCCGCTTCGCTCATTGGAGCGTCTAGCGTCATTGGCGTTTCAAGGCGGATTTGCGCTGGGACAGTTTCTTCAATTAGCGTATCTAGATTTAGTACGTTAATCGCGTCCAGCATCTTTTGTTGGTCAGATTTGTTTGGCCCATTGTGGCGTGCAACAAATTCATTTTGTGTGCTTAGGCTTTGAAGTAATTCAGTCATGATTCCTTTACCTTCTCAAAGATCCTCTGCGAGATCTTTAAAATCGTTGCTCGAATTTTTTACGTCATACCCGCTTTTTTATGTCATTCCTGCGCAGGCAGGAATCTACCAAAAGCATGTGCCCAACTAAAACAAGATCCCTGCCTACGCAGGGATGATAACGCTCTTTACGGATGCGTCGGTTCAAGTTAGGCGACACTAAAACAGACGAGCAACGTCTGTATGTTGCTTACTCGTCTTCGATAGAAGCTTGGTACTCTTCTGCGCTCTTAAGGTTTTCTAGCTCAGAGGCGTCAGACATTTTCACCTTAACAATCCAGCCGCCTTCGTACGACTCTTCGTTGATAAGCTCTGGGCTGTCTTCAAGCTCTTCGTTGATTTCAACGATTTCACCTGAAACTGGCGCGTAAATGTCAGAAGCTGCTTTCACTGACTCTACTAGAGAGAAGCTTTCGCCCGCTTCGATTTCGTCTTCTACTTCT
This sequence comes from Vibrio barjaei, assembly GCF_001639065.2. GTDB lineage: Bacteria > Pseudomonadota > Gammaproteobacteria > Enterobacterales > Vibrionaceae > Vibrio > Vibrio barjaei. Next base: position 338,935 of record NZ_LQXO02000005.1, read on the forward strand.
GGTAGGTCAACGAATACTACGTCACCTAACATCTCTTGAGCGTGCTCTGAAATACCGATAGTCACAGTACCGTCACCGTTGTCGCGTACCCATTCGTGGCTGTCAGAAAACTTCAAAGTGTTATCCATTGCTTTATCTCCAATATTAAGGATGTTTTATTCTTTAAGTGTAAAGTGGGAAGCGAGCACACAGTGCCTTCACTTCTTTACGAACACGTTGTTCGACTTCTGGGTTACCCTCAGGGTTTTCTACCAGACCGTCAAGAACATCGCCAATCCACTCACCGATGAGTTTAAATTCTTCAGTACCGAAACCACGAGTGGTTCCAGCTGGCGTCCCTAAGCGAATACCAGAAGTAATCATAGGTTTTTCTGTATCGAACGGGATGCCATTTTTGTTACATGTGATCCCCGCACGCTCCAACGCTTCTTCTGTTTTGTTGCCTTTCAGACCCTTAGGTCGTAAGTCAACAAGCATAAGGTGCGTATCTGTACCGCCAGTCACAATGTCACAACCGCGAGTTTGCAACACTTCGGCTAGAACTTTTGCGTTTGCGATCACTGAATCGATATAAGTTGAGAACTGAGGACCTAAAGCTTCGCCAAATGCCACAGCTTTTGCCGCGATGACGTGCATTAGTGGACCACCTTGAAGACCCGGGAATACCGCGGAGTTGATCTTCTTGATGATGTCTTCGTGGTTAGTCAGGATCATGCCGCCGCGAGGGCCGCGAAGTGTTTTGTGCGTTGTCGTAGTGACAACATGCGCATGTTGTAGTGGGCTAGGGTGAGCACCTGTCGCAATAAGACCTGCGATGTGTGCCATATCAACCATCAGGATTGCGCCCACTTCGTCAGCGATTTCACGGAACTTCGCGAAATCAATAACACGTGGAATGGCACTACCACCTGCGATAATCATTTTTGGTTTGTGTTCAACGGCTAGGGCACGAACGTCGTCGTAGTTGATTTCTAATGTATCTTTATCAACGCCGTATTGAACAGCATTGAACCATTTACCAGACAGTGCTGGACGTGCACCGTGAGTTAGGTGACCACCCGCATCAAGCGACATACCCATAATGGTGTCGCCCGGTTGCAAAAGGGCTAGCTTAACGGCGCCGTTTGCTTGTGCGCCAGAGTGAGGTTGAACGTTTGCGTATTCACACTTAAAAAGGGTTTTCGCACGTTCAATAGCAATAGCTTCGACAGTATCTACGTGCTCACAACCACCGTAGTAGCGACGATTTGGGTAACCTTCTGCATATTTGTTGGTTAGGCAGGTGCCTTGTGCTTGCATTACCGCTTTAGAAACGATGTTCTCTGAAGCGATAAGCTCGATTTGTTCATTTTGACGGACGAACTCGGCTTGTATTCCGGTGAATACTGCGTCGTCTGTAGCAGACAGGTTGGTTGAGAAGAAGCTTTCTAGGCTGTGATTTTGGTAGCTTTTCAAGTACTGAGCATTCATGGCGGTGAACCTTCCATTGTTCAATCAGTGCCTTATATTACCTATTGTTGGTACTGACTGAGGCTTGTCTTAGTACTGCTTGGACGAAACATAAGTCCAATGTTGCAGCGCGAGAATGTCCCAAAAAGTAGGACTAAATCATTCATAAAAACGGCACAGGTTGAGGTTAACAACGCAACGGACCTGTACTCGCTAATGCATCTCTTCATCTAACAAGCCGATAACATACCTCGCTCGGCACCAACAATCAATCAAAAATTTCCTATAGGAAACACAGTTTCCAAAACTGTTACGGAGAGCACGCTTTATTTTTGTACATGGTCTTTAATAAAGACACAGCTTCATGCAACAATGAAAATGAGTCACAGGAAGTTACTAGTAGAAGAGGGAAAGCATGTCAGAAGACATCTATGATGAATACCCATCGCTGACTTTAGCGAAGGAAGGTGATGAGAACATTGAGCCTCTAAAACTAGGCGAAAGAATTAAAGATATTCGCGCCAAACTAGGACTGACGTTAGAAGAGGCGAGTCAAAGAACTGGTCTTGCACGTTCTACGTTAAGTAAGATTGAAAACGAACAGATATCGCCAACGTTTCAAGCCATGCAAAAACTTGCATTGGGCTTGCATATAGATATGCCGCAACTATTTGAACCACCTAAGAAAAAGGTGGCAACAGGTCGCCGTGATTTTACTCGTCGAGGTGAAGGTAAACCTCACCCAACACCTACCTATGAGCATGAGTTACTTGCCACTCAGTTATCAAACAAAAAGATGATGCCTTTTAAGAGCACTGTGAGGGCTCGAACCTTCGAAGAGTATGGTGACTGGGTACGACATGATGGTGAGGAGTTTTTACTGATTCTCTCAGGAGAAGTGAAGTTCTTTTCTGAGTTTTATGAGCCGATGATTATGTCGGCCGGAGATAGTGTGTATTACGACGCAAATATGGGTCATATGTTGATATCCGTCAGTGAAGAAGACGCCCATATTTTGTGGGTGACGGCGAAATAATCGTCAAAGGAGACAGTTTCCTATAATAAAGGCAAACGTTTGCTCTGGTGCTTAAAAGTTGTGAACGAGCGTGGTTTTGACGAAAATGTCGTCGAAACCACGCTTTTTTCATGCCTGTCATTCTGTGAATGGAATGTTAAATGTCACATTTTTGAGTGTTCATATCTTGTTAAAGGTGAAAAATGGGCGCATTCTTGTTTATTATAGGAAACAAGGTTTCCAAATGACGAAAATCTAACTTCGTATAGGCGTCAACAACAAGACGTAAGGTGCGATAACTCATGCTCTGCCATTCCTACTGCAAAGCAGATAAATAAGGAATAGCGGAATTTAGACATCCCCGATTTAGGAGCAGGGCTCGTAAATACAGCCCAACCCAATGGAGAATACAATGGCTCAAGAACAAGCAACCCAAGATTTGTTGAAAACACCACTGCATGCATTACACGTGGAAGTGGGGGCGAAGATGGTTCCTTTTGCTGGCTATGATATGCCAGTTCAGTACCCACTTGGTGTGAAGAAAGAGCACTTGCATTGTCGCGATGCGGCTGGCCTGTTCGATGTGTCTCACATGGGACAAGTGCGTCTATACGGAGAAAACGCAGCGAAGATTCTAGAGTCATTGGTGCCAGTTGATATTATCGATTTACCGGAAGGTAAGCAGCGTTATGCTTTCTTTACTAATGAAGAAGGTGGCATCATGGACGACTTGATGGTTGCGAATCTAGGCGACCACTTGTTTGTAGTCGTAAATGCTGCATGTAAAGAACAAGATATCACTCACTTAGAAGCGCACCTTACTGATGGCGTAGAGATGGAAGTGATTGAAGATCGTGCGCTACTTGCGCTTCAAGGGCCAAAAGCCGCTGAAGTATTGGCTCGTGTACAACCTGAAGTAGCAGATATGCTGTTTATGGACGTGAGAAAACTCGATATCAATGGTGTTGAGTGCATTGTTAGCCGTTCAGGTTACACTGGTGAAGATGGTTATGAAATTTCAGTTCCATCTGCAAATGCAGAAGCACTGGCGAAATCACTAACAGACTTTGAAGAAGTAGAGTGGATTGGTCTTGGCGCCCGTGACTCACTTCGTCTGGAATGTGGCTTGTGTCTATATGGTCATGATCTGGATACGACAACGACACCAGTTGAAGCTAGCCTGCTATGGGGCATTCAAAAGGTTCGCCGTGCTGATGGTGAGCGTGCTGGTGGCTTCCCTGGTGCAGACATTATCCTTAAGCAAATCGAAACTAAAGATGTGGCACGCAAACGTGTTGGGCTTGTTGGTCAAACCAAAGCGCCGGTTCGTGAAGGTGCGAAGCTGTTTGATGCTAATGATAACGAAATCGGCATCGTGACAAGTGGTACAGCAGGTCCTACAGCGGGCAAACCAGTATCAATGGCTTATGTAGCGACTGAATTTTCGGCAATCGGTACCGAAGTGTTTGCTGATGTTCGTGGCAAGAAGTTGGCTATGACTGTAGAGAAAATGCCATTCGTTCCTCAACGCTACTACCGTGGCTAAACACAGTTCTACAACACAGAACTAGATTATAATAAGCATCGCATTAGCGGTGCTTTTTTTCGTTTTAGGACATTGTTTCTATTAACGATAGAAAAGGCCACAAAATGAAAAAACCGTATGGTGTTAGATAATTAGTGAGGTAACCCCACACAAAAGCTATATCTTGTTTGCATGTTTTTTGCGAGAGTGATATCAAAAGAGAATGAATCTCAGTTCGTCGATAGTGTACAAGGAGTAACTGTCTAGTGATTCTATTATTACCATTTAAACGGTCAGCTTATACAACGCTCGCTTATACCGCGTTAGCGTTTGCTTTTGCACCATCAACCAATGCGCAGGTCGAAGCTGCTCCTTATATTGTCAACGGCAATACCGCGAATGTCGCCGACTATCCGTCGTTTGTCAGTTTGTATTTGGACGGTCAAGAGTATGGGGTGGGCTATTCTTCCTCTCCTTATTGTGGGGGAACACTTCTTAATTCTGAATATGTTTTGACGGCGGCGCATTGTGTTTATAGCAATCGCGATTCGCAGTTACTTACAATGGTTGCACCTAACTTGCAGTATGAGTCAGATTACGTTAACTCGGAAAAAAGACGAGTGGTTGAGGTATTTTATCCATCCGACTATGTTGATGATATTAATAAATTAGTACCCAACGACATCGCGATACTTAAACTAGAATCTGCATTAGGAGTGGGGACGGCAATAAACCGTCCAAATAATGAAAGCTATCGCAATCCTGCGAGCGTGTTTACTGCTGTTGGCCATGGCAATACAAGTTATGGTCACGATGCGTTTGATGTACTGCAGAAAGTGAATCTAACCTATGTGGACAATACTGTTTGTGCAGGTGCGTTCTCGGATGGTAGTTACCTAACGCCAAAGCAAATTTGCTTCACAGGTGATTACAGCAGCGCGACGAACTTGTTAGCAGGTACTTGCCAAGGCGACTCAGGCGGTCCTATTTATTGGGATAACAATGGTCAACAAGTTCAGGTTGGTATTACAAGCTTTGGGCCTGTACCTTGTGGCGACAAAAAACGCTCTGTAACTGCGGTGTTTACCGAAATAGGGGATTATTCTGATTGGATTAACCGTGTCCTTAATGGGCAAGAAGTAGCTAAGTTTGTGTCTAACGATACTACGAGACGTAATTATCTGATCAGTAAAGGCTATAACATTGGTTCATCTGGCAATAGTGGTTCTTCTTCAAGTTCTTCTTCGGACTCTGGTGGCGGTGGAGCGGTGCATTTTTCTTTTGTTGCGTTACTGGTTAGTTTGGGCTGGGTGAGACGCCGAAAGACAATTCTAGTCTGAGTCTTACTTTCGATACTGCTTACTTAACAACAATTTCTCGAACTCCCTTAGTTGAGCTCTATACTTATTTATGAACGACTGCTCCGATAGCGTCGTCGATAAGTTGGGTTGCAAAGGGAGTTTTTTATGAAATCATGGTTCGCCAACCATTCCGGTGCTGTACTTGCCCTTTTAAGCTCACTAAGTGTTGTGACGTTGCCATCTAACGCGGCTGAAATTGATATCGCACCGATGATTGTTGGTGGTGAAGATGCTTCAATCAACGATTTTGACTCTTTTGCCAGTTTATACATTGATTCTACGGATTACGATGGTCGTTACTCAGGGGGAGCCTATTGCGGGGGAACCTTCTTAACGTCGGAATATGTGATGACGGCGGCTCATTGTCTCGAAGGTGATATGGGGGCGTTACTGTTCACATCCGCTGTTGCCATGTTGGAAAGTGAACGAGATTTCTTGAACGCGGACCGACGCCGTGTCACCGAAGTATATATTCATCCTGATTTTAACAACAACATTACCTTACTACTCCCTAACGATATCGCTATTTTGAAACTGGAATCGCCAGCTTCTTCAGGGAGTAATGTCAATCGTGTTACGACGCAAAGCTATCGAAACGTTAATGAAACCTTTGTAGCTGTAGGGCATGGCAACACACGTTCAGGGGTAGATGGTACACCGATTTTGCAAAAGGCGAATCTGTTCTGGGTAAGCAATGCTGTTTGTGCTTCAAACTTTCAGAATGGCAACAATTTAACAGATAAGCAGGTTTGTTTCAGTGGCGATGTTAGTCAATCAACCGGGCTGAAAGCGGGGACGTGTCAAGGAGATTCAGGTGGCCCTATTTACTGGAACAATAATGGTAGTTACCAGCAAGTTGGTATTACGAGTTTTGGTCCAGCGACGTGTGGTGATCCTCAATCTTTGGTTACGGCGGCCTATACAGAAATAGCGGATTATGCGACGTGGATTGATAGTGTGTTAGCTGGATCGGAAACACCGTTTATTGTTTCCGATGAACAAGCGCGATTGGATTATTTATCAGTTAATGGTCAGGTCATCTACACTGGTGGCACGATTTCCACCAACACGTCCTCTGGTGGCGGTGGTGGAGGGGCTCTCACTTGGCTCGCATCGCTTGCGTTAATTGTCATCGCGGCATACCGACGTCGCCTTAGCTAATTTATGAGTCTTTTCTAATTCTTGTGTAAAGTCGAGTCGTTGTACTCGGCTTTTTCTTGGGTGCAAGTTTAATAACACTTTTCTGTAGCATTAGGCTATTTGGATAGGTAATTAAGTTGCCACTGTCGTGCTTAATTAAGACGTGGAACATTCGTATGTCTTGAATAATGCCAGAAATATCTTCGTCTCTATCAACCACCTTGATACGATCACCGACTCGATAGGGAAAGACGAAAAATATCAAGAAACTCGCGGTTATGTTGCTCAGCATTGACCACTGTGCAACGAGAGCGACACCCAGTACAGCAAATACTGAAGAGAAGAACAGTGATAAGTCGCCATATCCAACGCCCACCGTGATAGAGAAGATGGCGATAAATATGAAAGCAAAGGCGATATTGAAAGTTCTCAGGATAAAACTGCTTCTAGCGGCAGATACTTTCTTGGTTTCTGCTAACCGTTTAATCCAGCTATTTACCAACTTAGTAAACAGGTAATAACCAAGAAATAGTACGATCGCAAGCAGGATTTGGACCGAGAGGGTATGCGGAATTGAGTTGGCTAAACGCAGTAGGTGTTCCATGGAATTTATAGTTAGTTAAAAAGCTATTAGAAATATGGAGTCAAGAGGGTGGGAATACAAGTAATTGGTAAAGAAACAAAAAAGCGCTGCGAGGAGCAGCGCTGAAAATGCCTATTTTGGGGGGTGGCATTGTGCCAAGTGAGCGGGCTCACTTGGACTTTTAAATGGTTAGGCAGTCGCCACTTCTTTGCTTTCTTCACGGCGTTTTAGGAAAGCGTAGGTGAAACCAGTTACTGCAGTACCTGCCGCGATAGCCACTAAGTACATAAGCACTGGTGAGATCGCACCTGGAATCAGTAAGACAAACAGACCACCGTGTGGTGCCATTAGTTTTGCACCGACTAACATAGATAGAGCACCAGTTAACGCACCACCAATCATACAAGATGGGATAACGCGCATTGGGTCTTTGGCTGCGAATGGAATTGCACCTTCAGAGATGAAGCACATACCTAGTACAAAAGATGCTTTACCCGCTTCACGCTCACCTGCTTCGAACTTGTCTTTAGCGAGGAACGTTGCCAAGCCCATACCTAACGCAGGAACCATACCTGCAGCCATGATTGCTGCCATTGGAGCGTACGTTTGAGAAGCTAGTAGACCAACACCAAAGGTGTATGCTGCCTTATTAACTGGACCACCAAGGTCGAAACACATCATAGCACCAAGGATAATACCTAGAAGTACTGCGTTAGCGCTGCCCATATTGTTTAGGAAGTCAGTCATTGCTGCCATGATGCCAGCAACTGGACCACCAACGATGTAGATCATGACCAAACCAGTGAACAAACTTGCTAGGAATGGGATGATCAATATAGGTTTAAGCGCTTCCATTGACTGTGGCAGAGACACTTTGTCAGCAATCAACTTCGCTGAGTAACCCGCAATGAAACCTGCTGCGATACCACCTAGGAAACCTGCACCTGTAGAGCTTGCAAGCATACCGCCGATTAAACCCGGAGCAAGACCCGGACGGTCTGCGATTGAGAAAGCAATGAAACCCGCTAATACAGGGATCATTAGAGCGAATGCACTGCCACCACCGATGGTCATAAGCGCAGCCGCTAGTGTGCCTTCTTCTTTAAATGCCTCAATACCGAATACGAACGACAGAGCGATGATCAAACCACCGGCTACAACAACAGGTAGCATGTGAGATACGCCAGTCATAAGGTGCTTATAAACGCCTTTTTTCTCTTCCGTTGCGCCTGCTTGGTTGCTTGCACCAGAGTGAGTGTAAGTAGTCGCTGAAGCGAAGGCCTTATCGATTTCTTGTTCAGTTTTCTTAAGTGCTAGACCTGTACTGGTTTTGTACAAAAGCTTGCCGTCAAAGCGATCAAGCGGCACTTCAATATCAGCGGCAATGATGACCAAGTCAGCATCAGCGATCTCTTGAGCAGTCAGCTGGTTTTTAGCGCCTACTGAGCCGCGAGTTTCCACTTTAATTGTGTGACCTAGACGTTTACCGTGTTCTTCTAGTGCTTCTGCTGCCATGAAGGTGTGTGCAACACCTGTTGGACAGGCCGTGATAGCAACGATTTTCTTCGCGCCACCAGTTTGTTCAACTGCAACTGGAGTAACTGATGTACCTTTGGTTAGCTCAGTTGCTTTTTCGATTGCGTTAGCTAGGAACGCTTTAGGATCCGTTGTGCACTCGGAAATGTTCGCTTGGTAGACTTTCTTACCAACTAGGCGCTGTGTATCCACAGGCGCGTTTGCAGCAACAATCACCACTTCCGAGTCAGCAATTTGCGCGTCAGTTAGTGTTTGTGTTTCAACAACACTTGAGTGACATTCGATAGTCGCATCGTGTCCAAGTGCTTTAGCCGCTTGATCGAGCAATCCGGCTGCGATAATGCTATTTGCTACCCCACTAGGGCAGGCTGTAATAATTGAAATTTTCATAGGTTTGACCTTTGTGTCCATAAGTGCCACAAAATCAGAATCAAAGATTCGGATCGATTAGCGGCTCAGCTCTTGTAACAGTATTTGTTGTTGTAGTGATTTAACTTCTTCAATGCTTGGCACTCCAACACCCACTTGACTTACCGCCAAAGCAGATAGTGCAGTTGCAAAAGAGAGTAATTCTTCTTTAGCGAATGATTGCATGTGACCCCAACATAGTCCTGCAACCAGAGTGTCGCCCGCACCAACGGTGCTAACGACATTCATTCTTGGTGGTTTTGCTTGTAGCCATTGGTTGTTTTCAAGCCAAAGCACGCCATCGGCACCCATAGAAACAACAATGTTGGCAATGCCTTTGTCTGAAAGCGACTCTGCTGCTTCTAAACATTGTTCTTGAGTGTCTAAATGACGACCAACGAACTGAGACAGTTCTTCGTCGTTAGGCTTGATTAGCCATGGTTTAGAATCTAGACCTTTGGCGAGTGCATCGCGGCTGCTGTCGAACAGTACGCGTTTACCTTTTTGCTCTAATCGTTCAATCCAATTTGCACATTGCTCGCTACTAATACCGCGAGGTAAACTGCCCGCGAAGACAAAGTAATCGTGCTCTTGCATTAACTCATCAAGCGTGGCTTCAAATTGACGGATTGCCGCTTCGTTGACTTCTACACCAGGGAAGTTAATGTCGCTTACCGCGCCGTTTTGCTCGACCAATTTCACGTTGATACGAGTGGAACCTGAGACTCGAATAAAATGGTCTTTGGCACCCATTTGTTCGAACAGTTGGCAGAACAACTCTTGGTTGTCACTGCCTAGAAAACCAGTCACAGTAACGTCTGCGCCTAAATCACTAAGCACTTTTGCTACGTTGACACCTTTTCCCGCAGCGTGCAGAGAACCTTGATTAACCAGACTGACTGAGCCCGTGTTTAAGGTATCTAAGCTACCTGTTAGATCGAGAGCGGGGTTAAGTGTGATGGTTACCACTTTATTAGTTTGTGCTGTCATGACGAGCTCCTTAACCTTCACCAAGGCCGGAAGCGATCGCTTTACCAATGGCTTCTAATGCCTCTGCTGCATCTGGGCCTTCAGCAGAGAACTGCAATTCGTGACCATGTTTCACACCTAGAGCAATCACTTTCATTAGGCTCTTCGCGTTAACCGCTTTACCTTCACCGTTTAGGTTAGAAACCGTAATGGCTGATTCGAATTTCTTCGCTTCTGCCACTAGCATTGCACCAGGACGAGCGTGCAAACCATGTGCATTCTTAATCTTAAATACGGCAACGTTTCCGTCAGTCGCATCGGCACTTGCTACCTCTTCACCAGTGAAGAAACCCAGCACCTGTTCCGCGGATAGTGACAGTAACTTTTCTTGCTCTTGCTTAAATACCACTTCCGTGATTTTGTTAAGCATAGATTGGTGAGCGTTGTTGCAAGCTGCGAATGCGATCAGAGCGTGTACTGGCGTGCCGTCTAACTCACATTGATTGATGGTTGAAACAAACGCCATACCTGTGCGAGTCACCGCCTTATCGCTGCTCACTAGCCACAAGCCTTTACCTAGATGAGTAGGGGATTTAGTCACAAGGTCCGCAACGAATTCTTTTCCAGCACCGCCAGTATTTTTTAGCAGACCGCCTGCGACTGCTGCCATTTGAACCATGTCGCTTGCAGGGAAGTTCAGCTGGATAAGTGATGCGTCAAAATCTGCCTCAAGCTGAACGTCACCATTAAGTAGTGCGATGATTTCGTTTGCTGACTTTGCTTGTTTAAGCTTTTGTTCAACGCCATCTGCAGACAACACTTTGGTGAGCTGTTTTAGGATGCCTAAGTGCTCATCTGATTTTGCTGCAATACCAATCGCTATGTATGCTGTGTTGCCGTCGCCCCAATCAACACCGTTAGGGAAGTGATGAATAGCAACGCCAGTTTGTTTTACAAGGTCGCGTGTGTCTGTTGTGCCATGTGGAATGGCAATACCATTGCCCAAAAAGGTAGAGTTTTGGCCTTCACGATTGAGCATACCGTCGACATAACCTTCTTGAACTAAGCCCTTTTCTGTTAGATCAGCAGCAATCACCTTGATTGCGCTTAGTTTGTCGTCCGACGATTGATTTAATTTGATGTTGTTACTGTTTAGTTCAAGCATGTTCGCTCACCCACGTTATTCTTGTTCTTGAATCGACTCTTTGTTCTGCTTTAAGCTCAACTGAATCGATTCAGCAAAATTTTAAAAAAATTCAGCAAAGCGTATTTGCTGTACCGACTTTGCCGCGCTAGTTCCTATGTTTACTGACATTTTTCTCTGACTACGTCACTGTAAATATAGGTCAGTTTTCAAAACTGTGAACTTTGCTGAATCCTTTCAGCTTTTATACTGAACCGATTCAGCTTATAATTCAACTTGTCAGTTAGGTTGGAATTCATTTATATGATCCATCGCACAAAAAGGATCGAGTTATGACTTTAGATGAAATAGCGAAGTTAGCGGGGGTCTCAAAGACCACAGCAAGCTATGTAATCAACGGTAAAGCACAGAAATATCGAATTTCTGAAAAAACCCAAAAAAAGGTAATGGCAGTCGTCGAACAGCATAATTACCGTCCAGATCATGCTGCGTCATCATTACGTGCAGGTCATAGCCGTTCGTTTGGCCTAATCATTCCTGATTTGGAAAACACCAGTTACGCACGCATTGCAAAACTGCTCGAACAAAACTCTCGTAAAGCAGGTTTCCAAATTCTAATCGGTTGCTCAGATGATGATCCAGAAACGGAGAAACTTGTAGCGGATGCCTTAGTTTCTCGTCGAATTGATGCGTTGTTTGTTGCCAGTGCTATTACAGAAGCAAGTGACTTTTATCTTACGATCCAAAATCGTGGTACCCCTGTGATTGCGATTGACCGTTCGTTGGATGATGAACACTTTAGTTGCGTGATCAGTGAAGATTTTGGTGCAGCGTTTGAACTCACTAACTCGGTTATCGATAGCAGCACTCAATCGGTTGGACTTATCGGAGCACTGCCTGAACTGAATATTTCTCGTGAACGTCAGTTGGGCTTTGAGTCTGCGGCGAAAGATGCGGGTATCGAGTGTTACGTAACTTATGGTGAGCACTTTAACAACGACGAAGGTAAGCGTGTGTTTAGTGACTGGGTTGAGTCGAACTCTATTCCTGATGCTATTGTCACAACGTCTTATACCTTGCTTGAGGGTGTGTTGGATGTCCTTATTGAACAGCCTGAATTAATGAACAAGATTAAACTCGCCACATTTGGTGACAACCGTTTATTGGATTTTCTTCCGACCAAAGTAAATTCTTTGCCTCAGCAGTTTGAGCTAATTTGCGATAGTGCTTTGGAGCTTGCTTTAAATGCGTCTGCGAAACGTTACAAGCACGGAGTTGAACTTATCCCAAGAAAACTAAAGATGAGATAGGTCAGCGTAGCCGTTTTTATCTGAAGTCATTGCCTCCCTTGACTTCCCGCAATATTTAAAGCAATTGATCGCGGGTTTACTGGAAACCAATCAACCGACTACTAGACTGCTTTCAAACGATATTCTCGGTGGAAAACAGCATAGGAGTCGCGATGAAAGGTTTTTTGGTCTGGGCTACTGTGATGCTGTCTTGGGTGACGTACGCCAACGAGATTGTCGTTAACCAATTAGGTTATGAGCCTACCGCAAATAAACGGGCGTATTGGGTCGATCCAGAAAACAAGCACCTTGATCTGCTCGCCCTTCCCAAGGACGCTAAGGTCGCTCGGTTTCCTCTGACCTACAATAGCCATTTACCCAACGGCAAACCGGTTTATGTTGCTGATTTTTCTGTTGTCACCGAACCTGGCTGGTATGTCCTAAAATCAATAGAGAAGCGTTCGGTTCCCTTCGAAATAAAACCCAATGTTTATCAAGGATTGCAAACTGCTTTAGTTCACGCGTTGTTTTTGCAGCGCTCTGGTGAGGCCGTGTATTCGCCCGTGACAGGCATGGCAAGGCCGCCAAGTCATATCAAAGATGGTGAGATTTTTCGTGGTGATGAGTTTAATCCTAAAGGGACAGTTATTGATGCCAGTGGTGGTTGGTATGATGCTGGTGACTTTGGTAAATATATCGCCACGGCGACAATTACCGTAGCGAGAATGCTTGAAGCTTATCGACAGTCACCGAATCAGTTTGATTCTCCTAACGGAGAAATGCCCCCAATCTTAGTTGAAGCGCTATATGAGCTGAACTGGATGATGAAGATGCAGCGCAAAGACGGAGCAGTGTATCGCAAGCTATCTGGTGCGACGTGGCCTGCTAAAATTCCACCTTGGTTGGATACCCAAACTCGATATATCTATGGCGTCAGTACGCCAGATACCGCAAAGTTAGCCGCTACACTAGCGTTCGCATCGCGCATCTATCAACCATTTGATAAAACCTTGTCAAAGCAAATGCTCGCTGCGGCAGAATTGGCATGGCGTTATTTAGAGACTCAACCTGAGCAATATATCGATTGGCAAAAAGAGGACGACAGTGGTTCTGGCCCTTACATTTACAACCAGTTTGATAAAGAAATTGCGCTGGAGACCGACGTCGACGATAGAATTTGGGCGGCAGCAGAACTCTATATCACAGCTAACAAAGAGAGTTATCTGTCCTATGTTGAGTCGCATTATTCCCAGCTTGTTGCCACCGGACGCCCAATGCTCGATTTTTTTGAATGGAAAAATCCAGCGCTTATGGGGGTATGGCACATTATGACTGAAACCAACACCAAGTTGGTTGAATCTATGAAAAGGGATCTCGATAGTGTCGCGCGTGATTATGCTAAGAGCGCTCAGCAATCACCCTTCCATGTTGCCAACCGAAAGTTCATTTGGGGTTCCAACAAAATGGTTGCCGAGATTGGTATCTTGCTTGCTTGGAGCGATATTATCTCTGGTAAACGGGATTACCAGTGGTTGGTTCAAGCGCAGCTAGATTACTTGCTTGGTGCGAATGGTTTTAATATGAGTTACGTGACCCACTTTGGGACGCATGCAGTGAGACATCTCCATCATTTGTATCGAATTGGTACAGGCGTAAGTCTACCGGGTTTCTTGGTAGGAGGACCAAATATAAAAGGGCAAGCAGGCATCGCGCCTAAAGACTTGGGAATGCTGAGTTATGTTGATGATGAAAAGTCATACGCCGTGAATGAGTTTGCCATTGACTACAATGCGGCATTAATCGGTTTGCTAGCCGTAATTGACTACTATCAGGAAGAGTAAGAGAAGTCACCCTCTTACCACGCGTAAGAGGGTAGAATTGGTTACTGTTGAGCACAGTTAATATCGCCTAGTGCGGTGCAAATCTCTTTTTCACGCTGAGCGTCTTGCTCCATTTTGTTTCCAATTTCTTGGTTATTGCGATATTCATTTGATGGTGCACAACCTGCAATCACTATAAGAGCGCTCATTGCCAATAATGCTTGATACTTTTTCATGTTACCACTCCTAATCCTTGGGTCATTTATATTGTAGTTATAGGCAAACACTATAGATTGAAAGAGATGGCTATACAACCATATGAAATTTGGTTGCTGGTGAATTGAGCGGCGGAGGACAGAACAAAGGGCGCTTAGGTATTAAGCGCCCAGCTAGGTAGGATTAACCTTTCACGGCTCCTGCGGTTAAGCCGTCGATGAGCTTACGAGAGCTGATCACAAACATCACCATGAGCGGTAGCACGGCGATGGCGACACCACTGAAAATTGCGCCGTATGGAACCAGACCTGTACTGCCTTGCAACGCGCGCAACGCGAGCGGAACGGTGTACATTTCCATATCATTCATAACAACCAGTGGACCCATGAAGTTGTTCCATTGACCAATGAATACCACAAGACCCAGCGTACCCAACGCAGGTTTGATCAATGGCACGACAATGCGCCAGTAAATTCCGAACTCGCTACAGCCGTCCATTCTTGCCGCTTCAATCAGCTCTCTTGGAATAGCACTGCCGATATATTGTCTCATCAAGAAGATGCCCATCGCCCCACATGCCATAGGGACATAGAGCGCTTTCGGCGTATTCATCCAACCGAGAATCGACATGATCAATGCGGTCGGAATCATGCTCAAAAACGCGGGTAGCATGAGTGTGCCCATAATGAACACGAACAGCATCTTTTTATATCGAAACTCAAACATAGCAAATGCATAGCCAGCAAGTGAACAAAACAGCAGATTCAAGGCTGTTGTAATGGCGGCAATGTAGAAACTCCAACCTAAGTTTTTCCAAAAGTAGGGTAAGTAATCAATGAGCGCGGTCAAGTTGTTGCCTAACTCGTCACCAAACCATAGTGGAGGCGGCACGGACATAATGGCCGTATTATCGTGAGTCGCAAAAACGAACATAAAGTAAAACGGAGCTAACATAACGATCGCGCCAAAGGCGACGAAACTGTAGGCGGTGATTTGTCCTGCAGAGAAATTAGTCTTCATCGTTTGCTCCTCGGTTTTTCTCAGAGAACAGTTTGTTGTTGCCCCAAGATAGAGCGGCAATAATCATAAATAGAATCCAAGAGATCGCGGAGGCAGTACCAAAATCACCTTCTTGGAATGCAGTAATGTACATATGCATAGCCGCAGATTTACCGGCTTGGTCTATACCGCCCGTCCCATTAGTAATGATGAAGGGTTCTTCGAAAATCTGTAGACTACCAATGATCGACAGCGTAATCGCAAAGAACATCATCGGTTTAAGCATTGGCAGCGTAATGTAGAAGAACTGCTTTATTTTGCTTGCACCATCGATGGTGGCAGCTTCATACAGGTCTTTTGGAATGGTTTGCATCGCTGAGAGATAGAGAATGGTATTCCAACCCACATAGCGCCAAAACACCACGAATGAAATCATGCCTTTAGTATATTCGGGCTGATTCCAGTCAATGTTTTGCGTTGGGAAGATCCACGCAAACGGCTCTATGCCGCCAATGGAGATCGTACCTATAGAGGTAAGTACCATATTTACTAAGCCGTAATCTCGTGAAAATAGCGTAGTAAAGATCATCGCCACGGCAACAGTTGAAGTAATGTAAGGCAAAAAGTAAACGCCAATGACTCCATTTCTGGCACGCTTAAAACTGGTATGGATGAAGAAAGCCAGCGGAATAGCGACTAGGTGTTGCGGAACGCCTGACGCCAGTGCCATCCAGAATGTGTTGTAGAGTGATTTGTGAAACCAATCGTCGGTAAGCGCAAATTGGTAGTTTTCCCAGCCCACCCATTCCATCGCACTGAGACCAGCCGCTGGCTCCCAATAATGAAAGGAAAGGTAGAGAGAGAACAGCATTGGGAATACACCAAATGCTAAGAAAATAATGAAAAATGGACTAATAAACAGGTAGGGTACCCATTTATGACTCTTGGCTCGCCATTGATGCCAAGTACCAGTATTTTCACTGGGTTTATTGGTAGAGGTTATGCTAACAGACATGTTGGACTTCCTGTAACGATACTCGATTAGGCTGCATGTAAAACTTTGCCTTCGGCATTAAATACATGCGTTCGTTTAACATCGAAAAACAGTTCGATGTCTTCACCTTCAAGTCGAGTGAGGGAGTCTGACGAATCGATTTCGGCAAGAATTTTGTTGTCACCTAACTGGCAGTGTAAGTGATACATAGATCCAAGAAGTTCAGCGTGAATCAAGCGTACTTTAACGCTGGCTATGCTATCTGATTCAATGGCTTGTTTATTAAGATACAAATCGCTTGGACGTACTCCATACTCGATGCCTTCATGTGAATTGTGCAAACAGCGGTCAAGTTCAACAACTTGATTGCTGATATTCAGTCCACGTGAGTGAGGCATAGTCGCGGGAATCATGTTCATTTCAGGGCTACCGATAAAGGTTGCGACAAAACGACACGATGGTGCGTCGAAAATCTCTTTAGGTGTGCCAATTTGTGCCACGTAGCCATCTTTTAAAATCACGACTCTATCGGCGAGGCTCATGGCTTCCACTTGGTCATGGGTAACGTATAGCGTGGTTGTTTTTAACTTCTGATGCATCGCTTTGATTTCAGCGCGCATGCTGCCTCTTAATTTGGTATCTAGGTTTGATAGTGGTTCATCAAACAGAAATACGGAAGGGACACGTACCATCGCTCGTCCCATTGCTACGCGCTGTCTTTGGCCACCAGATAAGGCTTTAGGATAACGTTTGAGTAACGGAGTGAGTTCCAAGGAGTCCGCTACGGCAGCAACTTGTTGTTTGATATCATCTTTGCTGCGACCAGCCATTTTAAGAGGAAAAGCAATGTTCTGCTCTACCGTCATATGTGGGTATAGGGCATAGCTTTGAAACACCATAGCGGTATCACGATCTGTTGGGTGAAGGTCGTTGACTAAGCGGTCTCCGATATAGATCTCGCCCTCAGAAATCTCCTCTAATCCTGCCAACATGCGTAGCGTCGTGGATTTGCCGCAGCCAGATGGCCCTAGAAATACGACAAACTCACCATCGTTAATATGCAGATCAAACTGCTTAACGACTTCAGTTTTGCCGTAGCGCTTTTTTAAGTTCTTAAATGTTACAGAAGCCATAGTTTTCTACTTACCTAAATCGAGCATCACTCCTAGCAACCGCTAGGAGTATGTCTTAAAAATTGATGGAACGGGATTAACGACGAGCGCGGCGCTTAATTTGACGCGCGGCATCTGATAGCGCCTTATCGATCTCTACATTACGAGTCAGTACCGATTGAAGCGCGTCATCGACGATCTGCTCGGCGATAGGGTCATGTCGATGTGCCTTAATTGCTGGGATGTTGGCAGCGGCCAGTTTCCATTGCATGCGAGCTTGAGTACCACCTAAGTATTCAACAGGTTGTTCCATAAATTCGGAATTTTGCGCTTCGATAAGAGAAGGGAAGATATTAAGCTGCTCGAACACTTCCATCTGAATATCAACACGTTGGCTCATGAACTCAATGAACTTCCACGCTTCATCTTTGTGCTCCGCGCGCTTTGGAATTGCCAAGAATGAGCCACCCCAGCTTGCAAATGTATTGGCAGGAAGGTCTGCGGTGCGCCAGACGTTTTCTCCCGGAGAAATCCAGCCGTTAAAGTGACCACCAAGCCAAGAGCCCATCATCTGGCTGGCAATATCACCGCGACGCAGACCTTCGGTCCACTCCGTGCTCCATGCTTTTACCTGCGCATCGAGATGAGCATCACGCACTTGTTTTGCGAGTTTGAAAGCTTCTTTAAAACGATCTGACTCGACCATGATTTTGTTGTCTTGATCGAAGTAGATAGATTCGCCGTCTTTGAGGCCAGAGCGGATAACGATATCTTTAATGTCCACTGCGTCTGCAACAAGGTAGGAGCCTGTTTTCTCTTTGATTTTCTTGCCAGACTCAATGAATGAGTCCCAGTCACGCAGCAGTTCTTCTTGGGTCACACCAGCTTTGGCCAATACTTCACTGTGATAGAAAATCGCACCCGGACCGATATCAACCGGTAAGCTTGATTGCTCGCCTTTGTTGTTTTGGCCTAGAGGTACTGTAAATGGTGAGAAAGTATCAGCAAATGCGCCTGCGTTGTAAGGTGGTTGATTAAGATCTTCCAAGCCGCCTGCGTTGGCGAATCGTCCGATATAGCCCACTTCAATTGCCATTACATCGGGTACGTTCGCACCCGTCGACAGTGAGGTTGTCATCGCTGTGTGGTGATCATCGAATGCCAAGGAGGTTAGGTTGATTTTGATGTCTGGATTCTCTTTTTCAAACATCGGGATCGCCATACGAATTGCCTGGTCGTAGTTTGCAAATGCTGCCACATTTAGCGTTGTTTGCGCCCATGCCGTGCCAGACAGTGTTGCTAGCGCGATAGCAGAGACAAGTTTGGAGTATTTTAATGCTGTTTTCATTGCTCTATCTCTTTCTTGTTAGGGTAAGCGCTCAGTTTTTGTTCTTCAGTGCTGAGTCACTTTGCGGTTGATGCTAGCGACCAATATGGCCGCTAGGTCAGGTAAGCGTTAGTTTGTTCTAGAGTGCGACTACCGTCATGTCCGTGAAGTGCACCGGGCCCAATTGGTTATAAAAACCTACGCCGCCAGACTGATAGGTCTCAGGCATGGTTTCATCAATTGACGTCAGAACTTGTTTACCGTTAATCGAGCAAGCAAACAAATTGCCGTTCACTGATATGTCGAAGTGATAGCGCTTGTGTGGTTGCCATTGGAATGGCTCGATGGCGATAACGACGTCTTTGCCAAACTCTCTACGTATCAATGAAATCTGATCATCCGTATTGAGCTCGACTCGGTAGTAACGTTCCAACCCTTGGTAGCGAACTATAGGACCAAAAGCTTGTTTTATCTGAGGCTTAAGCGCGATAGATAAAGAGTAGTCGTGCCAGTCTTTACTGCCGTATATGTAGAGCCCAGGGTGAGACGCGTCGTTATTGACTAAGCGGTAGATATCTTGATTGTCGAACTTGATGCAGGTATCCATAGTATTGATAAAGCTGCTTTCCCATATTTCATGGATAGGGTTGCTATCAATGCCTATGGTTTGCGATGGTGTGCCTTGCCAGTCCAATGAATGCAGCTTTATATATCCAGCATCGTTTCCTGAATGTGGGTTACTAATTTGCAGCCCAATGGTGGCAATCATTACGTTATCGAGTTTTGGTAGTGTCCACTGATGAGTTTGTGGCTGCGCTGACAAAGTGAATGGTTCACTAAAAATACGCTCAACGTTCATTTGGCTGTCGTAAGTTTCGACGTAGAAACTGACACTGGCGTGGTCATAATCGGTTGCGCCTGACACGCTCGCCTCGATAGTTTGAGACGGGTAGAGTGTAGGACTGCCGACAATGTGATATGACGATTCGTTTACTTTACTGTCAAGTGGCGTATGTGTTGCGGTACTCACTTGCAACGGGACACCACATACCAAATGCGAGAAGTCTAGGCGCAGCGCTTGTTCATAGTTGCTAAGGCGTGCGTTTTGGTTATAGTTCAAGTTAGGGTTAATAGCAAAACCTTGCAATGACCCTTTAGGTGTAAAGTGGAATCTAGGACGTTTGGGTAGGCGCTCATTATAGTGTAACTGATGAGCGATCGCGTAGAGCTTATCGGCTTCCTGAACGGCATCGAAAATATGATCTTGAATATTGGCACTTGGAAGAAGGATTCTATCCGCTACCGGTGTGCGCCAATCAAAGCCATCATCAAGAGCGGCTAAGCCTAATCGAATTCCGTTGAGGCAACCTACGTTCGCCGCGTTACAGTCGGTATCCCAACCTAATGTATTCACAATTTTCATTGATTCGTGGAAGCTTTCACCTCCGTAAAGAAGAGATAAAATGATTAATCCATGGTTGGGAATTACATGACAAGTGCCGTCAAACTTGTCGTAACCATAGTGAGTTTTAAGCTGCGAAAATGCCCAATTCCAATCACGTGGATTCTCTTCATGCCAGCCACGAACAGCGTTAATGACTTCAGCAATTTTCGATTCTTTGGGGATATAACTCAAGCCGAGGTCGATGAGAGCGTGCAAGTCGGTTTCAATAAACGCTTGAGACTCCATAACGGCAAGTAGAACTGCGGCATGAACGGCTTCACCGTCGTGGCTAACCTTAGCTGCTTCAGTTGCCATATGCGCGGCTTTATCAGGCATTGCAGGGTTGATGAGCGCCCAGCCATCAATAAAAATCTGCGCGCCTATTTGCTCTGCGACGGTTTTACCGTTGGTCTCTATTGAGCCGCTATGTGGTGCTTCAAAGCCATTTCTTAAATTGAGCCAAGCGGTGTGCTCGGTCGATTGCCCATAACCGCCCCACCAAAGAATGGTTTTACCCTCGATTAAATTATCAAGCCAAGATTGACCAAGGTGCCGACTAGAAAAGTCAGAGCGATACTCATGATCTTCCAAAGCGTGGGTGAACATAAAGGTGCCGGTAATGTCGTCATCACTGACGATAAGAGGATGATTAACTTGTTCGTTGACGTAGCGGTTTATCTCACCGAATTGGTCAACGATATGTTCGTTAACCCAACCTTCAAAAGGTCTTCCTGCATACACTCCAATTATCTTGCCTAAGATACCAGCGTACAGCTTTTCGTAATACGTATCATCTAATTTCATTGTTGCTTAAGGTCTCTCTATAAATCCGACTGAATATGGACATGACAAACATGCAGCGAGTGAATTTCTAAATTTATGCTAGCGGACAATAATGAGATTTTTTGTGATCTAATCCACCATGTATAACTTATAAACCTAACTTAATGTGAAATATTTTTCATGATAAGTAATTGATATACTTGTATTTAAATCTATCATTTAAAATATATTTCATGGCGTTGTTGTATTTCCAAATATTGTTCATGGTTTCGATACAAATAAAACGTGCGGCAAAAGTAGTGAGACCAACATCACTCAATTAATGCACTAATTTGTTTAGCCTTGAGTGATTACAAAGCAAGCGTGAAGTGTAGTAAGTCACACAAACCAAAGCAGATGAGATTAAGGAGAGACAATGGCGTTTAAAGATGATTTTATTTGGGGAGCAGCTGCTGCCAGCTATCAAATTGAGGGCAATACCCAAGGTATTGATGGCTGTGCAGATTCAGTCTGGGACATGTGCTCTCGCCGTGATGGTTTTGTAAAAGGTGGAAACACCGGATTTATGGCTTGCGACCACTACAATCGTTATGAAGAAGATGTAAAAATCATGCAGTCAATCGCTCTACAGGCGTATCGATTGAGCATTATGTGGCCAAGGGTTATGCCAGAGGGAACAGGCAAAGTGAATACTCAAGGGTTGGATTTTTACGACCGTTTGGTTGATGAATTGCTAGCTAAAGGTATTTCACCGTGGGTGACGTTATTTCATTGGGACTATCCAATGGCGCTGTTCCACAAAGGAGGATGGTTAAACGACGATTCTAGCGACTGGTTTGCTGAATATACCCGAGTGATTGTTGACCGTTTATCAGACCGAGTGGAAAACTGGTTTACGTTAAATGAGCAAGCATGTTTCATTGGGCTTGGCCACCAAACCGGAATGCATGCTCCAGGTCTTGAACTCCCAGTGAAGGAAGTAAATCGTGCATGGCACAATGCACTACTTGCCCATGGTAAAGCGACACAAGTGATTCGATCGAATTCGAAACGCCCAGCTAAGGTCGGGGCAGCACCTTGTTTCCGAACCGCCGTACCTATGTCCAACAGCCCAGAAGATATTGCTGCTGCAAGAGCGCATACCTTTAATGTTGTTAATAAACAAATGTTTAACGCGAGTTGGTGGATGGACCCTGCATTTAAAGGTGAATATCCAGAGGATGGATTGGCATTATTTGGCGCTGATGCACCTATTATCAAACCCAGTGATATGGAAACCATTTGTCAGCCTTTGGATTTTGTTGGCATTAATGTCTACAGCTCGGAAATGGTACGGGCAGCAGCTGATGGGACACCGGAAGTTGTGGAGTATCCGAATAACTATCCGAAGACCCATTTCGATTGGCCGATTACGCCTGAAGCACTCAAGTGGGGCACTGAATTTTTATATGAGCGTTATAACAAGCCGATTATTGTCACCGAAAATGGACTTAGCACCAATGATTGGGTCAGTTTAGACGGTAGAGTACATGATACGACTCGCATCGACTTCTTGCATCGTTACTTATTAGGTTTGAAAGAAGCGGCCGCGAATGGTGTCGACATCATGGGATACTTCCAGTGGTCAATACTCGATAACTTTGAATGGGCGGAAGGTTACAAGCAGCGCTTTGGTCTGGTTCACGTTGATTATGAAACGATGAAGAGAACGCCGAAGGACTCTGCACTTTGGTATAAGTCAGTGATCGAATCAAATGGCAAGTCATTGGGAGAGGCGAGTGCGTTGCAAGGCTGGATGAAACCGAGCGACTTTAACCGAAATACTTGTTAACGCTCTCGGTTTGACCCCGCCGTTTCGAGTAAGTTATAAAGCGTCTATGTTTAGGCGCTTTTTTATGGGCGCTGATGTCGGTAGGACTATGAAAAAAGAAAAGGAAAGCAAAGTTACCTTAACCGAGGTAGCAAGACGAGCGGGTGTCTCTCCTAGTACTGTTTCTCGTTACTTAAATCGAACCAGCTTCATTGCCAAAGATAAAGTGCGTGCTATCGAAGAAGCGATGTTTGAGTCTGGGTTCAAAAGTAAACCTCGAAAATCGCAACCTATCAGCAAGCGCAGTATGTCGATTGGTGTCGTCGCTGCATCATTTGATAGTCCACATATCGCGAGAATATTAAAGGGCATGGACAGCACTGTGCTCAACCATTCGTACCAGATCATTGTTGAAACGAGCCATTGGAATAAAGCGCGCGAAACTGAGATCCTCAAACAGTTTAAACAGCGAAATGCCGATGCTATTGTGTTAATTGGTAGCTATCTCAATGATGCTGAAGTAAAAACGATCCTTGGCAAAACGCCGGTATTGCTATTGGGAAGCCCAGTCTACCTTGCTCCTACAGATAGCATTACTGGTATTCCTCAAGTCTTAGTCGATAATGAGCTTGGTGGCTATTTAGCGACTAATCATTTGATTCAGTTAGGTCACACCAGAATCCTTCATCTTCGCGGAGCCATTGGTAATAATGATTCTGATGAACGGGTAGTGGGGTATAAACGGAGCTTAGAAAAAGCGGGAATCGAAGTACTGGATGAGTTAATTGTTGAAGGTGAATTTAAGTCGGAGCAGTCGCTTGAAGTGGTTAAAGAGACAATTGAGCAAGGGATTGAGTTTACGGCTATCTTCGCATCTAATGATGAGAGCGCCTATGGGGCGATTCAGGCGTTAGACCAAAAGGGCTATTCTGTTCCGAATGACATCTCACTCATAGGTTTTGATGATCTGCCATTTTCCAGCTACCTAATTCCACAACTCACCACGGTTAAACAGCCACTCGAAATCATGGGATCTATTGCGATACGTTATGCTCTTGATTTGATTAGTGGAATTAAGCCAAACTATCAAGTCCCTCCTGTGGAGGTAATTGTCCGAAATAGTACACAAAGGAATGCGGTGAAATCGGCCATATGAAAGAGAAAAAAACTACCATATACGACGTCGCTAGAAAGGCTGGCGTTTCGCCAAGTACCGTCTCACGTTATTTAAATCGAACGACTTTCATTGCTAAAGATAAAGTCGATACCATTGAAAAGGCTATCTTTGATCTTGGTTTTAAACCTAAAGGTCGTAAAGCCCAGCCTAAGACAAAACGGAACATGAAGATCGGTGTCGTCGCACCTTCTTTTGATACCCCCTATGTAAGTCGTATTCTATATGGCATGGACCGAAGAATGCGTAACCACAGTTACGACATTATTATCGAAACCACGAACTGGGAACAGAGCCGTGAACGTCACGAGCTTCAAGATCTGGTTTCACGACAAGTGGATGGCATTATCGTTGTCGGTGGTGATTTGGCTGAAGAAGATATCGCAGCACTAACAGGGAAAATCCCAACGTTATTGATGTGTCGTAGAGGTAAGGGAATTCTACCTCTTATAAACGTTGATAATGAAATGGGTGGTTACCTTGCCACTAACCATTTGGTGCAGCTAGGTCATAAGAAAATCATGCATTTGACGGGCCCAAGTGGCAATATTGACTCTGAAAATCGTGTGGCCGGTTATTTGCGCTCGCTCAAAAATGCTGGACTGGTCGCAGAACCAGGTATGGTTATCGACGGTCACTTTGAATCAAGAAATGCTTTCCAAAATCTGACGACTGCCTTAAAAAGTGGTGCCAAACCCACTGCAATATTTGCAGCTAATGATCATAGTGCATTTGGCGCAATTCAAGCATTGCATCAGTACGGTTTGCGAGTCCCTGAAGACGTTTCGGTAATTGGTTTTGATGATCTTCCTATTGATGAATACTACATTCCCCGTCTAACTACAGTACGCCAACCATTTGCGGAAATGGGAGAGATCGGCGTCAGGTACCTACTCGACCTCATTAGTGGCAATAAACCAAACTACGACATCCCTCCAGTGCAAGTCATCATTCGAGACAGCACCCAAGCACACAGTTAATTGATGCGCCCTTAGTGGATCTGGGCGCATTTTCGTTACCTTCTAAACGTTGCTATTGTCCTTTTAGTTATTAAGTGAAAATATATTTTTTTGCGATCTTGATCTATGAAGTAAATTTTTATTAATGCAAAAGTAAGCTAGGCTGAATGACACGGTAGTGACAGATTGGCGTCACTCAGTATTCAGTTTGGGCCTGCTTTGCTGTGATTCAGGGCGTAGTCGAGTCGTTGTCGCAAAGTAACACCATAAGTTAGTTTGGATTTAGACAGAAGGGAACAAATATGGTTTTTAGGAAAAACCGACAGGCAGTTTGGCTTGCAATGGCAATTGGTGTAGCTCCGCTAGCAAATGCGGAGTTGTTTGACTATACGGCAACAACTGATCCAGCAAAAGACCAGCCAAGTGAACAAGGTTGGATTGCAGACCATAGTCAAAGTGGCAGTGGTGTGCTATCAACAGTAGATGGCGTGACAGCATGGGTCGCTCAAGGTGAAGGCGGACGAGCGCAGTGGAAAGCGGTGTTACCTGACGCGTTAAAGAGTCAAGCTGCGGCTTATGGCTGGAGGTTATCGACTGAAATGCGCGTGGTAAGCGGCGGTATGATTACTAACTATTATGCCGATGGCAGCCAGCGTGTGTTGCCTATTTTGTCAATAAACAGTGCAGGCGAACTGGTAGTGGAGTTTGAAGGCCGAAGTGGCACTACTGTACTGGCGACAGGCGCGGCGGCAACGGATTACCATAAGTACGAACTGGTCTTTCATCCGGGAGATGCCCCTAAAGCGAGCTTTTACTTTGATGGCCAACTAATTCTCGATCAGATCTCCCCTTCACCAACGTCACAGAATATGTTGGTGTGGGGGAATGGCTCTACCTATACAGATGGCGTTTCAGCGTACAAGAATATTGAGTTCGAAGTACAAGGTGATGTGATTTTCCATGGTCCCGATCGCATTCCATCTTTGGTTGCGAGCACAGAATCTCCGGGTGTGGTGACTGCGTTTGCTGAGAAGCGAGTAGGGGGAGGTGACCCAGGTTCAACAGCCAACACCAATGATATTATTACTCGCGTATCCACCGATTCAGGTGTGACATGGAATACAGAGCTGAATTTAACCGAGCAGATCAACGCTAACGATGACTATGATTTCTCGGATCCTCGTCCTATATACGATTCGGCGTCTGACAGTGTCATTGTTTCTTATGTCCGTTGGCCTACAGACGCCGCGCAGAATGGCGATAAGATCAAGTCATGGATGCCAAGTGGTGTCTTCTACAGTACCTATGATATTGCCGCTTCAAACTGGCTGGCTCCGGTGGATGTGACTCATCAAGTGAAGGAGCACAGCTACCAAATTGCAGGGTGGGGAGGTTCAGAGCTCTATAGTAAATCAGCAACCCTAAACAGTAATCAGGACTGGCAGTTGAATGCCACACTACGAATCTTTGACGGTGCTGCGAACCGAATACAGGCGGCAGATGGCTCTCGCGCTTTTGTAGTGACATTTGCTGTTGACCCTTCAGGACAGCTCACCGCGCAATTAAATGGTGAGTCTTCGCCTGTTGTTGTCGCGCTAAGTAGTGGTGATGTGTATGGTTTTCATAATTACCAAATTGCCTATTCAGCCGTGAATAATCAAGCGTCTCTATTGGTTGATGGCAATACGCTGGCTAGCTGGTCAGGTGAAACGTCGAGTAGCAACCTTGTGGAGTTTGGTAACGCAGATAGCAGTGTTGATGGCCGAATTCATCTACAGGATATCGCTCTTGAGCAATCAGGCGTGACTTTGGTTAGCCTAGATGCGGCTTATTTAGCTCAACAAGATCCAGCGAATACGACGACTGACCTAGAACAATTAGGTTGGAGCAAACAGAAGTCCGGCAATACCATGAGCTTTTACGGACATGCCAGTGTGAACCCTGGGCCCGGTCACGGGATCCAGCTTGAGCGACAGCAAGCGATTGCCGGTAGTCATAATGGACGCCTAATATATCCAGCAATTACACTAGACCGATACTTCTTAAACGTCATGTCTGTGTACAGTGACGACGGTGGTCAAAACTGGCAAACAGGGGCAAGCTTACCGCTTCCCTATCGTTGGAAGAGTGCGAGCAGTTTGGAAACGCTTGAGCCGAGTGAATCGGATCTCGTTGAGTTAGATAATGGTCATTTGCTCTTGACTGCACGCCTTGATTTTAACAAGACCGTCAGTGGTGTAAATCACGGCCCGCGCCAACAGTTCTTGAGTGAAGATGGAGGCAAAACATGGGCGATGCTTAGCGGTAACAATGCCGATGTTTTCCCTGGTATAAGCTCCGGAACCGTTGATGCTTCAATTGCTCGCTTCGAAGAAGCTGATGGTAGTCGATATTTGCTGTTCACCAATCCTCAGGGTAGTCCGTCTGGAGCGAGCAATCGTCAAGACTTAGGTTTATGGTTTAGCTTTGACGAAGGTGACAGCTGGAAAGGGCCAATTCAATTGGTCGAAGGCGCATCGGCTTATTCCGATATTTATCAACTTGATGCTGAGACAGCAATTATTATTGTCGAAACCAATAGTTCCAATATGCGTATACTGCGAGTGCCTGTCACTTTGCTAAAACAAAAGGCGCTGGCGCTGCCTTAAAAAGCGCGCAAACAAAAGCCAGACGTGTTGTCTGGCTTTTTTCTTTTGGGTTATTCGCTTAATGATTTACCTTGGGTTTTAATCACTTCTTGATACCAATGGAAGCTTTTTTTACGCTTACGTTCTAGCGTGCCGTTGCCGTCATCATGACGGTCGACATAAATGAAACCGTAACGCTTACTCATTTCTGCGGTGGAGTTCGCTACAAGATCGATAGGACCCCAACTCGTGAATCCCATTAGTTCAACACCATCTTCAATCGCTTCTCTCGCTTGCACTAAATGGTCATTTAGGTACTTGATGCGGTAGTCATCTTCAATGTTGCCATTCGCATCAATTTCGTCTCTTGCTCCTAAACCATTTTCTACAATAAACAACGGCTTTTGGTATCGGTCGTGCAGGAAGTTAAGCAAAATGCGCAGTCCTTTGGGATCGATCAACCAACCCCACTGACTTTTTTCAAGGTATGGGTTTGGCACACTGTCAACGATATTACCTACTTCTTTTTGCTTTGGATCGGCACTTGCACAGCCGCTGGCGTAATAGCTAAACGAAATGAAGTCGACAGACGCTTGTGCGATGGTCTCTAGGTCACCATCGTGAATATCGAGTTCAATTTGGTTTTCACGGAAGTAACGCAGCATATAGCCAGGGTATTGACCACGAGTTTGTACATCTCCAAAGAACAGCCATTTGTTGTTTTCGTGCATCGCAGCGATAACGTCATCAGGGTTACACGTGTATGGGTAGTTTAACGCGCCTAACAGCATGTTACCGATTTTGCCATCCGGAACGATCTTTTGGCACAGTTTTACCGCTTTGGCATTGGCGACCAACTGATGATGGATAGCCTGATATATTTCTTGTTCTGTAGCATCTTCTTGCAAACCTACACCCGTAAAAGGTGCGTGCAATGACATGTTGATTTCGTTGAATGTCAGCCACAGTTTTACTTTGTTTTTGTAACGTTCAAACACCGTTGTAACGTAACGTTCAAACATCTCAATCAGTTTTCGGTTACCCCAGCCACCATAGTTTTCTACTAATGCGTAAGGCATTTCGTAGTGAGACAACGTCACGAATGGTGTCATGTTGTACTTCGCTAACTCATCAAATAGACGGTCGTAGTAAGCGAGTCCCGCTTCGTTTGGCTGCGCGTCGTCACCATTTGGAAAAATGCGAGTCCAAGCGATTGAAAGTCTTAAGCAGTTAAAGCCCATCTCATCAAAAAGCGCAATGTCTTCTGGATAACGGTTGTAGAAGTCGATAGCAAGATCTTTGATACCCGGTGTGCGTTCATCGCGAGTTTGGTGAGGACTCAAAATGCCTGAAGGCAGCATGTCTGAGGTCGAGAGCCCTTTGCCATCAAGGTTATAAGAACCTTCAACTTGGTTGGCGGCAATGGCACCACCCCACAGAAAGTTATCCGGAAATTGAGTCATATGAAACCTCTAAGCTTATTTGCTTTATTGATTTGGATTTGTCGCTAATGAGCTTGCTGCAAGCAACAATCCGTAAGTAAAACTACTATAGACCTAGTATTGATTAATATGAGGAATGAAAAAAGAGTGAATGTTTTTGTATAATCTTCCTCAATATGTGTTTTTGAGCGATGGTTAGTGCTAAATAGGGGTTGTGGGATTTATATGAGGAATAAAATGTATGGTAATTTTCCTGATTGTGCTTCGAAACCAGTATTCTTCGGTAATTGAGGGATGAAATGAAAGACCAACGCGCACTGCATTATTATGAACGTTTACTGCCTCTAGGAGCCAAACGGGATGTGTCGGTTTCTCTGTCTGAAGTGGCGGAAAAACTCTGCACTACAACCCGCCATAGCCGCACTTTGTTGCAAGAGCTTCAACAGCGACAATGGCTTACTTGGCAGCCTAAAGTAGGTAGAAATCAACGTTCGGTAATACACCTTGCTTTTGAACGTGCCGAAATTCGCCAAGTATTAGCTCGAGTGCAGATTGAAGCTGGATACTATGAAAATGCGATGACGTTCCTCGAAGATGACCAACAGCAGTTTGCCGCTTTACTGCGCCAAACTTCAGGTGCGATCGTGCGTGAAGAGCAGCTGCATATTCAACTCACGTATCAGCGAGTATTCGATGAACTGTTGCCTCACACTCCATTGAGAAACAGCGAGCGATTCTTAGTAAGGCAGGTTTATGCTTGTTTGACGGGGTGTGACAAAGAAGGGCAGTTAACCCCTCAGCTCTCTCACGCGTGGACCAGCAATGAAGATGCTACCATTTGGCGCTTTTATATTCGCCCGCAACTTAAATTTCACTCCGGTCAGGTTATCACCGCCGCACTCATCAAAGAGCTATTTGAGCAGTTGTGCGGGCTTCCAGAATACCGCGAAGAACTGTCGCATGTGGTGGCTATCTCCTTTACAAAGCAAAGTGTGACGTTTGAACTTAGTAGTCCAGATCTAGGCTTTGCAGCATTGCTCTCTGACTTGCGCTATTCCATTCAACCTCCTAAGCAAATCAGTTCTCCCATAGTAGCAACCATAGACGGCTCTGGAGCATTCCAAGTCGTTGAGCAATCGGACGAGCGTTTAAGGTTACAAGCGAACGACTTTTATTTTGGTCTGCGTTCTTTGACCGACACTGTGACGATTTGGCAATTAGCCAATACACCAAGTGAACGCATTCAGTTAGGTCATTATGATCAGCCTAATCTTCTAGATCGGCCTGACTATTTAATAGAAAACCGTAGTGATGTTCGGGAAAGTACCCAGACCAGAATCGAAAATGGTTGCCTGTATATGTTGTTCAATACAGCCAGTCAGCAACAGTTAACGCTCGCACAGCGGCGTTGGTTGGCGAGTGTGCTCTCACCTGAAACGATATTACAGCATGATCAATTGTCAGAACTGTTAATGGCGTCGATTCCAGCTCACAACTTTCTTCCTAGTTGGACACAGATTAAACCTTGTCAACCAGAGCCAGCATCGCTTCCAAGTTGTCTGGATATAGCAGTCTACGACCATCTGGTAATAAAAGATTGCGCTCAGGTGATGAAACATACTTTGAATCAAATGGGTATCGACTGCACCATCAATGTCTACTCGCTAGAAGAAATGTATAAGTTGTCGCAACACCGTCAGCTCAGTGAGCCTTTAGTGATTGCAAGTTTTAATGTAGATGACAACTTGCCGATTTCTGTGTATCGATGGTTGATGTCAGATTCTATCTTACACCAAGGCTTATCGGACGATGCCTCTGCGTGGCTAAGGGCAGAAATGAGCAACCTTCGTGAAAGTAGCCAAGTAACTCAGTATTTAGCGAAGCTAGAGTCTATTGCTACAACGATGCATTATCAGAACTGGCTCACGCCGATGTTTCATCACAGACAGACACTGCGTTGGAAAGGGGTGTTGCAGGGAGTATCCATTACGGATTGGTCGTGGCCAGATTTTAGAAATGTTTGGATAGAAGATGAGTTAGAGCAATAGCAATAGAGAAGATGCCATGGAGCGTTTAAAAAGAGAGTGCTCCATGACGTATTCGTTATTTCAGAGGGTCATTGTCGGGTAAGGCACTGTGGAGCCAAATAGCGAGTCGTTTTTTGATGTGAGGTCCATCTTCTTTGTCTTCCGGTAGAGGGACGATTTGTTTTACTTCTACGAGAAAGTGATAGAGAGCTTTTGCTTTCGTTGCTGGTGTCGCTGATAGGTCTTGAACCGGGTAACCTTGCATTGCCGCCATTTTACAGCCGACCTCCAACGCTTTTTTGAACAATTTCTCTTCATTTTGAATCTTGATTGTTTTTGTCATAAGTCTTCCTGAAAGCCAGTGTTATGGATCTAGTATATAGCACTCATACAAGAGTATGCCTTAGTAACGGAGCGATATCCCTGTTTTTGATAAGGTGGTTTGAATATTGCAGGTATCTCCCAGTGAGACGGTTTTGTTGATAAGGAGTTCATTTATTTAGCCATATTGCGAATTTGTCTCAATGTGAAAGTCAAATCAGGAATGACTATTTATTTTCAAGGAGATGAAGATGAAGATAGCACTACGTTCGTCCGTAGCTTTTCTAGCTTTAGCCTTTTCGACTTATAGCTTTGCTTTACCCGATGCAGTTTGCGGTAACGGTAATGCAGTCGGAAACCCTCATTGTAACAGCTCTTCGGCAGCACCCATTGGCGATTTTGCCTCCGGTTGGTTGGGTGCAGGGATGCTTGTTGTCGCTGGTGGGGTAGGTTTGATATTGAGAAGACGGAATCAAGGTTTTGACAATCATTAACCAAAAAACCACAAACCTAAAGTGGTGGCGAGGTGCCTTAAATGGCACTTCGTTTATTGTTCTTTCGATGTTGTCCGTTGCCAATGGGCTAACCAACAACTTCATTGCTTGGTCAGCAGACGCAGGTCCGTTTCCATTAACTCCAATCATTCTGTTAGCGCTCTTTTCAATTGTTGTTGTTCACACCTCTGAAAAAACGACGCCTCACTCTCTCTTTGTGCCTATTGCTATTTTGGTCATCTGTGTTCTAGTACCCAGTTCATTGTTTTCATGGGTAGGGATATTGTTTGCGGCGCTAGCCTACAGAAAACAAACGGGAAGTTTCAATGGTGAGGTCATGTTACTGGTGATGTTGGCGTTGAGCTTTTTGTGGCGTGATAGCCTGTTTAAAATAACCAGTGGTTTTATATTAAACGCCGAGACTTGGCTAATTGGAGTGACGTTATCTCCTTTTTTTCCCG
Source organism: Vibrio barjaei (assembly GCF_001639065.2). Lineage (GTDB taxonomy): Bacteria > Pseudomonadota > Gammaproteobacteria > Enterobacterales > Vibrionaceae > Vibrio > Vibrio barjaei. Next base: position 371,364 of record NZ_LQXO02000005.1, read on the forward strand.
AGTTATCGGTCTATAAAAATCACTTATTACTTAGTGAAGCCCATAACCTCTCGATTGGGGTGGGTTGTTCAGTATTCTGTAACTTGTCGTTGGTGATTCTGGGTTGGATGTCTATTTACTATCTACTAGGGTATCGCAAAATGAACGTTTTGTGGTTTGTATGTATTCTAGCCGTTTTGATTGTTACCAATATCGTTCGTATTGGCTTGATGTCGATTGATTATCAGACTTATTTACTTGTTCATGAAGGCGTGGGTGCTACCGTCTACAACACTTTTTTAATCTTAGTCTCCGCTTCGCCTCTGATATTGTCGTTTTTCAATATTAAGGGCGATGTATGAAAACAGTATTGTTTACAGGTTTAATGTTTGTCGTACTGGCAACCGTCAGCCTCTCATTAAAAATACAACGTTATTCCATGGAAGTGTCTACGCCAAAGAATGTTTTACTGGAACAGCAACTGTTTGAAGTGACACGGGAAAACGGCTGGGAAGTTAAACTCAAAGTACCCTTAAATACCAATCAAGCGAGCTTTGTTTATGTACTTCAAAGCTCTACCTGTCCAAAGGATGTGTTGGTCAGCATCCTCGGCAAGGATGCTAGTGATAAATATCAACTGTCCCAATATATGGGGAGTGATGAGGTTGTCTTTCTAATCAATGGCAATAAAGTCGACTATTTATTTAGTCCGCTTTTATACGCCATGACGGCAGTGACGAACGTACTAAGAATGTTTTCGACTAAGATACAGTTGCCACTTCCTCTCTCTGTTTATGGACCAATCGATACCGAAGCTTGTCGTTTATACTAGCTCTGTTTGATTCGTTTCTTTAGGTTCTGCATGAACGTTTTGAAGTGCGGCATAAAATCTGCGAACAGTGGGTGCTTACGATCTTGCATCATCAAAGGACCCAATAGACGAATACTGACTCCAAGACGAGTCGCCGCTTGCTCATCCAGTCCACTCGATTGCTTCATTTTTTCGACAATGGCAAACATATCTTCTCTATCCTCAATTTCAAACGTTATGGTTTGAAACTCGCGAACCGCCTTAGTATTAGTTTCTTCGATAGTGATTCGATAAGTGTTGTGTTTACTTGTGAGGGAATTCATTGTGCGCTCCTGTAGGGGGATCATTATTCTAAAGTCTAGCTTTTTAAGAAGGTTTCGATTTTAGGTTTCACTGTCATTGACATAACGACCATGATCGTTAAGCCAACAGGTAGTGCGGCAATAAAGCCTTTGAACCATTCATTGGTGAATACTGTCATATCAGCAAATCCAATGTTGTTGGCTGCGGTAACGAAAGCCAATAGCGATTCCATTACGACCGCCATACTTATCCCAACGATGAGGTTACGAAATGTCGCGCTTATTGACGGTAGCAGTCGATTGGCGAGCTTAGTAAGTAAAGTCATCATCACCATCCCGAAAGGCATCATTACGATAGCGGCTAGGGCAAATGAAGATAACCAATCGCTGTAAAAGGTTTCACCTAAACCGACATTCATGTAAGTCATCACACCTGTCAGAGTTCCTCCAATCACTGTCATCAAACTGACAATGACAAGCACCTTATATAGGATAGGGGTGCTTGCATCATTGGTGACAGGGGAAGCAGGCATTGTTTGTGTCGTCATTTAGGTTCTCCGGTCTTGAAATTGCTTAGAATTAAGTTGATAATGTCAACTATAAATATAATGGTTGATAATGTCAACTATATTTTTAAGGATCACTATGTCTGAAAACACCTCACTTGAATCGATTTTCCGCCTCGTCCATACGCTGAAGCGTCAAATGAGTGAACAAATTGAAAGCCTTGATTGCGATGTAGCACCGATGCATATCAGAGTAATGAAGATCATTACTAAGCGAGCACCTTGTACATCAATTGATATTGCAAACCTGCTAAGCAGAGATAAAGCTCAGGTTACAAGGCTTATTAATACTTTGATTTCAGAAGGGTTGTTGGAGAAAGCTCCAAACCCTGAAGACAAGCGAAGCCACTTCCTGATATTGACGCCCGCAGGTGAAACCATCATGAGTAAAGTGGCTGAGATTGATAAAGCGATGTTGCTTCAAATGACCGCGGGTATTGATAAGCAAGACTTGGCCAAGTTTGCTGCCGTTGCGGACGCGATGACGGATAACCTAACAAACTAGCGTAGCAGTCCTGATAGTGTGGGTTACCTAAACGGTCCGCAATATAGGAAAAATTGGAAAATTGCTGCAATCTGATTAGAATGCGCGGTTCAATTTGATCGTTAACCAGAGCAACTTACTATGCTTCGTGATTACACCTTTAACTGCCTTGTGACCATGCCTCGTCATGAACTGGAAGAATTCAGCCTTCGAATGATTAGCCGAATGGTGCCAGAAGATGTTATGAGTGAGCTGTTTACCTTTGAACAAGAAGAAGTGGACAGCGAAGAGCGCATGATGTCGGCCCGTCTTGACGCAACGTTGCGAATGACGGCAATTGCTCTGAGCGAGATTCAACAGGCATTTGATGATTCTGAAAATGCAAAACAGAACAGTGAGCGAATGACACGACTTGTTTTGTGGCATTTCTATGCCATCTCATTCAATTTAGAGCAGGCAATTACCCTAGAGGTGCACTGTGAACAGGTCGAAAAACTGCTGATTGATCCGCCACAAGATGCGTTTGGCTGGGTCAAAATACTCACTGAGCTGCTGCACACGTACGCGAAGATAAACGCTGAACAGAATCCGCAACAAGACGCCGAATAATTGCTGGCATATAGAGTTTAGTTATATATGAATTGAGAAGGTGGTCGCGCCTTCTCAATGCATAGCTAGGTAGAGCTATCGCTCAGAGCCGAATGATTACCTAGCTAAAAACTGACTGTTTTGTCCGCCATTAATACCCAATTTGCCAAATCATCCATTGTGGCGAGTTCACAGCCTTCAATAACATCAAGTCCTGATAATCCACGCGCCTGAATACAAGAGCCGCAGAATTTGACCTCACTATCTTGGGCAATCACTATCTCTAGCATTTGTTGTATGTTGTAGCCTTCGTTCGGGGATTGTCTTGGTAAGACTGCAGTGACAGCATCGGAAAGCAAAAATAGATTCACCTTAACGTTCTGACTGTCTTGCTCATTGAGTTGAATGGCGAGTCGCAAGGCATTAAAGAGCTTCTCGGAACCATAAGGTGCATCATTGACGATAATCAGGACCTGCTGCATTTGAATTTTCCCTCTCGCAAAAAATAACCGTAAGAAGGGTAACATTACCTCACAAATTAAAGGGTTAATGGGATCACGTTATAGGTTCTGTTCGCAAGCTTAGACTGCCACTGTCTTAATATAGTCTCGAGGCGATAAACCAAATTTTCCTTTGAAGCGTTGGCTGAATCGACCCTCGGATTGATATCCACACGATTGGGCTAATAGTGCGACGTTATAAGAGCCGTTTTGGATTAAAAACAGAGCATGGTTTAAACGCACTTCTGCCAGCACTTCTCGATACTGTGTACCTTCTTGTTTTAAGCGACGAATCAGAGTAGCACGACTCATAGCGAAATGTTGTGCGACGGTTTCTAGGGCATGTTCTTCGCTTGGGGAATGAGAAAGATAGCGACTCAGTTTTTGACTAAATCGAGTCTCTGAGTCAGAGAACAACTGATGCAACGCACCGTATTCCGCTAATTGTTGGTAAAGCCCCATCACCCAGAAAGTCTGGGTTGCGTTACTCATGTGGTGTTGTTCAAATGAGAACAAAGCATTGAGTATGTCTTGTAATGCGTTTGTCGCTTCTAAGATTGGTAGGTCGTCTTCTTGGCTACGATTTCTGCTTGTCTCTAACATGGATTGTGTAGGTAAGCAGTGGAAACTGAATACTCTGGAAAGAAATCGTCCTTTCTGTGGTAGGTTTTCAAAGCTGAGTGATGCGGAGGCTTCGCAAAGCAGCAATTGAGAGTGCGACACATCCATGGCATTGTCTTTCCAAAAAAGTCGCTTACTGCCAGAAATGATTTGAATAATACTCGGGGAATGAATCCGCACATTTCTGAGTCGTTGAAGTTGTTCGGCTCGAAATAACGTTACTTGGTATGGATGGTTCATCATTCCCCCTTGAATAAGTTAGCGTGTATAAGTAGCAGTCAGTTTTGCTTTGCCTATCGCCATATTATTAAGCGTAAAGCCGATAACCGCAGATGGTGTGTCCTGATTAAGATCGAGCTTCTCTGTTGGCAACGCCCAGACGGTAAATTGGTAACGATGCATACCATCGGCCTTCGGTGGGCAAGCACCACCAAATCCAACACTACCATAATCGATTCGAGACTCTTGGCCCCCTAGTTTTTTGATGTCCACACCTCGCGGTAACTCGGTCACAGAAGCTGGAATATTAAAGGCGACCCAATGCCAGAAACCACTGCCGGTTGGGGCATCTGGGTCATAGGCGGTGATTGCAAAGCTCTTTGTTCCCTCTGGAACGTCGCTCCATGTCAGTTGCGGTGACTGGTTGCCACCATCACAACCCCAACTGTTATATTCAAAGGTTTTAGCCATTGGATGGCCTTCTTGAATATCATTACTTTTTAATTCAAAGGCGTGTGCTGATCCCATGGCTAGCAGGCTTAGCGCTAATACTGACTGAGTAAATACTTTCATTGTGGTGTCCCTTTGTGTGAGTTCGAAGTTAAGTGTATTCCTTCATCCATACTTCAGGCTGTCAAAAAGTATCAAAGTTAACGGTAATTAATAATTTTATGATACTTAATGATAAAGGCAAACACCTCAATAGAGGTTTAAACGAATTGGGGTGCCACTTTTGTTGTATAGGAAAGATATTGCTGTAGTAGGAAGACCCCTAACTCTGAACGGTGACTAGATATTGACGCGCACCAAAAACAGCACGAATAACGTTTCTATGGCATAATCCTGCGCCATCAAAGTACGCTTTTTATTATCTGACAAACCAAGTAGAACCCTATCAATGACAACAGAATCTACCGTCATTATCGGATTACACAATCCGAAGAGCCCAACGAATGTCGGTGCCGTAATGCGAGCAGCAGGGTGTTATAACGCAACCCAAGTTCGTTATAGCGGAACCCGTTATAGTCGAGCTGTGAGATTTCAAACGGACACGCAAAACACCCATGAACGGATTGAGCTGGTTGAGATGAATGACTTAACGGCTGACGTCTCAGATAACGTTTCAGTTGTTTGTGTCGAGTTCGCCGTCGGCGCGACGTCGCTTCCTTCATTTAATCATCCAGACAATGCCGTTTATGTATTTGGCCCTGAAGATGGCTCATTACCACAAGAACTAGTAGATAAAGCCGACCATGTGGTTTATGTGCCTACCCATGGCTGCATGAATCTTGCGGCAACCGTCAATGTTGTCTTGTATGACCGTTTGGCCAAGTCGTTAGGACCGATCGACGATCATCAACAAGTCATTAGCAATCGAGATAATAAGAATCGTCTAAAGGTGAAAACAGTCGCCGTGTGACGACTTCAAGACCTCAAATAGTTGAGTAAAGCCCACTTTCTAAGGTGGGCTTTGTTTTCACTAATCCTATGTGAAAAACAATTACCTTCCAATCTGTTAGCTTAGGTGTTATACATATATATAACACCATTTCAGTCAAGGGGCGCTAATGACGCATTGGCATGATCGTCAACCGATTTTCCGTCAGTTGGCTGATCAAATTACTCAACAAATACTCCAAGGTATATGGCAAGAAGGCGAGCCGTTACCGTCAGTTCGTAATGTCTCTGCAGACATGAAGATTAACCATTTAACGGTAATGAAAGGTTATCAGTTGTTGGTAGATGAAGGGCTAGTAGAAAAGAAGCGTGGCCAAGGCATGTTTGTGGCGATAGGGGCTAAAAACAAATTATTGGCTGATGAAAAAGCCCGTTTTCTTGAGCAGCAAATCCCTCAAATTGCTGTAACTTTGCAGCGTCTGGATATGTCATTAGACGAGTTTGTCCAGCAAATTAAACCCCATATTAAAGGTGACCAATGAGCGCTTTAGTCAGTGTGCAAAATGCATCCAAGCAATATAGTAAGCAAGGTGAAGGCTTGCACGATATCAGTTTTGAGTTACAGGCTGGTCAGGTACTAGGTTTGCTTGGACACAACGGTGCAGGTAAATCGACACTCATTAACGCCTTACTCGGCGCACACGATTACAATGGAACCATCCGTATCAATGGATTCGAACCGATAACTCAGCGTGACAAGATCATGCAAAGCTTGTCGTACATTTCGGATGTTAATGTGCTTCCTGGGTGGATGACCGTGGCGCAGTTATTGGATTACACCGAAGGGGTGCACACAGGGTTTGACCGCAGTAAAGCGGATGAACTACTGCGTCAAACTGATATCAAACCACGTGCTCGAATCAAAGCTTTGTCTAAAGGTATGAAAGTGCAATTGCACCTAGCGGTAGTCATCGCGACCAATACCCAAATACTGATTTTAGATGAACCGACATTAGGACTCGACTTGGTTTATCGAGATACTTTCTACCGCCACCTTCTAGAGTGGTTCCATGATGGTGATCGAGTACTAATTATCGCCAGCCACGAGGTGAGTGAAATCGAGCATCTACTTACCGATGTGTTGATTCTTAAACAAGGGCGTACAGTGCTACAAAGCTCAATGGAAGCCATCAGCGAAGATTACTTCATTCTGGATGCTAGCGATGAATATCGCGCTGAAATTGAAGCTATGAAGCCGCTCTCTTCTCAGAAAGGACTAGGCAGCACCAAGTGGTTACTGCACTCACACTTTTCAGAACAGGCAGAAACGCTAGGGGCGGTATACGGCGTGAAATTGGCAGACTTATTTTTGGCTTTGCAAAAGGAGGCGGTGTAATGCGTTCTATTATGGCAATGCTACGTAAAGAGTGGATAGAAAACCCGCTTGTAACGCGAGTTCCGTTATTCCTATTTGCTTGTGGTTTACTTTTGTTTATTAGCTTAATGAGCAGTTCGACCTTGCAACACAATATGTTTTTTCATATAAACTTTAGTGGTGATGTGAGCGACATCCATAAAGAAATGGCTGACGACGTCAACATGCTGATTGCAGGTGGTGCGGGGCTTTTATCAATACTGCTGGGTACTCAGTATTTTCCGCGAACACTGCGTAAAGAACGTACTGAAGGCAGCATTATGTTTTGGCGTAGTATGCCAGTGAGTGATGTGAAAACGCACCTAGTTAAGTTAGCCTTTGGATTGCTAGTGATTCCACTGGTGTGTTCAATACTGGTGTTTTTTGCCGATTTTCTGTTGTGGCTACTCAATACTTCAACCGATCATCAATTGGCATTGTTACATAAACAGTCTTCTTTACTAGCAGTTATGTTTAGTTGGGTAGGCTTCTACTTGAGAATGGTGATGGCCGGTGTACTCTTGCTCCCATTGGCCCTTAGCGCTATGGCAATATCGCAAAAAGTAAACTCTCCATTATTGATTATGCTTATTGCAATCTATGTACTTCGATGGATGCCGATAGCCATGTTTGGATTTTACGGTGTCGACCAGTTCTTTTCGGACATTTTCTATCTGCCATTACATGCGATCTTGGCACCAAATCCGTTGAGTGCGATTCCAGCCGCCGGTTGGATGAATGTTAGTGTGTACGCAATTATCGGGCTCGCTGCTTGGACATTGAGTTTGAGGTTTAGTAAAACCGTTAGCTAATCGATATCACTCTAACTGACAGCCGTCTCCTGCTTGAACAAGGGACGGCTGTTTTGTATTGAGGTTAAATAGATTGTCCAGCCATCAAAATGGCAACAACTCCTAAGCTTGCTCCAAGGCCGCGGTTGACCCACAAGAAGTATTTAGGCGATGTCAGTAGCTTATTGAGTGCTGAGCCACAGTATGCCCAAATGCACATAGACGACACTCCAATTGCAATGAAAATAGCCATAATCACCGCGTCATCCGATAGAACTCTGTTTTGACCAGGCAGAAACTGCGTCAGTAGAGTTAAAGACGCAACCCAAGCCTTGGGGTTCAGAATTTGAACCAGCGTACCACTGAAAAAGCCAGTTTGTTTGTCCGTCTCACTATCGCTGAGTTTGAGGGTTGAAATCGACCAGGCGAGATAAAGTAGGTAACAGGTCCCTAGTACTTTTAGCGCTGTGTATAACATTGGTTCGGAGCTCAAAAGGTTTGTCAGTCCGAGACTTGAGCCAACAAGAATAATCGACACACCTAAAGCACTGCCTGCGATGAAAGGTAATACAGCAACAAAGCCATACCGACTCGACAAACTAAGTAGCGCGATATTACCAGCGCCAGGTGCTATCGATATAGAAAATGAAAAAACGATAAACGCAAAGAGCAATTGTGCACTCATAAAATCCCCTGATAGTGTAATGTTGCAGTCTCTATTTAGCTTATCGAAACCACTAGAAATAGAATTGCCATTTACGTTAATATCGAATCCATATTGAGCAGAAAATTTCCAAATTAACCATGAATAAGAAAGAAAGCGCTACATATGAGTTGGATGATATAGATATTTCCATACTGAGGATCATTCAACGTGAAGGTCGAATTAGTAATAATAAACTTGCTGAACGAGTGAATTTGAGTGAAACGCCATGTTGGAGGCGTTGGAAACGACTTGAAGAAGCGGGTTATATCGACAACTACACAACGGTTCTCAATCGACAGAAACTCAACCTACAAGTGTCAGGCTTTACATTGGTAACGCTAGGTAATCACGATGTTGAAAGTACAGAGCCGTTTGAAGAGTTTGTGGGTTTAGTAGAGTGGGTGGTTATGTGTAGCTGCATTGCTGGCAGCGCCGATTACATTGTCCAAATAGTTGCCCAAAGCCTTGAGCAATACTACGACAGGCTTAGCGAGTTGCGACGTGTCAAAGGTGTCACGGCGCTACAGTCGAATATGTCGATAAAAGAAATAAAGAGTACCTCCCACTTACCGATTGGCTGAACACGATCAATTTCAGCTCAAACGTTGACCATTGCCACTTAATTTCTAGAGAAAACTATCAATAGGTTGCTTGGTGGAAATTTCCTACTCTTTGATAGAAATATAAGCAGATTTCGCCTATATGCCTCATTTTACTACCTTGGTCTAGAATTATTCACTAATTGATTTTTCATCGTGAATTAAGATCACGATATCGAAAATCTATACAAAAAGTATCTGTATATCATGTGATTAATTTCTTACTTCAATCATATAATTCCTATGGAACTCAATGCGTTGCTGTATCTAAATGCTGAGTGAATCCCGTAATAAAATTGAATGAATAAGAGGTAATATGATGAAGCAAAAAACGCTCTATCTTGCTGTGGCTCTAGGTTTAGGCAGTATTGCGAGTGCAGCATCAGCGAATGAGATGGTGAACCCGGAAGCTGGTGTTGTAGTTGGTTATTGGCATAACTGGTGTGATGGCGCTGGCTATAAAGGTGGTAATTCGCCTTGTATTACGTTGGATGATGTTGACCCTATGTACAACGTTGTCAACGTTTCATTTATGAAGGTGTTTAACACCAGCGAAGGCCGTATTCCCACTTTTAAACTAGACCCTGCTATTGGCCTTTCTGAACCGGAATTTATCGCACAAATTGAGAAGCTTAATCAGCAAAACCGAGCAGTGTTGATCGCGTTAGGTGGTGCTGATGCTCATGTCGAATTAAAGACAGGTGATGAACAAGCATTCGCACAAGAGATCATTCGACTGACTGACAAGTTCGGTTTTGATGGTTTGGACATCGACTTAGAACAGTCGGCGGTAACCGCTTCTGACAACCAAACTGTCATTCCTGCTGCGCTACGTATTGTAAAAGAGCACTACCAGCAGCAAGGTAAGAACTTCCTAATCACGATGGCCCCAGAGTTTCCTTACCTAACGGAAGGTGGCAAATACGTTCCTTATATCACCGGACTAGAAGGCTACTACGATTGGATAAACCCACAGTTTTATAACCAGGGTGGGGATGGGATATGGGTGGACGGCGTTGGCTGGATTGCTCAGAACAACGACGCTTTGAAACAAGAGTTTATTTATTACATCTCGGATTCTCTGGCTAACGGAACACGAGGGTTCCACAAGATTCCACATGATAAATTGGTATTTGGTATTCCTGCCAATATTGACGCTGCGGCGACTGGTTTTGTCCAAGATCCTCAAGACCTCTATAACGCGTTTAACCAACTAAAGGCTCAAGGTCAGGCGCTGAGAGGTGTGATGACATGGTCAGTAAACTGGGACATGGGCACCAACGCTTCAGGTCAGGCTTACGGTGAACAGTTTATTAACGACTACGGTGCGTTTGTACATGGTCAGACACCGCCACCACCAAGTGAAGGTAAGCCTGTATTTAGTGGTGTATCTGATGTTCGTGTTCGTCATGGTAACGCGTTCGACCCTTATGCAGGCGTGACCGCAAAAGACAAAGAAGATGGAGATTTAACCAATAGCATTTCTGTTGAAGGCTCGGTCGACACGAACACCATCGGTACTTATGTATTGATTTATAGTGTGACAGACAGTGATGGCAACGAGACCAAACAGAGCCGGAATGTGGAAGTGTATAGCTTAGCTCCAGAGTTTGAAGGCGTCGCCGACGTCACCATCAAATTGGGCGATAGCTTTGATCCAATGCAAGGGGTAAAAGCCATTGACGCAGAAGATGGTGACTTAACCTCTCAAGTGCATGTAGAAGGCAGCGTGGATGTAAACAAACTAGGTAAATATGACTTAGTTTACCGAGTAACAGACAGTGCTAATCAAACTACTACGGCAAATCGTGTGGTAACGGTCGCTGATGGCAGTTCTTGTGCTAACGCATGGGATGTTAGCGCTACATACTCTAAAGGAGATCTCGTTTCTCATAATGGCTCAACGTGGCGTGCTGAATGGTGGACTCGTGGTGATGAACCAGGCACTACCGGAGAGTGGGGAGTATGGCGAAAAGTGGATGATAATGGTTGCGGAACGCCAGCGCCGGGTTTTGACCTCACTATCGATGGATTGAGCTCTCAGTACACTTTGACTGGTGGTAGTGTTACTTTAAACCCAGTCATAAAAACCAGTGAATCTGCTTCTGTCGCCGTTACAGTTGAAGACAGCTCTAGCGCTAAGATATACGAGCAAACCCATCAGGTGGATGGTGAATCGACGTTAACTGTGACATTGTCAGCTATTGAAGCCGGTAACTTTGTATTCAGAGCCACCGCGACAGACGGTGACGGTAACTCGGAGTTGGTGACTCATGGATTTAAAGTGGTGGATGAATCAGTAACACCTCCTCCGGGAGAACATCCTGCTTACGATCCTAACGCGACCTATGCCGAAGGGGATATCGTCACTGGCTCTGATGGCGGTTTATATCAATGTAAACCATGGCCTTATACAGGTTGGTGCTCAAACCCATCGTATGCACCGGGTGAAACGGTGCATTGGTCAGACGCTTGGGACAAACTCTAATAATTAACTTCTGAGTTCCAAAGATAAGCCTCTCTGAATATCAGAGGGGCTTTTTTGTTGGAGAAGAGTGAACTTTGAGCGGAAATGTGCTTTTTTAAGTGGTTCGTAGATTATAAAAGTGAAAGTCTGATCATTTTTGAGGTGCATCGCTGTAGGTAACATTGTGGAACTAACAACAAAGATTGAGCAATTTATGACTCATTTCAGGACAGAAGCCAGTTAGAGCACCAAATCAAAATGGATATTTTCAAAATATCTAAAGTAAGGAAAATTGCGAAATAGGGTGCAGAAAGGCAACTCGAAATCATTTCTCCATTTAGTCATACGTAACAATGGCTCTTCTTTCTCATACCGCTACCTGTTCTTGTCGATACCAACGGTTAAATTGCTCTATCTTCATTGGCCGCGCTATCGCATAACCTTGGGCAATTTCACATCCTACTTCCAATAACAACTCCTTTGCGTCCCAATCTTCTAAACCTTCTGCCACAACCGTTTTGTCGAAGGTTGAGGCCAAACTCATCACAGCCTTCAAAAGCCCCCAATTCTTACTATCTTTTTGCAAACCAATAATAAAGCTCTTATCGACTTTCAACACGTCAGCGGGAAGATCTCTTAAATAAGAGAGGGTTGAATAGCCAGTTCCGAAATCATCAATTGCCACACTCACCCCAAACGACTGACAACGCTCGATCACCGCCTGAGCTCTTTCTACCAGTTCTAGAGCACTCGATTCAAGAATTTCTATCTGCACATAGCTTGGAGGAACCTTATATTGAGACAATAGCGCTCTTAGGCGACTGGTAAAATTGATATCATCCAATTGATAGCTGGATACGTTAATAGACAATTGTATATCCATGCCACATTTCATCCACTCGGACACTTGATGAACGGCTTGAGTCATTACCCAGTCACCAATCTCACATTGCAGCGAGGGAGTCTCTATATCAAACAAAAATTGCTCGGGGGTTAACACTCCTTTGTCGGGGTGATTCCAACGAAGAAGGGCTTCTGCTCCTACCACCTCATTGCTTCTCAGGTTCATTTTTGGCTGAAAGTATAGTTCCAGCTCATTTTCAGAAACGGCTTGTTCCAACTGTCGCTTTTTAGCATGTTGTTTTCGCTTACTTCTATCATGCTCAGGGTTAAAGAATGCCATACTATTCCCCCCCTGCAGTTTCGATTCATACATAGCTAGGTCAGCTTGTCGAATAAGGTGCTCTATATCTGTGACACTATCCGCCTCCGTCATAGTTACACCAATACTCGCAGAGAAGGACTGTGGGTGAATCAGATCTGTTTTAAATCTCATTGTAGAAATTATATTGAGTAGCTTTGAAGCGTACGATTTTACTTTAGTTTCATTCCGAACATTATTAAGGATAATAATAAATTCATCTCCCCCCCACCTTACTAGAATATCGTTTGAAGGAATGTTTTTACTCAAGGTAGAAGCGAGTAATTTTAGCGCCTCATCGCCAACTTCATGTCCAAAAGAATCGTTAATCTTTTTAAAGTCATCGAGGTCAATAAAAAGAACTGCCATATATCGACCGAATTCATTGAATTTTAGTAACTCACTGACTTTGGTCACCAATAGGTTACGATTAGGCAGTTTCGTGAGGGGGTCATAGAGTGCAAGTAACTCTAGTTGCTTCTCTTGCTCTTTAAGGCGTGATATATCGGTAAACAGAGCAACAACATTAGATAGCCTATTTTGAGAGTCCCTAACAGCCGTTATGCTGACAAGTTCAGGATAAGCTTGACCATCTTTTCTTACGAGCCATAATTCACCACGCCAAAACCCATTACTTAACACTTTTTGTTTCAGTTCGGCATAGCGAACCTGAGATTCACTTTCATCTATCATTGACTCTAAAGAGTGACCCAATAGTTCTTCTCTACTGTAGTCATTAGCTGAAATAAATGCTTCATTAACTCTTCGAACTAACCCCAAATTATCAAGAATTAAAATACCTTCTCTCGTGTTGTCAAAAACACTCGCTGACATTCTCAATTCTTCTTCTGCATGGCTCTTTTCCGTTACGTCAAGATGTGTCCCAAACATCTCTATCGGTTCACCAGTCTTTTCCCATTTCACCACCTGTCCTCGAGCGAGTATCCAAAGCCATTGTCCAGATTTGTGTTGAACACGACATTGACATTCATAAACTTCAAGAGAACCTTCAAAGTGGCGCTTTAATTGTTCTTCTGATTGAACAAAATCTTCTGGATGACAGAGCTTTTCCCAAGTCTTGAAAGTGAGTGGTTCAAGCTCTGCTAAGCGATAGCCGAGCATCTCTGCCCATCTTTCATTAAATTTAACTTCACCCGACTTTATATTCCAGTACCAAGTGCCAATTTTGGTTGCTGCAATAACACTATTCAAATCTCTCTGTTCTTCCAGCAGCTTCATTCGCGTTGCTTTGATTGTTGAAAACATCTGGTTGACAACCCGAATAAAACCATCAATTTCATTATACCCACTGAGCTTCAATTCCCGATTGGGAATGGCATTGACTTCATCAACTTCTAACTGAAGCTTTAAACTCGCTAAGGGTTTCGATACAAACCGTTGTAAAAGAAAATATAATATCGATAAGATAACAGCGTTAAGTATTAGACCTGAGAGTACGGCATGAAAAAGCGACTCATACATCTTATCCTTAATAATGCTATCAGAAACACTGATCTTTACTTTGCCAATCTCCTCACCGTTTGGTGATTCAATAGGCATGCTTGTTATGACAAACTCATCACCAAACAAATAGCCCTTTTCCTCGTCACACTCTGAAATTTCACCATTGACTTTTGTTACACCCGAAACATAGTTATCTCGATTAAGAATTTTGGCGAACTGATTGTCATAAACCACAATAGCTTGGTAATTTCTTTCTCTTGCTTCATTTAAGATGATTTTTTTATATTCATTAATAGCATACGCTTGCATCAAAGGAGCAATATTATTACTCAGTGTAATTAAGCTCATTTCAACTTGTTTATTGATGTGCTTTGAGAGTGCTTGTTTTTCAATTGAAAGAGTAATCGTTGTATAGATAGCTATCACGAGACTGATGCTGAGCATGATAACTAACATGGTCACTCTTATGAGAGCGACGGACTTGGAAGAAGCGTTCATTTTCCCCATCAGGTTCCTTTCTAATCCAAACCGAGGACATTTCTTTTAATTTCTTCTTCTTGGCTATCAAGGGTATTTTTGTCCACAGCAAGCACCTTAAGCTCTTGTGTGGATTCAATCTTCGCGCCCTGCCAAAACTCATAAACAGTCTCGACTGAACGCTCTCCTATTTTAAAAGGTTGTTGCATAGCAGATCCAACAATAACATCCGTTCTGAGCAGCTCCAGAAACTCTGGCTCTGCATCAAAACAAATCAACAAAACCTCCTTCTCTTTACCCATTTTCGCTATACCATCAAGAGCAGCTTGATACCTGTTCGAACCTTGTAGCCAAATAGCACGCGTTCTAGGATTTTTTGTTAAGATTTCGATTGTATAATCAAATGTTTCCTGATGGCTAAAATCCACTTGCTGATAAAGGCCATTAACGTCAATACCACTTTCATCAAGAGCAGCAATGAAACCTTGTGTTCTCTGTTGACCATTCACTCTCATCTGGGGAATTGCGATAATACCGACGGTGCCGTCAACACTTGAGCTACGCTCCATCTTAGCTGCAAGCATTTTTCCTAAATCATAGGCTCCTTGGAGATTGTTTGATTTTATGTAGGACAAGTAGTCGCCACTCTCTGCTCCAATATCGGCAATGACAACAGGGATCTGGGCTTGTTTTGCCAAATTAAGCAAGGTCACCGCGGCAGAAGAATTCGTAGGAGACATGATAATGGCATCAGCCTTCATATCGATGGCCACTACAAGATTTTCTAATTCTTGTTTAGCATCATTGTTGGCAGAGAGGACAAGCACGTCGTAATCATAGACGTTTGCTTTCGAAGTAACTCCTCTACTCATAATTTCCCAAAAGGGTATTCTCAAATCTGAAACAAGATAAACCAGTTGCTTTTCAGACGTTTCTCCATCCATAGAGAGAAAGAGCAAGCATAACACGATCATCTTTTTCATAATGGTCTCCTACCAAACTCTAGTTAGCAACACATGTAACGCTGGACTTAGCAACATAGAACTAACATTATATTAGTATAAATTAATGTAATGTCTTTACTGTCTTAATAACAAAAGAAACTCCCCATCCCTTGAAGTGATCACCATATTGCGCTACCGAGGTCGATCCTAATCAGCTTCTGCCTCCTTATCACGCAGAACATTTGCAAAGAAGTACTATCTCCACTTTTCTAGCAAAAAGTCAGCCCACTCTTTCGAAATGAACTTAAAGTCTACTGCTTGTTCATCCCGAACAAGAATTAAAGGACACACACCAAAAAGTATGAAATTGGTATGATTTTTCACA
>NZ_LQXO02000006.1 GCF_001639065.2 Vibrio barjaei
ACCCCATCATTATGAGTGATGTGCTCTAACCAGCTGAGCTACGTAGCCATTTCCATATTGTTGATTCTCTTCGAAAGTTGCCTTATCGCTGAGAACGGGGCGCATTATGCGGAGTTGAATTTGATGCGTCAACTTTTTTTGCGAAGAAATTTGCGAAAAAGTGCCGTTCGAACTTTTTTTAATCAAACCGCTCTGTTTCTGATCTAAATCTGCTGTTCAATTATCATCGCTTTACCATTAAGTTAATGTGTTTTTTCAAAGTGACTGAACAATGGCAGACCTTATAAAACAACAAAAGCCAGCAGTTGCTGGCTTTTTAATCACTTTAGGTGCTCGATAGCTTATACGTTAAAGCGGAAGTGAATAACATCACCATCTTTAACAATGTATTCTTTACCTTCTAGACGCCATTTACCCGCATCTTTTGCACCAGATTCACCGTTGTACTGGATGAAGTCGTCATAACCAACAACTTCTGCACGGATGAAGCCTTTTTCAAAGTCTGTGTGGATTTTGCCAGCAGATTGAGGTGCTGTTGCGCCAACAGGGATAGTCCATGCGCGTACTTCTTTCACACCAGCGGTGAAGTAGGTGTGTAGAGTAAGTAGCTCATAACCTGAACGAATTACGCGGTTTAGGCCCGGTTCTTCAATGCCCATATCAGCAAGGAACTCTTCACGATCTTCGTCATCAAGCTCAGAAAGCTCTGATTCGATAGCTGCACATACCGCTACGACAACGTTATTTTCTTTCTCTGCGTACTCACGAACAGCGTCTAAGTATGGGTTGTCTTCAAAACCATCTTCATTAACGTTCGCGATGTACATGGTTGGTTTTAGCGTTAGGAAGTTTAAGTAGCCAATAGCTGCTAGTTCTTCTTTCGCTAGATCAACAGTACGTGCCATCCCACCTTCCGTTAGAACTGGAAGTAGTTTTTCAAGTACGGTTAGCTCAAACTTCGCATCTTTATCGCCACCTTTTGCTTTCTTAGCGTTACGCTGAATTGCGCGCTCACAAGAATCAAGGTCGGCTAGAGCTAGTTCAAGGTTGATCACTTCGATGTCTTCGATTGGTGATACTTTACCTGCTACGTGAACAATGTTCTCGTTCTCAAAACAACGAACAACGTGACCGATCGCGTCAGTTTCACGGATGTTAGCTAGGAATTTGTTACCAAGACCTTCACCTTTTGACGCACCTGCAACTAGGCCTGCGATGTCAACGAATTCCATCGTTGTTGGTAAAATTTTCTGTGGATTAACAATTTTCGCTAGTGCATCTAGACGTAGATCTGGCACAGGTACTACGCCTGTGTTTGGCTCGATAGTACAAAACGGGAAGTTAGCCGCTTCGATGCCTGCTTTAGTCAGTGCGTTAAACAGAGTTGATTTACCAACGTTTGGTAGACCAACGATGCCACATTTAAAACCCATGATTGTAACCTTATTCAGCTTTGAAGGTGTGTAAGCGATTTTGTGCTTTTGTTAGTCCATCTTTTAGTAAGATGTCTAAACTACGGACAGATTCGTCAACGACAGCATCAAGGCATTCCTGCTCTTTTGCTGGCGCTTTTCCAAGGACATAACCCGCCACTTTGTCTTTGTGTCCCGGATGACCAATGCCAATCCGAAGACGATAGAATTCTTTGTTGTTGCCCAGCTTGCTAATGGTATCTTTCAAACCATTATGACCACCGTGACCGCCGCCTTTCTTGAACTTTGCAACGCCTGGAGGTAAGTCTAGCTCATCGTGAGCGACCATGATCTCTTCAGGTTTTATCTGGTAGAACTTTGCTAAGGTTGCGATGGCCTTGCCAGATAAGTTCATGAATGTGGTTGGAATTAACAGTCTCAAATCACTGCCGTTCACTAAAATTCTTCCAGTGAGACCGAAGAACTTAGCTTCGTTTTTTAGCGTAACATTGTGGATACGAGCGAGCTCCTCTACCACCCATGCACCTGCATTGTGACGAGTTCTCACATATTCAGGACCTGGGTTAGCAAGGCCTACAAGCAATTTTATCTGCTGAGTCAACGTTAAGATCTCTCTTGAATCTCAAAAGCGCGGTATAATAGCACACTAAATCTGTACAAAAAACGCGAAGACAAAAAAACCACTTCATAGGGAAGTGGTTTTTTCAAATTAGGCGCGAATGTTACTTGCTAGTAAACATTGCTGAAATTGACTCTTCGTTGCTGATGCGACGAATTGCTTCTGCAAGCATGCTAGATAGAGTAAGTTGCGTTACTTTACCTGTTGCAGCCATTTCTTTAGAAAGCGTAATTGAGTCAGTCACGATAACTTGGTCTAGAACCGAGTTTTTGATGTTCTTCGCTGCGTTACCAGAGAATACTGCGTGAGTTGCGTATGCGAATACACGCTTAGCACCACGCTCTTTAAGCGCTTCTGCTGCTTTACATAACGTACCGCCAGTGTCGATCATATCATCAACGATAACACAGTCACGACCTTCAACGTCGCCGATTAGGTTCATTACTTCAGAAACGTTAGCACGTGGACGACGCTTATCTACGATAGCGATGTCGATATCACCTAGTGCTTTCGCTGTTGCACGAGCTCGTACAACACCACCAAGGTCTGGAGAAACAACAACAGGATCTTCTAGACCACGGTCAGCCATATCTTCAAGAAGCACTGGAGTACCGAAGATGTTATCTACAGGTACATCGAAGAAGCCTTGAATTTGCTCTGCGTGTAGGTCGATAGTAAGAACGCGGTCAACACCAACGTTAGACAGGAAGTCTGCAACAACTTTTGCAGTGATTGGCACACGAGCAGAACGTACACGACGGTCTTGACGAGCATAACCAAAGTAAGGAATAACAGCAGTAATACGGCCTGCTGAAGCGCGGCGCATTGCATCAATCATTACCACTAACTCCATCAGGTTGTCGTTAGTTGGCGCACATGTTGACTGAATGATGAATACATCGCTACCACGAACGTTTTCATTGATTTGAACAGCGACTTCGCCATCAGAGAAACGGTCAACAGTAGCATCTCCGAGAGAGATGTATAGACGATCAGCAATACGTTGGGCTAGTTCAGGTGTAGCGTTACCAGCAAATAGCTTCATATCAGGCACGGTGGAAACCTCAGGGTTGCGTCCAGTTTAAACAGATTGTAATAGGGCTAATTCATACTTAGCCAAAGTCTCTAGTAAAGGAGAGCGATTGCATCCTTTTGCTACAAAAGCGGAGACATTGTCAGGAAGCATTTCAAGGACTTTTTCTGCCTCTTCCTCGTTGTTAAACTCAGAAAAAACGCAAGATCCAGTCCCCGTCAATCTTGACGGCGCGTATTGTAGCAGCCATGAAAGTTGGTTATCAACCTCTGGATACAGCATTCGGACAATTTTTTCGCAATCGTTTACGTAAGGTGAGTCCAAAAGCATTGATAATGCTCGCTTTGGCGTGTTTCTGGTTAAATCAGGATGTGTGAATATATCGACAGTGGCAATGCTAACTTCAGGTTTAATAACTAGGTAATACTGTTCTTTAGGGGTAGCTGCAGACAGTTTTTCGCCGACACCTTCAGCGAAAGCCGCGAAGCCACGAACGAATACAGGTACGTCAGCACCTAATGCTAAACCTATCTCGGCTAGCTCATCCGTTGTCAGTCGGGTTTGCCACAGAAAGTTCAACGCCACTAATGCTGTAGCCGCGTTGGATGAACCACCACCAATCCCGCCCCCCATGGGAAGAATCTTGTTAAGCTCTATATGAGCACCATAAGAACAGTTAGCCCTTTTTTGAAGCGCAGATGCAGCTTTCCAGATTAGGTTATCTTCGGTGGCGACACCTTCAATATCTGGGTATAGGGTAATTTGACCACTGGTATTGGCGGTAATGGTCAGTTCGTCACATAAATCAATGAATTGAAACAAGGTTTGTAAATCATGGTAGCCATTAGGTTGGCGACCTGTGATGTATAAAAACAGGTTGAGTTTGGCAGGGCTAGGCCATGAAGTCGTGTCGGTGATCATTTTATACTGGGTCACTGTTTTACTGTCCATTTTGAAACGACAAGATTGAGTTTGGTATCGCCTTGTACTAATTGCATCCTAGTTGGCATGGGCAATGAGTTCTCTGTGCCTTCAAGTGTAAAACTGCGGTACTCGTTGTAATCTAGGTTCCACGCTTTATTGGCAATACGTTTTTGTAAACTGCCGACGGTATTAAATTGGTTTAGCTGATAGGTATCGGCAGTCGCCGGTAGGCCAACCAGCCAATCGCTCAATTGTTCGATTGGGATATCCAGCCCAGTTAATTGCTCAATGAGCACATTCACATCTTTCCCAGACAATTTTTGTCCATCATACGTTTCGATAAAAGAACCGTTTGGTGTTGAAGTAAGATTAAACACGGTTTGACCAAGAAAGGTAGTCAGACGGACTTGGGTGAAATTATCGGAATGACTCCAATGAAAGTTGAGAGTTTGGCGCTGGTCTGGGGAAATATAACCGAGTTTGCCATTGGCCGTATATTGAGTAAGAGACTCAAGCTCGGTTTTATGCGCTTGCCATTCAACACTTTCTGGCTCTGGAGGCAAACTACTGCACCCAAACAGAAATAATGCCGCATAAAAATAAAAAAGACGTCGATGGAGTTTGTACATAGGAAACAACTTACGTGATGGTTTATTGTGCAAATTCAATACAATATTGAGAGACTATAGCATCAATCCCACAAACTCAGGAAAACATATTGGTAAGAGACTTTCAATAAATGGTGCCATCAAGTAAAATTCTGGCCTATTTGTCAAATCTGTATCAGAGAATTCGCGTTACATGTCATTGCTTGCTATTGGTATAAACCACAATACGGCGTCAGTGGATCTGAGGGAGAAGGTGGCGTTTCCACCTGAAAAACTCAACAGAGCACTGAATGAGCTAAGAGAAAATACCAAAGTTAATGGCTCTGTGATTCTGTCAACGTGTAACCGCACCGAAATTTACTGTGATACTGGTGATTCCAACAAATCACAATTAATAGACTGGCTTGTTCGTTTCCATGATGTAGCAGCAGAAGAGTTGAAGCCTTCTCTGTATGTTTATGAAGAACAAGCGGCAATAAAACATCTGATGCGCGTTTCATGCGGCTTAGATTCACTCGTCCTGGGCGAACCACAAATACTTGGGCAAGTAAAGCAAGCCTACAGTGATGCCCGTGAGCATCAATCTGTAGAAGGTGGCATTGAGAAACTCTTTCAAAAGACGTTCTCTGTTGCTAAGCGAGTGCGTACTGAAACCGAAATTGGTGGTAGTGCCGTTTCTGTCGCTTACGCGGCTTGTACCCTAGCTCGACAAATCTTCGAATCGATTGCTGACTCTACTGTGCTTTTAGTTGGTGCAGGCGAAACCATTGAACTGGTGGCCAAGCACTTGGAAGGTCACGGTTGCAAGAACATGATTGTGGCTAACCGAACCAAAGAGCGGGCGGAAATATTAGCGAATCAGTTTGGCGCGCAAGTTATTGCACTTAATGAAATACCCGATGTACTGCCTAAAGCGGATATTGTCATTAGCTCAACTGCGAGCCCGCTGCCTATTATAGGTAAAGGGATGGTTGAATCAGCAATAAAACAACGTCGCTATCAACCCATGCTGCTTATCGACATCGCCGTCCCACGAGATATTGAATCGCAAGTGGGCGAGTTGAGTGACGCATATCTATATACGGTTGATGATTTGCAATCTATCGTCGATAGCAATATCGAGCAGCGTAAAGTCGAAGCGATTCAAGCAGAAGCGATTGTGAGTGAAGAAAGTGCGCAATTCATGACATGGATGCGTTCACTGCAAGCGGTTGATAGCATCAGACAATACCGAAAACACGCAAACGACACCCGACAAGATATACTGTCAAAAAGTTTACAAGCGTTAGCAGCAGGGGGAGACCCTGAGAAAGTGTTGCTTGAGCTCAGTAATAAATTAACAAACAAGCTTATTCATGCGCCGACAAAAGCGCTACAAGATGCCGCTGAGCAGGGAGATCCTGCTAAACTGACGGTTATCCGACAAAGTTTGGGTTTAGACCAAACTAAATAAGCCTTACCCTGAGAAAAGACTGCAATTATGAAAGCCTCCATTTTAGTTAAATTGGAAACTCTTGTTGAACGTTATGAAGAAGTTCAACACCTACTTGGCGACCCAGGTATTATCGGTGACCAAGACAAATTCCGTGCTCTCTCAAAAGAGTACTCACAACTTGAAGAAGTGACCAAGTGTTTCCAAGCCTACCAGCAAGCACAAGAAGATCTTGAAGCCGCTGAAGATATGGCAAACGAAGATGACGCAGAAATGCGTGAAATGGCACAAGAAGAAATCAAAGAAGCAAAAGCGACTATTGAGCGCCTAGCGGATGAGTTGCAAGTACTTCTCCTACCTAAAGATCCAAACGACGAACGTAACTGCTTCTTAGAAATCCGCGCTGGTGCAGGTGGTGATGAAGCAGGTATTTTCGCAGGTGACCTATTCCGTATGTACAGCAAATATGCGGAGAAGAAAGGCTGGCGTATCGAAGTGATGAGCTCAAATGAATCGGAGCAAGGCGGCTATAAAGAAATGATCGCTAAAGTGTCTGGTGATGGTGCTTATGGCGTGCTTAAGTTTGAATCTGGCGGCCACCGTGTTCAACGAGTTCCTGCAACAGAATCTCAAGGTCGTGTTCATACTTCAGCATGTACCGTTGCGGTGATGGCTGAAATTCCTGAAGCAGAGATCCCAGAAATCAAAGCCGCTGACCTTAAAATCGATACATTCCGTGCATCAGGCGCGGGTGGTCAGCACGTTAACACCACTGACTCTGCTATTCGTATTACTCACTTACCAACAGGGACTGTGGTTGAGTGTCAAGACGAGCGTTCTCAACATAAGAACAAAGCGAAAGCGATGTCTGTTCTTGCCGCGCGTATTATTGCCGCAGAAGAAGCAAAGCGTGCCGCTGAAGTGTCAGATACCCGTCGTAACCTCTTGGGCTCAGGTGATCGTAGTGACCGTATTCGTACTTATAACTACCCACAAGGTCGTGTATCAGACCATCGCATCAACTTGACGTTATATCGTCTGTCTGAGGTCATGGAAGGTGACTTGCAGTCTCTTGTTGATCCGGTACTGCAAGAACACCAAGCTGACCAACTTGCGGCTCTAGCGGAGCACAACTAATCCATGTCATTGGATATGTCTATTGAAGCGGTGCTCAAACGAGCATCGCTTGTTCTTTCTGAGTCTGGTAGCGAATCACCTTCATTAGATGCGGCGGTCCTGCTGTGTCATGTTCTTGAAAAACCACGCAGCTATCTACTTACTTGGCCTGAAAAAGCATTAACGTCCAATGAAGCAGAGCAGTTCGAGGCGCTGTTAAATCGTCGTATCGCAGGCGAACCCGTGGCGTATATTCTTGGTGAACGAGAGTTTTGGTCGCTGCCGTTAAACGTCGCACCAAGCACGCTTATCCCAAGACCTGATACAGAACGCTTAGTTGAGCTCGCACTTGATAAGGCCCTCGTGAATGATGGTGATATTTTAGACTTAGGTACGGGCACCGGAGCAATCGCATTGGCACTGGCTTCGGAACTGAAAACGCGCTCAGTAATGGGAGTCGATTTTCAAATGGAAGCGGTAGAGCTCGCTCGAAGCAACGCGACAAAACTCAACATTACCAATTGTCAGTTTGCGCAGGGAAGTTGGTTCGAACCTGTCGATCTTGTGCACAAATTTAGCGTAATTGTTTCCAATCCCCCTTACATTGACGAAAATGATCCCCATCTATCTCAAGGTGATGTTCGATTTGAACCGTCAACGGCATTAGTCGCTGAGAATAATGGTCTGGCGGATATTGAGACCATTACGGCTCAAGCGCCCCCTCATTTGCTTGAGGGCGGCTGGCTGTTGTTTGAGCATGGCTTTGAGCAAGGGCAAGCTGTACGAGAAATTTTGGCAGACAATGGCTTTTGTCATGTGGCCACAAAACAAGATTACGCGGGCAATGATCGTGTGACACTTGGGCAATGGAACCCATAACAGAAATACAATAAAGAGAAAGAGAGAAGCAGCATGTATGAAGGATTAAAGCATTTTCACTTGATGACCATCGCCATATCTGTGGTGTTACTATCAGTACGATTTGGCTTACTGGTCGCTAACTCCCCGAAGGTGAATCATCCGTTTTTGAAGCGCTTCCCTCACATTAATGATTCACTATTGTTGTTATCAGGCTTTGGTTTGATTGCAATCACAGGTTTTGTCCCATTTACGGCTGCAGCGCCGTGGATGACAGAAAAAGTCACCTGCATTATGGCTTATTTTGCGTTGGCATTTTTCACGATTAAATTAGCAAAGAACAACTTATTAAGAACATGTGCGTTTTTAGGCGCATTGGGATGGTTAATGATGGCAGCTAAGATTGCCATGCTGAAAACACCATTCCTTATGGGGTAAGTAATGATTGAACTGTTTGACGAAGATTTTGATGCTATTGAGTTGGTTGAAGGAGCACTGATCTTAAACAAAGCGGTGGATCCAAAAACTCAAGATCATTGGGCGGAATTAGAGTTAGCTCGTTTGTTAGAACAAGCTGAGCAGCAGTTATTCCATTTACGCGATGACAAGCAGCGCCTAGACTCGCTGTTAAGACTGTTTTACACCGAGTGGCAGTTTAGTGGGGACCATGATGCGTATTTTTCCTCTGAAAATGCGTTTATCGATAAAGTCCTTGAGCGACGCAAAGGCATACCGGTTAGTCTAGGAGCTATATTGCTCTACTTAGGGCGAAAGCTCGGTCTTCCTTTGGAAGCTGTAACATTCCCAACGCAATTTCTGATTAAAGTCTGTTGGCCAAATGAAGCGCCAAGTTATATCAACCCTTACGATGGGGAATATGTTAGCAAGAAGCGTTTACACGCCTGGCTAATTGGTAACGATGGTCCGCTGGTGAAGCTAGAGGCAAAGCATTTAGCAACGGTTGATAACCCAACGGTAATCGGTCGCTGGCTGGCTTTACTTAAAAGTGCGCTATTGCGAGAAGAAAAGTACACGCTTGCATTGCAATGCACTGATCTGGCTTTGACTTTTGTTCCCGATGACCCTTATGAGATTCGCGATAGAGGCTATATTTATCAACAACTGGATTGTCATCAAATAGCGGCAACTGATTTTCAGTATTTCATCGAACAGTGCCCAGATGATCCGGCAATAGAATTACTGAAAACGCAGGTTTCGGCGATCAGTCGCTCACCTGTCACTCTTCACTAAATATTGAGATAACAAACATGGAAATGAAAACGGTACACGTAGGTGATATCCCTGTAGCAAATGATAAGCCGTTCACGCTTTTTGCTGGAATGAATGTGCTGGAATCACGTGACTTAGCGATGCAAATCTGTGAGCACTATGTGAAGGTGACAGAAAAGCTAGGCATTCCATACGTATTTAAAGCATCGTTTGATAAAGCGAACCGTAGCTCAGTGCATTCTTATCGTGGTCCTGGCCTTGAAGAAGGCATGAAGATTTTCCAAGAGCTAAAAGACACTTTTGGTGTGAAAATCATTACGGATGTTCATACAGAAGAGCAAGCACAGCCTGTTGCCGACGTGGTAGACGTTATTCAGCTGCCTGCCTTCCTAGCTCGTCAGACTGACCTTGTTGAAGCGATGGCAAAAACGAATGCGGTTATCAACGTTAAGAAGCCTCAGTTTATGAGCCCAGGACAAGTTGGCAACATTGTTGATAAATTTGCAGAATGTGGCAACGATAAAATCATTCTTTGCGAGCGTGGCTCATGCCATGGTTACGATAACCTTGTGGTTGATATGCTTGGTTTTGGCGTTATGAAGAAAGCTTCTAACGGTAGTCCAATCATTTTCGATGTGACGCACTCACTACAAATGCGTGATCCATCGGGTGCGGCATCTGGTGGCCGTCGCGAACAAACTGTCGAGCTTGCTAAAGCGGGGCTTGCTACAGGAATTGCAGGTCTATTTATTGAAGCGCACCCAAATCCAGATAAAGCAAGATGTGACGGTCCGTCAGCACTTCCTTTAGATAAGCTAGAGCCATTCTTAGCGCAAATGAAAGCGTTGGATGATCTTATCAAAGGTTTTGAGCACATCGATATTAAATAAGCGCGCTTAATTCTGATATAGAAGCCAGTCATTTAGACTGGCTTCTTTTTTATGTTCACTAAATATGTTGAGCAATCGTTTCTTCTCAGAATTACAACCTTGTAACAGCTGAATCCCTCGCCATACCCCAAGGCTTTAATTAACCTTATGTAGAATCACAAATTTATTCTGATGAGTTTATAACCTGATACTCAGCAACTTGTGACATAGATTACATAAAAGTGAAATGAGAATGTTATGTTCGTAGGGTTAATTTAAACTATCGCATATTTTGTCGATGTTTCTCTATATGTCTATTCGTTACAAATCGGCAAATGTGTGGCGTTTATACAACGCTATAGGCAGTGGATCCCCAAAGTTCAAAGGTATGACAATGAAAAAAAGCCTTATGTTTAAGTCCGTACTAAGTGCGGCTATCATCGCGTCACTAGCAGGATGCGCAACTCAACCAGAGCAAGAATGGAATGCTGATGAGACTTATAAGCTCACTATTCTTCATACTAACGATCATCATGGTCGTTTCTGGGAAAACAAATATGGTGAGTACGGTATGGCAGCGCGTAAAACGCTGATTGACCAAATTCGTGCTGACGTTGAAGCGGATGGTGGTAGCGTACTGCTTCTATCTGGTGGTGATATCAACACTGGGGTTCCAGAGTCTGACTTGCAAGATGCTGAGCCTGACTTTAAAGGTATGAGCATGATTGGTTACGATGCGATGGCACTCGGTAACCATGAATTCGACAACCCGCTAGAAGTGCTATTTAAGCAAAAAGAGTGGGCTAACTTCCCAATGCTTTCTGCAAACATCTACGATAAGAAAACAGGTAAGCGCTTGTTTGATGCGTACCATATGTTTGATAAACAGGGCATCAAGATTGCAGTTATTGGTTTAACAACAGAAGACACCGCAAAGATCGGTAACCCTGAATATATCGGTGGCATTGAGTTCCGTGACCCGAAAGTGGAAGCGAAAAAACTGATCGCTGAGCTGAAAGAAACAGAAAAGCCAGACCTAATCTTTGCCGTTACTCACATGGGTCACTACGAGAATGGCCAGCGTGGTGTAAACGCTCCAGGTGATGTTGCACTGGCTCGTTACCTTGATGAAGGCGACCTAGACATGATTGTGGGTGGTCACTCACAAGAGCCGGTTTGTATGGAAGGCCCTAATGTCGTTAAGAAGAACTTCAAGCCAAGTGATGAATGCAAGCCTGACATCCAAAACGGTACTTGGATTGTGCAAGCGTATGAGTGGGGTAAATACGTTGGCCGTGCCGACTATGAATTCAAAAATGGTGAGCTAGATATGGTCAGCTATGACCTTATCCCTGTAAACCTTAAGAAGAAAGTTAAGATCGATGGCAAGAAGCAACGCGTTCTTGTTGAAGATGAAATCAAGAAAGATGCAGAAATGGTGGCTTTCTTAACGCCATTCCAAGAGAAAGGCCAAGAGCAACTAGGTGCGAAAATTGCCGAAACGAATGGCAAGCTAGAGGGTGACCGTAACGTTGTTCGCTTCCAGCAAACAAACCTAGGTCGTCTAATTGGTACGGCTCACATGGAACGTGCTAAAGCTGACTTTGCTGTCATGAACTCTGGTGGTGTACGTGACTCTATCGCTGAAGGCGATGTGACATACAAAGATGTACTTATCGTACAGCCATTTGGCAACATCATTACTTACACCGATATGACAGGTGCTGAAGTTGTCGATTACTTGAACGTAGTAGCAACTAAACCTGTAGATTCTGGTGCTTACGCTCAATTCGCTGGCATTTCAATGACAGTGGGTAAAGATGCAGTATCGAATGTTGTTATCAATGGCAAGCCTCTAGACCCTAAAGCAACATACCGCTTCACTGTACCAAGCTTTAACGCAGCTGGTGGTGACGGTTATCCGAAGCTTACAGGTCATCCTGGTCACGTAAACACTGGTTTTGTGGATGCAGAAGTACTTAAAGAGTACCTAGAAGCAAACAGCCCAATCGATGTGAATAAGTATCAGCCTAAAGGCGAAATCATCTATAAGAACTAGACTTTTATTCCGGTTTAGTAGATATAATAGAGCGGCGCCATTCGGCGCCGCTTTTCTATTTTGACGACTCTAACCTCAAGAGTCGACGTTAACGGTAGCAACTACCAAGGATACGTTATGACACCGGCTATTAACCTTGCCAAAAAGAAAAAAATCACTCATACCGTTCATCAATATGACCATGACCCAAGGCATGAAAGCTATGGTTTAGAGGCGGTAGAAGCGTTAGGACAAGATCCTGAATCCGTGTTTAAAACTCTACTATTCGCCATTAATGGAGAACCAAAAAATCTCGCTGTAGCGGTAATACCTGTTGAAGAAAAGCTGAACCTAAAACTCGCAGCAAAGGCGGCTGGTGGGAA
The DNA here is from genome assembly GCF_001639065.2 of Vibrio barjaei. Taxonomy (GTDB): domain Bacteria; phylum Pseudomonadota; class Gammaproteobacteria; order Enterobacterales; family Vibrionaceae; genus Vibrio; species Vibrio barjaei. The sequence continues at coordinate 12,544 of NZ_LQXO02000006.1, forward strand.
AAAAGCAGAGATGGCAGATAAAGATATCGCACAAAAAACCACGGGTTATGTGTTGGGTGGCATCAGCCCTCTTGGTCAAAAGAAGTTGTTACCTACCTTCATTCATATCTCAGCGGAAGCGAGAGCGCAAATGTGCGTCAGTGCTGGAAAAAGAGGTTTGGAGATTGAGTTAGCACCGAGTGATTTGGCGATGCTAACGCGAGCGAAGTTTGTCAATTTATGTGAGGCCTAATTAGGCCTCATTTGCGGTAATTATTTCTTTAAGGATAGGGTACCGCCAACGCGTGTTCTTGGCTTACTTGGCTTAGATGAATCTGGTTTAGCAGCGACCGGTTTACGGTTTTGTGTCTTACCTTGATGATTACGAGCCTTATCTGAACGCCCTTGCTCTTGCTTGTGACGTTTGTTTTTATTCGGGCTACGACGAAACTCATCCGCACCGTGCCCAGAGAAGGTTTTCATTTTTTCACGTTTTGCTTCTGCTCGAGCGTCATGTAGCTTAGCATCGGTAGCTTTAGCGATATGACGACCTTTCGCATCTTTGCGTGATGCTTCTTCGGTACTCACTGAACCTTCACAAAGGCGGTGAATCTCAGCCACTTCCTGGTCAGTTAAGTAGCGCCATTTACCGTTGGGAATCCCGTCAATAGAGATGTTCATAATACGGACACGGCGAAGCTTTAATACTTCGAAACCCAGTGCTTCACACATACGGCGAATTTGACGGTTTAACCCTTGAGTTAGGGTAATACGGAAAGAAAACTTGGTTTCTTGTTCAACAAGACAAGGCAGAGTTACTGTGTCCAGAATCGCAACACCTGAGCCCATCTTTTTCAAGAAATCACGAGTCACAGGTTTGTCGACACGCACTACGTACTCTTTCTCGTGATTGTTACCCGCACGTAGAATCTTGTTAACGATGTCGCCATCATTAGTCAAAAAGATGAGACCATCAGACGGTTTATCTAGTCGACCAATTGGGAATATACGTTTGTGATGGCCAACGAAATCAACGATGTTGCCCGGAACATCACGTTCGGTTGTGCATGTGATACCCGTTGGTTTGTTCAACGCAATATAGACTGGCTTCTCTTTGCTGCGAACGGGTTTACCGTCGATTTCAACATTGTCTCCCGACAACACTTTGGTTCCCATCTCAGGAATTTTGCCGTTAATAGTGACACGTTGTTGTTCGATCAGCTTGTCAGCTTCACGACGAGAACAAAAGCCAGTTTCACTAATGTATTTGTTAAGGCGTTTTCCTTCAGCAGCGTTAGGCATGCGCAGTATTCACTCTATATTGGTCAGACACAAAATTAAGGTCGCGTATTTTATACTCAACTGAGCGGTAAGTCACTTAACTCGTACGTTTTTGATGACGCTCTCGATTCTCAAGCTTCTTTTCTTGGCTCTTTCTTAGCATAACGTAGACCGCACCGCTTCCTCCATGGAATCGCTGCGCACTATGAACGCACTGAACATCTTTTATCTGAGTTAGCCAATGTGCAAGATAACTCTTCATTAATGCTGGTGGGTTAGAGCGTTCGCCGCGCCCATGTACAATAAGCACAGTTCGGATGTCCATACGCATACACTGTTGCAGAAACTTCACCACTTCATCGCGTGCTTCTTTAAGCGTTCTCCGGTGTAAGTCGAGTTTTGCTTGCAGAGGATATTTGCCCAGTCTCAGTTTACGATAGACACCTTCCTGCATGCCATCACGCTTAAACTCAATTAAGTCGTCTGGTTTGATCATCGGAGCGTAATCAATTGAAAGGTACTCAGGGTCTTGCTCAGAGAGCCAAAGCGCTGCTTCTCGCTTGGCCAAATGTGCGTCAGACACTTGGTGGGTCTTTTTAAGTTCAACGGTGTCGCTGTGAATCGGCTTCACATCGCCCATCATCTGTTGGAATAGATCTAGATCATCGTCTTGAGACATAACTTCATCTCGGATAAGCCATTTTAACTGGAGTATATACGAATATGAGCAAGAGGTGAGAGCAATAAAAAACCGGAGTGAACAGGCGATCCACTCCGGTGCATAGCGGTTTTCTATTCGAAATAGAAGCTAAGCGATTCTAGTGAGGAGATTTGTCATTCATTACTTTGTAGATGAAGAAACCACCGTAAAACAGCATCAAGCCCAGCGCTGCAAAGATAACTAGCATTGAAGATAAGCCCACTGCATTACCAAATAGGAGATCAAGCCAAAAGTCCATGTTTCCTCCAAAGTATTGACGACAGGGATAAGTTAACTTTTGGTGTCAAAATGAACACTGATCTGGATCAATTGTACTTTGAGTGTTAATAACCTGTATGCCACTGTGTGTATTTGGTCACATTTTTCGTGCTTCTGGCGATATGATGAGCAATCAAACTCAAAAGCAAAGAAAGTTGTTATAAAAGCCTTGCTTCAAAAGAATTTATCATTAATATACGCATCCGTTGTTGAGCAAAACTCAAGACAACAATCTCGGTGAATAGCGCAGCTTGGTAGCGCATCTGGTTTGGGACCAGAGGGTCGGGGGTTCGAATCCCTCTTCACCGACCACTTTTCAAAAAGCCTCGCTTTCATAGCGGGGCTTTTTACTTTCAAAAGAACCTCGCTTTTTAGCGAGGTTCTTTTGCATTTCTGAGTATCAAAAATTTCTTTAAGCTAATCTAGCTTTGCTGCCGAGTTTTGCTACGACACCTTCCAAGCCCAGCACGGCAAAGATAATAGCGAAGAACGCGACAACGCCACCAAATGCACCTGTAAAGGCCACGTGCTGACCGAACAGCATAGCGATAATGCCCATGGCGAGAAACTTCGAGCCCACTAAGATGATGTAAGACGAAATACCACGTTTTAGCTTTGGCAGAGTTTTGTGGTTAAGAAAGTACGACGCCATAACTTTTTCAAGCGAGATAGCACCTTTAAGCATGCCGGTTAACACTACCGATGCGTAGACTGCCACTTCAAGGCTCGCGATGAATACCCAGTCCCAAGATGCATTGAGCACTAGCATTACGACAGTGGTGATAACAGAGCTGATGGCGATATCTTTAAGTACTTTCATTTTGAATCCTCGTTGTGATTTCTGCTGACCTGATTAAGGTATCAATCACTGCGATTCACTATTTACCATTTTACGCCAATGAGAATTACACTCACTTAAAGTAGGGATGTTTGACCTTAATTACACTGTGGGTATAATTAAGATAGTTTCGCTCCTAATTTAAATCCCCTTGAAGGGGGACTCCCTGAGAGCACCAAGATTTCTCATTTTAGATTTGTTCTACCACTGTGACACGGATCATTAGAGCAGAGATTGACTGATGGTTTGTCGTACTTATTACAAGGTTTTGTGTCTACGAGGTTTTTCAGTCGCTAGATAGCGTCAATAAACTGCGTGTTACCTTTCTTACACGGCAATAACGTCGTGTGCTTTCGAGTGCGAGTTCAGTGGAGTTTTTTCATCGATCTGAAAGAGATAGCTCTATATGAATGTAATTATCAACGGTCAAACGTATCTTCTGCGCGAAAACAAGAGCATCCTAGATGTCGCAAAAGATATTCAAGTTGATGTCCCTTCTCTTTGCTCCATCAGTAAGCACGACGACAAGCAGTCATGCGACCTTTGTGTCGTTGAAGTGGTGGGGAAAGGTATTGTTAAGGCGTGTGAGACAAAAATCCAAGATGGCATGACCATCGTTACTCAGTCCGCTCAAATTAACAACCTTAGAAGACAGGCACTCAATAAAATATTTGCGGATCACAATGCCGACTGTGAAGCACCCTGCAAAGTCGCATGTCCTGCACATGTCGATATTCAAACCTACCTACACCATATCGCACAAGGCGATCATCACGAAGCCGTAAAAATCATCAAAGACACGCTACCTATGCCGATTTCCATTGGTCGTGTGTGTCCTGCTTTTTGTGAACATGAATGTCGTCGTACCTTGGTTGACGAACCGCTCGCAATTCGCCAGCTTAAACGTCATGCCGCAGATATTGATTTATCGCTAGCCGAGCAATTTGAGCCACCGAAACTTCCTTACAACGGCCACCGAGTCGCCATTGTCGGTGCAGGGCCGGGTGGATTGGCATGTGGTTATTACCTTAGCTACCAAGGTTTTGCAGTCGACATTTTTGAATCCATGCCGGAGGCCGGAGGTTGGCTTCGCTATGGTATTCCAGAGTACCGTTTACCTAAAGATATCCTGGATAAAGAAATTGAGCTGATGTGTCGTGGTGGGATGAGAATCCATACCAACACACTTCTTGGTAATGATATTGCTCTTGATGAGCTGACAGACAACTATGAAGCGGTCTGTCTTGCTGTTGGTGCAACCAAAGCGGTCAATATGCCGTATCCGGGCTCTGACTTAGAGGGCTGTGTACTTGGTGTTGATTTCCTAAAAGACCATATGACCGACAAAACCTTCACCATTGGCAAGAAGGTCGCCGTAATCGGTGGTGGTAATACCGCGATTGATTGTGCGCGAACTGCCATTCGCGAAGGTGCGGAGACGACCATCATTTATCGCCGCACTCGAAATGAGATGCCGGCCGAGCTGCATGAAATTGAAGCGGCAGAGCTAGAAGGGGTTAAGTTTAAGTTTTTGACCAATCCCAAATGCAACCTTGCCGATTCACAGGGGCGTGTTGAGCATATCGAGTTAGAGATAATGGAGTTGGGTGAGCCTGACAGTTCTGGTCGCCGCCGCCCTGTCTCTACCGGTAAAACTGAGACTGTCGCTTTTGATACTGTTATCTCAGCGTTATCGCAAAAACCGGACGTCGAGTTTCTAAAATCCGCCAAACATCCTTTGCCTTTGACCGATTGGGGTACTGCGTCTTCTGACGGTGATTCGATGCACCATGGTTACAATGTATACAGTATTGGTGATTTCAGACGTGGACCAGCGACTGCCATTGAAGCTATCGCTGATGGCAAGAAGGCTGCCGATGCTATTGAGCGTTACATTCTTCAAGGTCACTTTAAACCTGAACCTAGAGCATTTAATAGTCACAAAGCAGAGCGTTTGAGCGAAGTTCGCCAAACAGAATATCTGCAAGAAAAAGCCAAAGCGCGAGCTAAAGCAGAGCAGTTATCGGTAGAAGCCTGCCAAACAACCTATCAAGAAGTTGAACTGGGTATGTCGGATGAAAAGGCCATTGCTGAGGCTGCGCGCTGTTTAGAATGCGGCTGCCAAGCAAACACCCAATGTGACCTTCGCGATTACGCCACTGAGTACAAAGTAGATTATCGAGAGATAAACATTAACCAGCGCAAAATGTTCCCAGTGGACAAAACCAGCGAGTTTATTGTTTTCGATGCAAACCGTTGTATTAGTTGTGGCTCCTGTGTTCATGCGTGTCAGACCGAATCGGTTCACGGCATTTTAAACTTCTCTGAAACGTCACACCGTCCTTCTTTCCCTAACGGTGCCACTATGGGCGACAGCAACTGCGTTCAATGTGGTGCGTGTGTTCAGGTGTGTCCAACGGGAGCGCTGTCTGATAAGCGAGATAAATCTCACGGTCGAATCGAGATGCTGACACCAGTGAAAACCATCTGTACTTATTGTGGAGTGGGTTGTCGTGTTGAGCTGTACGTGGATGCGGCGAACAATAAAATTCGTTACGTCAAAGGGGATAAAACGTCTCCAGTAAACCAAGGCATGTTGTGTGTGAAAGGCCGCTTTGGCTTTGATTTCATCCAAAGTGAAGAGCGACTTTCTACGCCACTGATTAGAAAAGCGGGTGAATTGGTGCCTGCTTCTTGGGATGAGACTGTGCAGTACGTCGCTGATAAGCTGACTAAAATTAAGTCTATGTATGGCAGTGACAGCTTGGCTGGTTTCTCATCGGCAAAGACCACCAACGAAGATAACTACGCATTCCAAAAACTGTTCCGTCGTGAAATTGGCACCAACAATATCGACCACTGTGCGCGGTTGTGCCACTCCTCGACAGTAACAGGCTTGGAAGCAGCGTTTGGTAGTGGCGCGATGACCAACGACATTCCAAGTATCAAACACTCGGACGTTATCTTTATTATTGGTTCAGACACCAGTGCTGCTCACCCAATCATTGCTTCTCATATCAAACAAGCGGTCGCGGACGGGGCAGTCTTGATTGTGGCCGATCCAAAACGTATCGATATGGTCGATCATGCCAAATTGTATGTTCGTCACCGTCCAGGCACTGACGTTATGTTGCTTAACTCAATCATGCATGTGATTGATAAAAATGGCTGGCAAGATGATGCCTATATCGAAGAGCGCACCGAAGGCTACAGCGATTTGGTCGAAGAGATTCGTAAAGAGTCTTACTCGCCGACTAAGGCCGCGTTAGTGACAGGTGTGGCCGCGTTCGATATCGAGCGAGTAGCAGAGCTCATTGGAACGGCAAAAGTCACTTCAGTATTCTACTCGATGGGAATCACGCAGCACACGACAGGTCATGACAACGTGCGCTCGATAGCCAATCTACAAATGCTTTGTGGTAACGTCGGAGTGGAAGGTGGCGGTATTAACCCTCTACGTGGTCAATCAAACGTTCAAGGCTCATGTGATATGGGGGCTCTGCCAACGGATTACCCGGGCTATCAGAAGGTCACTAATCCCGAAGTTCAGGCCAAATTCGCTAAGGCTTGGAATAGCGAGACCTTACCGACAGAGAAAGGTAAAACGCTGACGGAAATCATTGATGGTGCCTGTGATGGTGACATTAAGGCGTTGTATGTCATGGGCGAGAACCCTGTGCTTAGTGACCCAGATCAAGCGCACGCCGTTCATGGATTGAAGTCTCTCGATTTCTTAGTGGTTCAAGACATCTTCCTAACGGAAACTGCGCAACTGGCGGATGTGGTTCTCCCGTCTTACTCGTTTGCAGAGAAGGCTGGACACTTTACCAATACAGAGCGACGAGTTCAGCGCTTAGTGCCTGCGGTTCAAGCACCGGGTGAAGCGAAAGAAGACTGGCGCATAATTCAAGAAATCGCCAATGCTATGGGCAGCGACTGGGCTTACCAAACGGTGCAGGATATTACTGAGGAAATCGCCGATGTGACACCGCAATATCACGGTATTCGTTGGCAGTCGATTGGTGGTAATGGTCTACAGTGGCCGTGTAATGAGGTGAAGCCATTTGGTACGCGCATCATGCACAAAGACCAGTTCGTTCGCGGCAAAGGAGCGATGAAAGCTATTCCATTCGAATATGCTGCAGAACTCCCTGATGACGAATATCCGCTAATATTGACGACGGGGCGTCTTCTAGAACAGTTCCACACTGGTACTATGACGCGCAAAACTAAAGGGTTAGACAATCTTGCTGGGCCGCGCATTATGGTGAGTGTAGAAGAAGCAGAGCGATTAGGTATTGCTAACGGTGAGACCGTGAAACTGGTGTCGCGCCGTGGCGAAATTAGTGCCCCTGCTTTTGTTACTAAGCGCATGCAGCAAGGTGTGGTATTTGTGCCATTCCACTTTGTTGAGTCTGCAGCGAACAAGCTAACCAATACTGCTACGGACCCTTACGCTAAAATACCTGAGTTTAAAGTGTCGGCAGTCAGACTAGAGACGGTTACTCGGCCGGTTCATTAGGATCAGACCAAACCTTAGGGATATCGAAACGAGGCAAGCCATTTGGCTTGCTTCTTTGTCCTTGGCGCCATGCTTTCAGTTGGTTAACGTAGGTAAGAATGTGAGCGAGAGCTACAAACAATTGATTAGGCACCATTTGGTCAACTTGGGTCGTATTGTAAATCGCTCGAGTAAGCTCAGCACTTTCCACCACTTCGATACTGTGCTTCGCTGCCAATTCACGAATGTATACTGCCACTTCGTCTTTGCCTTTCGCAACAACAAACGGCGCTTCGGCCTGAGTTAAATCGTAAATCAAGGCGATGGCATATTGTGTGGGGTTCGTGAGCACTACATTGGCTTTCGGCACTCTTTCATTAGCGCCCCGTTTGGCATTTTGAGTTTGTATTTGTCGAATCCGCGCTTTCACTTCAGGGCGTCCCTCTTGCTCCTTGTGTTCGTCTTTCACCTCTTGCTTAGTCATCTTCATTTGCTTAGTAAATTCATGACGTTGGTAGGGGAAGTCAAACAGGCCAAATATCAGAACGATAAGCAGCAAGTAACCAAGGTACTCCATGGTAATCGTCGCGACAGTTAACACCACAGTATCAAAGTGGGCACTTACCAGATTGGTGATGACGGAGATATAGCTGGAAATCACCCAGTACAACAAACTGAAAAACAGCATTACCTTAAAAACATTTTTAAACAGCTCAATCACTGACTGAGTTGAGAAAATGCGCTTTATCCCTTTTATTGGACTGATTTTTTCAAGCTTGGGTGTTAGTAGTGAAGGGCTGAAAATCCAACCACCCAACAAAGTAGAGCCAAATATGGCGGCGATAATTTGGTAAATCAATAGAGGGAAAAACAGCATCACCATAGAAAAAAGGGCAGTCCCTAACAGTTCGACCGAAGTCATCCAATGGCTGATGGTCTGAGTATCGAATTGAAAGCTGACTAAGAACAGCTCAATGAATGTTTGCTTAATCATATCGATATTCAGGACGTAATAGGCCACCACGCTGATAAGGGTGATGGAAGAGACAAACTCTTTTGCACGCGGAACTTGTCCCTCTCTACGAGCTTTAGAGAGTTTATGTTGGCTGGGTTGTTCACTTTTATCGCCAGAATCTTGATGCTCAGACATTAGGCAGCCTCAACATGTAATGCAGGTGTTGGTTAAGCTCCAAAACCAAATCAAAGTAGTGATCACCAATACCCGTCAAGGAGGCCATTAACGCAAATAAGCCTAGTAACATGGTCATTGGAAAGCCAAGTGCGAACACGTTTAGGGAAGGGGCTGCTTTATTCATCAGACCAAAAGTGATGTTACTAAGCAGCATCACTACTATCGCTGGCACTGCTACTAGCAAACCTGTCGCAAACATCCACGACACCATTTTGAGAACATAATCGATACTGCTAAAGGGAAAAGCGGAGTCAAGCGGCCAATAGGTAAAGCTCTCTTTGAACACCAAAAGCACCACTAAATGTGCATCAAGGGATAGGAACAGTAGCATTGAGGTGATAAACATAATCCGTCCAATAATAGCAATACTGATGCCATTAGCGGGATCATTCATTACCGCCATTGCTAGTCCCATCTGCATCGAAATAGCTTGTCCTGCAATGGAAAAAATAGTGAAGAAGATCATAACGGCGAAGCCAACGAGGAAGCCAAAAATTAACTGATATAGAGAAAACAAGAGGGTATCGATACTAAAGGGATTAAAGGGTGGCACTTCGTGGACTAGAGGAGCCAGCAGTAAAGAAAAGATAAAAGCAAACAGCAGCTTAACTCTTACGGGAATAGCGTTGTCACCAAAGAAAGGTGCAATCAGAAACAGTCCCGTTAAACGGACAAATGGCCACCATAAAATACCAAGCCATTGAGTGATTTCAGTAAATGTCAGCTGCATCGCGATTACCCAACTTTGGTTGGAATCGCATCAAAGATAAACAGAAACAGGTCGCTGATTTCCTGTAGCAGCCAATGCCCCGCCAAAATGATGGAAAGTAAGGTCACCAGAAGCCTTGGAAGAAAACTCAGCGTCTGTTCATTGACTTGGGTAACAGCTTGGAAGATGGCAACCACTAAGCCGACGATAAGGCTGGGTACAATCAGCACAGAGACCATCAGGATGATGACCCATATGGCTTGGCTGACGAGCGTGACGGCTTCTTCTGGGCTCATCCGCTAATCCAAAAACTATTGGCAAGGCTACCCATCAGCAAGCCCCACCCGTCAACGATGACAAAGACTAAGAGCTTAAAGGGCAAGGAAACAATGAGTGGCGAAAGCATCATCATACCCATGGACATCAGTACAGACGCGACAACGAGATCGATCACTAAGAACGGCAGAAACAGCATGAAACCAATTTGAAACGCCACCTTTAACTCACTCAATAAATAAGCGGGCAGTAATATTAAGAAGGGGATGTCTTCATCAGAGGCGAGGGTTTTCTCTCCGGCTATTTTCGTCACTTGCTCGAGCGCTTTACGTTGGGTTTGGTCCAGCATATAACGGCGTAGCGGTTTTTCTGCCGAGGCCAAGGCCTCAATTAGGGTAATGTCGTCGGTGGAATAAGGAACATAAGCCGTGTCGTATATCTTGGTCCAGACAGGGCGCATAATCAGCAAAGTAAAGATTAGGGCGATACCAATCAAGACCTGATTAGGAGGCGTTTGCTGTAATCCTAAGGCTTGGCGTAAGATCGCTAACACGATAACGATCCTCGTGAAACTGGTGCACATGATGACAAACGCTGGCACAAAACTCAGCATCGTCATCAAAATCAGAATTTGCAGCTTAACGCTGTATTCAGTCCCTTCTGATGTGTTGGTTTCACTCAATATAGTCAGCCCCTCTGCTTGCGTAGGAGAGAACCAAAAAGTAAGCACCATCAGTAATATTCGTATTGGCATTGTCGTCCTTGAGCTCGCCCAAACAGCTACTTGCTAGGTTTTTTTATAATGCTCAGCAACCTAACGCCATATTGACCATTCTTTGAGACGATTTCGCCAGTACCAAACGCAGTACCATTGATTTTGATATCGACCGGGTCACCTTCGTGTTTCTCTAGCATGACTACGCTGCCGGCTTTCAAATTGAGCAGCTCATCTAGGATTAACGTTTTACGAGCAACTTCTACCGTGATGTCGACAGGAATGCTTTTCAGTAGAGAGACATTGCTGACATCACTTTGCTCAGCTTCGAATTCAATATCGTCTGTAAGGTCGTCCAAATCCAAATCATCCAGATCTGGCAATTCTTCGTGTAAGTTGAGGTCGCTCATTGAATTGTCAATGGGCGGAGTTTGTTTATCGCTAGCCATCGATTTCTACTCCTAACTCAGAGTTAATAGATTGAAGTTTGCCAAAAAAAGTTGGGTGCCCATTCACTTTGACCGTTAAGTTTTTACATAAGGTCATGGGCATAAAATCACCGGGTTGCAGTTTGGACAGCTCGTGCAGCGTGCACTGTCCGTGGAGCATTACACACCCCAATTCAACCGGCTGATATCGCAAATTGTTTAAGATTTCCTCTCTATCGAAAGTTTCGTTACTTTCCATCACGTCACGCAGCTTCTTAACGTATCTATCATCCAACATAAAAGTGATGTCGATTTGTTGCTCATCGAAGCTGAAAGTGATGGTAGTACCAATGTCTGAAGGCTGATGATCTGTATGATCAACAGCGTAATGGCTGGCATCAGCGGTAAGGGTGTTAGTGATCGCCATAGTGAGCTTTTGAAACAGTCTCAAGTGAGTTTGAGTGAGTGCTGTGTCACCACTGTTTCTCTTCGATTTTCGGGTAGGTGAAGGAGTGTTCAAGTGTTTGTATAGCAGAATATCGGCAGCATGTGGCTCGATAAAGAAAAAAACCTGACCGAAGTCTTCGATGTTTAGCACTGTTTTGATGCTGTTTTTAGGCGGTTTGTGTGCCTCTGAAAAACTGGCCTTAACGTGTCGACAAGAGAAGTTAAATTTAAAAATATCAACAACTTCATTAGAGAAATGCCCGGCGTGTTTGAGCAAGAACTTACGCATCTTAATACTCGGGTTGCCGAACTCTGTTAACGAACATTCTTTCATGTCAAGTCCTAATAATTACTATTTGTGAGCGTTCTCAAATTTGACACGCTAATTATTCCTAACTATAGGTTATAGCATTCTCATTTCAACTTGGGTTGAGTGAGAAATACACAAAACTATAACGACCTATTTTGCTTGTAATTCGGGTCGATGATGGATGAGGCTAGGGCATGATTCACTTAGACGATGCACTTGGAGTTCACCCCAAGATAGTGCAGTTTCGTTTGGACAGAGCAGCGGTATTAAGCTCGAATATTGCCAATGTGGACACCCCAAATTACAAGGCAATGGATCTAAAGTTTGATGCAGTATTGAGTGGTATTGGTAACAGCAAAGACTGGTATATCGATACCTCGGCACAATACCGGATTCCAGTGCAAAGAACGCGAGATGGCAATACCGTTGAGCTCGAAAATGAACAGGCAAGATTCGCCAAAAATGTGATGGACTATCACCAAAGCTTGGCATTTCTGCAGTCGAAAATTAACGGTATCAAAACGGCCATCAAGGGCCAGTAAGTGAATTGATTAGGTAGGGACACCATGTCATTCTTAGGTATCTATGAGACGGCGGGCTCGGCAATGAGCGCTCAGACCGTCAGGCTTAACACTATCTCCAGTAACTTGGCGAACGCCGATTCTGTTTCTGGTGACCCTTCAAAAGTTTATAAACCACTCAAACCGATATTTTCAGCGGTTTACAACCATTTCAATGCACAAGAAACCCAACATCAGGGTGTGGTACCAATTCGCATTGCCGACGTTGTTGAAGTGTCCTCGATGATGGAGGGACGCTATGAACCAAACAATCCTCTATCAAATGACGAAGGTTATGTGTACTACTCAGGAATCAATGTCGTCAACGAGATGGCAGATATGATCTCGGCGACTCGTAGCTTTGAAGCCAGTGTCGAAGTGCTTGGTAACGTCAAGTCTATGCAGCAATCACTAATGGGACTGTGGCGCAGCTAGCAGTGCCCTGCTATTGCGAATCAGTGATTTCTAAGGAACGTACCTATGACGACTATATCCGGAGCGGCGCAGGTCAATAATATTGAGTCTGCGTCAACATTGCCACCTCAAGAAAACCCAAATAGTGCTGGGGCGCTAAAGAATGAATTTATCACCTTGATGGTGGCGCAGATTGAAAACCAAGATCCGTTGAACCCGACCGATGGGACTGAATACGTTGCGCAGTTGGCGCAGTTTTCTCAAGTAGAGAGCACAGAGAACCTAGTTCAGCTGATGCAAAATAACACTACGATGCTCGATAACTTGCAAGTTTTGAGTACCGCAGCCTTGGTGGACAAAACAGTCACCGTGAAAAGTGACCAACTAGCAGCATCGGGGGAGGGTACACATACAGGTTATATTCAACTGCAGGCAGCCTCCAATACTGTGACTGTCGAGTTAGTGAATCACCTTGGGCAAGTGAGAACTGTTGCGTTAGGCCCCAATAGTGCAGGGCGTGTTGATTTTGCTTTTGATGCCAAAGCGATGGGGCTGAATGGCTCGTACCAAATGAAAGTGATATTGGACAGTGGACAAAATTACCAGCCAGCGATTTATCAGCATGGCAAGGTTGAGCAGGTGACAACACCGCTTGTAGGTGGAACAAGTCATCTGCAAGTGCAAGGAGTGGGTTTGGTGGCGTTTTACGACGTGGCGGCCTTCTCTAATTAAGTTGTATTTTCGCAAGTATTTTTGGTCTTTGACCTTTTTTAAGTTTTTGTAAGTAAGATGACGGCTGTCGTTCTCCGCTAACCAGAGAGTTAGCGGAGATAGCCTCTTTTGAATGAAGAGGATGACATTATGAGCTTTAGTATTGCACTGAGTGGGCTAAATGCCTCTAACTCAGAGCTCAACACTATTTCCAATAATATTGCTAATGTTTCAACAACAGGCTTTAAGGAGTCGAGAACCGAATTTGCGTCGGTTTACAGTGGGAGTGAAGCTGGTGGCGTTGAAGTAGTCGGTGTGTCGCAAAACTTTGAGAAAAGTGGCACGGTAACAGGCACTGGGCGTTCACTGGACATGGCCTTGAGTGGCAATGGGTTCTTTGTTTTAGAAGACAGCAAAGGGCAAACTCTTTATACCCGCTCGGGTATTTTCAATATGAATGCCGACGGTGTTATCACCGCCAATAGTGGTGCAGCGCTGCAAGGTTACTCGGTGGATGGCAATAATAATCTGCTTTTGGGTTCAGTCGGCACAGTACAAATCAGCACAGCTTCACTGCAAGCAAGAGAGACCGACAGTATCGAGTTTGTAGCGAATTTAGATGCGCGAGAGCAAGTACCCGCGTCGGCATTTGATTACAGCGACTCTTCCACCTACAACCATTCTTACACTACCCCAGTTTATGATTCGTTGGGCAATCCACACACAGTAAGTCAGTACTTTGTGAAAGGTGCTTCCAATGACTGGGATGTCCACGTTTTAGTGGATGGCCAAGCAATAGATGGGACCGATGCTCTGGTTCCTGCTGGCTCTCCAACTACGACCGATAGTGCTAACTTTACCTTTAACGCAGATGGAACCATTGCATCAGGGGGGAACTATAGTGTGAGTTTTGACCCTGCTAATGGCGCAAACGGCGTGACAGTCAATATAGATTTATCGTCGGTTACTCAGTTTGGTAGTGACTTTGTGGTGTCCAAAAATAGTCCCAACGGCTATACCTCCGGTGATTATGCCAGTGTTCGAATGGAGAATGATGGACGTATTTTTGCTACCTACACCAATGGGCAATCTCAACTACAAGGACAAGTAGTACTCGCTGACTTTGCGGCTCCTCAAAACCTGATCAAAACCAGCGATACCGCATGGCTACAAAGCTTTAGTTCCGGAACTCCAGTTTTAGGTACAGCAGGTAGTGGCGTGTTCGGTGATTTAACGTCAGGGGCTTTGGAAGGCTCAAATGTGGATCTGACTTCTGAGTTGGTGGCTTTAATGACCGCACAGCGTAACTATCAAGCCAACACTAAATCGATCTCAACCTCAGATCAGTTAACACAAGCGCTATTCAACGTGGTGTAGGACTATGAATCCAATACTGTTTAGTGCAGCGAAAGGTGCTGAGCGAACCATGCTCGCTCAGCACGTTCGCGCCAACAACCTCTCTCATGCCGACACGGTCGGGTTTAAGGCCCTGATGGAACATTCGTCACCAATGCGTTTGGAAGGTTCAGGATTTTTAACTTCCGTGACTTCTAGAACCAACTCGTCGATTAATAACTTTGCGCAAGGTGAAGATATTCGCACCGAGCGCCCTTTGGATGTCTCTATTAATGGCGATGGGTTTATTACCTTAGAAGGTTTGGATGGCGAACCGAACGAACTGTATACCCGAGCGGGAAATTTTCGATTGGATGGCAACGGTCAGCTTTATCTTGGTGAGCGCCGTGTTATGTCAGTCGAAGGCCCTATGGTTCTGCCCGATTTTGAGTTTATTACCGTTAGTGCAAACGGCCTGATTTCAGTGACTCCGATTGGTGGAGAAGCCTCGGTCGAGGTAGGGGCGCTCAAGTTAGTCAAGCCTGAATACGATGAGATGACCATGCACGCCAGCGGCCATTTTGTTCCTAAAGGAGGAGGCGTGTTAGCTGAAGACTTTACGGTTCAAGTTCGTTCTGGGTATCTAGAGGCGAGTAACGTATCAAGCCTCGAAGAGTTAGTTAGCATCATGTCACTCACTCGACAATATGAAATGCAAATTGAAGTCATGGCGTCAGCCGATGAAATTGCTCAGATAGGGAATAAGCTGCTTAAAGCCTAAGGAAGAAAATTATGCACAGTGCTTTATGGATATCCAAAACAGGGATGGCCGCACAAGATGCGAAAATGACCGCCATTTCTAATAACTTAGCCAATATCAATACCGTCGGTTTTAAGCGAGATCGTGTGGTATTCGAAGACCTATTTTACAGCGTCGATAAGCAGGCGGGTACAGAAACCACCGAGTTGAATGAACATCCCACAGGGATTCAGTTAGGTAATGGTGTTCGTGTGGTGGGGACAGAGAAAGTCTTTACTCAAGGCAATGTTCAAAACACCAACCAGCAATTTGATTTAGCCGTACTCGGCGACGGTTTTTTCCAAATAGAGAATTCGGACGGCGAGCTTCTTTACACGCGAAATGGGCAATTTCAAACCAATTCAGATGGGCAGTTGGTCAATACACAAGGCTATCCACTCATCCCTGAAATTGTCATTCCGCCAGAAGCCACGTTAGTGAGTATTACTGCTGATGGCGTAGCAACCGCCACGATTCCGGGGCAAGTAAACCCAGAGGCGTTAGGCCAAATTACCATAGTGAAATTCATGAACCCAGCGGGACTCGCTGCGCAAGGTGGTAACTTATTTGCTGAAACGGAAGGCTCTGGGGAAGCGGTAGAACTAGTGGCAGGAACCGAGGGGTCAGGACAATTAAAGCAAGGCGCGCTTGAGGGCTCTAATGTGCAGGTGGTGGAGGAAATGGTCGACATGATTGCTACTCAGCGAGCCTATGAAATGAGCGCCAAGATGGTCAGTGCAGCTGATGAAATGTTGCAATACATTGCTCAGCAGTCATAGCGACAGTGGGAAGCAGGCATGAGGGAGACTGATATGGAAAAGCAAAAAGCGAATAAAGCGCGGCTTGCAAAGTCTCACGCGATTGGTGTGCTTTATTACATCGCAGTTGTCGCACTTCTGGTCGTGAATATGATTGGTTGCGCGGGTCGGCAGGATGAATTTATCCCACCGTCTCCCAATGATGAAGCGTATGCTCCGCCGGAGTTAGACTATCAGGTTACACGAGTCAGTAAGGGCAGTTTGTATACAGGAACGACGGCCATGACCTTGTTTCAAGACCGCCGAGCTTATCGAGTGGGAGATATTCTCACTGTCATGCTCGATGAGAAAACAGAATCTGATAAAAGCGCTTCGACCCAATATGGCAAAGACTCCAGCGCGACGATTGCTGCACCGACACTAGGTACGACTACTTACACCGAAGGCAGTGCGGCTCTTGATGCAACACGTGATTTCGATGGCGCAGCGGCATCCACGCAGGGTAATAGCTTGTCAGGCTCTATCACGGTAACGGTTTACGATGTTCTGCCCAACGGTGTGCTTAGAGTTCGAGGGGAGAAATGGCTGAAACTTAATCAAGGCGATGAATACATTCGACTCACGGGGAATGTGCGAGTGGATGACATTCAAGCCGACAATACACTTTCTTCTCAACGCATTGCGGACGCGCGTATTACATACGCAGGCAGAGGAACTTTTGCCGATACCAATACCGCTGGCTGGTTGACTCAGTTCTTTAATTCACCTTGGATGCCATTTTAATGATGAAGTTGAAATGGCGTTACCTCATCCATTTGTTGTTACCTTTGTGGGTACTTAGCTGGGCATCATCAACTTTGGCCGCAAGAGCGATTGCTGAAGTAGCGGAGGTCTACGGCGACAGACAAAACCAACTGATTGGATACGGCTTGGTGGTTGGGCTAGATGGCTCCGGTGATAAATCGCAAGTGAAATTCACCCAGCAGTCTGTGGTGAATATGATCAAACAGTTTGGTGTGCAACTTGACGACAGCACCAACCCTAAACTGAAAAACGTTGCTGCGGTGAGTGTGACTGCCGCGGTTGAGCCACATCAAGGAGCGGGTCAAACCCTGACCGTAACGGTGTCTTCGTTAGGGGATGCCAAAAGCCTGCGCGGTGGGACTTTGTTACTTACTCCACTTCGAGGTATTGATGGTGAAGTTTATGCGGTGGCTCAAGGTAGCTTGGTAGTTGGCGGGTTTAACGCTACGGGTGAAAACGGCACCAGCGTGACTCGAAATACTCCGACCGTTGGCCGCATACCCAATGGCGCGACCTTAGAACGAGAAATCTCAACCGGTATTGACCGGGATCCAACGATTCGTTTGCAGCTCAAGCAGCCCAACTACGAAACGGCACTGAACATTTCCAAAGCCATCAATCAGACATTTGGCGGGCAAGTTGCGAAGGCGCTCAATAAAGGCCAAGTTGAAGTGTCCGCACCTATTGATAGCGAAGACAGAGTGATGTTTGTTGCGATGATTCAAGAGTTGCAAGTCGAAGAGGGCCGTCGTTTGCCTAAGGTGGTGTTCAACTCGCGAACAGGTACTGTAGTGATCAGCCAGAATGTGACGGTTTCCGAGGCGGCGGTAAGTCAAGGTGGAATTACCGTGACAATTTTAGAATCCGAGTCGGTGTCACAGCCGGGAGGCGCGTTCAATACTGCGGGTGAAACGGCCATTGTCCAAAATACTCAAATCAGCGTCGATGAAGATGACGGCACGACAATGGTGTGGCCTCGTGGTACCAATCTGCAAGAAATCGTCGATGCGATTAATAATATTGGCGCTACTCCAGAAGCGTTGATGCAAATCTTACAAGCGCTGGATGAAGTAGGTGCTATCAACGGCGATTTGGTGGTGATCTAATGCTTGATTCAAACGCACTGGTTTTAATAACCCAATTACCGAGCCAAGTTCCTTTCACAGTAAAGCAGCAGTGTGAAATTAAGCCTGGGATAGAGAACGTTGCATTCACCAAAGCTGGCATATCCGTAGTGGCGTCGTCATTACATTCGCCGAGCCCTGCACAAGCGCAAACAGCGAGTTTTGAAACCTTGATGGTTGAAAGTTCGCAACGAGCTGGGCTGGCAACTTTCTCCGAACAACGGTCGGTTCCTGCTCATACGCAGGCGAGCCAACATGTCGCGAATTTCTATTTAGACAATCATGCCTTAGCTCAAATGAAACACGACAATTCTGGAGCAGGATTGCTGGCTGCTTCGCAGCAATTTGAGGCGTTATTTCTGCAACAAATGCTCACTCGTATGCGCTCTGCTAGTGAGGCAATGAGTGATGACAACAACCCGCTGTCCATGAAGTCGGATGGCATGTTTCAAGGAATGCTCGATGCCCAATTGGCGCAGCGTATTAGTCGCCAATCCTCATTCGGGCTCGCCGAGATGATATTCAAGCAATTGTCATCGCAAGTTCCCAACCGTCCTCTAAATAAGGAGAGTAAATAATGGGAATGGTCAATATTGGACTCAGTGGTGTACTCGCTAATCGTGTGGCGTTAAACACGACGGCGCAAAATACCGCCAACGTGAATACACCGGGTTATAGTCGCCAGATAGTCAGCTTAGAAGCAACATCATCTGGAAATTTCGTCAACGGGATCAATTTGGGGGCGGGTGTTGAAGTGGGCGATATTATTCGGATTGCCGAGCAGTCTTCCATTAATCGTTTACGCGAAGCTACCGAATCGGCGCAATATTCACAAAGCTATTTTGACGGTTTATCCAATATTGAAAATCTGTTGGGTGCTGACGGTTTGAGTTTAACGCAGGGTTTGAATGGCCTTTTTGCCGCGATTGATGAAGCCAGTGTGACCCCAGAGAGTATTGCATTTAGACAACAAGTGCTCACTAACGCCGATGCGTTGGCACAGCAATTCAACTCAGTTTCAGCTCAACTTAGTCAACAAGAGGCGGCTCAAAGCGAACGATACGGAGCCATCGTTTCTCATGTAAACAGCCAGCTTGAAAGTATCGCGGCTCTGAATCAAAAACTTCAAGAAGAGGCGCTGCTCGGTAAGGGTGTGGCAGGACTACAAGATGAGATGGACAAACAGCTTAACGAACTCTCAAAGTCGCTGGATGTGCAAGTGATATACACCGCAGGAGGTGTTGAGTTATCCACGCCTAATGGACAGCCGCTGGTTATTGGCGGTTTTTCGGCTTCACTAACTCGCGACTTTTCGAGTGGTGACCCTTATAGCACCGACCTTTCAATTACTTTCCAATCAATGACGACTGCGGTCGATGACTCGCTAGGTGGAGAACTTGGTGCGCTAGAAGCCTTAAAACTGAGCCAATACGAGCCGATTAAATCGACATTGGCCGATCTAGCAAAAGGGCTCGCCGATGGGGTGAATAATGCCTTAAATATGGGCTTTGACCTTAACGGAGGCGCTGGGCAAAGCTTATTTACTTACACGGCGGGAAGTGAGGCGCACTCGCTTGCTATCGACCCTGCAATTAGTGCACAAGAGCTTGCGTTCTCTTCCAGTGCGGTGCTCTCCGGAAACGGTGATGTTCTCAAAGATCTTTCCATGTTATCTCAGACACCATTAACCAATGGATCTGTTGTTGGTGAGACACCTTATAGCGCTTATGCGGGGTTGTTGGGAGACATCGGTATTTTTACTCGACAAGCTGAAAGTGAAGCGACAGCAGCACAAATTAGCGTGGAAGATGCGCAGGTCGCCAGAGATAGTGTCAGCGCAGTGAACTCGGATGAAGAAGCCGCGAACATGTTGCTTTATCTCAATGCCTATGAGGCAAATATGAAAGTGATAAGTACGGCCAATCAAATGTTTCAGACCTTGTTAAAAGCGTTTTAGGAGAGCAGTGATGCGAGTAACGGACTCACAATTTAATGCTGTTATGCAGCGTTCGCTAATGGATAACAACATTCGTCTCAATAAAGTGTTTGAGCAGATGTCGACTGGGTTGAAGCTCAACCATCTCTCCGATGACCCGATTGCGGCGGTGCGCCTTGAAGGACTAAAAAAGACGGTCTCTGATAATCAGCAGTATCAGCGCAATATTGAGAATGTGCAGTCTCAGCTTACTCGCTATGAAACCAATGTGAATACGTTAGAAGAGCTGTCCCAACAGGTCAATGAGCTACTACTACAAGGCAAGAATGGTACTTTGGATGCACAAAGTCGTGCTGGGATAGTACTAGAGCTTAAGTCGCTGAAAACAGAGATGCTCACGACGTTAAATCAAGCGAATGATGGAAGCTATTTGTTTTCAGGCACAGATATAACAAACCAAGCCATATCGACAACACCGCCTTATACCTTAAACAGCAATTCAGATTATCGTGAAACCAAAGTTGGCGATGATCAATATGTCCCAAGCAATTTAACCATAACAGATATTATCGGCACCAACGCTATCTTTACTGACTTGGACAATGCAATAGCAGAGTTGGAAGCTTCGACTGCTGGGTTTACGGCAGCGTTAGATAGTGCGCTCGATACCAACCAGGATTTGCACCAGAGTTTGTTAGTGTCTTTGACAGATATTGGTAGCCAATACAACGCGTTAGATAGACTCAAAGAAACCAGCATTGATATGGTGTTTTTTGCCGAAACGGTACGCTCAGAACTGGAAGAGTTAGACTATGCAGAAGCTTCAGTTGAACTTAACCAAGGTATGATTGCCCTAGAAGCCACGCAAAAAACCTTCGCGCGCGTCGCCGGTATTTCTTTGTTTGACTTGATATGAGAAGCGATTTGGCTAAACCTCGTCATACAAGGCTACCGAATTGGTTCGGGGCTCGACTACTGTCTATGTCCGGGGCCTTGTGCTTAATTCGTTTGATGATAGTTAGCCTGATAATAGCTAACGTGATGATACCTACTAAGGCTCTTGCTCAGCGCTATATTGTCCCGTTTGATAGTGTGCAATGGCAATTTAATCAATCTGTTGACCAGTGTGTCTTGCAGTCTTTCGACCCTCATACTGGTTTTTCAGTGCAGTTTGTTCTACTGGCTGCCAACCCTTTACAAATCAAAGTAGAGAAACGTGGTGTACGCTCGCTCCCTTCTTCTACTTCGTTTAACACCACAGAGCCGGTCTGGGGTATTTCTAAATCCTATACCACAACCACCATTGAAAAGATCCAACAACAAGGTTCCGCTTTAGTCACGGTAGATGGTGCGACGCTGCTACTAGAAGACATGGCAAGTGGTGCTTGGTTTAACATTAACGCTATGGATTTTGATATCTATTTCCCGACCACTAATTTCAGACCCGCATTAGATGAATTTAACCACTGCCGTTTTGGTTTGCCTCCCGTGAACTTTCAACATGCACGTCGCGTTGAATTGCATTTTCAGAGCGGCGCTGTGGCCTTAACAGAACTGCAAAAACGTACCATTGATGACATCAGTTCTCTGGTAAAGCGCGACCCAAAAATCGTTAAGATTTTGATAGATGGTTATACCGATAATTCAGGGGATTCGGTGGCGAATCTGCAAATTTCAAAACAGCGTGGGTCAGATGTTGCGCAGTGGTTCGTTGAAAATGGGGTGTCGAAAAAGATGATAGAGATACGCGGACATGGTGACCGCTACCCTAAATATGACAACACTACTGAAGAAGGCCGTGACAAAAATCGTCGCGTAGAAATTCGATTGGTACGTAAGTGATGCTGCGATGGAGAGCGAGTAATGGATAAAATCAGCGCAATGCAAATACAACAAGAGCTCATTGGCAAAATGCACAATCAGCAACAAATCGCGACCAATCCTTTTTCCAATCAAACGATGGTCTCGACAGCGGTGAAGGGCGTTATTCATGACAATACCCAGGTCAACCCAGCTTCACAGAGTGCATTGCAGTTCAGCCATGCGTTAAAAGGGGTGCTTGATACGGTGGACAAATACCAAGCTCACGCGTCTGACAAGATAACCGCCGTAGAATTGGGAAAAAGTGATGACCTTTTAGGCGCAACTGTGGCGTCGCAAAAAGCACAACTGTCCTTTAACGCATTGATGCAAGTGCGAAACAAAATGGTGTCGAACTTTCAAGACATCATAAAGATGCCTATTTAGGCTAGGGAACGGCGATGGCTGCAGAATTAGAAACAAAACCAGCGTTAGCCAACAATATGGGAGCGGCGAAAGAGAAGCTCAACAAAGCTTCTGGCTGGCTCAATACATTTTGGCAAAGCTCGCAACGCAACGTCATTATTATCACCATATTCGCCACGATTACGGCGGCGATCATTGTCATTATGCTGTGGACATCAGCAGAGCGGTTTCGACCGCTGTATAGCAAGTCAGCCAACTTTGATTCTAGCCAAGTTTTGCAGCTCCTCGACGAAGAATCGATACGCTACCAGCTCAGCCAAGATGATGGTCAGATATTGGTTCCGGAAGGTGATGTGGCCAAAATTCGCATGATTCTGGCGTCAAAAGGGTTAAAAGAACAACTGCCAAGTGGCTTTGATTCGCTCGATAGCTCAAAAAGCCTTGGTGAAAGCCAGTTTATGGAAAATGCCCGTTACCGTCATGCGTTAGAAGGGGAGTTAGCGCGCAGTATAACCACTATGAGTGCGGTCAGCTTAGCCCGTGTGCATCTCGCTATTCCGAAAGAAAGCTTGTTTATGCGTGAAGACGGGGAGCAACCAAGAGCGTCTGTTATCGTCCACATCATTAATGGAATGGATCTCAAACCGACTCAAGTTGAATCGGTGATCAATTTGGTATCTGGGGCCGTCATTGGTCTTAAGTCGGAGCATGTGAGAGTCGTTGACCAGCACGGCCGCCTATTATCTAACGATGCCACCGTTGGAGATATCACTGTCACCACAGGTAAGCAATCTGACTATAAACGTAACCTAGAGAGAACTTTGGTTGCGCAAGCCACCGACATGCTGACCCCAATTCTAGGTGCCAGTAATTTCCGAGTTCAAATCGCTAGTGATATTGATTTCTCACGCATTGAAGAGACAGAAGAGATTTATGCCGATCCGGTGGTGCGAAAGGAAACTCTACTTAACGACATTAATGAGTCCTCAATGGCATTGGGTATTCCGGGCGCGTTGAGCAACACGCCCCCAGTGACCGATGGCGAGCCTCAGCCGGAGCCAAACGCTAAGGTGAATCGCAGCGAAACGTCACGAGATTATGCGGTGAGTGGCAAAGTACGTCATATCCAACATCAACAGGGCGTGTTACAAAACCTGTCTGTTTCTATCGTCGTCAATGACTTGGTCAACGTCAATCAAACCTGGACTCCGGAAGAGCTTACCAATGTCGAAAATGTGGTTCGCTCTGCGATAGGGTTCAGTGAAACGCGCGGTGACACCATACACATCACGCATTTTCCGTTTGTGGTTGCCAGTATTCCAGATCAAGCCCCCGTAGCATGGTTTGAAAACACCAATATTATGCAGCCACTCAAGTATCTATTGGGTGTGATGTTGAGTGGTTTAATGATCATGGTGGTCTTGCGCCCGCTGGCTCAATATTTAACGAAGTCCGCTGAGCAGGAGGAACAAGAAGCCGAGAGCATGGAATACGATGATGTGATTACTAAAGAAGAGCGAGCAGCAGAAGCGGCCTTACAGTCGAAACTGGAATC
The DNA here is from genome assembly GCF_001639065.2 of Vibrio barjaei. Lineage (GTDB taxonomy): Bacteria > Pseudomonadota > Gammaproteobacteria > Enterobacterales > Vibrionaceae > Vibrio > Vibrio barjaei. Next base: position 36,421 of record NZ_LQXO02000006.1, read on the forward strand.
ATTAGGCATTGATGCTACGGGTATCAAAGCGTTGGATGACAATTTACCATCGGCCGATAGCCCATTAGAGGTGCAGATAAAGCACCTGAAACTCATCGCTAAAGAAGACCCAAATCGAGTAGCTGAGATTTTACGAACCTGGATTCAGGCATAGATAAAAGGATTATCAGAGGGGACGTGTATGGATGACAAGCAAACTTATCAGTCTGTGGATGGTGTCGCCATGTTGGTATTGAGCATGGGCGAAGATATTGCGTCTGAGGTTCTCAAAGGATTTACTCATGAAGAGATCAAACAGATTACTCATGCGATGAGTAAAATGAAAGACATTAAGGCTAAAGATGCGCTGGTTTCGTTGTCCGGTTTTTTTGATGATTTTAGAAAGCACTCGGGCATTCTAGGTGGAACACGACAATATATAACCAATGTCTTGGAGAAGACGCTCAACGGTAACTTAGCACGGGATTTGGTATCCGAAATCTACGGTGATGAGATTCGTTCGCACGCAGAAAAACTGGCTTGGATTCCGCCCGATTTGTTGGTTAACGACCTCAAAAAAGAACACATTAATTTGCAGGCGCTACTGATTGCTCATTTGCCACTCGAGTACAGCGCTAGAGTCATGGACGAATACGATGAACAAGAGTGCCACGAGTTGATTCTGCAAATATCCAAAACACAGGTTTTGACCTCTGGGTTAATGGAGACGCTAAAGGATCTTATCGATCGCTGCAAAATCAATTATCACAGTGGCGGATCAGCAAGCTTACAAGGCTCAAAGGTGGTGGCAAATCTTATTAATCGCTATTCCGGCGATAAGAGCAACTTATTCCAATTCCTTCACGACCATGATGAAGAAGCTGCTGAGTTGGTAGAAGAAGCGATGTTTGACTTCTTCACTCTGTTTAATCAAGACCTTGAAACTATCAACCTCATTAATGAAAGAGTCAGTCTTGAGTTATGGGCATACGCCCTTAAAGGGACAAACAAAGATTGCCGCCTGTACATCATCAACTCTATGCCACAGCGGGTTTCTACTGAGCTAAAAGAAAATTTGGTACGTATCGGTGCTGTGCCCGTAAGTCAGGTAGAACAGGCTCGAAAAGAAGTGATCGACATTGTTAAGCAGATGCAGTCTGAAGAGATAATTAAGCTCAACTTTGCCAACGAGCCACGTTTGACCTAGTGGGAGAGGTAGGATGAAGTTAACCGGGATTACACAGAGGAAAAATCAGGTCAATCCAGCGAGTGCGGGCAAGATAAAACGTCCGGAGAAGCTTTCGACGCGCCAACCCTCATCAGTATTGTTGCACCAGAAAATGATGCAGATGAACTTGCAAGAACGCCCCAAGCTTATCGCAGAAGTGTCCGACTCGCACAAGATGTATAGCCGCTTAATGATGGCCGGAGAAGTTCTAAGAACTGTCGCAAGTGAACTTATCAAACTTAGACAGATTGCTGAGTTGGTACATTACAGTCCAGATCAAGCCAACCAAATCGATACCATTAAGAAGAAGTTACTGTTTTGGAGTCAAAAGCGTTTGTTTGGTCACTATGTCGTGGATTCTAGCTTTGCTCCCATTCAAACCGATAACCCTCTCATTGAATTTACGATACCAGGGCTCGATTTCCAACGAGAGCGTTTACGAGATGAGGTGGTGTCGCTTTACATCAACAATCGGCTGGTGGCGTTAGCCTTTGAACGTACAGAAGACCGTGAAGTCTTGCTAGAGCAATTTAAGATGATGTTTGCGTATGCCCATTTGCAGTTACGACTTAACCAACAACAAGAATTTGTGATTGGAATGCGAGATGAGCATTGGCGTGCGTGGGACGGCCAAGTTTTCGTTTCCGGACAGGGTGGTCGTTATGCTGAAGGTGCTCCGATAGCCGTTCAAGCTCAAGCCTGCTATCCAGTGCTAGATACTATTGGTCGTTTACTGGTGAATGAATCAGGTGCGATACAGCACATCGAAGCACTGCTTGAGCGCGTCAATAAGCTGTATTTAGCGCTATCGAAAGTACTAAAAAACAAAAAAGTACGAGCAAATCAACTCATTGCATTTTGTACCCACCCTGAATTGGAGCAGTTTGGCAGCTTTAAACAGCATTTAGCGAACAACCCAGAATTATCGTTGAAGTCCATTCATCGTGGTTTTAGCGGCCCTAGCCGCGACAACGTTATCAAGCTACTGAGAAAAAGGTGAAACAGACGTGAAATATTGCCGTTATAGTTAATTAGAAGTGAGCAGAGTGAGTAACGGGATATGAGTCAAATCAAGATCGACAATGTGAAGCATATAGTTCCGCATACCCAAGTTGATGTGGTTCAAAACAAAAAGGTTGAGCCAGACCAAAAGGTCAAGGTGAAGCAAATCAACCTGTCACAACATGAAGTGGACTTGTTGGAAAATGCGAAGAGCTTTTTTGACGGAGTTGAAGATATTGATAGTGCCAGGGTTGAACAAATCAAAGCGCAAATAGCCTCGGGGGAATTGGTGTTTGATATGGATGAGCTAGCGAAAGTTATAGCGAGACTAGACCATGGGAAATAAAAGCACGTTGATAGGCTACATTACCTATGGTCAGCATATTTTGGAGTTCTCTCGCCAGCTATCTTCTGGACTAGACGATATTCGCGCGGCGATACTCGATCGGGAATATCAAAAATTAGAGTCGCTTAACCAAGCCATCACTTCACTGACTCATCGATTGGCTGAAGCCGATCTAAAGCGCTACGCAATGGCAAAGCGGTTGGGTTGTCAGGACAGGCAATACACCAAAGTGATACAGGCAAAACTACAAGGTGGGCTGCTACAACGAGTTCAAGCTTTGGATAAGCAGATCGAACAATCGATTGGACAATGTAAGACCAAACTTGAGCGCCAAGGTAATATTATGCTGATGCAGCACCAAGCGATGGAGGAAGCGCTTGGAAAACATAAGTTAAGGATTAATGTCTAAGACTGGATTATTGCTCATATTGCTTATCGCATACGGCTGCATCATCAATATGCAAGCCGCTGTTGCTTCGAGTTCTGAGTTAGAGCAACACCTTTCCACTCGTATTCATTCGCTGATAGAACAGACCGTTCGCTACCGCTACCCACAACAGTATCAACTTGATGTCAGCATTCGTTTTTCAAAAGCTATTCATCAGATCCAGCCATGCTCAAAACCAGTCGCAATTCATCATCGTAGTGAGATTAAACTGGGAAAGCAGAAGTGGACATTACGATGTGAAGCTCAGAGGTGGAGTTTATCTGCAACTTCGTCAGCCAGTCTTACTATCTGGGCAGTGACAGCCGATAAAGCGTTGCGAAAAGGCCAGCGCTTATCTCCCTCCGACATCGCAATAAAGCCGATTACACTTTACACCGATAAAAAGGTATTTTTTAAACCCAGTGAAGTCGTGGGAAGTAAACTGAAGCGCTCAGTGAATAAGGGGGAATTGTTGACCACATCTCGTTTGTATCTTGATTATGATGTGGAGAAAGGTCAGGCCGTTGATGTGCTTTACCAGTCTGAGACGATACGGCTAGAGACGTTGGGAACGGCTCTTGAAAGTGGTTTAGTCGGCGACACGGTATCGGTTCAAAATCAGCAGTCAGGGAAACTGTTGCGAGGCGTTGTGATCAAGAAAAATCAAGTGAGAGTGTATTAACGAAAAAACCTAGAGCGAAGGTGACGCTCTAGGTTTTTGTTATGCTTTTCTGAGCAGAACTAAAGCCATTACAGCGTGAGCAGGTAGTTCACTAACTCGTTGTACTCCTTATAACTTTTAATACCTGTCGGCTGAACGATGTATTTGTTGTTAACCAATACGCCAGGTACGCCAGTTAATGTACTCGCATTAAACTGCTTATCAAATTTCTTCTGCATTGAGTTAACGACAAAGCTGTTGTACGCCGAGTCAAAGGCTTTGCCATCAATACCATTACTGACAAAGATTTGTTTGAGTTCTTGCTCGTTATCCGGTCTTTTGCCTATTTCGTGGATCTGATTAAACATCGCAGGAACCATCTTATCTTCTACTTTTAAGGCAACCATGGTGGCGTACGATTTTGCCATTGGTATTGCCATATCATTGCCCATAAACGCAACGTGCACTTTCTCAAATTTAACGCCATCAGCTAGCGCAGGCTTGAGGTTTTCTACTACGGATTCGAATTTGTAGCAGTGTGGACAATAAAATGAAAAGAATTCGGTTACTTTGGGTGTGGCTGACTTTTCAACATCCAGTACTTTGTAGTGGGTACCTTGCTCAAATTTAGCCGCAGAAGCCGATACGCTGAGTAGTAGCGCAGAAAAAAGGGTAAACAATGCCTTCATTGGGATAACTCCAAAAAATAAATAGGGTGCGAAATCTCGCGTTAAATGCTGGGAAAACGGAGTTATGCGATAGGAGGGCGAAAAAGGGTTTGAATTCTGCCAATTACTTTGCCTATGTCATCAATTGACATTAAGGCGAGCGACGTGGCGCCCGAGTTAAGTACTACCAATGATTGTCCACAAGGAACTTTAAGCAAACAAAATGAGGCACAGCATTGATGTGGATTAGCCATTTCTACTTTGTTTGATAGTGCTTTGTTAGAGACAACTGAGTTGGTGTGGCTATCGAGTGTTGAGAGAGTATGGGAAAAGGCTTCGTTTGACTCGTTACTGATCGCGACAAAACTCACCATCAGCATAACGACTGATAGGAACAGAGCTAGTGTAACGGTAAAACAACGAGAAAACATGGTCATCAAACAACGATTAGGACGCGAGCATCATACCTTAGGAACATTAAAAATACAGGTTTACCATCACAGTTTGACGCTGCGCTAATAGTGCTCTGACTCTTTACCAGACAATGACATAGAATTCATTCACCGCTGAAATACACGGTTCTTTTCTCCTTATCATGCAGCCAAAGTAACAATAATTAGGAGAATTACATGAACAAGAAAGCAGTGGCGCTGGCCGTAATCGCGATATTGGCAATGTCTGGTTGTCAAAAAGAGCAAGAAGCTCCAACGGAAGCCAAAATAACTTTCGTAGAAGCGGTGACCAAGGCAATAAAAACGCCGCATCAAGAGTGTAATGATGTAGTGGTGACGAGACAGGCTGAAGTTAAAGACGAGAATAAACTCTTAGGGACGCTAGGTGGAGCGGCCGCAGGTGCTGCATTAGGTAATCAAGTTGGTGGAGGTTCGGGCAAAACCGTCGCAACGGCAGTCGGCACTGTAGCGGGTGCTATGACAGGAAGAAAAATCCAAGAAAATGCTCAGAAGAATGACACCATAAGTACAACAGAAAGACGCTGTACAACAAAATACACCACGTCTACCAAAGTGGTCGGCTACGATGTCACTTATGAAGTCGCAGGTACACCAACGACTATCCGAATGGATAGCAAGCCAAAGACGGATGCTTTTCCGATTGTCTCAGGACAAGTTGTTGTTCCCCAATAATCATCTCTGCCCCCAAAAAGAGTTGATTGATGCCGAGTTATTAGCGTAGCTCGGCCTTTTTCGACACTACTCGACATCGCCAAGTACGTTTAACCCATACTCATTCGGAATTTCGTTGTAGCTAAGCACGATAAGCTCCTTTGCAAAAGCCTTGGCTAATTTAGCCACCATAGGCCGTGTGGTTGGTGGAACAACGATAACGGGTGGCAGGTTTTGGCTTTGCATGGTTTGTACTATGGTTGGCATACGATTTTGAAACCTCTGCAAGACAGAAGGCTCGACAGGGATGGCATCTAACGGAATGTTTGGGTCGCTTTGTTGGCTAAGAGAAATCGCGCCCTTAAGCTCATTTTCCAACGCAGAACCGATAGTAAAGGCGTTAATGGTTTTGTTGTTGGGTGATACCAAATTCACTATGGTACGCTTTAACGCCACACGAATATTTGATGACAGCAGAATTGGGTCTTTAACGGTATCGATACTTTCGATAATGGTGTTCGCCATGGTTCGTACATTAATGATTGGCACTTGCTGAGCAAGCAACTGGCGAATCACTTGCATTTGCAAGTTAGGCGAAATAACGTTGGCGAGGTTTTCCGCCAGTTCAGGGTGGTGAATAGCGAGTCGATGATTGATGGCCTTAACATCATCATAATTAAAAATATTATCGAGATGTTCACTGCATACCTTACTGACGTGAGTTGCAATTACGTCATACACCTCAATGACTTGAAATCCGAGGTTAATGGCTTTGGTTTTATCTGCTTGATTGATCCACAGAGCTGGAAGCTGATAAGCAGGGTCGACACCCACGATGCCATCTAGTTCAGGATGATCAATTCGGTTGCCCACAGCCATGGATTTATCGGCATAGACTTCACCACGTTCTATTTCATCACCATCAATGCTAATTGCGTATTCTGAGGGTTTGAGCGCGAGATTATCGGTGATGATCACTTCTGGAATCACAAAGCCAATTTGTTCGCTCAGTGTTTTTCGGCTGCCGCGAATACTCTTGATCAGATTGCCTCCTTTTTTGTTACTGGCAAGAGGCACCAATTTAAATCCCAGAGAGAGCGCTATCACATCGACATTGGGAATGATGCTCCAATCAATTGTGCTTTCATGATTGGTACGAGGTAAAGAGTCTACATCAGATTCAACCTGTTCTGGGGTAGCCTGAAACTTAGACTGGCGCCAACCGACAAATGCCAGCAGGACAGTGAAAGTATAGAAAGCCAGATGAGGCATATTCGGCACACTACCTATGACGAACATTACGCCCGCCGCCATATAAAGGTTGTTTGGCGAGGCGAGTAACTGCCTTTTTACGGTTTGTGCCATGTCATTATCGTTGTCACTAATACGCGTCACGATAATGGCAGCGGAAGTTGCGAGTAATAGTGATGGGATCTGAGCGACGAGGCCATCACCGATGGTAAGTAAAGCGTAAGTTTGAAATGCGTCTTCTGCGGAAAGTCCATGCTCAAAAATCCCGATCAGCACCCCACCGATCAAGTTGATGAACAGGATCAATAGTCCGGCAATAGCATCGCCTCGGACAAATTTACTCGCCCCGTCCATTGCGCCGTAAAATTCCGCCTCTTCACCGACTTCTAAGCGTCGAGCTTTGGCTTCGTTTTGGTCTATGGCACCTGCATTGAGGTCGGCATCGATTGCCATCTGTTTTCCTGGTAGCGCATCAAGAGTAAATCGCGCAGATACTTCTGAGATCCGCTCGCCACCTTTGGTGATCACCACAAAGTTAATGATCATCAGAATCACAAACACCACAATACCAACAACGTAGCTACCACCAATAACAACTTCACCAAACGACTGAATGACTTTACCCGCAGCATCGCCACCGTTATGGCCCTCAAGCAAAACGATACGGGTTGATGCCACATTCAGAGTCAAACGAAGCAATGTCGCGACCAGAAGTAGGGAAGGAAAAATAGAAAAGTCGAGAACTCGAGTGACGGTACTACTGACCAGCAGTACCACAATAGCCAGCATGATATTAAAGGTAAAAAACGCATCAAGCAGGATCGGAGGTAATGGCAGAATCACCATCGCTAGGATCATGAGTAATACGATTGGAATCGTTAGCCTTGATGCCACTGCCTTAAATACGTTTCCCATAACAGCCATTTTTGTGGTTATTGTTGATTAAAATACTAGGATATTTTTCACGCACTTCTCATTTTTGAGTCTTGCAATTTTAACGTTTAGTGATTTTTTTCGAAAAAATATGAAATGGAATTTTTCCACTGTCGTTAGCAGTAACTGAACAGCAAACAAAGATGGGGATCATCAGATGGCTATATCAGTACACACTAACTACGCAAGCTTGGTCACGCAGAACACGTTGCAGTCGACAAACAGTGCGTTAACTAAATCTATGGAAAAACTGTCTACCGGCTTTCGAATTAACTCAGCTGCGGACGATGCGGCGGGCTTGCAAATTGCTAACCGTTTGGAAGCGCAGTCTCGTGGTATGAATGTAGCAATGCGTAACTCACAAGATGCTATTTCGATGCTGCAAACGGCAGAAGGTGCTTTCGATGAGATGACAAATATCGCTTATCGTATGAACGACCTAGCGACTCAAGCGGCTAACGGTACGAATACTACAGCAGATTTAGCGGCATTGGATTCAGAGTATCAACAGTTAGGTGAAGAGCTAGCGAATATTTTAGCAAACACTAACTACGGTGGTAACAATTTGATGAGTGGTACAGGGGCTTTTGATGCCACTATCGATTTCCAGATAGGTAGCACTTCAGCAGAAACATTAACATTCGATACAACGGTTGGCGGGGCTTCATCTGCTCTGGCCGACATTCAGACTTTTGTTGGTACTACTGGAGCACTGGGTATTGGTGATTTGACAACACAAGCTAACGCACTTACTGCTATGGATGCATTGACTGGCGTTCCAGCTACGGCAACGGACAATGGATTTGTCGGTAACCTAGGTGAAATTCGCTCTACATTTGGTGCCACAATCAATCGACTAGAACATACCATTACCAACCTCGGTAATATGACGGAAAATGTGGATGCTTCTAAAGGTCGAATTATGGACACTGATTTCGCTTCAGAATCGGGCAATATGAGCAAACAACAAATGCTAATGCAATCAGGGGCATCAATGCTTAGTGCATCGAAAATGGTGCCTCAACTAGCGATGAGCTTATTAGGATAATCTTAGTAATAGCCATGCCAAGGAGGGGAGAGCTGTACCTCCTTATTGGACTAAAGAGGGAAGGATCATGAACGTTGATGCGGTGCAGCTCGCCAGTAATTTTGCCAGCTTAGATGTGCAGCCTTTTGAGTTGCGCTATAACCAAAAATTGTCAACAATTTCGTCTAAGACTTCTGCCATCAACAAAGTCAAAACCGCATTACAATCTCTCGAAGATAAAATCTACCAGTTTACAAAAACCGGCTCTAGTCTCACTCAAACTTCAACATCAATCTCTAGTGAAGACTACTTTTCGTTAACCACTAGTCCAGGTGCTGAAGACGTTAATCTTGATGTCTTCGTTAAGCAGATGGCTTCTAATCATCAAGTCGTATTTGATGCTAATTCTACCGATCCGAACGATGTTATGGTTACGGCTGGAAGTTTTTCGGTGACTCAAGGTGGGGTCACGACCAATATCAACATCATGGATGCTGATACCGACATTAGTGGTGATGTCACCTACAGTGAATTTGTCACTTACTTCAATGACCAGTTTGACGGTTCAATGCAAGCAACGTTGGTGAAGTCGCAAGGGGCGATGAAAGTATTGTTTGGTTCCGACAATGAAGGGGCTGATGTCAGTTTCACCTTATCTGCTGATGCGGCAAGTGGTTGGGAAACTACGGTAGCAGCGGCAAGTGCGGCTCCGTTACAAGTTGGTCAAGATGCCATTATTGCTCTCGGCAATGAATTTGGTACGCAGCTGACTAGTTCTAGCAATACTTTCGAAGACTTAATAGATGGTGTAGACCTCAAGGTTCTCAAAGCCAACACCAGCGGTGATACCGCGACTAGTATCAATATAGGCGATGATATATCAGCCACCGTAGCATCGCTGCAAGAGTTTGTAGATGCCTACAATAACGCCGTCAGCGAAATCACCAACTTGACTCAATCAGGAAACGAAGATGAAGCACGGGGCGTGCTCGCTTCCGACAGCACAATACGCAATATCAAAAATCAATTATCCAATGTTATTAGGGCTGACTATGGTGGGACTCGACTATTTGAGTTGGGGTTAGAAATTGATCGCGACGGCAAATTGAATTTGGACTCGGATACGTTTGAAAGTGAGGCTTCTAACATCGATTTTGAAACGCTATTTACAGGTACGGGCGGTGTGTTTGAGGCGTTTGAAACTCAGTTAGAGAGCTATATCGACTTCTCAAACGGCTCGCTCAATCGCCGAATTGATACCTTGAACGATGAAAAGAGTCGTATCAACGACGCCCTATCCGCTTTGGATACGCGTTATGAAACCTATTACAACCGTTACCTTGCCCAGTTTACCCAATTGAACTCACTAAGTAGCCAATTGGATTCTGTTTCCGGACTTTTCACGGTTTAGGGAGAAACCGCCATGCTATTAGGAAAACAGCAACAAGCTAACTATGCCAATGTTCAAGTCGCTGCTAACGCATCGGTCTCATCGAGCTTTGAGTTGATATGTATGCTACATGAGCGTCTGATTCAGGAGTTAGAAAGCGTTAAATACGCGATAGAACATAAGGATCTTGAGCTCAAATCCAAAGCTTCTCAAAAATCCATTGATATCTTAGTTGGGCTAGACGCTTCTCTCGATTTGTCGACAGGTGAAGCTTTGATTCAGAACATCCATGCACTCTATGAGCATGGTATTGCGACTGTGTTTGAAGCATCTAAGGAAATGAATACCGAGCTCATCGACAAGCTTATTGAAGTGATGACTGATCTTAAAGAGGGATGGGAAGGCGCAATGGAGTGGCTTGATGAAGCCCAGTCCTGAACAAGTAGAACGTCTTGTTCTCAAGCTAGAACAGGCGGTCATCAACAAACAATTTTCTGAGATAGAAAAGCTAAATCGTTTGCTCAAACAGGTGCTGCTAACCATAGAGCAATCACATCCGAGCTATCTGCCTCTGGTAGTGCGGTTAAAAAGTGTTCACAACCAATGCAGAGCATTAGTAGAGCATGAACAAGTCATCCTTAAACAGCAGCTTAGTGACAATTCAAGTCTGCGCGAGCGAGATAAAGCGTATGCTCAGACACAGGTGAGAGCAGGAGAACAGTAATGGAACTGCAAGGGAATATGGCATCAAATAGTTGGGCGACCAATGGATTGGTTTTCGACTTGCTGTCGGCGGTGGATGCTACGGTGAAGAGCAATTCGACCTCTACGGCTCTCAGTTCATTGTCTTCTGAGCTTGGGGAAACCCGAATGACGCCACTCGCTCAATCATTTCAAACACTATTCTCAGTGCTTAATCAGGTGCAGCAGTCCTTGCCTATTGAACTAAGCGTCGCAGTCTCTGAGATCGGTGTTCACGGGGTTAATGAGAGCGGCAAGAATCAACTCAATGCGACACCTTTAGAACCAATAAGTCTGTTGATGCTTGAAGAGCCTGCAAATACACCGAGTGCTAGCTTGCCTCTGCCAGCAGAACAGTTACCGCTTCGACTAAATGAAGTTGCACGCTCAATCGCAGCTTCTATCCAAGTGCTAGCATCGTCATCGCAACCCCACCGTTTTTCTTTTGAAGCTGACGAGTACAAAAATGATGAAGTGCTAGTGACTTCAAACGATACCTCCTTTTCTCAACAGGTGCTGAGTGCTGTGATATTGGATGTTAAGGACATATGGCTACCAAAGGACGTTCCTCAGACTAATCCCATTTTGCTCAACTTGGAGTCGTCGTTGCCCAGCATAGCGTCTAAGGCTAGCTCTATGAACCCTTGGACACCAGCAAGTTTAAAGCTTAGTGCGCAATTACCTCTTGGATCAATCACCCATCAATCCGTAGAAGCGCTGTATCTAGCCAATGAAACTACAGCAAGTCGGGTAGCACCGACCATTGAGGTAAGTAAAGCGTTTGACGTAGATAGTCAAAGACAAATTCACCAAGTATTGAGAGATAAAATTCAGCTTCAATTGGACACCATGAATCAAGCGGCTCGAATACGCTTTGATCCACCTGAACTTGGCAAAGTGGAGATGCACGTAAGAGTTGATGGCGAGCGGGTCACGATACAAATGAGCGCTACATCCGCGACCACGCGAGAGGCAATTTTGGCAACGTCAGAACGTTTGAGGGCGGAGCTCGTCGCACAAAATAGTGAGCTGTCTGAGGTGAATATTTCCTTGGAACAATCGCCTTCACAGCAGTTTCAATCTCAAGAACAGAACGAGCAGTCAGAACAAGAGGTGAGCCCGCAAGCGAATGATCTTTCCACTCAAGATAACAGCGATGTTTTGGAATATCGTGCTTACATTGCGAGGGCTTAAGGATGACTAAAATTATCGTTACGTTCATCGTTACTCTCGCGCTCTCGGTCACAGGTTTCTGGTTTTACCAAAGTAATACGCTGAATATGGAGTCCTTCACCGCTTGGCTTTCACCGAAAGAACCAGAGCCAGCCAAAATGCAACAGGTTGAAATTCAGCTGGAAAATGTACTGGTGCCTATTAACCTGGGCAATCGACAAAGCTTGCTTTTGCTTGATGTTTCTATGTTTACCCCACAGAAAAATGGCGCATACGTGTATGAGCAATTAAGCCGAATTAAGAACCGCATCATCAAAAAATTCAGCGTCAAAGAGGCTTCTTATTTCTACAACAAACAGTTTATCTATGTGATTCAAGATGATCTCAAAGATGACTTGGATGAGCTACCGAGCTTACAAGTTGGCGATGTACTTGTCACCAAAGCGGTATTTCAATAGGTCGCTACTATGTTGATGCAGCCCAAATACCAGCACACCCAAACTAACGACCAAGCAACGTTGCAGGAGTTAGAAAAATTGGTGCTGCAACAAAACATCAAGCTGATTAACGGACTGCTTTATCAATATCGTTACGCGGTAGATGAAGGAACGTTTGAGGATTTACGGCAAACGGCCATGATGACTTTGGTCATCGAACTTAGGAAGTTTGATCATGTTGCTAATGATGATTTTCGACGGGCGGTGGCGGTGCGAATTCGAGGCGAATTAGTCGATGAACTCAGGCGTCGCGACTATATGGAGCGAGATAAACGCCAATTGGTGAATCGAATTAAGCACGCTGAAAGACAATTAGTTCAGCTGTTGGGAAGACAGCCCACTACCAATGAAATTTGTCGTCATTTAGGCATTGAAAGTAATGATTATCAACAAGCGATGACGTTAGTGGATGTGTTTGATGATATTGAGTTGGAAACGGTGGTGACAGCCGTTCCGGAGACAGACAGAGAAGTGCTTTTTAATGAGGTGAAACAAGTATTGAATACGCTCCCAGAGATGGAGCAGCGCATTCTTTACTTGGTTTACGTGAAAAGTTTAAGCACCAAAGAGACGGCACTGGTCCTCGATATCAACGAAATCAAAGTGCATCGATTAAAGCACCGAGGTTTAGACATTCTCAAGAGTAGAATGAAGGAGAGTGATGTATGCAAAAACTAATCGGTATTGTTATCGTGCTGAGTGTTATCTTTGGCGGATTCATTTTTCTTGGTGGGAAGTTCGAATTTATCTTCAAGCTGTCGGAAATCATCATCATTTTTGGGGCGGCATTTGCCAGCCTATTAATGTCTACTACGTCTGCAACGATGAAACTGATGGCTCAACAAGTTGGCATTGCTTTTCGTTCTGCGCCTTATAACAAGGACTATTATCAACAGCTATTATCGTTAATGTTTGAGCTAATCAACACTGCACGAGTTCAGAATATCAAAGCATTAGATATCCATGTTGAGAATCCTGATTCAAGTAAAATTTTCAATAAGTATCCAAAGATCACGAGTGACGCTCTCACGACTCAATTCATTATTGATTCATTTCGACAAGTAATTACTGGTAAGCAATCGCAACACGTATTGGAAGCATTTCTAGAAGAAGAAATCGAGCATCTGGAGGATGAATATACCAAGCCCTCCGAGAAACTGCACGCTACCGCTGAGGCTATGCCGGGACTCGGTATTTTAGCTGCGGTAATGGGGATCATTCTGACGATGCAAGGCCTTGACGGTGAGATCAGTGAGATTGGTCAGAATATCGCTGGCGCTCTGGTGGGAACATTTACTGGGGTGTTTGGTTGTTATTGTGTGCTTGGACCAATGTCTAGCAGTATCAAAGATGTTTCTGAGAATCAGTTAGCGCCACTACTGTGTGTGAAATCAATCCTGTCTGCTTACGCTCAAGGTCAATCGGCACACATGTGTGCTAATGCTGGACGCAAGAACATCGAAACTCGTTATAAACCGTCATTTGTTGAGCTAGAAAAAGCAGTCGAAGTGCTCAGACAACAGCCTTCATAAGGCTAAGGAGCGAATGATGGAACAACCAAACGTCATCATCAATAAAAAAGGGCGCCGTAAGCGTGGCGAGTTGCAACACGGCGGATGGAAAGTTGCCATGGCAGATTTGATGATCTCGCTAATGTGTCTTTTCCTCGTGTTGTGGATATTGCAAGTCGTCGATGTGGATGACCAGAAGAAATTGTTGAATTACTTTGCTTATGGCAATGATCCCATCATGCACTTAGGAACTAACGAAAGTGGCGGTAACTCAATTAACCCACTGCCATTACCTCATGTAGCAACCTCTCATTACGACGCTGAGCTGCATCGCATTAATGACACTTCTGTACTTGAGGGTGAGTTTAATAGCCAGCAAGAACTGGAAGTTTTGGCGCAGCGAGTTAAACAAGAGTTATCCGGTATTGATGCCCTCGGTAGCGTCAGTGTGTTCGTAACACCTCAAGGCGTGAAGTTAGTCATCGCAGACTCTGATAAAGGCCCGATGTTTTTCCGAGGTGGCGCCAAGGTAACGCCTTTCTATCAAGACTTATTGCTGAACTTAGCCGGATTACTAGAAAAAATCGAAAACAAAATGATTATCACCGGACACACGGATGCAAGTCGTTATAAAGGAAGTCGAATGACTAACTGGGAGCTTTCTAGCAATCGTGCTAATAGTGCCCGTTACTATTTGGATAAGGGTGGTCTTCAAGAGCGCCATATTTTTCAAGTAACGGGAATGAGTGATACGGCACCTATTGACTTTAATAATGCCAAATCCGGTATTAACCGCCGTATCGAGTTGTATATTTTAACCGCTGAAACTTTGGCGCAATTGAACAAGGTTTACAAAGCCTTTGCCTTAGAACAAGCGACCAGACCTTCGCCACTGGCAGAAAAAGAACTCGACACAGTTTTACGAGAATCGCACCGTAAGGCGCTGCAACAAGCAGAATATAATCAGCCAGTTACATCATTTGAAGTGATGAATCGTTATGACTGAACTCATTCACTCTGTGCTGAACATGCGAAAGTGCTTAGCCTGGTTAGTGGTTATAGATTATGTATTAATTGGTTTTTACGTCTATTTGGCAACGAGTTTAGTATATTTTGATGTTTTTCTTATTGGGGTTTTGATCGCACTGTACAATATCCTGTTGGTGACCGTTGTCGTCAATCAGCCGCCAGGCTTTATTTCACTGGATAGAGATAAGCACCTTGTTATCCCAATCTGCTTTGCAACTTTTCTTGGTTGCACCATCGTTGTTTTGACCGTTTTCTGGTGATTTTTTGGTACTATTTCAAAGATTTTTGCCAACAGCGTTGCAAAAATAACCATTTAGGCCTAAGTTGTAATGGTAGTGTAATAAAAAGGAGTGTTTGCCTATGCATCAAGAAATGATTCAACCTTCCAACCTCGGCGTTATTAGTCGCACTTGCCTGTTCTCTCTCGGTACAGTGGTAGCCATTCTGGCTATGCTCTAATAACTTAGACTTCTTAGGGGACAGCCCAAACGCAGACACTTTGTTTAGTAGATGGGCGTTCCTCTAGGCAACGTAAATCGTTCATCCTTTTCTCTTCCTGTTATAGAACTTCTTTTTTCTAATACCCATACTTTTCGTTAATACCCACACTTTTCGTTTGTTTTCTATCCACTGTGACTCGCTATACTCTAAGTAATTGTTATTAAGACTTGTATAGAGCCGCCTATGTTTTCGCTGGATTCATTATCCGTTTCTCATCGCTTTTTAGCTCTGCCGAATAGCTTTTACACCCAAGTTGAACCGACACCTCTCGACAATCCTCGTTGGGTTGCATGGAATCAAGAACTGGCAGGTGAACTCGGGTTTCCAGAGGTGGTTGAAGATGAACCTGCCTTACTTGATGTGCTCTCGGGCAGTGTATCGAATGAGCATATCAAGCCGCTGGCAATGAAATACGCGGGTCATCAGTTTGGTATTTATAACCCTGATTTAGGTGACGGTCGTGGTTTGCTGCTGGGGGAAGTCGCAGGAAAATCAGGGCAGATTTTCGATCTTCATCTCAAGGGCGCGGGTCAAACACCGTATTCGCGTATGGGGGATGGTCGGGCGGTTCTACGCTCGACAATTCGAGAGTATTTGTGCAGCGAAGCCATGGCAGGGTTAGGTATTCCCACCACTAGAGCATTGGCAATGATGGTCAGCGATACGCCTGTGTATCGAGAACAAGTGGAGCAGGGGGCGTTATTGGTGCGTGCTGCCGACACGCATATTCGCTTTGGTCATTTTGAACATTTCTTTTATACCGGTCAGCATGAGCAGCTTCGTCTGTTGGCTGATAAAGTAATAGAGTGGTACTTCCCTGATTGTTTAGACGCTGACAAGCCCTATGTTGTGTTCTTCGCTGAAGTTGTTCGATTAACCGCAGAAATGATTGCTCACTGGCAAGCCAAAGGGTTTGCTCATGGGGTGATGAACACCGATAACATGTCGATATTGGGTCAGACATTTGACTATGGCCCGTTTGGATTTATGGATGACTACGAACCGGGTTATATCTGTAATCACTCCGACTACCAAGGCCGTTATGCGTTCGACAATCAACCGTCCATAGCGATGTGGAATCTCACCGCGTTAGCTCATGCTTTGTCTCCACTTATCGATAGAGAAGACTTAGATCATGGATTGGAAACCTTTACGCCAATCTTGCAGACAGAGTACAGTTGCCAAATGCGCGACAAGTTTGGGTTGTCGACCAAGCAGAGTGAGGATGGAGATTTCTTTAATCGAAGCTTTGACCTCATGGAAAGTGAAAAAGTTGATTACACCCGATTCTTCAGAGCTCTATCGAATATCGATAGAAGCGGTATTGCCCCTGTTGTTGACCTGTTTATTGATCGAGCTAAAGCGCAAGCGTGGGTAGAAAGCTACCTGCTACGTTGTATGTTAGAAAATGATTCCGAAGCCGAGCGCTGCCGAAAAATGCGTTTAGCGAATCCAAAGTATATTCTCAGAAATTATTTAGCCCAACAGGCCATAGAACTTGCCGAGAAAGGCGACTTTTCACTGGTTCATCAGTTGGCGGATTTACTTAAATTCCCTTACGAGGAGCAAGCAGAACATGAAGAATTTGCCAAACTTCCACCTGAATGGGGTAAACGTATGGAAATCAGTTGCTCATCATAAAGATGAATGAATTTGTTAACCCTTTATGGCTAAAAAGTATCATCATGTCATTTTTGTGACCTTGCGCAAATTCGAGCTGCAAATTTTATAAACGAATCAATAATAAAATTTCCCCTAAAGCCTTACACTATAGGGAGTAAGTGCAGACTTAAGGAAATAAAATGCAGGCTAAGACGCACATTTTGGTTGTAGATGACGATGAAGAGATCCGTCTCTTACTCGATGAGTATTTGACGAAATCTGGCTTTCAAGTTTCTACTGCTGAAGATGGGGTAGAAATGGAGCTGTTCATTAAGGCTAAAGGCTACCCGGATCTTATCCTGCTTGACGTCATGCTACCGGGAGACGATGGCTTTACTCTTTGTCAGCGTGTTCGACGAGATTCGCAAGTGCCAATTATTATGCTGACCGCAGTATCCGATGAAACCGATCAAATTATTGGTTTAGAAATCGGTGCTGACGATTACATTGCGAAACCATTTAGTCCGCGTCAGTTGATGGCTCGAATTAAAGCGCTATTGCGTCGGACTCATCTCAATGGCGATAAGGCAGAAGAAACGCCACCAAGAACGATCGATTTTGGCGACTGGCATTTGGATACCATTGCTCATCGTATGACCAATAAGGTGAATGGCCGCACGCATGATCTATCCGGTAGTGACTTTGCGTTGCTAATGCTGTTTTTGTCGCGCCCGAATGAAATTCTTGACCGCGATACTATTTCGTTTGCAACTCGTGGCCGTGAAGCGCTGCCTTACGAACGTGGTATTGACGTTCAGTTAAGCCGAATTCGAAATCGATTAGGCACCAGTAAAAACTTTCCTCACTACATTAAAACCATGCGTGGTAATGGGTATATTCTGTCTGTCCCAGTGGAATATGGCCAATAACACATGTCTCGAACTCATTGGCTAAAGCGTTTTAGCCCTAACTCTTTAGTCGCGAGAACACTGCTGCTGACGCTGTTGGCAGTCGTGTGCTCTCAAGGTGTACTCACGGCAATTTGGTACCAAAAAACCAAGCAAGATGAGCTATCTGGTATTCGTGATACCTCTGCTAGTATGGCGACCATGTTCGCCTCAACGGTGACCTTTTTCCAAAAACTCCCGATTAAATATCGCCATATTGTTCTCGACCAGATACGTAATATGGGTGGTACTCGTTTCTTCGTTTCATTCAATAAAGAAGAGCTTATCGTTGACCCGATTCCAGACACACCGCTTAAACTGGCGTCTATGGATTCGGTGACTAAAGTGCTGGAAGAGAAGCTACCGACCATAGAAGCTGTAAAGGTGAATTTCTCGAAAGCAGAGAATTTACGACTGCTTAAAAACGATATTTTTATTAAGGATCTGCCTAAGTCTTGGGCGCACCATACGTTAACGCTAGGTCCACTAGACCCGCCGATTCTGGTAGTCCAATTGAAGCTTAATCAAGATGAGTGGATCTATATCGCGGCTTTATTGCCTTCGCCATATATTCAGCTCGAAGACACCATGCTGACTCAAGATCAAATGGTGTTCTTATTTACTTCTACAACCTTGCTGCTGATTCTGACTTTCCTTTTGGTTCGTGCTCAAGTTAAACCTTTGAGAAGGTTGGCTAAAGCTGCGAATGAAATGAGTATGGATATCGACCAGCCACCTTTAAGAGAAGCTGGCGCTTCTGAACTCGTGACGGCAACGCGTGCATTTAACCGTATGCAGACACGAATTCGCCAGTATGTATCTGACCGTGAACACCTGTTTTCCTCTATCTCTCACGATTTGAAAACGCCTATTACACGTTTAAGGCTGAGAGCAGAGCTTCTGGATGATGATGTCAGGCGAGACAAGTTTAACCAAGACCTTGATGACCTTGAAATGATGGTGAAAGGCGCGCTGCAGTGTGTGCGTGATACGGATTTACATGAGAACAATGCCTACATTGACCTCAATGAGATGATTCGCAGTGTTTCAGAGACGCATAACCAAGTTCATACTTTGGTTAGTTTCACCGCGTTTCCCATGGAGCCTGTGGTTGTTAAGCCACTAGCCATTAAACGAGTGCTGACTAACCTAATCGATAATGCGGTTAAATATGGCAACCGAGCATTTGTCAGCATTGAAGAGAATCCCAAATGGATCATCATTACCATTTTGGATAAAGGTCCAGGTATTCCGGAAGCTCGCATCGAAGAAGTGTTCGAGCCATATGTTCGCATTGCGACGGATAAAGAAGGACATGGTTTAGGTTTGGGGATCTGTCGCAGTATTTTGCACGGTCTTGGCGGCGATTTGATCATTCGCAATGCAGATTTTGGTGGGTTAGAAGTACAGGTGTTTATTCCGCCCAACCTAGAGGCCTAAGCGAGCTAGCTATTGAATTAACGTCAGACTGAGCGTTAAAGTCACTGAACCCAATAACTCGATATCACCATGGTGATATCGATGCACAGATAACGGCAACAAATATGCGTAAATCACTACTAGCTTTACTGCTTACTTCCACAATCTTTCCTACTTTTCTGCAAGCGAGTGAAGTCGAGGTGTTGCACTGGTGGACATCTGGCGGTGAAGCTAAATCGGTTCAAATCCTAAAACAGAAATTGGAGCAGCGAGGTTATACTTGGAAGGACTTTGCCATTGCTGGTGGCGGTGGTGAGAGCGCTATGACAGTACTGAAAACTCGAGCGGTATCGGGTAATCCTCCATCAGCTGCTCAGATTAAAGGTGAGGATATTCAAGAGTGGGGAGGTTTAGGTTTTCTGACCAATCTTGATGATGTAGCCAAAGCTGATGGCTGGGATGAGGTATTGCCACCTGTTGTAGCAGAAGGCATGAAGTACGATGGCAAATATGTTGCTGTTCCAGTCAATATCCACCGAGTTAACTGGCTCTGGGTCAATCCACAAGTACTAAAAAAATCGGGAGTGGATGCGGTTCCAGAGACTCTAGAACAGTTCTTTGCTGCCGCAGAAAAAATCAAAGCTGCGGGTTTCACACCGCTTGCCAATGGCAGTGGCCCTTGGCAAGACACAACACTATTTGAAACCATCGCCCTTGCGGTACTAGGGCCTGACGATTTTCGACAAGCGTTTGTCAATCTAGATATGGATACTTTGTCGAGCAACAAAATGGCGAAGGTGTTTGAGACGTTCGGCCGAATGCGTGAATACATGGATGAGGACGTCCAAGGTCGAGAGTGGAACGTGGCAACCAACCGAGTACTTAATGGTCAGGCAGCTATGCAGATCATGGGAGATTGGGCCAAGGGTGAATTTACCGCCGCAGGAAAAATTCCGGGTAAAGATTACCTTTGTGTTCCCGCGCCGGGTACTAAAGGACAATTCATCCAGAACGTCGACAGTTTCGCCTTCTTTGATATCAAAGACGAAGCAGAAGTGAACGCCCAGAAAGCGCTCGCCAGAACCATCATGGATAAGCAGTTCCAAGAAGTGTTTAACTTGAATAAGGGCTCTTTCCCAGTTCGAACCGATATGGATATGCACGGTTTTGATAAGTGCGCTCTGGATTCCAGAAAAACATTTGAGCAAAGCATCGAAAATGGCGGTTTAGTACCTAGTATGTCGCAAAATATGGCGACAACGAGTTATGTACTGGGTGCGATTACGGATGTAGTCTCCAACTTTTTTAACGATCCAAAAGCTGACCCGAAGAAAGCTGCTCACAAATTAGCGAAAGCGGTTAAAGCGGCTATCTAGTAACGGCTTTACCGTTAGAAAAGCGGAGATTGCCATGGGTAGAAATGGGCTTGTTTCTACCCTTTTTCGTTTAATAAATGTGTCACTTTCCACCCATTTCAAAGGCTCGTTCTACACTTGATAATAAAGATCTATTATAACTTGTTGTAATTATAGATTTTTTTTGATTGGCATCGTTATTGCTCTAACAAGATTATCAGTACCCATTGATGGGACTGCATTAATCCAAAGGAGAATAATAATGTTAAAGCCTCTATCCCTACTGTCTGTTTCTGCTATTGCTCTAGCAAGTTTTAATGCCGCTGCGGCGTGTGATCCAGGTGAGATTGTGATTAAGTTTAGTCACGTAACCAACACCGACAAACACCCTAAAGGTATTGCCGCATCATTGTTAGAAGAGCGTGTGAATACAGAAATGAACGGCAAAGCGTGTATGCAGGTATTTCCTAACTCAACTCTTTACGATGACAATAAAGTTCTCGAAGCCCTTTTAAACGGCGATGTTCAACTTGCCGCTCCTTCACTTTCTAAATTCGAGAAATTCACCAAGAAGTACCGCATCTTCGACCTACCTTTCCTATTTGAAAACGTAGACGCCGTGGATCGTTTCCAAAACTCAGAGTCGGGTGAAAAACTGAAGAATGCGATGAATCGTCGTGGTCTACAAGGTCTGGCGTTTTGGCATAACGGCATGAAACAAATGTCGGCGAATAAGCCACTTCTTGTTCCCGGTGATGCGAAAGACCTGAAATTCCGCGTTCAAGCTTCTGATGTGTTAGTTGCTCAGTTTGAACAGTTAGGCGCAAACCCTCAGAAAATGTCATTCAAGGAAGTGTATGGCGGCCTGCAAACGAAGGTTATCGATGGCCAAGAAAATACGTGGTCAAATATCTACGGTAAGAAGTTCTTTGAAGTTCAAGATGGTGTAACTGAAACCAACCACGGTATTCTTGACTATCTTGTAGTGACTTCAAAGGAGTTCTGGGATGGTATGCCGGATGACACTCGTGAGCAGTTCGCGCAGATCTTAAAAGAAGTGACTGAGACTCGTAACTCAGAGTCGAGCAAAGTTAACCTAGCAAACAAAAACAATATTGTTGAAGCAGGTGGTGTTGTGCGTACTTTGACTCCTGAGCAACGTCAGCAGTGGGTTCAAGCTCTGCAACCTGTTTGGAAAAAGTTTGAGAAAGACATTGGCGCGGACTTGATTGAAGCCGCTCAAGCATCAAACCAACAATAACCTCGATATTCATTGTTAAGGGCCCCACGGGACGTGGGGCCTAACCCTCTGTCCCTACTATTACAAAAGCGATGTATCACATGGAACAGTCTCTTATTTCTCGTATTGGTAAAGTGACCGATGCTTTTGAAGAAACGCTGATTGCTTTCTTCCTTGGCGCGATGACTTTGCTCACTTTTGCTAACGTTATTTCTCGTTATGTATTTAACGACAATATCCTTTGGGCTCTTGAACTTACCGTATTTATGTTTGCCTGGATGGTCCTTGTTGGCGCGTCCTATGGTGTTAAAAAACACTTTCATATCGGTGTGGATGTTGTCATCAACATGGTATCGGAGGATAAGCGCAAACGGTTTGCCATTGCCTCGGTATTAGCTTGTTTGGTGTTCTCTATCTTATTGCTCATCGGCTCGTGGAACTACTGGTACCCCTTTGCCACAGACCGAGCTTGGTATGAAACCGATGATATTCCCATGCCTGAAGTTTTGCAGTTTTTAGCTGACTGGTTAAATGAAGGTGAACGTTACGAAAAACTGCCGCGCTTTATTCCTTACATGGCACTGCCAATTGGTATGGCATTACTGACCTTTAGATTTGCTCAAGCCGCGTACCAAATAATGACTGGTAAGTTAGATCGACTGATCGCAGGTCATGAAGCTGAAGAAGACCTAGAAGCATTAAAAGCGGAAATGCAAGACAACGCGTTTGACAGTGTTAAAGACAAGGAAAAATAAGCATGGATATTCTATTACTCTTTTTAATGGTGGTAGGCTTCATGCTAATTGGCGTGCCTATTGCCGTGTCACTGGGTTTGTCCAGTATCTTGTTCCTACTAATGCACTCGGACGCATCGTTAGCATCTGTAGCGCAAACCTTGTTTAACGCCTTTGCTGGCCACTACACGTTACTTGCAATTCCATTCTTTATTCTGGCATCGAGCTTTATGTCGACGGGTGGCGTAGCAAAGCGCATCATTCGATTTGCGATTGCTATGGTCGGTTGGTTCCGCGGTGGTCTTGCAATGGCGTCGGTGGTGGCGTGTATGATGTTCGCAGCGCTATCGGGTTCATCGCCTGCAACTGTGGTGGCAATTGGTAGTATTGTTATCGCGGGCATGATCAAAAATGGCTATACCAAAGAGTTTGCTGCTGGGGTCATTTGTAATGCCGGTACTTTAGGGATTTTGATCCCGCCATCCATTGTAATGGTGGTGTACGCTGCAGCAACAGACGTGTCTGTTGGCCGTATGTTCCTAGGTGGCGTTATCCCCGGCCTGCTTGCGGGCTTGATGCTAATGATCGCCATTTATATCGCTGCGAAAGTAAAAGGATTACCAAAGCAACCATTTGTAGGCTGGAAGGAAGTGTTCGATTCCGCTCGTGAGGCGAGTTGGGGTTTGCTGCTAGTCGTGATTATTCTTGGCGGAATTTACGGTGGTGTATTTACACCAACAGAAGCCGCTGCGGTCGCCGCAGTGTATTCATTCTTGATTGCCAACTTTATCTACAAAGATATGGGGCCATTTGCTGATAAGGAAAATACCAAGCCAGCGATTGTTAAAGTGTTCCAAGCTTTTGTGCATAAAGACACCAAGCATACTCTGTTTGAAGCAGGGAAACTGACCATCATGCTCCTATTTATCATTGCTAATGCTCTGATCCTTAAGCATGTATTAACAGAAGAACGTATTCCTCAAATGATCACTGAGTCAATGCTTTCGGCGGGTCTTGGTCCAATAACCTTCCTCATTGTGGTGAATGTCCTATTGCTTATTGGTGGTCAGTTTATGGAGCCATCTGGCTTGTTGATCATCGTGGCACCGTTAGTATTCCCTATCGCCATTGCGCTGGGTATCGATCCGATTCACCTTGGCATTATGATGGTAGTGAACATGGAAATAGGGATGATAACTCCTCCAGTTGGCCTAAACCTGTTTGTCACCGCAGGGGTGGCGAAAATGTCGATGCTGGGCGTGGTGAAAGCGGCACTGCCTTGGGTTGCTGTTATGTTCCTATTCTTGATAATTGTTACTTATGTTCCGTGGGTATCTACTTGGCTTCCGACTACATTAATGGGACCAGAAATCATTACCAAGTAACCATTTATTAATGACAAAAAAAGAGGAGGTCGCTAGACCTCCTCATCTATATGCTTGATATTCTGCGTTCTTGGATCCGGCTGAGAGCGTCTTTCATAAAAAACACGTCTGCTTTGTTTTTTCCTTCTGTCTACAGTTTCGCTGGTGCGATGCTCAACGTAAAAAATACCATCGATTTCTACCGTATCAGAAATAAAGGGAACCTTTGTTTTTTCGCCCATAATTGTCTCCCTACGTGTTCTTATACTCAATTGTTATGCAACGTCCTGTCTATATAATTTAAGTATAGGAGACTTGGCTCACACTTCTACAGTATTTTAGTAAGAGCTTTTGTAGGATTCCTTAATAAGCTGATATTTCTGCATTTTATCGTACAAAGTTTTTCTAGGAACGTTGAGTTTTTCCATTGTCGCCTTGATGCTACCATTGGCTTCGATAAGGGCATGCTCAATGACATTTTTTTCGAATAGCCCCACTTGTTCGGCGAGAGACTGTCCTTCTTCACTTTCCTCTTGATTAGGCGTGCCTGCTTGAATTTTACCTAGTAGGACAAAACGCTCTGCACAGTTTCTTAGCTCTCTTACATTACCGGGCCAATCATGACCAATAAGTTGACTGAGCTCGTGAGGAGTTAATGCATTGGCCGTTTTTCCATAGCGTGAGGCGGCGACAAGCTGAAAGTGATGGAATAGTGAAGCAATATCGTCTTTACGCTCTCTTAGAGGAGGTAAATCCAAAGTCACGATATTTAAGCGGTAATAAAGATCTTGGCGAAAGGTACCTTGCATCGAAGCTTGGTTTAGATCGGTTTTAGTGGCGGCGATAACGCGGATATTTAAGGGAATGAGTGTATTAGAACCGACTCGTTCAATGGCTCTTTCCTGCAATACTCGAAGTAGTCTTATTTGCGCTTGCATTGGCATCGATTCTATTTCGTCCAAAAATAAGGTTCCGCCTTCTGCGTGTTCAAACTTACCTATACGTTTGCTCTCTGCGCCGGTAAACGCTCCTTTTTCATGGCCGTATAGCTCGCTTTCAATTAAGTTCTCTGGAACTGCGCCACAGTTTACCGCGACGAAATTACCGTCTTTTCGAGAGCTCTGTTCATGTAAAGAACGTGCAACTAACTCTTTGCCCGTACCCGTTTCTCCAAACAGCAAAATATCGGCATCGGTATCGGCAACTACGGAGATAGTGGAGCGGAGTTCTTGAATCACATTAGTGTCACCGATAATCCTCGGTCCAAGTGTTTGGCTTGCTTTTAGTGAGCGCTTAAGGCTCTCATTCTCAAGGGTAAGTTGTCGCTTCTCAATTGCTCGTTGTGTTATCTCGATGAGACGTTCAGCAGAGAAGGGTTTCTCGATAAAATCATAAGCACCATCTTGAATGGCTTGAACCGCCATCGAAATATCGCCGTGCCCAGTAATAAGGATGACGGGAATACCTTGGTGGTGGTGGGTGACAGTATTGAGTAAATCAAGACCTGATAACCCTGGTAGACGAATATCGGAAATAATGGCAAGCGGAAGGTCATTTTGTTTTAGACACAACATGGCATCTTCAACAGATGCGAAGAATCGTGCATCAATATCGGCGAGTTCGAAGCTTTGTTCCAACGCGGCTCTGATATCAGCTTCATCATCAATGAAAAATACTTGGCTCATAATTTAGTCCTTGTCCGCATGGGTGAAAATAGGCAGTTCAACCGAAAAACGAGCGCCTCCCAGAGGAGAGCGAGCGACGCGAATCTTACCGTTTAGGTTTTGAATAATCTGTTGGGAAATGGAAAGCCCCAACCCCAGACCATTTTCTTTGGTGGTATAGAAAGGCTCAAACAACTCAGCTATCGAGTTGCCATCCAGACCTGGTCCGGAATCATCGATATGAATCGTCACTTTGGTTTGACCCTGTTCTATGGTCAATTCCAATCGTTTCTGTTCACTATCATGCATGGCTTGCATTGCGTTAGTTAGCAAATTAATTAAAACCTGTTCAACCTGAATGGGGTTGATTTGTACTAGGGTATCTTGCTGACCAATTTTGCAATCGAGCGTGACCTGATGACTCTTAAGTTGCGGCTGAATTAACTCTATGGTTGAAAATATCACAGGAGTCAGCTTAATACGGCTTAACTCATTAGCATCACTGCGTTTGGCGAAAGACTTAAGTTGCTGGCTGATTTTTGCCATTCGTTCAGTCAATGCGACGATACGCTGCAAATTGTCTCTCGCTCGGTCAACTTTGTTTTTGTCGATAAAACGTTGGCCGTTTTCGGCAAAGCTGCGAATGGCCGCAAGAGGGTTATTTAGCTCGTGACTAATACTGGCAGACATTTGGCCTAGCACTGCCAATTTAGCGGCTTGAATGAGTTCATCATGGGCTTGTCGCAAGGCTTTTTCAGTCTTGACCCTTTCATCAATTTCTACATGCAGTTCGGCAGTGCGTTCCATCACCAAAAACTCAAGTTTTTGTTTCGCTTCAGCTTGCACTTGTTCGATTTGTCGGTGGCGAGAGCGGCGGTTCTCAATCAGAGCGACGACTAGGTAAAGCGTAATAAAAACCAGCGCTAGTACGCTAATAAAGCCGAAAAGCTCAATATAGAGCGTCGAGAGGGGAGTTAAGACCCTTAAAATAAGATTTGGAATACCGGATTCACGTTGGGTAACCAAGTAGTGTTTGGTGAAGAGATTACCTTCAGGAATAGTAAGCTGGGTGGATTTTGCCATTAGGTCACCGATGAATCCCAAACTGTGGATATCGGTTTCTAAGTACTGTCTTGAATTGCGGATACGTTGTAGAGCTTGCGGATTCAGTGTTGAAAGACTTTTGAACAGCCAATTAGGATTGCTAGACATGAACACGACGTGATTATTGTCGGTGGCCACATAGGTGCTAGTTTCACTTTGCCAGTTACGCTCAATGGCAGACAGATCCATTTTGACCACGACGACACCAATGTGCTCAGCAGCATAAGTCACAGGAAAAGAGTAATAATAACCACGTTGTCCAGATGTCGAGCCCAGCGCAAAATAAGTGCTGCGTCCACCGTTAATGGCTTCTTGGAAATAAGGTCGAAAAGCAAAGTTTTTGCCGATAAATGAACGATCTAGTGCCCAGTTACTTGAGGCAATGGTGTTGCCGTATCGGTCGATAAGGTAGGTGTCGGAGGCCAAGATAATCCGGTTGGCTTGCTCTAAGTAACGATTAGTCACTTCAATTTGAGCGGTGTTGTTCGGGGATAATAATGCGTCTACCAGTTCTTTATCTTGCGACAGGAGTTGTGGGATATGTCGATACTTGTCCAGCTTGCTGTCGATGGTTTCTACGAATCGATTTAGCCAATTGTCATGTTGTTCTTCGAGGGCAGCATAACTGTGCTGCCAATACCATTGACCGCCTACCGTCGAAATTAAGAGAAATAGGGCAGCAAAGCCTAGCAAAATCCGTTTCAATCGCATCGTCGAACCCCAACGTTAAACCCCAACGTTTCCGTATGTCGTTTGAAAGTATAGGTTAACGAATTTGAAGATTATGTGGCAAAAAAGTTATAAGAACTGAGAGGTTAACGCGTAGTAAAACAGGAGCAAGATCTCTTTTTTCGCCATTCGCCAAAAAAAGCCCTTCACTCTCTTGAAAAAGCCGATATTGTCCCCATTTCAAGTTGGAATCGGTTGAAAACGTCATTGTAGAACGTTTTCTTGGAGTAATTAGAGACAAAACCACCGATTGACCCGACTTCGACTCGACAGGGTAGGCGGAGATCGCTAGAATGTCGCGTCTGAAATTTTGTCCTGAGACTAATCAGAGATGCCTTTGAGGCTGTCTATTCAGCCCGATGAAGACGTCACTCATTAGTCCGATAGCCAAGATAACATGCTAATTGAAGTATGGTTTACCGGTTATCGATGCTCACTTTAAAGAAGTGCCTATTGGTACTAACAAGGATGAAGCGGAAATATCCTCGTGATATGGATGCTCATACGCTCAGCCAACACTGAGCCAAACTGAGGTTTATACAATGCAAGTTACTGTTGAAACTCTAGAGGGCCTAGAGCGCCGTCTAAACATTACTGTTCCTGCTGCTAATATCGAAGACGCAGTGACAGCTGAACTACGCAACATCGCGAAAAACCGTCGTTTTGATGGTTTCCGTAAAGGTAAAGTACCGATGAAGATGGTTGCGCAAATGTACGGCAAAGCAGTACGTCAAGACGTGATGGGTGAAGTTATGCAACGTCACTTCATCGAAGCAATCGTTTCTGAAAAAATCAACCCAGCTGGCGCGCCTACTTTCGCTCCTGTTGAAAACGAAGCTGGTAAAGATCTTGTTTTCACTGCGACTTTCGAAGTTTACCCAGAAGTAGAACTTAAGGGTCTAGAAAACATCGTTGTTGAAAAGCCTGCAACTGAAGTAAATGACGCTGACGTTGAAGAAATGATCGACACTCTACGTAAGCAGCAAGCAACTTGGACTGACGTTGAAGAAGCAGCTGAAGACGGTAAACGTGTAACTATCGATTTCACTGGTTCAATCGACGGTGAAGAGTTCGAAGGTGGTAAAGCTGAGAACTTCCCACTAGAAATGGGCGCTGGTCGCATGATCCCTGGTTTCGAAGATGGTATCCAAGGTAAGACTGCGGGTATGGAATTTGAAATCGACGTAAACTTCCCAGAAGATTACCACGCTGAGAACCTAAAAGGTAAAGCGGCTAAGTTCCTAATCAAAGTGAACAAAGTTGAAGCACGTGAGCTTCCAGAAGTAAACGATGAGTTCGTTGCTAAGTTCGGTGTTGCTGAAGGCGGCGTTGACGCTCTTAAAGCTGAAGTTCGTAAGAACATGGAGCGCGAACTTAAGCAAGCAATCAAGAACCGCATCAAAGAGCAAGCTCTTGACGGTCTAGTTAAAGAGAACGACATCGACGTTCCAGCTGCACTAATCGACCAAGAGATCGGTGCTCTACGTCAGCAAGCTGCACAGCGTTTCGGTGGCAACCCAGAAGCTGCACAACAGCTTCCACGTGAGCTATTCGAAGAGCAAGCTAAGCGTCGCGTAGTTGTTGGCCTACTTCTAGGTGAAGTGATTAAGTCTGAAGAGCTAGAAGCTAGCGATGAGAAAGTGAAAGAGCTTATCTCTGAAATGGCAACAGCATACGAAGATCCATCAGAAGTTATCTCTTACTACGAGCAAAACGAGCAAATGATGAACAACATGCGCAACGTTGCACTAGAAGAGCAAGCGATCGATGCAATTCTTGCTAAAGCACAGGTTTCTGATAAAGACGTTAGCTTCAACGAGCTAATGAACCAACAGCCTGCTGCTTAATAAGCAATATCTTGTATAGAAGGTTGACTTAGAGTCGACTTCTCTGCTAACAATGGTCCGTATGATGTTTATCATCCGGGCCATTTATTTTAGGGACATAAGAATATGAGCTACCAAGAAAAAAATGCAATGTCGCCAATTATGAACGCGCTAGTACCGATGGTGGTTGAACAAACTTCCCGTGGCGAACGCTCTTACGATATTTATTCGCGACTATTAAAAGAACGAATCATTTTCTTGACTGGTCAAGTGGAAGACAACATGGCGAACTTAATTGTTGCCCAGATGCTTTTTCTTGAATCAGAAAATCCTGACAAAGATATCTTCCTCTACATTAACTCTCCTGGTGGTAGCGTAACGGCTGGTATGTCGATTTACGATACTATGCAGTTTATTAAGCCTAATGTAAGCACGCTTTGTACTGGTCAAGCATGTTCCATGGGTGCTTTCCTACTTGCTGGAGGTGCTCCTGGTAAACGTTTTGCTCTGCCTAATTCTCGCGTGATGATTCACCAACCACTAGGCGGTTTCCAAGGTCAAGCTTCAGACATTCAGATTCATGCACAAGAAATTCTGACTATCAAACAGAAGCTGAACAATCTTTTGGCAGAACACTCAGGTCAGCCACTAGATGTTATCGAAAAAGATACTGACCGTGACAACTTTATGTCAGCTGCTCAGGCCGCTGAATACGGTATTATTGACGAAGTTTTAACCCATCGCGGTTAATCGATAATCGGTTGAGTAACAATTGGCCAAATTGCAGTCTGTGAAAATCAAATTGGCGGGCGCAATTTGGTCTAAATTGATATACACTCAAAACATAGAAAGTAAAGGCTAAGAGGTTAGCGAATGACAGATAAAAGCAAAGAGAGTGGTAGCGGTAAACTGCTGTATTGCTCTTTCTGTGGTAAAAGTCAGCACGAAGTTCGCAAGCTAATCGCAGGTCCGTCTGTTTACATTTGCGATGAGTGTGTTGATTTATGCAACGATATCATCCGTGAAGAAATCAAAGATGTGTTGCCGAAGAAGGAATCTGAAGCGTTACCAACGCCAAGAGACATTCGCGCGCACCTCGATGATTATGTAATTGGTCAAGACTACGCGAAGAAAGTTCTCTCAGTCGCTGTTTACAACCACTACAAGCGCTTGCGCAATGGTGATACAACAGCAGACGGTGTTGAACTCGGTAAGAGTAATATCCTTCTTATCGGTCCAACGGGTAGTGGTAAAACACTGCTTGCTGAGACGCTTGCACGTTTCCTTGATGTGCCATTCACAATGGCCGACGCAACAACATTGACCGAAGCCGGTTATGTTGGTGAAGACGTTGAAAACATCATCCAAAAACTACTTCAGAAGTGCGACTACGATGTAGCAAAAGCCGAGCGCGGTATTGTTTATATCGATGAAATTGACAAGATTTCACGTAAAGCTGAAAACCCATCGATCACACGTGATGTGTCGGGAGAAGGGGTTCAGCAGGCACTACTAAAACTGGTTGAAGGTACGATTGCATCGGTTCCACCTCAAGGTGGTCGTAAGCACCCACAACAAGAATTTTTGCAGGTAGATACCTCTAAGATTCTGTTTATTTGTGGTGGTGCATTCGCAGGTCTCGATAAAGTGATCGACCAACGTGTTGCAACTGGTACTGGTATTGGTTTCGGCGCAGAGGTTCGTTCAAAGGACGAAACTAAGACGGTCGGCGAGCTATTTACCCAGGTTGAGCCAGAAGATCTAGTTAAGTACGGTCTAATCCCAGAGTTCATTGGTCGTTTGCCAGTGACAACGACTCTGACCGAGCTTGATGAAGATGCCTTGATTCAAATCTTGAATGAGCCGAAGAACGCACTAACCAAACAGTATGGTGCGCTATTCGATCTTGAAGGTGTTGAGTTGGAGTTCCGCGAAGATGCACTGCGTGCGATTGCTAAGAAAGCAATGGAGCGTAAAACAGGTGCTCGTGGTCTACGTTCAATCCTTGAAGGTGTGCTGCTAGAAACGATGTACGAATTACCATCGGCTACTGACGTAAGCAAAGTGGTTATTGATGAAAGTGTGATAAATGGCGAGTCAGAACCGCTACTTATCTACACAAACAACGATAATCAAGTTGCCAGCGCCGAGTAATTTGCGAAGCTGAGTTAAAAAGGAGGTATTTGATACCTCCTTTTTTTATTTCTTTATTGAATCCAACGAATACGCCCCCATATACTGAAAATAATACTAAGCGGAAGAGAGAATAATATGAACTTGGAACGTTCCGAGCGTATAGAAATCCCGGTATTGCCTCTGCGCGACGTGGTTGTTTATCCACACATGGTGATTCCTTTGTTTGTTGGCCGCGAAAAGTCCATTAGTTGCTTAGAAGCGGCGATGGATAATGACAAACAAGTACTCCTTGTGGCTCAGAAAGAAGCAGATACTGAAGAGCCAAAAATTGACGATCTATTCACAACAGGCACAGTTGCAACCATTTTGCAGCTTCTCAAGCTACCGGATGGCACAGTAAAAGTACTGGTTGAAGGTCAGCAGC
This sequence comes from Vibrio barjaei, assembly GCF_001639065.2. Lineage (GTDB taxonomy): Bacteria > Pseudomonadota > Gammaproteobacteria > Enterobacterales > Vibrionaceae > Vibrio > Vibrio barjaei. The sequence goes on from NZ_LQXO02000006.1 coordinate 68,453, forward strand.
GTGCCAAAATTAACAATTACCGCGATGAAGAATTTTTCGTAGCGGATGCTGAATATCTGATCACGCCAGAACTCGATGAGCGTGAGGAAGAGGTCATTGTACGTAGTGCAATCGACCAGTTTGAAGGTTTCATCAAACTGAACAAGAAGATTCCACCGGAAGTACTGACGTCTCTTGGTGGCATCGATGAAGCGGCGCGTCTTGCTGATACTATCGCTGCTCATATGCCGCTTAAACTCGTGGATAAGCAGCAAGTGCTTGAGTTGCTTGACGTAACTGAACGTTTAGAGTTCTTGATGGGACAAATGGAATCGGAAATCGACTTACTGCAAGTTGAGAAACGTATTCGTGGTCGCGTTAAGAAACAAATGGAAAAATCTCAGCGTGAGTACTATCTGAATGAGCAAATGAAAGCGATTCAGAAAGAACTTGGCGACTTAGATGATGCTCCTGATGAGTTCGAAACGCTGAAGGCTAAGATTGAAGAATCAAAAATGCCTGCTGAAGCGCAAGAGAAGACCGAACAAGAGCTACATAAGCTTAAGATGATGTCTCCGATGTCCGCTGAAGCAACCGTTGTTCGCAGCTACATCGATTGGATGGTAGGTGTTCCTTGGGCTAAGCGCTCTAAGGTTAAAAAGAACCTAGCAAAAGCGGAAGAAGTACTGAACGAAGACCACTATGGCCTAGAGCGTGTTAAAGAGCGCATCCTTGAGTACTTGGCGGTGCAAAACCGCATCAACAAGCTAAAAGGTCCTATCTTGTGCCTTGTTGGTCCTCCTGGTGTGGGAAAAACCTCCCTTGGTCGCTCAATCGCGGCTGCAACGGGGCGTAAATATACTCGTATGGCATTGGGTGGCGTACGTGACGAAGCGGAAATCCGTGGTCACCGACGCACCTACATCGGCTCTATGCCGGGCAAGTTGATTCAGAAGATGTCGAAAGTTGGTGTTAAAAACCCACTGTTCCTTCTGGATGAGATCGACAAAATGTCCTCGGATATGCGTGGTGACCCGTCATCAGCGCTGCTTGAAGTTCTTGACCCAGAGCAAAACAATGCGTTTAACGACCATTATTTAGAAGTCGATTATGATCTTTCTGATGTGATGTTTGTTGCGACATCTAACTCAATGAATATTCCTGGGCCTTTACTGGACCGTATGGAAGTGATTCGTCTTTCTGGATATACAGAAGATGAAAAGCTGAACATTGCTAAACGTCACCTAGTGTCTAAGCAAGTTCAACGTAATGGCTTGAAGCCGAACGAAATTGAAATTGAAGACTCTGCGATTATTGGCATCATTCGCTACTACACACGTGAAGCGGGTGTTCGTAGCCTTGAGCGTGAGATTTCAAAAATCTGTCGTAAGGCGGTTAAGAACATCTTGCTTGATCCGAAACTGAAGACAGTGACGGTAAATCAAGACAACTTGAAAGAATACCTAGGCGTACAGCGCTTTGACTATGGTAAAGCTGACGACAGCAACCGCATTGGACAGGTAACTGGCCTAGCGTGGACAGAAGTAGGTGGTGACCTATTGACTATCGAAACGGAAGCGATGGTCGGTAAAGGTAAGCTGACTCAAACCGGTTCATTGGGCGATGTGATGCAAGAGTCAATTCAAGCGGCGATGACGGTTGTACGCTCTCGTGCAGAGAAGCTAGGGATTAACTCAGACTTCTACGAGAAGCGTGACATTCACGTTCACGTTCCTGAAGGTGCGACGCCGAAAGACGGTCCAAGTGCGGGTATCGCAATGTGCACCGCTTTAGTTTCGAGCTTGACCGGTAACCCAGTGAAAGCTGAGGTAGCAATGACAGGTGAAATCACTCTACGTGGTGAAGTCCTACCTATCGGCGGCCTGAAAGAAAAGTTACTTGCAGCGCATCGTGGCGGTATCAAAACGGTATTGATTCCTAAGGATAATGAACGTGACTTGGAAGAAATTCCTGACAACGTTATTGCGGATCTGAAGGTGATTCCGGTGCAATGGATTGATGAAGTTCTTGAAGTTGCTTTAGAGAGAGCACCGCTTGGAGCGGCATTTGAACCTGTAAAATAGTGATGTGCTCCAAATTTAGGTAAAAGAAATGCGCTGATAGGCAAAAAAAGCTTGTCAGCGTTTTTTTGTAGCACTAAGTTTAGCTATGTAACTCTGAAGCCCTTGATAGACAAGGCTTAGAGTCTTCAACTACGAGAATGGAACTAACGTTACCTTTTAAAAAATAACAATTCGGTAACATAAAGGGGAAACACAGTGAACAAAACACAATTAGTGGAAAAAATCGCAGAGAACGCAGATCTATCTAAAGCTTCAGCTGGTCGTGCACTAGATGCTTTCATCGAAGCAGTTAGCACTACTCTAGAAGAAGGTGATCAAGTGGCTCTAGTTGGCTTCGGTACTTTCAGCGTACGTACTCGTGCAGCACGTACAGGTCGTAACCCAAAAACTGGCGAAGAGATCCAAATCTCTGAAGCTAAGGTTCCTGCATTCAAAGCAGGTAAAGCTCTTAAAGACGCTTGTAACTAATCATTTGTTACAGTTGCTCGCAAACTTTGCGTCAACTGAGCGAAAATTAAGCTTTTGTAAGGCTTAATCGACAAAATAAGTCGAACTTTTTTTAAATATGCGCATCTTACTGATGCGCATTTCTTTTTCTGATATTATCCGATGCAGTAGAAGATAACCCTTCCTATCTGGAGAGTAATAAAATTATGATGGAGCGAATTCGCGAAGGCGTGAATAGCATCGCGGTTAAAATTATCTTAGGACTCATTATTCTGTCTTTTGTGTTTGCTGGTGTAGGTAGTTACATCGCGGGCGGAATTGGCAATACTGCGGCAAAAGTGGGTAATGTAGAAATTGGTCGTGGTGAGTTTGAACAAGCGTATCAAAACGAACGCAATCGCATGCAATCTCAGCTTGGTGATTACTTCTCGACTCTGCTTGGTGACCCAAGCTACGTAGCGTCTTTCCGTAAGTCAGTTCTTGATCGTATGATTAACGACGTGTTGCTTGAGCAACATGCCGAATCGCTAGGGCTACGTATTAGCGACGCTCAAATCCGTCAAATGATTCTTGAAATGCCTCAATTCCAAAATGACGGCAAATTTGACCAAGATATTTATCAAGCAACGCTGCGCCGTGCTGGTTTCAGTGCTGACAGCTTTGCAGAGTACCTACGTCGTGACCTAGTTCGTAACCAACTACTATCGGCATTGCAAGGCAGCGAGTTTACGCTTCCTAGCGAAATCGAGCTTCAAAGCAAGCTTCTAACCCAAACGCGTGACATCAAAACGCTGACTCTATCGCTTGCTGACTTCTCTAAGAAAGCTCAAATTACTGATGAAGAGATTCAAAAGTATTATGAAGAGAACCCAGGCCAGTTTACGCGTCCAGAGCAAGTCAAAGTGGCTTACATCGAGCTGTCTGCTCAAGCACTTAAAGATCAAGTTAAAGTCACTGACGATGAAGTTCAGAAGTACTATGACGAGCATTTAGACAAATACTCTACTTCTGAGCAACGTGAAGTGAGCCATATTTTGGTTCAAGGCGATGACGAAGCGAAAGCGCAAGCAATTTTGGATGAGCTAAACGCCGGTGCTGATTTTGCGACGCTAGCGAAAGAAAAGTCAGAAGACATTGGTAGCTCTGAAGAGGGTGGTTCTTTAGGTTGGATCGAACGTGATGTGATGGATCCTGCTTTTGAAGAAGCTGCATTTGCTCTTAAGAATGTGGGTGATACAACTGGTTTAGTTAAGTCTGATTTCGGTTACCACATTATTAAACTTGACGCTATCAAAGCATCTGAGTCTAAGCCTTTAGCTGAAGTGAAAGACGAAATCATCGCTGAGCTTAAAGACCAAGTAGCGGTAGATGAGTTCTATAACCTACAAAACGAGCTAGAGAAGGTTGCCTTCGAATATCCTGATTCACTGGACGATGCAGCGAAAGCGGTTAATCAGAAAGTCGTGACTACCGATTTCATTTCTCAAGTTGATGCGCCAGAAATCTTGAAAACGCCAGCAGTGATGCAAGCGATTCAGTCACCAGAAGTGAAAGAAGATGGCCTTAACTCTGAAGTAATGGAAGTGGCTCCAGAGCATATCATTGTGGTTCGTGTCGATGACGTTCGTGAACAAACTGTATTGCCACTTGAAGAAGTGAAAGAGCAAGTGGAAACTCAGTTAGCGAAAGTTAAAGGTGAGCAAGCGGCTATGGATTTGGGTGTTCAGTTAGTGAACGAGCTAAAAGAAGGCAAGCAAGACGCACTTCAAGCGAACAACCTAAGCTTTGGAGAACTGGAAGCTATCGACCGTAGCTCTCCATTAGCAGGCACTGTGTTTGCAATGACTAAGCCAGCAGAAAACGCAGCGACCTACGCTCAGACCAAAGATATGGAAGGTAACATTGTTGTTGTTGAGCTAACTAAAGTTGCTTCTGAATACAACGAAGCTTACAACGAGCAAATTGGCGCTCAAATGGAGCGTGAAGCAACTCAACAAGACTTAGCTTCTGTGCTTTCAATTCTGCGCAAAAATACGGACATCGAATATTTACTTGATGCTGAATAACAGCATTAACTGAGTCGATGACGCAATTCAGCTCACAGTTTTTCTGTAACTGATAAGCTAATAAAAACGGACCGCATTCGCGGTCCGTTTTGTTTTCTGTAGACAGAACTTTTCAGCTTGTTTTTTCTGGGTATCTTGGAAGGCGACTTTTAGTGAGAAAAAGGAATTCAAATGAAGTATCTAAAAAACGTCTGGCTGTTAGTAGTGTTGTTAGTTGTCCCTGTGAGCTTTTCCTATGCATCCGAAACAAAGAAACTAGAGGGGATAGAGATAACGGTCAATATCAACCAAGCGGGCCCTGAAGAATTGGCGGAACTGCTTAAAGGTATTGGCGAGGAGAAAGCAAAAGATATCGTGGAGTATCGTGATCAACATGGGAGTTTTAAATCGGCGGATGATTTGACTCAAGTAAAAGGTATTGGTGCAGCGACGGTAGAGAAGAACCGTTCAAGAATCACCTTGTAACTTACGACGATAGGCGTTTGCCGAGAATGCCAAAACCAAGCCGACGCCAAGTCCTATTGCGTGGGCTTGTGTCGCAACCGGGGCCGCGATGAGCTGCGAGGTCGCTTCTGACGCGCCGTAGAGGCTTTCCCAAGCGACTTTACCGATGACACCCAATACCAACAGCCAACTTGAATTTCTTCCACTCAGCGCCTCTTGTAGCGCCCAATAAGCAAATAGAGCGTGGAGTACTCCTGATAGGCCTAAGTAATACGTTAAGTTTGTGAACAACAAAGCGAAACCGATAGACGTCGCACTAATTAGCGTAACACCCACCATTGACCGCCACGAAGGACGAAACACGTAGCAAATGACCCAGAGTCCTGAGAGGTTCATGCCTAGGTGTACTAAGTTGGTATGCGAGAAGTTTCCTGATACTATCCGCCACCATTGACCCGCATGTATTGCTAGCTTGTTCCACTCTACTAAGGACTGTAAGCTCGGAATTTGCAGCAGTGCGCAAAGCAGAGAAAACAGCAATAGTCTTATGACGAAAGAAGTGTCCATATCTCGATATTGTCCCAAGTGCCTAAAAGCTAAGCGTGCTTGTATTTGTCAGTGGATTCAACCCGTTCACTGTGACACACAATTGATCATTTTGCAGCATCCAAGTGAAGAAAAACGCCCGCTTGGGACGGCGCGAATTTTGTCCTTGTCATTGCCAAACGGACATCTTTTTATTGGCGAGAACTTCTCGACCCATCAAGCGCTTAATGATCTGTTGGCTGATGATACATACCAGTCTGTGGTGCTGTATCCGGGTGAAGACTCCGTTGAATTATCGCAAGTACAACTCGCAGCATCTAACAAGCACTTGCGTGTCATTCTACTCGACGGAACGTGGAAGAAAGCGTTTAAGATGTGGAAACTGTCTACGAATTTGCATGCTTTACCCTTGGTTAAATTGCCAGAGACCTTGCAGGGCGATTATCGGATTCGCAAAGCACCATCACCTAATGCACTATCCACGGTTGAAGCGGGCCATCATATTATTCAAACGTTAGAGCCTGAACGGAACTTCGACGCTATGCTGGTTGCATTTGAAAAAATGATAGAGTTCCAGATTCAGCAAATGCCTTCAGGTGTTTATGAAAAAAACTATCGCGCTCCGGACTCCAACGAATAAGGCTTAACCTTTCTAGTCACTAGTAATTCGAATGCGCTGCAAACAGTTGTTGATGCATCTTTTGGGCATAGCCGTCAGTCATGGCGGAAATATAGTCGGCAATCACGCGCATTCCATTATCTTGTTGTCCACTGGCTTTACGCCAGAGGTTGCGTGTTGACTCAGGAAGTAAGCGCTCAGGGTCGGCGCTGAATGCTTCAAAAAGATCCATAATGATTTGTTGGCCTTTGTACTCGACAATTTGTACCCTTGGCACTTGAATTACGAACTCACTGACAAATCGTTTCAGAATTGCTAAGACACATTCCATATCACCATCAAGATAGGCGTTGTAGTGAAGTAAAGGGTTGTTGAAACTAACCTCTGGGACTTTCTTTACTTCAATGCTAGTTAGTAGGGCGTTGACAATGCCCCCGATGGCGTCTTTTCGCTCGTAGTGTTTACCTGAAAAAAGCAGTTCAGTGATTGAGTCAATATGTTCTGAGAGCCAAGTATTGGTTTGCGTTTTAAGCTGTGCTGCGGCATTCGCTTGCCACATATCTTTGTCCACCAACTCAAGTACAATCGCGTCTTCTAAATCATGCACACCGTAAGCAATATCGTCTGCTAACTCCATAATAGAGCAATCAAGAGATTTGAATTGCGTTTTATTGTGTTGAAGTGGCGTCAACTGTTCAAATCGCATGGTCTGCAACAACAACTTGTCGCTGTCCGACAGTGGGTCGATAACCCAATCAAACTGCGGTTTATCTTTATCGTATATCCCTTTTGCGGGAGCCCAATCTTTGGCTTTTAACTGGCGTTGGCTGCTCACCGGATGAGGTTGCTTGTCGGCGCAAGTTTGGCTGATAGGTGCAGGATATTTAAGCAACCCTAATAGACTGCGGCGGGTGAGGTTCATCCCGTGATGCTCGGTATAGGGTTCGAGTTGGGTGATGATACGAAACGTCTGGGCGTTGCCTTCGAAACCACCATATTCACGCATCATGTAGTTGAGTGCGACTTCACCGCCATGTCCATAGGGTGGATGACCGATATCATGAGCGAGGCAAAGTGCTTCAATGAGTGCATCAGAAGGCAATAATGGCTCGAGTTTTGGCTGTTTTTGTTTTAATTGAGCCGCGATACCTGAGCCTATTTGAGCCGCTTCGAGCGAATGCGTGAGACGTGTGCGGTGGAAATCGTTGACACCCGTACCGTGCACTTGGGTTTTAGCTTGCAGCCGCCTAAACGCTGCGGAGTGGAGAATCCTAGCCCTATCACGTTGAAAGGGGTCGCGATGATCATTACGTCTGAGTTTGTGCTCATCACTATGTCGGGCTTGCCAAATTTGCATGGATTCTAACGGCATCTCAATTCCTCAAGGTGGCTAACTGATTTCATCAAGAGAAAGCTCAAAGCTTGGTGCAAAGGTGTTTAGGAAATAGTCCATCTCTTCGGTTTGCTTTTCACGCAGTGTTTGGTCTAAGCGTTTTTTAGCGAGAGCAAACTCATGGTTTCCTGCGCTCAGCTCCTCAAGACATTTTAAATATGCGCAAATAGAATCGGCTTGTTTGACGATTTGGGTATCTTCCTCGTAAGCGTATTCTGAAATTAAGAACGGTCGGAAATCATCCTGAAACTCTTCGGGTAACATAGAAAGCAGCTTTCGTTCAGCCGCAGACTCTATCTTTTTGTATTCCTTTGCGATTTCAGGATTGTAATATTTAACTGGTGTTGGAAGATCACCTGTTAGCACTTCACTGGTATCGTGATACATCGCGAGAATAGCGATTCGTTCAGGGTTGGTTTTACCGCCAAATTTCTTGTTCTTGATGATGGCTAAAGCATGAGCAACGAAGGCGACTTGAAGACTGTGTTCTGAGATGTTCTCAGTTGAAACCGAACGCATTAGTGGCCAGCGTTGGATCAGTTTCATTCGAGCAAGGTGAGCAAAAAAGTGACTTTCTTTCATACCGCGTAATCCCTTAATACTAGCGCCGAACTATTTATTCGGCGCTCAATAAGAATAGGCTTTATATCAGTGTTATGAAAGAGTTACTGGCTATATGTTGCCAAGAATTTTTCAAATCGACCAATCGCCATCTCTAGATCTTCTACGTGAGGCAGAGTAACGATGCGGAAGTGATCAGGTTTAGGCCAGTTGAAACCAGTGCCTTGCACGAGGAGAACCTTTTCTTGCTTCAGAAAATCGAGCACCATGCGCTGATCGTCTTTGATGTTGTACATCTTGGTGTCGATCTTGGGGAACAGGTACATTGCCCCTTTGGGTTTCACACAAGATATCCCTGGAATTTGGGTAATAAGCTCGTAGGCTTTATCTCGCTGTTCCAATAGACGCCCACCCGGTAAGATCAGTTCATTGATACTTTGGTAGCCACCCAAGGCGGTCTGAATCGCGTGTTGCATCGGAACGTTAGCGCAAAGGCGCATCGAGGCAAGCATTTCAAGACCAGCAATGTACCCAGTGGCATGCTCCCTAGGGCCCGTCATAAACATCCAACCGCCGCGGAAGCCACAAACGCGATAAGACTTAGAAAGGCCATTGAAGGTCATTACGAGTACATCTTCAGTTAGGGTTGCAACTGAGGTATGTGTCGCGCCGTCATACAGGACTTTATCGTAAATCTCGTCTGCGAAGATGATCAGCTTGTGCTGACGCGCAATTTCAATCACTTCGAGTAAGAAGTCACGACTATAAACCGCACCGGTTGGGTTGTTTGGGTTGATAAGCACGATACCGCGAGTTTTAGGCGTGATTTTCTTCTTGATATCATCTAGGTCAGGATACCAATCCGCTTGTTCGTCACAGAGGTAGTGAACTGGGCTACCACCGGATAGAGAAACCGCTGCTGTCCAAAGTGGATAGTCAGGAGCGGGAACTAACATTTCATCTCCGTTGTTTAACAGAGCTTGCATCGCCATTACAATGAGCTCTGAAACGCCATTGCCAATGTAAACATCTTCAACGTCTAGGCTACGAATGCCTTTACGTTGATAGTGTTGAACTACAGCTTTGCGCGCGGAGTATATACCTTTGGAATCACAATAACCTTGAGATGTAGGTAGATTCCTGATGACATCGACTAATATTTCATCAGGGGCATCAAAACCAAAAGGGGCGGGATTACCGATATTGAGTTTCAGTATTTTATGTCCCTCTTCTTCCATGCGCTTAGCATGTTTGAGTACAGGTCCCCTAATGTCGTAGCAGACATTATCGAGTTTTGACGACATCTCGATATTTTTCATTGCTATATTCCTAAAAAAACGGCTATTTCTTTACTAAATTACACTAAATTGGCTTTTGAAAGAATAAAAATCTGCCTAAAGTGAAAATTAAAGATTGGATATGAATTCAGTGGCAATGAGCCACTTAACATTGCGAACAATTAAAGCGCGTGTTGCTTGATCTATGTAGTTGGTATAAATAGAGTATCTCGTGTATATAAGATTAAAAGTTACAGTTTTGAGGTTGATTTGTCTCATTTAACAAAAGCCATCACTCAGCTTGTTGAAAAACTAGAGCGTGCGCCACAAGGCACCAAACGACTAGAGCAAGAATTGCAGGGTTCACCAAAGACTCATGGCATCGACTGGTTGGACGCTCAGCCTCATTATCCTAAGTTCTATTGGCAGTCGAGAGATACTCGTGAAGAAGTGGTTGCACTCGGTCAGCTTCATACTTTTTCAGAAGCGGCTCCTGCTTATACGATTCTCAGTGAAAAGCAACGAGTATGGGGTGGTCGTTCTTTTGATGGCCATTCAGACAAAAACCGTCGTTGTATGTCGGCATTCTTTTTCTTACCTCAAATCGAGTTGATTCGTTTCGATGAAGGATGGCGTTTAGCGGTTAACATTGGAATGAGCAAAGAGGTATCAATTAGAGCCTTGAAACAACTCGTTGCTGATGCAAAAGAACTCGCGCCGCTAGCGAGTGACATCGTCTCATTGCGTCATACACCAGAGAAAGCACAGTGGTGTGATTTGGTTGATGATGTTTTAGCAGGAATTCAGCAAGACAAATTCAAAAAAGTGGTCTTGGCTCGTAAAACCTGCGTTGATCTCAAGCACTCTATTTCTCCTGCGCAGCTACTCAAAGCAAGTTATGCTCAAAACCATCATAGCTTCCATTTTTTGATGGCCTTGTCCCCTGGACATGCATTTGTAGGCTCAACGCCTGAGCGCCTCTATCGAAGAGTAGGGCAAGAGCTAGAGACAGAAGCCTTGGCGGGGACGATTGGTCGAGGTGGTAATGCTGCTCAAGATATGGAGCTTGCCAATTGGCTAACTCAAGATGACAAGAACATCAATGAGAACCAATACGTTGTAGATGATATTCTGCAAAGCCTATCGCCACATTCAGACCAAGTGCATCTAGAAAGTGAACTTCGCTTGGTTCGGCTGCGCAAAGTTCAACATCTAAAAAGAAACATTTTGGCGCATTTGCACAAGGGCATTAACGGAGTGCAATTGCTTCAAGCGTTGCAGCCAACCGCCGCAGTTGCAGGGCTTCCAAGAGCAGAAGCAATTCAGTATATCCAGCAGAATGAACCTTTTGCACGTGGTTGGTACGCTGGCTCCGTGGGCTATCTTAGCCATGAAAAAGCAGAGTTTTGTGTCGCGATTAGAAGTGCGTTATTGGTCAAAGATGAGCTACAACTCTTCGCGGGTGCGGGGATCGTGCCTGGTTCCATCGCCGAACATGAATGGCAAGAGTTGGATAAAAAGATGTCCACTTTATTGAGTCTAATTTCTGACCAACCGTCTTTAGGTGTTGCGTCATGAGCCACAACCAAGCTGCTTTAAATAGGGTTTGGACGGAAATACTGATAGAAGAACTCTATCGCCAAGGGGTCAGACACGTATGTATTGCTCCGGGTTCACGTTCAACCCCGCTTACCCTTGAGGCCGTTGCTCACCCTGAGTTGACCGTTCACACACATTTTGACGAGCGTGGTTTAGGTTTCTTGGCGCTAGGTCTTGCCAAGTCAAGCCAATCACCTGTTGCTGTCATTGTTACATCTGGTACTGCAGTCGCTAACTTACTTCCTGCGGTTGCTGAGTCTAAGTTGACTAAAGAGAAGCTGGTTTTACTGACCTCTGATCGCCCCATTGAGTTAGTCGATTGTGGTGCTAATCAAGCCATCGTGCAGTCTGGAATCTTTTCGCAACACGTGACGGAGACCGTTAATCTGCCATCGCCAACAACTCAGATTTCACCAACGTGGATATTATCTACTGTTGACCACGCATTATCAGTTCAAAAGGCGCGTGGCGGTAGTATTCACTTCAACTGTCCGTTCCCTGAACCCTTATATGGTGGAGACGATAAGCGTTCGTTCTCTGCCTATTTGCAACCCATTGCTAAATGGCGAAATAGCAACGCCTGCTTTGTCGACTATCATACGGTTAGCGTTACTGACTATACGGCAGAGCATAGTGCATTAAGACTTGGTGACAGAAAGGGTGTCATCGTAGTAGGCAGTGTAACTCTCGCGATTGCCAAGCAAGCAAAGTTACTTGCGCAGAAGTTAGGTTGGCCAATTTTACTCGACCCTCAATCGGGTTTGGGAGGCGATTGGCAGCGTTATGATATTTGGCTTCAGAATGCACAAGCTGCAGACATGCTTTCACGTGCTGATACCGTACTCCAAGTGGGTGCAAGGCTGGTTTCGAAGAGGTTGAACGCTTGGCTAAAACAGCAATCTCATCAAAGTGACTACCTAGTACTGAGTGAGTTTGACGATCGGTTAAACCCAGATCACGTCTCGTTGAAACATTGCCAGGTGTCGATCTCTCAATGGCTAAAGTCGGCATTGGAAACTTTGGAACACAGCAAGAATATCGGATGGGGAGATGAATTAAAATCTTATGCCCAACTCGTGACGACATTAATGCCTACTCGCTCACATCTGACCGAATTTGATGTTGCCCGTAGCATTGAGCGACTGCCGCTAGACATTAGTCTGTTTTTGGGTAATAGCCTTATCGTAAGGTTAGCGGACATGTTAACTAACCCGCTAGGCATCGAAACTTATAGCAACCGAGGCGCGTCAGGTATTGATGGCTTGGTCGCTTCTGCCAATGGTGTTCATCGCGATAAAGGTAAGTCGACGGTGCTCTATTTGGGTGATACATCGCTGCTCTATGATTTGAATTCGCTGTCTCTTTTTAGCCGTACGGAAGCACCTTGTGTAGTCGTTGTTACTAACAATAATGGGGGCGCGATATTTGATATGTTACCCGTGCCGCAAGACAAAAAAGTGCGCTGTTATCAAATGCCCCATGGCCTAAACTTTGAACATGCAGCGGCTCAGTTTGGTTTGCAGTATTGCGCACCTAAATCACGTGAAGACTTAGAGACACAAATTCAACATCATTTATTAAGTGGGAAAGGCACTCTATTGATTGAAGTGCTTACCGCTGCCGACGAAGTGGCAAGTTTGATTCGCCAACTAAGTCAAGACATTAGTACTTATCAGACTCATGCTTAATAGTCAGTTCACAGCGTCCCTCCAAGCTCATACTGAAGATAAGCCTCTGTTGGTTTTCTTACATGGCTTTTTAGGGGCGGGTGACGACTTTCACACCGTTAGTGAATACCTTCCAAACTACAACAAGCTGTTTATCGATTTACCGGGACATGGTCAAAGTCAGTCGATCCAAAGCACAAGTTTTAGTGATGTTTGCAGATTGATCCATTCAACCATACTAAAATGTATTGAAACACAAAACCTCAGTGCTACAGTGCCCACCTTTTTGGTGGGGTACTCGTTGGGTGCTAGGTTGTCGATGTACTTTCTCTGCGAGTATGAGGGTGCAGATAATCAACTGCTGCCACTCACGATGGCTGGTGTCGTCATTGAAGGTGGAAATTTTGGACTGTGCTCAGAACATGCCCGTCAGGATAGATTTGCAAATGACTTAGCATGGGCGCATCGCTTCAAAAATGATGATATTGCAGAGGTTTTGGGCGATTGGTATCAACAACCGGTGTTTTCTTCCTTAAATCATGAGCAAAGACAAGATTTGATTGCTAAACGTAGTGTTAACCTTGGTGACAAGCTAAGTCATATGCTGATGACGACTTCACTAGCTCACCAGCCTAACCTGCTGCCAAAAATCCAGCAGCTTCGGTTTAGTAACGGTAATCGACCTCTGTATATCGTGGGTGAACGAGACACAAAATTTACTGCGCTAGCTCAAGATAGCAACCTTGATTTTAAGGTGATTGCGGGAGCTGGGCATAATGTACACAAAGAGCAGCCTAAGGCTTTTGCCTCGGTGTTGCTGAGTTATCTAGAACAAATGGGTTTAAACCCAAAAGAAAAATTGGAATAGATCATGGCTAAAACAGTTGGACTAACAGAAGAAGAACTTTACGCACCGGTTAATTGGGCGGACGTAACGGGCGATTTTGAAGAAATTCAATATCATAAATCTGAAGATGGCATCGCGAGAATCACGATTGCACGCCCACAAGTTCACAATGCATTTACCCCAAAAACAGTCAGCGAAATGATTAAAGCACTGGCTGACGCTCGTTACGACGAGGGTGTTGGAGTCATTATTCTTACTGGATTAGGTGAAAAAGCCTTCTGTTCTGGTGGCGACCAAAGTGTTCGTGGCGACTATGGCGGTTACCAAGATGATTCAGGTACACATCACCTCAATGTGTTGGACTTCCAACGTCAAATTCGTACTTGCCCTAAACCTGTTATCGCTTCGGTAGCTGGCTGGGCCGTTGGTGGCGGTCATGTTCTACACATGATGTGTGATCTAACGATTGCAGCAGAAAATGCACAGTTCGGTCAAACGGGTCCTAAAGTTGGTTCATTTGATGGAGGTTGGGGCGCGTCTTATATGGCTCGCATCGTTGGCCAGAAAAAAGCTCGTGAAATTTGGTTCTTATGCCGCTTCTACGACGCACAAGAAGCTTTGGATATGGGCTTAGTGAACACGGTTGTGCCACTAGAGGATTTGGACAAAGAGACCGTTCGTTGGTGTCGTGAAGTACTTCAACATAGCCCAATGGCACTTCGATGCTTGAAAGCCGCTCTGAACGCTGACTGTGATGGTCAAGCTGGCTTACAAGAGCTAGCGGGCAACGCGACCATGATGTTCTACATGACTGATGAAGGTCAGGAAGGACGTAATGCATTTAATGAGAAGCGTCGTCCAGACTTCAATAAGTTCCCAAGAAACCCGTAACCATCGGCTCCAAGGCACTATCAGCCTTGGCGTCATGTTTGTTTGGCCATATTTAGATACATTTTATCGATAGTTTGCTCAAGTAATTTGGGAACTCTTGTAGTGAAATGTGGCCTAACAACGGTGTATTCAACGTCGTCGACTCTCTCATTTTTAGTTGACGACGTATACTTCCTATGAAGTGGGACTCTACTATGAGACAAGCAAAACTCTACCGCTACAGTCTGCCTATGGACAGTGGTGTTATTCTTCGAGAACAAAAACTTACTCATCGAGACGGTTGGATTGTAGAACTGTCTGAAGACGGCCAGACAGGCTTAGGTGAGATCGCCCCTCTACCTGGATTCAGCCAAGAAACGTTTGAACAAGCCGGAATAGAAGCGCAAAGCCAATTAGAGCAATGGGTCAATGGCAAAGACATAGACTTAGAAGCATGCGTGCCTTCTGTCGCGTTCGGTTTGTCTGCCGCATTAATGGAACTTGCTCACACGCTTCCTCAAACCGGCAATTATCGTGCGGCTCCTTTGTGTAGTGGCGACCCGGACGAACTGATACCTATATTGAACAACATGCAAGGCACTAAGGTTGCTAAGTTCAAAGTAGGGCTGTACGAAACGATAAGAGATGGCATGTTGGTCAGTCTTTTCCTCGAATCGATTCCAGACCTCACTCTGCGACTTGACGCCAATAAAGCATGGACTTTGGACAAAGCCAAGCAGTTTGCCAAGCACATTGTCCCATCGCTTAGACAACGTATCGCGTTTGTCGAGGAGCCTTGCCAAACACCTGGTGATAGTGTGTCGTTTGCAATAGATACGGGGATCGCTATTGCTTGGGATGAAACACTACAGGCCGCGATCAAAGAACCTGATTTTTCGGTGAAAGAGCTAACGGGTGTAAAAGCGTTAATCATCAAACCAACCTTAATCGGCAGCTTTGACAAATGTATTCGTTTGATCGATGAAGCAAGAAGTCATGCTATTCAAGTCGTTATTAGCTCAAGTTTAGAGAGTAGTATTGGTCTTGGGCAGTTAGCGCGCTTTGCTCACTGGCAAATACCAGCAGAAACACCTGGTTTGGATACCATGCAGCTGTTCGGTGCTCAACTCGAAACGCCGTGGCCAGGTTGCTTGCTTCCTGTCGAGCGTCTAGCGGACCAAACTTTGGTTTGGCAATCTGAATCGGTGGACAGCTAGTCGGTGGTTTCATCACACTTTTGGGAGCACTGGGCTCAGTTTGCTCCCAACCACATAGCCTTAATTACACCCCAACGCCAACTAACGTGGGTCGATGTAAAACAACAAGTCGATCAATATCGACAGTTGCTTATTGATAATGCCATTACTCAAGGTCAGGTCGTTTGTCTAATTGGTCGTGCCGAGGAAACGTTAGTCTTCGCTTACCTTGCTTGCCTTACTCATGGCGCGGTGCCTGCGATTATTGCCGAGCAGTCAAGTGAGTTACTTGAAGCCAAACTGTCCTCTCTATACCTAGAAGGTGAGCGTGCTGTGGTTTGGGATTGTAGTAACTCGACGTTGCCACCAAGTTTGTGCTTCCTTTCTCGAGGGACTGCATCGCGACAGTCGTTGGCCCCTACAAATGTTGATATAGCCTCCATCATTTTCACATCTGGTTCAACAGGGTGCCCAAAAGCCGTTGTTCATGGTAGAGAGCAACACATAGCCTCTGCTAGTGGCTTGCTCGAGCGTTTTCATTTCGGTGTTGGAGACTGTTGGTTATTGAGCCTACCCATGTACCATGTCTCTGGGTTGGGTATTGTTTGGCGTTGGCTACAAGCTGGTGCGACACTCAAAATTGCTAGCGGTGACTTTTGCAAAGACATCTCAGATGTAAGTCACGCCTCGCTGGTGTCTACGCAGCTTAAACGGATTGTTGATAATCAATGGCAGACTAAGTTAGTGCGAGTACTACTCGGTGGTAGCCACATTCCTTTGTCACTAATCCAACAAGCAAAAGCCCGACAGATCGATGCATGGATGGGCTATGGTATGACAGAAACTGCTTCGACAGTGACCGCTAAATCGGTTGATGAGTGGCCATCATCGGGGCATATTCTTCCGCGACGAGAGCTAAAGTTAAGTGGCAATCGTATCTTTGTGTCGGGTGAGACCTTAGCCAAAGGCTACTATTGGCAAGGTCAAATTCTGCCACTGGCGTTGGAAGGGCAATGGCTGGATACCAGAGATCTCGGAGAGTGGGTCAATGGCGATGAGCTTAGAGTGGTTGGTCGTGCTGACAATCTGTTTATTTCAGGTGGCGAAAACGTACACTGCGAGGAGGTCGAAGCTGCTCTCAATGCACAGCCAATGATTACTCAGAGCATTGTAGTTGCGGTAGAAGATGAAGAATATGGGGCGCGATGTGTTGCGGTAGTGCAGTCAACTGCATTGCCGACGGTCTCTGAACAGCGGCGAAAACTTGCGGATTCGTTACCAAGATTCAAACAGCCGATTGCGTATTTCTTATTGCCAGAGTCTCTTTCACCATCGGGAATTAAAGTCTCACGTGCTGAGGTGAAAAAGTGGCTATCGCAGCATCAATCCAATTATGTAGTTATTTCATAGTCCAAAACTGAATTTTCATTACCCAATAGGCTCACCATAATATGAGACATGGAAAAACAGTGAGCCTATGGAATGAACAAATTACTGGTTATCGCAATTGCCCTTCAACTGGCGCTTGCCTTCTCAACAGATGGACTGACAAGAGCGCTTGCGGAACTGACAGCGTTTTTGTTGACCGTAGTGTTGTTCTTCAATGTAAAACAAGGACAAACAACAGACCCTGAGACTAAACGAGCGTTAGCCAAGCTAGAGAAGTCGCCGAAATCAACAACCACATCGTAACGCCAAACACCATCGGTTTACTTCCTGCCTGTTTAAGCTTTTCAATTGAGATGCTGCAACCAATCAAGAACAGACACACTACCAGCAGCTTTTTCGAAACATCAAAAATCCCCTGATATACCACCTCAAACTGAGGTAAGTAGTCGCTTACCAAGATCGCAACACAGTAAAATAAAATGAAGTAAGGGATAGTAATTTTATTTTGCTTGTTGCTAAAAATAGCTGCACTGACTAGGGCGACAGGAATGATCCAAAGCGCACGGGCCAGTTTGAGCGTCGTTGCCGTGGTGAGTGCTTCCTCACCATAAGCGGAAGCAGCGCCGACCACGGATGACGTATCATGGATGGCTATAGCGGCCCATGTACCGAAAGTATGTTGGTCGAGGCTTAACGCATGACCAATGACGGGAAACACGAATAAGGCAACAGAGTTAAGTACGAATACAGTGGCAAGAGCGATACCGATTTTCTCATCATCCGCGTTAATAGCGGGTGCAACCGCTGCAATAGCACTACCACCACAGATGGCAGTACCTGATGAAATGAGGTAACCCGTTTGTTTGTCCAATCCCATGCGGCGTGCCAAGAACCAACCGATGACTAGCGTGCCAACTATAGTTACAACGATGATTCCAATCCCATCGCTGGTGGCTTGCATAGCTTGATCTAAGTGGATACCAAAACCTAATCCGATAATGGAGTAGGCGAGCAACTTTTTAGTGAACTTTGCTAATGGCAGCGTGGTTGGCACTAGGCTGAAAGTTGTCAAAAAGAAGCCAAGTATCAGCGCTATTGGCGAGGAAACCCAGGGAGTAAGGCAGGCAAGAATTGCGAGAAAAAACAGAGGGTATGAGCGTAACTGGGTGAACATGGAGTACCTTTAATAAAAAGGCGAGAATTTTCTCGCCACATAAAGGAATTGTATGAATTTCGCTAGATCAACAAAACCTAAAATTTCTTAACAAGCGTTCAGTAAAACTAAACGCTTGTTGTTTTGATATGAACAATGTCGATATAGACTTATCAGGCCATCCGAGGTGATCAGCGATAATCGCCACGAAGTGTTGCGACTTTTTCGAACATCGTTGCACTTGATGCATCTTCCGGTGCTACTGGTGCGCCGGCTTCTAATTCCAACTTAGCTCTGAAGCGAGTTGGGAGCCCTTTACAAGCACGACCTTTGTGTCGACTGAAATAGCTTCCCCATAATCCCTTCAACGCCATAGGGATGACAGGTACTGGGGAACGGCGCAGGACAATATCAATACCCCGCATAAACTCATTCATCTCACCATCTGAGGTTAGACGTCCTTCAGGGAAAATGCATACAATTTCTCCTTCCGCTAAAGCTTGTTCGATATCGTTAAACGCTCTTCGGATGGAACCCTTTCGGTTGGAAGAGATAGGTATGACTCCGGCGCGTCGTAAAAAGCGACGAACAGGTTTGTAGTTTGCGTAGTCTTCTTCCATGACGAAACGTATGAGTCTTGGGCTTGCAGCACTCATCACTAACGCATCCATATAGCTCACATGATTACAGACAATCAAGGCCCCGCCTTTTTCGGGCAGGTGATGCATATTTTTATGGGTGATACGGTACATGATAGTTGTGAGTACCCAGATAAGGAAACGAACCACAAAGATAGGAGCTTGCAAAAATAGGTAGGTCGCCATCATAAAGTTCATCAGTGCCAGCACGAGGAACAATTCGACAATGGTGAGTTCCAACACGGACAGTCCTACGATACCTAAAACTGCACTTCCAACCATAAATAGCGAGTTATAGATATTGAGAGCAGCGATCACTCGAGCACGTTCAGTTTCTTTAGCTTGCTGTTGCATCAGCGCGTACAAAGGGACGATAAACAATCCACCGGACATGCCTAATAACAATAGATAGCCAAATACAGGCCATAAGCTAGAGTGGGAAATAAACTCGCCGAATGAAGTAAATTGAGGCAGATTTGATGGAACCGCAATAGCCATCAGCGCACCAAAAATGGTAATGCCAATACTGCCTATTGGTACGATACCGACATCAATGCGATTCTTAGACATCTTGTCGCACAGCATAGACCCGAGTGCGATGCCTACAGAAAAAAGTGCAAGTAGGAATGAAACGGCCGCTTCATTGCCCATTAAATGTGTTTTGGTGAAATTCGGAAATTGCGTTAGGTAGGCCGCACCCAAGAACCAGAACCAACTAATGGCCATGATACACTGAAATACCACGCGGTCTTGGTGAGCAATTTTAAGTGTTTCTTTAGTTTGCTTTACGGGTTGCCAGCGAAATTTTAGATCCGGCGCAGCCGCAGGGGCCTCTGGAATAGAGCGACTTGAAATGTAGCCAGCCAAGGCAAATAACACTACGCAGCCAGCAGCAACGTATTTTGCGCTTTCTGCTGAAGCTATAATACCTGCGCCTAAGGTACCCAACAGGATAGCAAGGAAGGTTCCTGTTTCAACTAATGCATTGCCGGACAATAGTTCGTTCGGTTTCAGTTGTTGCGGCAGAAGCGCGTACTTCACCGGGCCAAAAAACGCGGACTGTGTGCCCATTAAGAACAGCAACAATAATAAAATGCCATAGCTTTCAGTAATAAAGCCAATTGCGCCGAGACACATAATTGCAATCTCAGCCAGCTTTACTTTTCTGATGAACCATGACTTTTCGTATTTGTCGGCAAGTACACCAGCTGAGGCGGAAAACAGAAAGAACGGCAAAATGAATAGACCGGCCGCTAAGTTAATAAACAGGTTACTTGAGATTGGCAGAACCTGCGGTCCTGCAAATGCGACAAACAACAATAGAACGTTTTTAAAAATATTGTCGTTAAAAGCGCCAAAGAACTGAGTCACAAAGTAGGGCAGAAAGCGCCTTTGAGATAACAGAGACGCAGATTTCGTATGTGGCATTACCTTTCCTTTTGATTACCAGCTTTGTAAATACTTTGAGATTAGATCTTTGATTAGCTCATCGCCATCGACGGGCTCTGAAGCAAAGAATTTGTCGTCAACACTGAGCAGTGTGATGCCATGAACACCAGCCCAAAGTACGCGACTGGCACGAAGGACTTCTGAGTGAGACTTTTCCGGTTTATAGACTGAAAGCAAGCTCTCCAGCATGCCTGTCATACCGTCGATACGTTGTGATTGCCATTCAGGAAGCGTATCACCGTTCATGTTGTGTTCGAAAATCAACTGCCAACGATATGGGTATTTCTTGGCAAACTCGTGATAGCAACTTGCGAGAGCATATAAGGCCTCTTCGACATTGTCAGCTTCATCCACAACCGCTTTTGCTTCCTGTGACAGTTCATCTAAAGTGCGAGCGACAGCGTGCAGCAGTAGCAAGTTATAGCTGCCAAATACATTCACTAATGTGCTGGGAACATAACCAATCAGAGTGGCAATCTTCCGAAGGCTAAGCGTGTGATAAGAGTTTTCGCTAAGGTAGTCTTTTACCGTCGTGAGCGTAAGCTCAACAAGCTCTTCCCTGGTATGATCGTTTCTGCGGGCCATGGTTGCGCATCGTTAATTGAACACGGTTCGTTATTTTAGAGGTGTCATGTTTAAGCGTCAACTAATGAAGCCTTGTATTGCAGGCTTTACGCATAGTTTTGAATGCAGTTCTATCTAGCTCGTAACATACGTGCAATATTCTGAAACATGTCGAGGCATCAGAGTGATTCCTTTAATGCTAAGCTCAGTATATTATGCTTGATGGGTCGTAGTTCATGTATAGTGGTTACGACTTAACGTAACAATATAACTAAAGGTCTAGAATGAAACGTTTATTTTCTTTCGTCGCTCTGCTTGTTCTTGCAGTAGCGGTGAATCCGGTAGCTGAAGCGAAGAAGTTCGGTGGCGGTAAATCATTCGGTAAGAGCTTTAAAACAGCTCCAGCTCCGAAACAACAGCAACAGAACACAAATAACATCAGCAGACAGGATCAAAACAAAGCTGGTAGCAGCAAAAAAGGTTTGATGGGCGGTCTTCTAGGCGGTCTATTGGCTGGTGGTTTGTTAGCGGCGTTCTTTGGTGGTGCCTTTGAAGGCATCAACTTCATGGACATCCTAATCTTTGGCCTGATTGCATTCGTAATCTTCAAGTTTATGCGAGGGATGCTTGGTGCCAAGCAAGGTAGCATGAATCAGCAGCGACAGCAGCCGGCGTTCGGTGGCAACACGCGCAATCAGTTTGAGCAGCAACCAAACTTCCAAAACTTCGAGCAGCCACAAAACGGTGGTGCAGCGACGGGTGGCTTTGGTGCTGCAGGTCACAGCGATATCCCACATAACTACCCACCGGGTTTCGATCAAGCAGCATTCCTAAATGGTGCGCGTGAACACTATCGAATCCTGCAAGGTGCATGGAACCATAACGAACTTCATACCATCGAAGAGTATGTATCACCGAGCCTATTGCAAGACCTAATAGCTGAGCGTGCTAAGTTAGAAGGCGAGCAGCATACTGACGTTATGTACGTAGATGCGGAAATTGTTCGCGCAGACTTCGATGCAAACAAAGCACAGCTGAGCTTGCAGTTCTCGGGTCGTTACCGTGATGCTGTAGAAAGCATCGAAGAGGATATCGAAGATATTTGGCACTTAGAGCGCGATCTTACTGTACCTAACGCGCCATGGCTTATCGTCGGTATTCAAGGTTAATTACCTCAATATCATGTTAAAAACCGCAGTCTGACCACTGCGGTTTTTTTGTATTTTGAGTTAATAATTTCACAATGTTGGCGCTATTTTATTTTATAATTCGACCTTTCTTTTTGAACTCATATAAATTATCGATGCAACAGACATTTTCTAGATTTGCACTTGTACTTTGTGCTTCATTAGCGACTGCGACTACATTACATGCTGAAGAGCAAGTAGTTCCTTTATTTGAAGCAACACCTAATCCAACGACTGACACTCTGGATGATGTGCTGAGCATATTTGGTGCCGAACAAGATTATGATGCTCAACAAGGGCTTAACTCTAGCTATATTCCTGCCGTGTTCTATACCCCAGAACAAGGATTAGGTCTTGGTCTTTTGTATGTCGGCCTCTATGGTGACCTCTCAGAGGGGGCGGGACAGCCTTCGTCTTTGGTGATCAATCCTTACGCTTCGACTAATGGTTCTATGGGGATTACGTTCAGTAACAAGCACTTTTACAATTCGGGTAACGACCGTATTTTTACCGATATAAAAGTGTTTGATGATGCAGCGGTTTATTATGGTCGAGGCTATGAGAATGGTCAGCAGGACGACAATAAGGTCAACTTTAAAGAGCAAGTTATCGATATTAAGCCTACATGGCTCACTAGAGTGAAAGGTGACTATTTCTTGGGTTTAGGCGGTAACATCAAATCAGTGCGCCCTCATGAAAAGGAATTTGATAATCAGGCTGCTGACTATCTTGCCGATGAGCTAACCGATAACACCAGCTACGGTGTGTTTTTATCTAACGTTTATGACACACGTGATAATGTGACCAATGCTTCTAAGGGAACTCTACTGCAAGCGGATATCGGTTATTACCATGATGCAACTAACTCAGCAGATTTTGGTAAATACTCACTGAAAGCATCACAGTACCATTCGTTGTCACCTATGCCAGGATTACTGGCTTGGCAAGTACAAGCGAACTTAACTTCTGGGGATGTGCCATGGAATCAACTGCCTGATCTTGGTGGTGCTGATGCTATGCGTGGTTACATACTTGGTCGTTACCGTGATAATCAGATGATGATGGGACAAGTTGAGTACCGCTTACCAGTGTATTGGCGAGTAGGTGTCGTATTTTGGGGGGCAGCTGGCACCGTTGCCGATGATGTATCAGGGCTTTGGGACAAAACTCTGGCGAGTGCTGGTACTGGTTTGCGCTTAAAGATCAAAGACAAGGTTAATGTGCGTGCGGATATCGGTTACGGTGAACATGGCGGTACATTCTATTTCCATGTTAATGAAGTCTTCTAAACAGACTTTCGCGCTGGTTTTGTGAGTTGGATTTGTGAGTTGGATGCGCAATCACAAATATTAAGGATTATTAGCCCATATGGACATATCCCTATCGCTTGTTGAGCTGGAAGATTGTCACGCTTTGTTATTGTTTGAGCGGCAGAACAAAGCGTGGTTTGAGCAGCATATTCCTCCGAGGGACGACGGTTTCTACAGTCAACAAGGTGTGGAAGAACATATTCGTGAACAGATACTGTTTCATAGAGCGATTCTTTGCTACCCAATGCTCATTCGTAACAATGAAGGAGAGATTTGCGGTCGAATTAATCTCAATGTCTCTGAAACCGACATGACTCATGCTGAAGTGGGTTATCGAGTCGGCGAATCCCATGCAGGAAAAGGTATCGCCAGTTCTGCCTTATCACTGCTCATAGATTACGCAAAAAAAACTACCAGCCTGAAAACCCTCAAAGCGCACGCATTAACGTCAAACTTGGCATCACAAAAAGTGCTTGAGAATAACCAATTCGAGCAAATAGAAAAGATCAAAGATTTTGCGGTGCTTCATGACGTTTGCTCAAATGCATATTTATATCAGCGTGAGATTTAGAGTCTGAAGTAAACTCGAAAATAGGTTGGTAGGTAATGGTGTGAGCAATACAAAGTGACAATAACAAAAAAGCCGACTCACTGAGTCGGCTTTCGTTTATATGGTGGGGGGGGACGGATTCGAACCATCGAAGGCAGTGCCGTCAGATTTACAGTCTGATCCCTTTGGCCACTCGGGAACCCCCCCAGGGTTTTTATACTTGTTTCACCGTTTTCCCAACGCAGTGCTTCAAGTTTGTTTAACCGTTAATAACAACTAAACAGAATATGGTGGGGGGGGACGGATTCGAACCATCGAAGGCAGTGCCGTCAGATTTACAGTCTGATCCCTTTGGCCACTCGGGAACCCCCCCAGGAGTTTTTATACTTGTTTAATGTTTTCCCAACACATCACTCAAGTGCGGAGCGCATCATAACAAACTGCGCATAGCTGTAAACCCTTTTTTGAGGATTTTGAATTGAATGGTGCCTTTTTGGACAAAGACGCTTAAAAAGCGTGTTTTTAGTCATTATTTATTAACCAGCGCGGTGTTACATTGATTGTACGTGGATGGTTTCTAAATAGATGATCATCAAATGTAAATAATCTCTTTAGGATACATTTACACTTCTTGACGTTATTCCTCGTATTACTCGCTACACTATCTGTAGTTTTTACACTGAAGACAAACACGATGAAAAACAAAACAATAATCGGTTTGCTGGCACTGTCTATTCTTAGTGCTTCACCAGCAACCTTCGCCAAAAGGAACGTTGGCTCCAAGGCTACCTCAGTAGTGACTGAACCTGTTGCCATCCATCAAGTTTCTCAATCTCTCTCATTAGTTGGCAAGTTAGAAGCGGATCAGTCGGTTATTATCGCCTCGGAAGTCAATGGTATTGTTAACGAAATCAAAGTCACAGCGAACCAAAAAGTTGAAAAAGGTCAGCCGTTGGTGCTGTTGAATGATGATAAAGCACGTGCAGCGGTGGCGGAAGCTAAAGCTTACGTTCGTGATGAAAAACGTATTCTTGCCGAGTTTGAGCGCCTTGTGGATCGTAATGCGATTACTAAAACCGAAATTGATGCTCAGAAAGCCGCAGTAGAAATTGGTAACGCTCGATTAGATGCGGCCAATGCCAACCTCAACGATCTCTATATCGAAGCGCCCTTCACGGGAACAGTGGGCTTAATTGACTTCAGCCGAGGAAAGCTGGTCAGTGTGGGTACTGAACTGCTGACTTTAGATGACCTCTCGACGATGCAACTCGACCTCCAAGTTCCTGAACACTACTTACCTATGCTTGAAAAAGGCATGGATGTAACCGCCAGAACATCAGCGTGGGGTACACGTATCTTCACAGGTAAAGTGGTTGCAATCGATACCCGAGTGAATCAGGAAACCCTCAACCTTCGAGTTCGTATTCATTTTGAAAACGATGAGAACCGTTTAAAACCGGGCATGCTAGCGCAAGCTAGAATGGAATTCCCTCCAATTGAAGCACCTATTATCCCAGTACAGGCTCTGGAATATTCGGGTACCAAACGTTTTGTTTACGTCGTTGATGAAAACAACAAGGCACATCGCACGGAAGTATTCTTAGGTGCGCGCGTTGGCAACCAAGTGGTGATTGAAAAGGGTTTAGAAATCGGCCAGCGTATTGTGGTTCAAGGTATCGTAAATATGCGTGATGGTGCCTCGGTTCAAGAAGTGAAATCAGAGCCGACAGCAGGTCGCACCGGTGACAAGCCAGCGGGCAATGACAAGGAAGCGAGCTAATGTTGTTATCTGATGTTTCTGTTAAACGTCCGGTAGCGGCAATCGTATTGAGCTTGCTGCTCTGCGTGTTCGGTATTGTTTCCTTTAGTAAACTCGCCGTTCGTGAAATGCCGGACATTGAAAACCCAGTCGTTTCTATCTCTACTCGTTATGAAGGGGCATCGGCCACTATCATTGAGAGTCAAATCACCTCTGTTATTGAAGACCAGCTCTCTGGTATCAGTGGTATTGATGAAATAGAGTCAACCACGCGAAACAGCATGTCACGTATTACTGTGACATTTGAACTCGGCTATGACTTGAATACCGGTGTCAGTGACATTCGTGATGCCGTAGCCCGTGCCCAACGTGCACTTCCGGATGAGGCGGATGACCCTCTGGTGTTTAAGAACAATGGTAGTGGTGAAGCGTCACTCTATATCAATCTTAGTTCTTCAGAGATGGACCGCACTCAGCTTACTGATTATGTGAACCGTGTTTTGGTCGACCGTTTCAGTCTTATCTCTGGCGTTAGCTCGGTGGACATTTCGGGTGGCTTGTATCAGGTGATGTACATTAAGCTTAAGCCTGCCTATATGGCTGGTCGCGGTGTGACAACGTCAGATATTACCTCGTCGCTACGCAGCGAAAACATCGAAAGCCCAGGGGGTGAAGTTCGAAACGATGCCACTGTGATGTCAGTGCGTACCGCACGCGCCTACAATACACCTGTCGATTTTGAATATTTGGTAGTTAAGCGCGCTAGTGATAATACGCCTATCTACCTAAAAGATGTCGCTGATGTTTATGTGGGCGCAGAAAACGAAAACTCGACCTTTAAGAGTGATGGCGTTGTTAACGTTAGTATGGGGATTGTGCCGCAATCTGATGCAAACCCGCTACAAGTCGCTGACTTAGTACATAAAGAAGTGGAGCGCATGCAGCAGTTCCTTCCACAAGGAACAAGACTGGCGATTGACTACGATTCTACCGTCTTTATCGATCGCTCGATTTCAGAAGTGTATAACACACTGTTTATTACTGGCGGTTTGGTTATCCTCGTTCTTTACATCTTTATTGGCCAAGCTCGAGCTACTTTGATTCCAGCCGTGACGGTTCCAGTGTCGCTTATCTCGTCTTTTATCGCGGCATATTTCTTTGGCTTCTCAATCAACTTAATTACCTTAATGGCACTGATCCTTTCAATCGGTCTGGTGGTCGATGATGCCATTGTGGTAGTCGAAAACATCTTCCACCATATCGAAAGAGGGGAGTCACCTCTATTAGCGGCCTATAAAGGGACGCGTGAGGTGGGGTTTGCCGTTATTGCCACTACACTGGTTTTGGTGATGGTGTTCCTGCCAATCTCGTTTATGGATGGCATGATCGGGTTGCTGTTTACTGAGTTTTCGGTATTACTGGCGATGTCGGTGATCTTCTCCTCATTGATAGCATTAACGCTAACGCCGGTGTTGGGGAGCACTATTCTAAAAGCCAATGTTAAACCGAATCGCTTTACTCAGTTTGTCGACAAGGGGTTTAGAAAGCTTGAGCGCGGCTACAAAGCGGCTTTGGTTAAAGCCCTTAAATTGAGATGGATGGCACCAATTATCATCGTGGCTTGTATAGGCGGTAGTTTCCAATTGATGCAACAAGTCCCTGCCCAATTAACACCGTCAGAAGACCGTGGGGTTATTTTTGCCTTCGTTCGTGGTGCCGATGCAACCAGTTATAACCGTATGGCTGCAAATATGGACATCGTTGAGAAACGCCTTATGCCCCTATTAGGGCAAGGTTTCTTGAAGTCGTTTAGTATTCAATCGCCTGCGTTTGGTGGTAATGCGGGTGACCAAACGGGCTTTGTTATCATGATTTTAGAGGATTGGAATGATCGTGATATCACGGCACAAGAATCTCTCAATGTGGTGAGAAAGTCTTTGGCGGGTATTGCCGACGTCCGTGTCTTCCCATTTATGCCGGGTTTCCGAGGTGGGTCGAGCGAACCTGTCCAGTTTGTTATTGGTGGTTCGGATTATCATGAGCTACAGACGTGGGCGGATAAACTAGAGTTGGCAGCGGAACAGTCTCCGTTTATGGAAGGGGCAAGTACCGACTATTCTGAGAAAACGCCAGAACTTGTTGTGACGATTGATCGTGAGCGTGCCGCGGAGTTGGGCATTAGTGTGTCTGATATCTCGGATACGTTAGAGATCATGCTTGGTGGTAAAAGTGAAACCACCTATGTAGAACGCGGTGAAGAGTATGACGTGTATCTGCGTGGTGATGAGAATAACTTCAATAACGCCAATGATTTAAGTCAGATCTATATGCGAACTAAGTCCGGCGAGTTGGTTACTCTGGATGCGGTGACTTCCATCGAAGAAGTGGCGTCATCGATTCGTTTGTCACACTACAATAAGCAAAAATCGATTACCATTAAAGCCAACTTGTCGGACGGTTACACATTAGGTGAAGCACTCGATTTCATGGACCAACAAGCTGTGGAAATGCTCCCTGGTGATATCTCGGTAAGTTATGCGGGGGAATCGAAAGATTTCAAAGAAAACCAATCCAGTATCTTAGTCGTGTTTGGTTTGGCTTTGCTGGTGGCTTATCTCGTACTAGCCGCTCAGTTTGAAAGCTTCGTAAACCCTCTCGTGGTAATGTTTACCGTACCTATGGGCGTTTTTGGTGGCTTCTTAGGTCTGGTAATCATGCAGCAAGGACTGAATATCTACAGCCAGATCGGCATGATCATGTTGATTGGTATGGTGACCAAGAACGGCATCCTAATTGTAGAATTTGCCAACCAGTTACGTGATAAAGGTGTTGAGTTTGAAAAAGCCATTATCGATGCTTCAGCACGACGTTTACGACCAATCATGATGACGGCATTTACCACGCTCGCAGGGGCAATTCCGCTGATTCTGTCTACTGGAGCAGGCTATGAAAGTAGAGTCGCAGTGGGTACGGTAATCTTCTTTGGTATGGCTTTCGCTACCTTAGTGACCTTGTTTGTAATCCCAGCGATGTATCGACTTATCTCTGCTAAGACCAAAGCGCCAGGGCATGTTGAAGCTGAGCTCAATAAAGCGCTGAGTCACGACGTCAAAGCGCGAACCAGCCATGGCGAGTTAACCGACAGCTAAAACCACAGATTAAATTAAAATCAGGTTTCAATTAGTCTCATAAAATGCTCAGTTTCGACTGGGCATTTTTTTGTTTGTTGGTTAGGATTGTTGAGTACAAAAACAATCAATAAGGAAAGTAAAGTGGCTGAATTTAAATACAAAGATCTTCCTCAAGAGCAGCAAGATAAACTGGATGCGGCGGTATTTCGTAAGCTGTTGACTCACCTTGATGAAAACAAAGATGTGCAGAACATCGATCTTATGATTCTTGCAGGATTCTGCCGTAACTGTTTTAGCAAATGGTATAAAGCAGAAGCTGAAAATGAAGGATTGGCGCTGGACATCGATGATGCCCGAGAGCGTGTTTACGGTATGACTTATGATGAGTGGAAAACCAACCACCAACCTAAAGCAACACCTGAACAGTTGGCTGCGTTTGAAGCGCGTCAAAACAAGAAATAGTCATTAGATTCTCTTCCTTTTGAGGAAGAGAGTCACTTTTTTGTGATAGCCATTTAAGTCGATAAATCGCCGCAAGGCGCTCACCCGTCCATACCCTAATCGGGGTATACCCACTGCCACTAATCACAACTTACTCTTTAGTCCATTTCTATTTAGCACCTCAATGCTAACGTTAATAAAGAATAACAAGAACCGCAGTGGTCATGATTTATGTTTGCATCCAAAAAACAGTTACTAAACACTCAGCAGCAGTTGCAACAGCAAAAACAACAGACGGACACTTTCGCTTGCCAGATTGAGCAATTGCAGCAAGAGTTGGCGCTTCGTGAGCAAACTATCGAGCGGCTGGAGCAGCAGTTGTCTTCGCAGAAAACCCGTTCGCGTCGATTCTTAAATAGCGTGACGACGCAACTGATCTCCACCACCGCCAATATTGAACAGGCCAATAACCAACTTATCGCTCAAAGTGATCAGTTGCAGGCTAATCTTGGCGTGTTTGAAAGCACACAGCAGCAGTTGCATGCTATGTATCAGTCGTTGGATGAAGTCTCTCAGTCAGCGGCAACGAGCAAAGAAACCGTCGCAGCTCTTCAGGTACTTACCAGCGATATCACTCAGTTTATTAGTATTATCCACCAGATATCCGAGCAAACGAATTTACTGGCGTTAAATGCTGCCATTGAAGCGGCGCGCGCTGGCGAGCATGGACGTGGTTTTGCGGTAGTGGCGGATGAAGTACGTTCATTGGCGGGTAGAGCCAATGAAGCCGCCAGTGAAATTTCGGGATTGGTTGAACGCATTGAAGGCAGCACGAATCGAGCGGGAGACAATATTGAATTGGTCTCAAGCCAAGTAGCGGAAGCGTCACGAGGCGCGGCAGAGATAGTTCAAGATACCCAGTCTATTTTGTCTCTCTCGTCTGAAACGGTAGATGTGATTTACAAGAGCACTGTAGATATTTACGCCTCAAGCGCAGTCGCGCAATACACCAATATGTGGACGACTGCCCACTCTAAACTCATTGGTGCAGAATACGAACATTCGCTATTAGAGCTCAAAGAACACGAAACCATCTTTGGCCAAATAGTGGCTCATCATGAAGAAACCCGTCAACTAGCAAGTGTTGGCGGGCCGTTAGAATACTTTAGCGACAAAGCTAGGTATTATCATGACTGTTTGCACAGAGTGGCGAATAATGCGACAGATGCGGAGCTTGTTGCTCAACTTGATGATGGGTATCAAGACCTTGTTCATTATATTTCGCTGGCACAGGACAAAGTGAAGTCAGACTATCAGCGTGGCTGAAGCAAAGGGGACGGTGAGTCCCCTTCAGGTCTAGAGATTAGCTGGAGGAAGTTTAAGCTCGCCTAGGGTATTGAGATAAACCGACGGCTCTTGATACTGAGGAAACGCAATTGGGTGGTCTCTAAAACTCTTCAGTGGCTGTCCTAGGCCTAAGGTTCCTCTTTCTCTCACTCGTTTTACTCGACTTACATCAAGCTCAATAGGAATGACTTGTTCGGTTTCTCCTGCTTGATAAAGCACATCGCCTTCCGGACCTACGACGATCGATTGCCCATTTCCCAGCGGCCCACAACCATTGATATCCACCATAAAGCACTGGTTGGTGATGGCATTGGCTCGTGCAATACAGCATTCAATCTCGCGGTCTATCGTGCCTGTCATCGTTGGGTGAATGATAACCTCAGCCCCCATACAGGCTAGCGCACGAATAGTTTCTGGAATCCACATATCATAGCAAATGGAAACGCCAAATCGCCCAACATTAGGGATGTCAAAAGTCACGAACTGGTCGCCATTTTCAACCTGTTGCTCGTATGGGAGAAAAGGGTACATTTTTTGGTAACGAGCGATAACTTGTCCCTCGGGACTAATCACCAACAAGGTGTTGCTGGTACCATTGTCATCTTGAGTGTAATAGGAACCAGAAACCAGCCAGATATTCTGTTCTTGAGCCAGCTTGATCAGTCTCTGCTCGGTTTCGCCTCCGATAGGCTCGGCATATTTGAGTGACGCACCGTAAATAGCAAGTTCACTAAAAACCACCATATCGACCCAAGGGAATCGCTGGCAAGTGGCACGAGTCTTCTGTTCCAACGTTGCTAAGTTATCGCCCATTGGAAGGCTTAATTGCAGCCCCGCAATTGAAAAATGGCTCATATTGTCACCTTATCTTGTTGGTTTGCTGCAAAGTGCTGGTGTTCATTCAATAAAGGGTAAAAGCAAGCGCTCTCATGGGGTCTTTCTTGCTCTATGCGAGGAAAGGCTTTTTGGCACTTCTCGCTCAACCTTTGACAGCGGCTTTGGAATGCACATCCATGTGGACGGTTCAACGCACTTGGTACTTCTCCCGATAAGGCTTGCAATCGATCACGTTGGGTAGGATCTAGTGACGGGATAGAGTTAAGCAAGGCTTGTGTGTACGGGTGTTGAGTTTGATGAAACACATCACCGACGGGACCTGCTTCGACAATTTCACCTAAATACATCACCAATACCCTGTCAGCGATTCGTTCGACCAATCCTAAATCATGAGTAATGAACAAATAGCTCAGACCACGTTCCTGCTTAAGCTGATTAAGTAGATTAACAATGGTGGCTTGAACAGAGACATCCAGCGCTGCCGTTGGCTCATCTAAAATAATCAATTTGGGGTCGAGCATTAAAGCGCGTGCAATCCCTATTCGTTGACGCTGCCCGCCGGAAAGCTCATGAGGCATGCGGTTTAACATGTTCTCATTAAGTCCCACTGTAGTGAGCATTTCGAGAACCTTATCCAACCGTTCTAGTTTGCTCAGCTTTGTGTGAGTAAGCAGCGGCTCTTCCAATAGCTTTTGAACTGAAAGTCGAGGGTTGAGTGTAGAGTAGGGGTTTTGAAATACGATGCTGTACTCTTTTCGTAGCTGTTTGAGCTGTCGACCTTTAAGTACGCTGATATCTTGACCGCAAAAGTGGATATGACCGCAATCAGCGTCAATAAGCTTGAGTATGGTCATGGCTATGGAGCTTTTCCCGCAGCCAGACTCTCCGACCAAGGCCACACACTCGCCTGGTTGAATGTCGAAGTTGATGTGCTGAAACGCTTGTAATGTTTGTTGCCCAACAGAGTAGGACTTGGCAAGGTCTGTGACCTTCAATAATGGTTGTACCATGATGATTCCTCCTCAATTAATCAAGCAATTTGCTTCTGCTGTTTTGGTGGTTGATGATGAAAGCACAGGACCTGATGCGCGTTATATTGTTTGGCTTCTGGCGCAGCGCTTAGACACAGATCTGTGGCAGCATGGCAACGGGAGGCAAAAGCACAACCTTGAGGTTTTGTTCTCATGTCAGGCACAGAACCAGGTATGGCGTACAATTCATGGGTTAAACCAATCGCTGGGACGGAATTAAGTAGTCCTTTGGTATAGGGATGCATAGGGTGATTGAACAGTGAATCGATAGGGCCTTGTTCAACAATGGTTCCGGCGTACATCACCGCCACGCGGTCACATAGCGATGCCACGACGGATAGGTCATGAGTAATAAACAAAATGCTGATGTTCTGTTTTTCGGCTAGTTCGCGCAGCAGCAAAATGATTTGTGCTTGAATGGTGACATCGAGTGCTGTTGTTGGCTCATCGGCGATAAGGACTTTGGGCTCACAGCTTAACGCGATGGCGATCATAATTCGTTGTAATTGGCCACCAGAAAACTGATGTGGATATTTCGTTACCGCTTGTTCTGGTTCTGGAAGGTGAACCATGTCCAGCAACTGTATTGCTTCGAGCTTGGCTTGTTTGCGACTGATTTTGCGGTGGGCAAGAATAATATCAGCCATTTGTTGTTCGATGGTGAAATAGGGGTTTAGAGCCGTCATCGGGTTTTGGAATATCATCGCAATATCGTCACCACGAACGCGTGCCCACTCTTGTGCGGAAAGCGACTCAAGGGGTTGACCTTCAAGACAAATCGAACCATTAAGAATAGCGTTATCTGGCAGTAATCCGAGACAGGCGGTTGAAGTGAGGGACTTTCCGCACCCAGATTCGCCTACCAAACCAAGGATCTCGCCACGGTTGAGTTCAAAACTGCATCCATTAACGGCATGGATAGTTGAGGAGAAGTTCTCAAATTGAATGCTAAGGTTGCGTACGGACAATAGAGAATCGGTCATACTAATCTCTCCCTTTGAATTTTGGATCAAGTGCGTCTCGTAAACCATCACCTAATAAGTTGGCAGCCAAGACCGTGACAAAAATAGCGCAGCCTGGGAATACGGCGGTCCACCAGTATTCAAGGAACAAAGATTGTGCATTGCCTATCATTAATCCCCACTCAATGGTTGGAGGGACAGCGCCCAGACCTAAGAAACTTAATGCCGCTGCCCAGAGGATCACGTACCCAAAATCCATAGAAACTTGAATCAATAGAGGGGTCATAGCATTAGGAAGGAGGTGTTTAAACATGATCGTTAAATGACCGACGCCGGCCGCTTGAGCAGATAACACATATTGCTCATTACGCACGCTAATTACCGCTGCACGCAGTATCCTTGAGTACCACGGGAACCATGATAGGGCGATGGCAAACATCACATTCAATAGCCCTGGACCAAGTATCGCTATCATACAGATAGGTAAGAGCATGGGAGGGAAGGCAAGAAACACATCGGAGATTCGCATTAAGCAGCCATCAACTTTACCACCAACATAGCCTGCGACCAGACCAATGGGTAAGCCAATCACAAGCGCTAATATCACAGTAATAATACCGACGGATAGAGAGGTTCGGGCGCCATAAAGAATTTGGGAGAAGATGTCTCTTCCTAAGTTATCCGTGCCAAACCAATGAAGCGCGTTAGGCGATTGCAGCTTGTGGGCAAAATTCATTTTTGCAGGGTCACAAGGCGCTAGCCAAGGTGCAAAGACCGCCATGACAATCAGAGAAATAAAAATGAACGCGCCAATGTAAAGTAGCGGATTGTTTTTAGCGTTGTACCAAAACTTACGAACGCGAGTCTGCCACAGATGCTGTGCGACAGGCTCTGAATTTGCGGTTAACGCAATACTTGCAACGTGTGCGGATGATTTACTCATATTACACCTCAGGAGACAGTCTTGGGTCGACGGTGAAGTACAGTAGGTCGATGACGAAATTCACCAGTAAATAACTCGATGACAGGATCAAGGTGACACCCATAACAGCAGGAAAGTCGTTAGTGATGACAGATTCGACAACGTAGCGACCTATACCGGGCCAATCAAAGATGGACTCTACAATCACACTGTTGCCCAACATAAATCCATAGGTCAGGCCAATAACAGTCAACAACGGGACGAGTGTTGCTTTTAACGCATAGAAGAAATAAATCTTGGAGTGACTCAATCCAAACGCATGACCAGTGCGAATGTAATCTTGGCTCAACACCTCCACCATTAAGTTGCGTGTAGTTCGAACAAAAATGGCAAACGTGGCGAGGCTAAGGGTGAGCACGGGCAAGGCTAAATGCTGGACCGCACTTTTAAAGGCAACCCAATCCCCAGCCAGTAAAGTATCTACCGTGAACAGCCCTGTAACTGCAGTAAACTGCGCATCGATTAGAATATGAGAATCAATTCTTCCTTGCAGCGGAAACCAGTTTAAGACGCCATAAAACAGCATTTGTAGCAAGATGGCGAGAAAGAAGGATGGAATCGCGATACCAACAATAGACACGCCACGCGCCATTTGGTCGACTGGCGTTTTATTTCGAATCGCTGCCCATACACCAAGTGGGATACCAGTACATAATGAAATACCAATAGCAATGGTGACCAGTTCAATGGTCGCCATCATATGCTTAATAATTTCGGATTTAACTTCTTGGCCGGTACGTAAGCTCTTGCCGAAATCGCCTGTTGCGGCTTGGGAAATATAGGACACAAATTGGTGCCATAACGGTTTATCCAGCCCTAACTCTTGTTTGGCGATAGCGATTTGTTCCGCTGTGGGTTTGGCTCCAAGCATCATTTCCACTGGAGACGAAGGTAGCACTCTGGTTAAAAAGAAGGTAATAACCAAAATGCCGACCATGATGCCAACTAGCGTTAACGAGCGTCTAAAAATGTAATTTCTCATAACTACTTACCACTGTGTCTTCAATGACGTTGAGAAAGAAGTACCGTGCTCGGTACTTCTTTCTGATCTCCTGCTCGCTGATTATTTTGAGAGTTGATAGAAGAACGTGGCCGCGTAGGCTGGGTTTGGCGTGACGCCCTCAATCTCTTTGTGATGAATGATGCGGCCTTTCAAGTCGGCGTAGAAGATAGCGACGGCATCATCAATGAGCACTTGTTGTGCCTGCTGGTAATAGCTAGAAGCCTGAGCTTTATTCGTTGGCTCGGCGGCTACACCCTTGTCCACAAGAGAGTCGTAGTTGGCGTTGGAATAGTGAGACAAGTTAAACGACGGTGATTCTTCGGTTTTGAACAGACCAATCAACCAATCTGACGGTGTCGCGTAAGTTGGCCACCATGTCATAGACTGAAGGTTCGGTGCGGTTTTTAGATTCTTCGCATCGTTCCAGATCTTACCCCAAGGGCCCGGCTTTAGATTCAGCGTCACACCAATCTGGCGTAGATTCTCTTGATACATTAGCAGGGCATTTTTATAGGCTTCTGAAGAGTTGATATAGGCAGCATCCAGAACCCAGTCTTTTTTCGGAATGCCAGATTGTTCCAATAATGCTTTGGCTTGCTTAAGGTCGAAGGCTGGGCTTTCCTGACCTTCGATAGCACCCCACATGGTACCGGGAACAATACCGCTAGGAATGGTTGCTCCTCCTGCGTAGATGTAATCAACCACAGATTGATAGTCCCAAGCATGAAGTAATGCTTTACGGAACTCTAGGTTATCCGTTGGGTATTTTTGGGTATTGATTAAGAACTGTGAGTTCTTCCATGAGGGAGTGTCAATCACTTTAACATCTGGATGCTTTGCGAGTGATTCCACTAGGTCAGCAGAAGGTAAGCTGATGAAGTCGGCATCACCTGCTTTGATCATCTGTACTTGCGTTGCTGGGTTTGAAACGTATTTTAGCACCACACGATCGAGTTGCTCGTCTTGCCAACCACCCCAATACTGCTCGTTCTGCTCTAGAATGACTTGTTGACCCTTTTCCCACTGAGTCACTTGGTAAGGACCAGTTCCGGCTGCATTACCTTGATTAAACCATTCTGTGCCTTTGTCTGCTGCAGCGGGTGAGTAGATATAAGCGCCATACTGTGACGAAGCGATAAGATCGATAGGCGATGGTTTCTCGGTTTTGATGACTAAGGTATTGGCATCGGGTGTGGAAATCTCCATTTTAGGCCAAATATAGTAAGCCCCTTTTTTCATAGAAACCGTACGTTCGATAGAAGATTTGGCTGCTTGAGAATTAAAGGGTGTCCCGTCATGAAACTGCACGCCTTTTCTCAGTTGGAACGTCCAAGTTAAACCGTCATCACTTACGTTCCAGCTTTTTGCTAGTGCCGGGCTGAAGGTTTCTTTTGAACCCGGAGGGTTATACCAGACCAATGGTTCGTAAACGTTGCTAAGCATGATGACTTCGGTAGAAAAGGCAATTGCAGGATCCCAATCTTTTATATCGGTATATGTAGCAAATGTTGCGGTGTTTAGCGCAGAGGCATGAGTAAAGCCAGTGGCGAGCGTCAGTAGCGCAACAGCAGTCAATTTATGTTTGCGTAGTAACATAATGCTTCCTTGTAATTATTTGACCAGAGTAAGGCCTTGTTTATTTACTTCCTGTTCAAGACATTTAAAAAATAGCGCTCAGGTTAACTATCGAGTAGTACCAGTTGTCGTTATCGTTGGATCCAGTTTTGTTAATAAATATGTTCAACGAATTGGCTTATATAAAACAGAATTATCTTGGTGAGTTACACTCGCTGTTTTGGTATTTCTATAGTTACTTATGCTAAATTGTGTGAAATATTGGTTGATATTCTTGGTTTTAAGTTCTAAATAGCGATATATATAAGATACTGAGCGGTAAAATAATTCGCTTATAGAATGCTGGGTAAGACCTTTCTTTAATAGATATGAAATCCAGTTAACAAATATGTGACATTTATCTCAGCGATCATTTTATTCAATGGGATGGTATTGATGCTTTTGGTAATAGAGTCCCTTTCGATACCAAAAGACCATTTTCGTCAAACCGATACAAGGTATTGTTATGGCGAATCAACTTCTGTCTTCGTACGTCGGAAAATTGCCATTTCTTCCATTGAATGCACAAGGTGTCTTCTTCTAACCACCAATACCCCTCATCCTCATCATTGGGGCGGTTGGACATACCGTGCATTCGACCATCTTGCTGGAAAGTCACTTTATAAGGAATGTTAAAGCAGTCAGTCGTGCAGATGATGTAATCATCGACCACCTCCCTGACTTCTTCAGCCTTAAGTCGTTGTCCTTTTACTGTTTCTAAGGAGTCATCGGGCATAATGTGTTGAGCAAGCAGCGCTAGCCGTTTTATGCCTTCCCTAATATCGCTTTCGTCGATGGAGTTGAAACTCAGCCGAATACCATTTCTCTTGGCGTTAGCAAAATAGTACTTCTCTCCAGAATTGATCAAAATCCCGTGCTGCTGCGCCACGTTAGCCAGCCGGTTTGCGTCAAAACCGGGTTTGTAGTCGATCCAGAATGCGGTACCAGATAACGCTGAGGCTACCCCTGATTGCGGAAAGTAGAAATTAAGCGCCTTTTCCATGGTAAGCCATTTACTGCGATAGCGAGTCAGCAGTCGATGTATTAATGAATCGTAGTAGCCTAATTTAAGAAACAGAGCTAGGGTCTGACAGTTGTTTTTAGGCGGGCAAGTATGGTTGCGCTGTTGAAGCCGTTTAGCCAGCTCAATGAACTGAGGAGCGGCGACGATAAAGCCAAGTCGCAGACCTGGAGCGATAGTAGAAGAAAAGCTCGAGAGGTAAATAATACGCTCACTATGAATTTCGCCTTTTAGTGCTGGAATGTCTTCATCAATAAAGTTGGTTTCATGCTCAAAGTCGTCTTCGATCACCAGAAAGTCATGTTCCTCAGCAGCTTGAAGCAGAGTTTGTCTTCTGTGTTTTGACATTCGCACTGTTGTGGGGAACTGATTGCTCGGAGTGACATAAACCAAATCGCATGAGTGCAATGACTCATTAATTACCGCTCCCTGTTCGTCGATATCAATTGGGACGATGCGATCTGTTTTTGCACTTAGTTGGTTTACTGCTTCTGGGTATCCCGGGTTTTCGATACCAACCGTTGTACTTTGGTCGGTCAACAAGCGGCTAATCAGGTTTAAACTATGCTGAGTTCCCATGGTAACCATTATTTGATTATGCTGTGCAAAGATACCTCGTCGAGGCAGGACACGAGTGCGAATTTGCTCAATCAGTTCATCGTAGTTCTCAAACTCGGAAGTCCAGCGTTTGCTGTTGATTTTGTTCAACGATTGAATGGCGCATTTACGCCATTCAGCCACGGGAAAGGTGGTCTCATCGACCATTCCATGAATAAAGCGATAAGGATACTCACTCAGCTCTTGAGGAGAGGGCGGTGAATCGAGAGTGGTGAGCTTGACGTATTTGTTCCATGGCAGTGTCTGCTGTTGGTCGCGTGTAGTAAGAGGCTTAGGCTTAATATTTAGTTCGGGGTTTATGTAGTAACCCTTGCGCTCTCGCGAAACAAAAAAGCCCTCAGCATTAAGCTGTTCATACACTCGAAGGACGGTGTTGCGAGATACTTTGAGGCTGGTGGCCAGCTTTCGAGAAGAGGTGATAGGCACCGATCTATCCAGAAAGCCGCTGGTGATCGCATGCGTAATACCGGTTTTGATTTGGTCTTGCAGTGACAGGGATAAATTGGGGTCGATTTGAATGTACTTCTCTAACACTGCTTACCTCAACGATTGATTATCTTATCAACAGTATTGGTTAACAAAATGTTATTTTCCGAGACCAAGATCGCGCGTTGTATTGGAATCTGATTCACAACTGTAAATACGTGACTCAGATTCCAAATGTAGATTTAATTCATAGAGTTAGTTGGTTGTTGTTTGGTAAATAAATGCAGTAAAACTACAGCGTCAAGTTTTGATTAGTGATTTTTGTAAGGCATTTGTAAACCGTTGTGAGTCCTTTTTCAATGTCGTCCCTTTCAATGGTCAGGGGCGGTAGAAAACGGATGACATTACTTTTAACTCCACAAGATAAAATGATCACTCCTTGCTGCACACAAGCCGTCACTAATTGCTTAGTAATGTGTGCAAGTGGCTCTCCAGTTCTCGGATTGTCGAGCTCTATCGCAATCATGGCGCCGACTTGTCGCACTTCGCTAATACAAGGTAACTCCCTGCGCATAGCGTTGAGTTTGTCATTAAACTGTTGTCCGATTTCAACCGCGCGATGACACAATTGTTCCTGCTCTATGATGTCTAAAACACTGAGAGCAGCAGTGCAAGCTAATGGAGACCCCGCATAGGTACCTCCTAGGCCACCGGGCATAGCGCTGTCCATGATTTCGGCTTTGCCAACCACCGCTGAGATAGGAAAACCGCCCGCGATGCCTTTAGCCATAGTCGTGATATCCGGTACCAAGTCAGTGTGACTGGAAGCAAACATCGCCCCTGTACGAGCGAAGCCGGTTTGGATCTCATCGCAGATGAGTACGATACCGTGTCGGTCACACAAGACTCGTATTGCATCTGTCCAAGCTTTTGGTGCGGCGTAAAATCCACCTTCTCCCTGAATGGGTTCAAAAATAATAGCCGCGACACGTGAAGGCTCGATATCAGTAGTCAGTAGGTCATTGAGCGCCTCGAGGCTTTG
Source organism: Vibrio barjaei (assembly GCF_001639065.2). GTDB lineage: Bacteria > Pseudomonadota > Gammaproteobacteria > Enterobacterales > Vibrionaceae > Vibrio > Vibrio barjaei. The sequence goes on from NZ_LQXO02000006.1 coordinate 108,502, forward strand.
CTCAACGGTAACGCCATGAAGTGCGTTGGGAAACGGTGCATGGTAGATGTCGTTAGGAAATGGACCAAAACCAGCTTTGTAAGGGGTCACTTTTCCTGTCAGCCCCATACACATATTGGTTCTGCCATGAAAGCCGCCTTTAAAAGCAATAACTCCGCTGCGTTTAGTGTGGGCGCGAGCAACCTTAATTGCATTTTCAACCGCCTCTGCGCCGGTGGTTAAGAACACCGCTTTTTTATCGAAATCTCCAGGGGCTAATTGGGTGAGCTTTTCAGCTAATGTGACAAAACTAGTGTAGGGCGTCACCATAGCGCAGGTGTGGCTGAATTGTTGTAGCTGTTCAGTGACGGCAGCGACAATTTTCGGATGTGAGTGACCTGTATTAGTTACTGCTATGCCAGAAGCAAAATCTATGTACTGGTTGCCTTCAATATCCGTTAACGTGGCGTTGTTGGCTCGCTCAATATAGACAGGGGCAAGGTTACCCATACCCTGTGCAATAACGGCGTCTTTTCTTTTTTGCCAGTCTAAATTGCTCATATTCTTTCCTTAGCTGAGAGTTAGAGATTACCGAAGCAGATGTATTTAGTATTTAGGTATTCTTCGATCCCTTGTTTTGCGCCTTCACGGCCGAAACCAGATTGTTTAATACCGCCGAATGGGGCGACTTCGGTGGAGATTATGCCTTCGTTGATGCCTACCATCCCGAACTCTAATGCGTCGGCCACTCTGAAAGCGCGTTGAATATCTTCGGTATAGAAGTAGCTTGCCAAGCCATAGATGGTGTCATTGCATTGCCTGATGAGATCGCTTTCATCTTCAAATCGAATCACCGGTGCAACGGGGCCAAATATTTCAGTTTGTACAATGTCCATATCGCTGGAGACGTCGGTCAGGACGGTGGGTTGTAGATAGTTACCCGATAACTTATCGCCACCGTATTGCAGCTTGGCACCTTGCTGCAACGTCGTAGAAATCAGCGCTAAGATGCAGTCTTTAGCTTTGCTATCAATCAGTGGACCCACATGGGTCTCGGCTTCCAAGCCGTAGCCAACATTGAGTTGTGAGACGGCAGACACAAACTGATCAACGAACTCATCATAGATAGCGTCTTGAACATAAAAGCGATTGGCACAGACACAAGTTTGTCCTGCATTTCGAAACTTAGAGGCGATAGCGCCTTGAACGGCAGCCGGAATATCCGCATCGTCAAAGACGACAAAGGGCGCGTTGCCACCGAGTTCCATCGACGTACGTTTTATGGTGTCAGCGGTTTGTTTCAGTAAGGTTCGACCTACTTCTGTGGAACCTGTAAATGACAGCTTCTTAATATCTTCATGGTGACAAAGTAGGTCGCCAACCAGTACAGAAGAGTGGTTATTGATAACAAACAGCAGATCTTTGGGAAGACCAGCTTGATACGCAAGCTCAGCGATGGCGTAAGCCGATAGAGGGGTTTGGTTCGCAGGTTTCACGATACAGCTACAACCTGCAGCCAACGCTGGGGCTACCTTTCGAGTGATCATGGCAATAGGAAAGTTCCAAGGCGTGATGGAAGCGGTCACCCCTATTGGCTGCTTAGTGGTCATGAGTCGTTTTCCTGCAGCAGGAGTAGGGATAGTGTCACCGTAGGTACGTTTGGCTTCTTCTGCAAACCACTTTATAAAGCTGGCACCATAAACCACTTCACCTTTAGCCTCAGTCAGCGGTTTGCCTTGTTCTAGTGTCATGATTTGCGCTAGCTCATCACTGTACTCAGTTACCAGCTCGAACCACTTATTCAAAATAGTGGCACGATGGCTGGCGGTGGTATTTTGCCATTCTTGTTGCGCGACCTTAGAGCGTTCTATTTTGTGATTAATGTCTTCAATGGAAAGAGAAGGTATATATCCCACAATGGATTCATCATGTGGGTTATATACTGCAATAGAATGGTCAGTTTGATTATTAAATGCAGCGAGCAGTTCGTTATTATTTATATATTCCATTATTTATTCTCCCAACTAATGTAACGTTGAGAATAGGCGAATCGGTTTACTCGGCTTAGTACCAGTTAGCACTATTTTCTGGTACCAGATTAAGATGGTTATTGAGGGGAATAATAATTTGCTGGTACCACGAAATAGTGGCAACTGGTACCTATCAGGTATTTTGGCTTTTCTATTATTAGTTCGATTGTGAGCCGTCAACTGTGTGCGACATTAAGTGCAATATTTCAGAGTGCGGCAATCATAAAGTCCCTATTCAGGGAAGAACATTGACTTTATATTTGGAGAAATAGAATGAAGCCTTCTCTCTGTCTCTCGCTAGTATCTGTTGTGCTCTATTCAGTACCAACAGTAGCGGATGAGCTTTTTTATGATGACTTTAATTCGGGGTTGTCTAATTGGATCGCGTATGGAAATACCAGCACCAGTGACACTGTTGTTATTGATGGTTTATCGGCTTATCTAAAAGAAACGGGTTCAATAGAAAGAGTAATAAACGTCAGCGGTTATAGTGATATTAATGTGGACTATTTGCTCGCAGCAAGACTACTTGAGTCAGCTGATTATTGTATAGCAGAATACTCTACGGATGACGGTAACAGTTACACTCAAATGTCAGCGCTCACTAATGGGCAAGACGGTGGCGATTTTTATCCATCGTCGATAACTATTCCTTCGAGCAACAGCCTAACCCTTCGTTTTAGAGCGCAAACGGGTGGTGCTGACCATTGCTATGTGGAGAATGTGTCAGTAACAGGAACAGCCAATTCGGGCGGAGAGAATCCAAGTATTGTTGTAACGGAGCAAGCCAACTTTGGTAACCAGTTGATTGATAGTCAAACTCAAAAGCGAATTTCGGTAGCCAATTCAGGAACGCAGTCGCTTACCATTAACAGTGCTCAAGTTTCTGGTGCGGATTATGTGTTAGTCAATAATAGCTGTGATGGGGTCACGCTGGATAACAATACCTCCTGTGATGTGACGGTGCAGTTTGAGCCAACGACATCTGGATTAAAAGCCGGAACACTTACCCTAGATAGTAATGACCCTCAAAATCCAACCGCTCAAGTGACGTTAAGTGGCTATGGGGTTGAAGATAACAGCGGAGAGTATACGGAGAATTATCAACCGCTCACTGGCAGTGGGAGTGTGAGTCGTAACCAACTGACTTACTCTGAACTTAACAGTAGCAATGCGGTTTCCTATTTAGCGACAACTCAGGCGTTCGCATTACCGAGTGAGGCTGCTCAACCAGAGCATAATTTTGAAGGGACGTTAACTCTTATCGCCCCTGAGAGTGCCGGAATCGGCCAGTTTACCGAGCATAGAGATACCTTCCGTTACACCGGGAATGGTGATGATCCTAGAAAGCATATTCCTGACTTCTCCTTCTCATTTGTTCAAAGTGGTACCCACTTAATTCCTGTAGAACGCGGTATTAATCTTGGCTCTCATCCATACTGGGAGTACATTTTAGAGCCGGGGAGAGTATGGAAAGAAAACTCGGACAATGGTTCAAGCCGGGCAGCCATTCCGTTTTCTCTTATCCAAAAGAACTCGAATTGTGTCCATAATGGCCTAATGATGTTTACCTTTGATAATCAATCTGTCAGTCAGGTTGCTTATCAGATCGCCTCTGAAACATGTCTGTATTATCAGTTTGATATGTGGGGAAGTGTAGCCGCTACGTACACTCCTCATACTGTCGCAGACAGCTTAGCGATCAAACAAGCGCACCAGGCGTATGAGCGCTCGAAAATTGAAACGCGAGCCTTGAGTGAACTTGTTAGTGACTATCCATCTATTGGCTTGAACCTTGCCAATATTGGTAGTGGTGTGACGCCGGAGCATATGACCGCTTATGGGGTGTTTTTCAACGGTGTTCACTACCGCGCTGAGTGCACTACACGACAAGGTGTGCATCCGTACTGTGATCGCTTGAGAATGCCATCTTACTCAACGGCTAAAACCGCATTTGCGGGTACGGTTTCGATGAGGTTAGAGGCTATGTATCCAGGCTACATGAATACTGACCTGACTTCACTCGTACCAGAAACTGCCAATGATCCTGAAGGGGATTGGCAAGATGTAACACCGAACCATGCGTTGGATATGGCGACGGGTAATTATCGATTGTCCTCAAGTTCTATGAGTGATGAAGGCTCGACGGCTAATGATACTGGCTTCTTCCTGGTCCTAGGCCACCAAGACAAACTCGATTACTCAATAAGTCGTTATCCTCGTAAGTCGGCGCCGGGTTCATTGTTTATCTATCACACGACCGATACCTATATTGCAACCGTTGCAGCTCAGAATTTTACCAAGAGTCAGTTAGGTAGCAGCTTTGATGTATTCGATGACGTGCTGGTGGCGGATATTTGGTCGCCATTAGGTATTGATGAAGGCTCGAAAGACACGCGTCGCACCTATGACAGTGAAGGTATGCCATTTGGTGGATTTGGTTTGACTTTCCTGAGCGATGATATTGTTAAGTTGTCTAAGTTCACTTCTATTGATAGGGGAGTTGTTAATGGTCAACAACTACTGGATCCAGCAGAGCTAGCGATCGCGTTGTTTGAAGACCCCACGTCACCTCCGCTGCCAACGACAATTACCGATAAATATTACGCCAATAGTATGTGGGGTAAATCGGTGACGGTTGACTCAGGATGCGACGTGATGATTCCGTTCATGTCGGGCTATGGTGGCATACAGTTTGTGATGTTGCCGAATGGTGTGATCTATTATTATGTAAGTGATAATGATGAGTTTAATTGGGATACAACTGCTATTGAGTTAGGTAAATTGGCACCGTATTGCAATTAGGATCTAACGCTAAGAACGTAACAATAAAAACGCCACTTCGCTTACCGAAGTGGCGTTTGGTCTTCATTGAAGATTAAGCCAGTTCACCTGTCGCTTCGAAGCTTTCTAGCTTGTCAGTATAAGGTTGTAGATCGCCAATGTTGTTATTAATCCATTCTGCGTTGTAGTAGGTATCTAGGTAACGCTCGCCACTGTCACATAGTAGGGTGACAATAGAGCCTTTTTCGCCGCGCTTTTTCATTTCGCCAGCCAATTGCAACACACCGTATAGGTTAGTACCTGTCGATGCCCCTACTTTACGGCCTAGCATCTTTTCCAACCAGTGGATGGTAGCAATACTCGCTGCATCAGGAATGGTACGCATTTCATCGACTACACCTGGGATAAAGCTAGGCTCCACACGAGGACGGCCAATGCCTTCAATTTTGCTACCACAGTCACCGGTAATATCGGCATTACCTGTTTTGAAGAAGTCGTGGAACACGGAATTCTCTGGATCGACAACACACAGTTTAGTGTCGTGCATTTGATAGCGGATAAAGCGTCCGATTGTTGCAGATGTACCGCCAGTCCCTGGGCTCATTACTACCCATGTAGGAATCGGATGATCTTCTAGCTCCATTTGATTAAAAATAGAGTTAGCAATGTTGTTGTTACCACGCCAGTCAGTAGCACGCTCTGCGTAGGTAAATTGGTCCATATAGTGACCGTTAAGTTCTTTCGCTAAGCGGTGAGACTCTGCATAGATTTGGTCAGGGCGATCAACTAGGTGCGCTGTACCGCCATAGAATTCGATTTGCTCGATCTTCTTACGAGCTGTGCTTTTTGGCATAACCGCGATAAATGGCAAACCAAGCAGGCGCGCGAAGTAAGCTTCAGAAACCGCAGTGCTACCTGATGATGATTCAATAACCGTCGTCTTTGAGCCGATCCAACCGTTACAAAGCGCATAAAGGAAAAGAGAACGCGCTAAACGGTGTTTTAACGAACCAGTAGGGTGTGTACTTTCATCTTTTAGATAAACATCGATACCCTCGATGCTTGGAAGATCGAGTTTGATGAGGTGCGTATCGGCTGAGCGCTGGAAGTCTGCCTCAATTTTACGAACGGCGCTGTTAATCCATTTAATATCGGTACACATAAGTTTTGTTTCCTACTTTGTTATCGGTATGGTGATAATTTACCTACGTATCAGGAGAAAAACTTTGCTATATTGACTTTGAATTCCCTAATAGGTAGAAAACTTTTCTATTTGGAGCTGTTTGTGGATATAGATAATACTGATAAGAAGTTGCTAGCGCTGTTGCAACAAGACGGCACCTTGTCGTTGAACGATCTGGCAGAGGCCGTCAACCTGACTACGACCCCATGCTGGAAGCGCCTCAAAAAGCTTGAAGATAACGGCATTATTGAAAAGCGCGTCGCTTTGCTAGACCCAGAAAAGCTCGGCTTGTCATTCACCGCTTTCGTGCAAGTCAAAACCACTGATCACTCACATGAGTGGTATAAAGAGTTTGTCGAAACCGCATCACTTTTTCCTGAAGTGATGGAGTTTTATCGCATGGCGGGTGAATATGACTACATGATGAAAGTACTGGTTAAAGACATGAAGTGTTTTGATGAGTTCTACAAGAAGCTCGTTAACAGTATTGATGGCTTGTCTAACGTGACCTCTACATTCGCGATGGAACCGTTGAAGTACACCACGGCGTTACCGATACGTTGATTCCCTAGATCTCTCATCTTGTTACTATCACGCTTGCTTCATCTGAGTAATCACTCTATAAAACTAGATTAGGTTCAATTCTAATATTGGCAGGCAAAGGAGTGTCATATGCTGCATCAGCTATTGGTGTCGGTAAAAAAGCCATTTATCAAAATGGTACCAGTGCCTAAACCAGAATGCTTATCTGGTTCTGGCCAAGTACTCAATATTCCGGCTTTATGTAATCAGTATTCAGTTAAAAAACCGCTAGTGGTCACCGATGCGCTTTTGCGAAAACTGGGACTGTTAGACGATATGCTAACAGCGTTAGAGTCTGCATCGATTGAGTACAGCGTGTTCGATGAAGTGCTCCCAGACCCGGACTTTGCCACGGTTCGCAACGGCGTAGAACGCTATAAGCAGCTGGGTTGTGATGGCATCATTGCGTTTGGAGGTGGGTCACCAATGGACTGCGCTAAGGCGATTGCTGGCAGTGCGAAATCTAATAAAGATGTCTCTAAGCTGACAGGTTTGCTTAAAGTGCACCGTCCACTGATGCCCATTATTGCGATTCCAACAACAGCAGGCACAGGCTCCGAAGGGACGGTAGCGGCGGTAGTCAGCGATGTAGAGTCCAAAATGAAGCGCTCTATTACTGATCCCTTCTTAGTCCCGAAAGTGGCGGTGTTAGACCCTGATATTATGTTGGGCTTACCCGCACAAATTACCGCAGAAACGGGGGCGGATGCCTTAACTCATGCCGTTGAGTCTTACCTGAGCCAATATTCAAATACTTTTACTGAAACGTGCTCAATCAACGCAATTCAAGCGATTTTCGACTATCTTCCAGCTGCTTATCTGCAAGGAAGTGACAAAGTTGCGCGAGAAAAAATGGCCATAGCGAGTTATGAGGCAGGCTTGGCGTTTACCCGAACTTATATTGGCTATGTTCATGCAATCGCCCATCAATTAGGCGCTTTTTACCATGTTCCACATGGCAGGGCTAATGCAGTGGTATTGCCCCATGTACTTCGCTTTATTGAACAAAGAGATAACGCCAGACTGACAAAACTGTCGTTGACCTTGGGATATAAAGATAGTCATCACTTTATTGAAAATGTCGATTCGTTACTCCGTACTCTGAATATTCCAACGGTGATTCCGGAGCTTAAGAAGTCCGACATTCCTCGCTTAGCAAAACAAGCGATTAAAGAAGCGTTTGGAGAGTATCCGGTACCTGAAGAGATGACGGTAGCGGAGTGCCAACGACTATTAGACACATTACTTGATACAGGAGCGCATTAATGAGTGCAGTTGAACTCAATGAACAACAGATGATAGAGCGACTTCAAGAACAGAAAGCCGCATTTAAAGAGTCTCCTTGTATTAGTCGCGAACTGAGACGCGTCAACCTGCTCAAACTGGAAAAAATCCTGCGAGAGAATCAATCTGAGCTCTGTGAGGCCATCGCTAAGGACTTTGGACATCGTTCTTCCACAGAAACGGCGCTGCTAGAAATTTTCTCTTCCATCGATGGCATTATTGATGCCAGAAAGCATCTAAAAAAATGGATGCGTCCAAAACAACGTCATACTTCAGTTTGGTTCTGGCCAGCGAAAAATAAAGTCGTACCTCAGCCGCTAGGTGTGGTTGGGATTATCGTACCTTGGAACTATCCCCTTTATTTGGCTGTGGGGCCTATGACCGCCGCGTTAGCTGCGGGTAACCGTGTCATGGTAAAGATGTCGGAGAACTCAACTCATCTGTGCCAAGCTTTAGCGCAAGCATTTTCCAGTGCTTTTACCGAAGATGAAGTGTGCTTTATCTCCGAAACTGGCTCGACGGGTCAAGCGTTTTCAAAACTGCCATTTGACCATCTTATCTTTACTGGTTCAGGTGCGACGGGCCGCAAAGTCATGGCGGCGGCAGCAGAAAATCTAACACCGGTGACCTTAGAGCTCGGCGGAAAGTCGCCAACTATCATCGCTCCAGATTACGATGTGAAGAAAGCACTCAAGCGTATTCTTGGCGGCAAAGTGTATAACTCTGGGCAGACATGTGTGGCTCCGGATTACTTGTTAGTGCCGGAAGACAAGCTCAAGCATGTGATTAAAGCGGCGAAATCAGTGATGAAGAGCCGTTATAAAACTATTGACCATCCAGACTACACAGCAGTGATTGATGAGGTGTCGTTTACTCGCCTTAACGAGACGCTTCAATCAGCGAAGGAAGGGCAGGGTGAGGTGACTAACCTCATCCCAGCAAGTGAGCCAGACGCGCAGACTCGACGTTTTCCTCTGCATTTAGTGGTAAGCCCAGCTTGCGATGAGCCAGTGATGACCAGAGAGATATTTGGTCCTATCTTGCCAGTGTTGACTTACAAATCCATGGACGATGTTTACCATTTCATTAATGAACGTGACCGACCGCTGGCGCTGTATCTGTTCTCTGATGATAAAGAACTGCAACAAGCGGTGTTGGAAAATACCATGTCTGGCGCGCTAACCATCAATGATGTGATGCTTCATGTAGCACAGCATGATTTGCCGTTCGGAGGTGTAGGGCCAAGTGGTATGGGGCATTATCATGGGCGCGAAGGGTTTGAGACTTTTTCTAAACTGCGTCCAATCATGCATCAAGGTAAGGTGTCAGCGATTGGTTTTTTGCATTCACCTTACTCAGGATTCGCTCGTCGTGTGGTGAATTATCTAATCAATCGAAAGTGGGGCAAATACCCTCACTAAACTTAGAGCTAGAGTAGAGACGAAAAGGCGGGGATGATTCCCCGCCTTTTCTATTAGTATCGTGACGTTTCGTCGGTAAAGCGCATAACTCCTTCTTGAACTGAAGAAGCAATGAGCTCGCCTTTTTGGTTGAAAATTTCGCCACGAACCAATCCTCGAGAGTTACTAGCGTTCGGGCTATCTATTACGTACAACAGCCACTCATCCATTTTTACAGGACGATGGAACCAGATGGAATGGTCGATGGTAGCGACCTGAAACTTAGGAGTTAACAAGGTAACGCCATGGGGATGCAGTGCGGTGGTTAAGAAGCCCCAATCAGACGCGTATCCAAGCAGGTACTGGTGGATAAGCTGATTGTCTGGCATTTCGCCGTTCGCACGAATCCAAAGGTATTGTTTAGGCTCTGCCTTCTCTGGTTTTAATGGATTGATGACGGTCACTGGACGCATTTCAATCGGCTTTTCACCGCAAAAAGCTTTGCGAAGTTTTTCTGGGAGAAAGTCAGCGATTCGTGCCGCCAATTCAGATTCTGAGGCGTAGTTTTCGGGACCTGGTATTTCTGGCATGGCGCTTTGATGCTCAAAGCCCGGAGCCTCACCATGGTAACTTGCCGTTAAGTAGAAAATGGGGCGACCATTTTGGATGGCTTTGACGCGGCGAGTACTAAAACTCTTACCATCTCTTAGGTTCTCTACATCGTAAATGATGGGCTTTTCTGGGTCACCAGGGTAGAGAAAGTAGCTGTGGAAGGAGTGAACCGTTCTATCTTCAGCAACGGTATAACGCGCTGCAGACAACGCTTGTCCAATCACTTGGCCGCCATAGACTTGCGGTAAACCAAGGTTCTCACTTTGCCCTCGGAACAAGTCAACTTCGAGTTGTTCTAGCTGTAATAGTTCTAATAAATCGCTTAGTGGTTTACTCATAGCACCCATCTTTTATTCATAACTTTATTAGCCAAGTGTGGGTTTTGCTGTCAATTTCGTCAAGCAGAGAAAAATGTAGGAATTGGGTGAATTTATTGAAAAAAAGCGTGTTTTTGTTAAGCGAGATACCGTATATCTGATATGTTTATTGCATATTGTTCCTGTTTTTTGCACAGGTTGTAATCAAAACTCAAAGAGAGGCATCATGAAAAAGACACTCATCGGCACGCTGGTTATTGCTTTAGGTCTAGGCTTGGTAGGGTGCCAATCTGCACCTCAATCAGACGCAGCATCTCAAGTTGAACAACAGAAGAAGATGGAAGACGGTATGTCATCAGTGAAAGGCACAATTGCTTACAGAGAGCGTATAGCATTACCGCCCAATGCCGTAGTGACAGTGAAGCTTCAAGATGTATCGCTACAAGACGTCGCTGCTACGGTGATTAGTGAGCAAACCTTTACAACCGATGGTGCACAAGTGCCGTTTGATTTTGAGTTAAGCTACGACATGGCGGATATCAAAGCGAAGCACACTTATAGTGTGAGTGCTCGCATTGAAGTAGATGGCAAGCTGCGTTTTATCAGTGATACCTCATACCCTGTTATTACTGACGCGAACCAAACAGCAAACATCAATATGATGTTAGTTGGCGTGCGCTAATACCTATCACTGGATGGCGGTTATGGCTGCCATCCAAATTCTTTCAAACGAATCCTACCTTTAAATGAAAACGCCACTCCTTCCTCCATCAATCGCGCTCTCTGTCTTAAGAAATTATCTCCTTTTAGCGATATCTCTCCTTTGCCATTAATCACTCGATGCCAAGGTAATGCACTACCTTCAGGTAAGTTGCCTAAGGCTTTACCAACATGGCGCGCATAACCCGGATAGCCCGCCATTTTGGCAATTTGACCGTAAGTCGCGACTTTTCCATGTGGAATTTGGTGAATTACTGCAAAGATTTGCGCCTTAAATTGATCCATACTGAAGGAGTCCTAGTTCATTTTGCCAAGGATAGGTAATAAGGAGGAGCTATGGTATTTTCCGTTTTTCAATTCATAATCACAAGTCTACTTGTTGTAGTTTGTGCCAGAACTATCAGCGTTACAGAAGGGGACATCCCTGTGCTAGCGATGATGATCCCTGCTCTGTGGATCTTGCCTCAGGGTGGTATAGCCGGGCTGATGCTGCTTGCTTCAATGGTGGTATATGGTCTCACTTTGCCCCTTCAGTCCATTGCGATGTCGGTGGCGGTTTGGATACTAATCCCAGTGTTTTCTGTCGCGTTTTCCAAACGAAGTAATATATGGGTCGTCAGCATCATAGGGCTAATAGTCTTGACCCTGAACGTGGGTATTATGCTCACCCAATCAGCGGGTAAATTAGGTGGCACCCCTATGGTGACACTTGTTCAAGCTTTCTCAGTTTTCGTTGCTTGGTATGCGGCACGAAACTGGAAAGGTTCAACGGAGCATAGCTGGTGGTCGTTAGCATTGATATTGCCCATTTGGGCGGCAGGTTTGCCCTACGCCGCGTTAGTATCTTTGTGTATTACCGGAATCTTAGCTTCGATGGAAAGTCTCGGAAGACTTAAAACATTTCGTTGGAACAAGCTGTTGTGCTGGACACTGCCTACGGTCGGTTTTGCCGCCTTAGTCGTGGTGCCATCGATAGAGGTGCCTAAACCAGTATTTGTTGTTTGGCTCTGTTTATTGGGCACAGCATGGATGACCGATTACATTCTGAGCATAGATGAAGAACAGCAAGAACCTTAAAGCCCTTTTTGAACAAGATAAAGCGCAGACATTGACTACAGTGTCGGCGCTTTGACTATTCTGTAAGCACTTAATCTGCTTAGGGTACAAATTTGCGGTGATGGCCTTGCATTCATCGTCACGATACCTGATAATCCTCCCACGCCTTGCAACAGTGACCCTTAACCAAGCAACGCAACAAAATCTATGGAGGCTCTGGTCCTCCCGCAACAATAGCTCGTGAACTCGGTCAGGTCCGGAAGGAAGCAGCCGCAGCGAGTGACTTGTGTGCCGGGATGTGGCTGGGGCTTCCACCCATTGAAAACGCCGCTTTTATAAGCGGCGTTTTGCTATCTAAATCTCATCAAACCTTCGCTGATAGCTCTCTTTCCTGTGTCAGTAGGAACCTATCGATAGCGCCCACTGAATCATATGAACTATCTCAACTAACTGTCTTACGAGGCTGGCTTATTTTTTCCCAAAGTTTGTTAACGTAAGTACTCTATTTACTTAAAGAAGCACGCCGTGAAAGGCGTGCTCATATTGATTAGAAATTGTTAAGCATCAACAAACAGTACTTCGCCATTGATAAAGCCGTCAACGGAGCGTTCAAACGCTTTACCAACTAGTTTACCTGGTACTGGCTCAAAGCCTGGCATCATTTCACCATAAACTTCCCAGGCTTCCTCAAGTACAGTTGGGTTCACAACGTTTATGCGTGTTCCTTTTGGCATTTCGTGTGCGACACACTTAACAAAGGTATCAATTGCACCACTTGTTGTCGCATCCGCAATTGCATAAGGGATAGGTTTTACATTTAAGATACCGCTGATTAAAGTGAATGAGCCGTTATCTGCGATGTATTCTTGACCTATACGAACAAGGTTGATTTGTCCCATCATTTTGCTCATTACCGTCGTCATCCATTGTGATGCGCTCATTTCAGCAAACGTTGCATACTCACAAAAACCAACTGTATTAACTACAGCATCAAAGTGACCGACTTTTTCATATAGTGCTCGAATCGAGTTTTCATCGGTAATATCAACAATATGGTCAACATTGCCAGAGCGGCCTGCGGTAATCACTTTATGATTACCTAAACCAGTTAAGGCAGCTTGTCCCATTTTACCCAAAGCACCTACTAGAATTACTGTTTTCATGATTTTCTCCGTCTCTATGATTTGTTTCGGCAGGAGTTATGTTAGTGAATAGCAAAAACAAATAGAAACAACGTTATTTTGTAAGTGATACAATAAAATTTGGTAATGCTCCGCTTAGGCAAAAGGTAATTCAAGTGAATAAGCTAGATAGGTTAGACATTAAGCAGCTCAGAGTCTTTCAGGCGTTGATTCGAGAGCAGAGTGCATCGAAGGCGGCAGGTCAACTCGGCATAACTCAGCAAGCAGTAAGCGAGCAACTCAAAAAACTACGTGATGTATTTGGCGACCGACTATTTCTTAGGAAAACTAATGGCTTTGTACCCACGCCTTTGGCAGAAGAGCTCTCTCTAGAAATCGATAAACTTCTTAGGGGTTTTCAAGTTCTCCTCTCGCCAAAAATGTTTGATCCAACAACGGTAGAAGGCACATATGTCATAGCAGCTACAGACTATGCGCAACAAATCGTTTTGCCACCGTTGATTGCAATGTTGAGGGTTCAATCGCCAAACTTAAAAATCATTGTTAGAGACTTTGAGTTAGATAAGTTAAATGACTTAATGGAAAGTGGAAAAGTGAACCTAGCGATTGCATTTCCTGATTATATTCCTGAGCCTTATCCAATCATTAAGCTGTTTGAAGAGCACCATGTGTGTATCACATCCAACCATTCTACGATTTCTAAAGTAAATCCATCACTCGAAGAAATCGCAGCTCATCCAGCGATTATGGCTTCGCCTTCTAGGCCAAACTTTAAGGGCTCCATAGATGACTGGTTCAAAAAGTTTGGTTTAGAGCGTAATGTTGTTGTGTCAGCACCGTGTTTCTCCGTGGTACCTCTTTACCTTGAAACAACCGACTCTATCGCTTTTTTGCCTTCGAGAGCTATTGAAGGCTTGAACGTGACGCAAATCAATATGAGTGCGTCACCTGAGCCGTTTGATGTTATCGCCGCATGGCACCCAAGGTATAACGATGATCCGCTACAAAAGTGGGTTGTTTCACTATTAGAGGACAAATACCTCACATAGGTTGCTTCGGTATCGGTCGCAAAAAATGTTCCTATTCAAAACCTGATGGGTTGAATTTTTAACCGTGGCACTTTCTAGCTCAGAAGTGCCCCAAAGTCAGTTAGATCAAATACTCTACACATTTTAGGGGCGTGCATTTTCCCTACAAAATCTTATCCGATGAAAGAAGATTGGACCATTCGCCCTTGAGGCATGAATTGGCTGAAAATCGTCTTGCTCAATATCGCTGGAATTACGTGAGAACTTTCGGCAATATCTAAAGTTCGCATCCTAGACGTTAGGCCTATAAGGGCATTAGATTGAACGCGAGTATTACTAGCGTTATGATTGGTTTAAGTTTGAGCAAGAACGTAATGAAAAAGCCTTGCGTGAATGGTGTTCCCTACAAGAACTTGATGTCAGCGGTTAAAAATAAGGATTAAGCGTTGCGTAGCCAGAATTAAATTGCAGTCAATAAAGATACGGATTTCAACTACAAATACTATGCTTATGGTATGCTAGCTGACCCAAACCTATATATGTCATAGGGTTTGTTATCTTCGTTCGGTTCTTATGAAAGTTTCCAGAGAGGGGGGGCGAGGTGCTGCTTAAACAAGAGTCTACCCCAAGTATGGATTTATACCTCGACTATTCATCAAAGCAAAATACAGGGTTACAAACTGATTCTAGTTATCTGAAGGAACACTCGAGTAGTCCTGATTCTGGCTCTACAAGGCGTTATTTATGAGCGAACACATACAGGCTTCTACTTAGCGTGCTCCAAATGGCAGGTTTATATGAGGTAATATCGGTATGTATCATTTGATTGATTTGATTGCTTTCTTGAAAAGTTACTACTGGGTAGCATTTTTACCTTTATTGGTTTTAGTAGCGATACAAGGTCTAGGGCTGATAAAGAATAGGACAATTAGGTTAGTTGCTTGTGTTTCATTCGCGATGATATGGGTGTGCACACTTTTTTTATCTAGGCACATTGTAAATATCAACATTAAAGATAAAGTTGTAAATTTCCTTTCTCATCCAGTATCTGGTTATACAGTATTAGTTAATGATGTCAAAACAGATGGCACTCAAATTATCAAGTCACTACGAAAACTGAGAACAAACCAAGAGTACAGAGGTTTCTCAAGAAACAACTATACATATAAACTAACGATTTACAGAGGGAATGAGGTCTATGAATTTCAAGTTCGTAGCCACGACTCAAATCCTCAAATGAAGCTAGTTAGGTTTAACATAAATTATAAAAGCTATATCTTCACAGGGAGATTTAAATTGGATCTCTAGGCCATGGTTGTTTCTAGCAACATGTAAAGCAGTGCCTGATAACTTATAACTGATTACATGATGTTTTCACTGAATCTGCAATACCTGAAGTTATTCATTAATTGCTAATGTTCAATTTTCCGAAACTGATAATTGTCCAGAACCTTCACAGATGGCACTTAGAAACTCAGAAGTACCCCAAACCTTCTTACGGCCTGATAGCATGAGGCAACGTAATAACCCAATTATCCTAATCTAAAGACTGTCTATAGGTGTCAGTCCTTACGAAACAAAGCGTTGGTTACCAGTAGCAGGTTGAAAGAGTTAGTGGCGAACTAGCAACAGAGTGGACCATAATACTTGATGAATTTAGCAAAGCGGTATATTCAATGTTACTTTCCGCACAAGCTCAAAATGAGAGAGTGGTTGTTTATGGAAGACATCGTTGTGGTGACTGCATGATAGAGATTCTATTCATCGCATAACACTAGTTGATTAACCGTCGCAAAACTAATGTTGATCTGTAGTTAAAAATACTGAATACATTGCCCTGAAGAGTATACTGTAGAACCTCACTACATCATATGGATAGATAAAAATGACAGAGTTAATCAGTTTGGATATTCAAGGTGATTTTCTAGTGTATCTGGAAGGTACAGCATTGATATTAATGTTTACTACTGTTTCTTTGGCAGGGCTAGCGTTCTCACCGATAAAAATTTGGAAACCTAGCACTAAACTATTAATTAAATTTATTGGTTCTACAATCTTCGCCTTTGTTGCTTTGTCGTGGGCTGTTTACGAGCATACGCAGCTAGTGCGAAAGAAATTAGAAGCGTATTAAAGTCAAGTGAAATAGCAATCATTAATAATTCTGTAATTAATATTTCGAGGGACTTATCAGAAGATATAAAGGAACTTGCTATGAAAGCGACATTAGATACAAGCATCAGTAACCGAAGCGCGGCAAGAGATATTCGCCTTAGGTTATTGGTTAAAAACGAGAACGAAAAGAGTTTTGTTATAACTGCTTCATATCAGACTAAGTCGAAGTGGTCGTTTTATGCTTCAAAAACTATTTCCCCATACTTTAAGGGGCGTTATTTTATAGGAAATGCTAATGATGAAGATAGAAGTTTATATAAAGCATATTGTATTATCAATGCTTGTGATAATTCCAGGTTTAGCAGGAGCTTTAACAATTGATGGAGATAGTAGAGACTGGAGCAGATCATATGTCCAAAAAACTGTTTCAGCAGGAGCAGTACTTCCCCAAAAAAGTTCGCATCTTTAATGTAAAAGTTACGAACTTTATTGTCAGAGTCTCAATCTACCAACACAGGTCAATTCTTGAATAAATCTGGAAAGGTACAAGAGAAACGGTACTTGAGACTTTTCCAGAAAAATCGATTTTTGGAACTAACTTTCCTAAAGTTACGTTGTACTAAAGAAAGGTGCTACAAAAGTAGCGGTTGATATTGTGATTGAAACCGCTGGTGAGGAGATTCGTGGTTAGCAGTCGGACGGTTTTGAAATTATTGACGACTGCATTAATCTCTAAAGCAAAGATAGACGTGCAAGTATCTGGATGCGACATAGTGGGTGTGTACCTAAAAGAGAAGTACTGAGAGATATGAGGTAGAAAATTTTGTCCCATTCATGGAGAAAGGATAAAAAACAGAAGAAAAATGAGCGTGCTTTTATTCGAAAAATACATGCAATAAATTGGGAAATATGACATAAATGAGTATAAAAGATTATATCGATATTCAATACATTTGGGGGTTGATGCTAGTTTTCTCTTCTCCCTTACTAGTAGGATTAATATTTTTTATAAACAGAAGAGCAACTAAGCCTCTAAAAAAAACGTTGCTAATATTTATCCCTACTGCATCACTCTGGTTATCTTTCTTTTTGTATGACAATTTTCTGATGCTTAAGGTAGAATCAGAAGTTAGAGAATATGCCTCTAATCCTTATGAAGAATACATTATCATCAAAGATGGAAAGATTCAGAGTTCAGAAGCTTTAATCTATGCATTACGAAGTATGTCAACAAAATTCACAAACAAAACTTTTTCTTCTAGAATCAATGAAAGGACTTATAAAATAATAAGAGGTAGTCATTCTCTCACTTTAAGAGTTTTTGATTCATCATCTAGAGAATCGTTTTACTGGGTTGTGTACACAGTACCTGGAACAAATTATGAATACATAGGGAGAATCCAACCTAATGAAACTTATTAGTACTATACCAGCTGCTCTTATAGCTACCTCTTTTGGAGTGGGGGCGATAACGATAGATGGGGAATTAGACGACTCGGGCATATTTCATAAATCAATCTTGTGATGATTTTCTTCGATCTAAACTAGTTTTTTGGTGATTTCGGTACAGAAGCCACCTATACAGACAGGTAGCACTACCTTGGGGTGTAAGCAGTATAAGTTAGCATCTGTAGCACAGCGTCTTTAATTCGAGTACCTCGTTTTTAGTTGTAGGTAACGTGCGGGTTGGCCATCATTGTGAACCGCACCATTAGCTTTGGACACCAAGTTAAGCGTACGACTTTTCCATACTTTAACTAATTCATGAAGTGCTAATGTTCTAATTTCTGAAACACGTTTATGTCCAGATCCGTGCTGACCGTTCGGCTAGCTCGGATCTGCCCCAAAACGTTTCAGGAGCCATAATATAACCCATAGGATTTGCTAATGAGGAACTGCCGAGGAATCCTCAGGAGTTGCAGAACTTGCAACAACGTCTTCACGCCCCAATTGTCCAACAAGCTGTTGGACAAAACTCTAGTATCCAATTTTCCAAGAGGGTCTTGCACAATTACGACACAACTTGTTTCGAGAGTTATTTCTGCTACATTTCGAGCTATACCTAGCGAAACAGTCCTTTCATCACAAACGATTGGACACATATTTTCTAATTTCGGAAATAATATACCTGCATCTATCATTTATGAACTCTAGAACGTTCTCCCCAGTGCTTGGTGACTTTTTAACAAGCCCGTGTTAGGCGGGCTTGAAACTAGCTAGAAACCAATTCGGTATGAGATTAGGGAGAGGTGATCCCCTTTGTCGTATTGATAGGTATAAACCAAACTCTGGTTGTTATTAATCTGGTAACCGGCATCCGCGATAAGATCCCAGCTCCTAAAACTAGAGCGACGCCCATTGTCTTCTTTAAGATCATTGAAGCTATAAGTGTATTCTGGTGTAACACTAAACCAGGTGTTGTTTCTCGTGTTGTAAACCATACTTAGCGACAATAGCGTATAGTAAGCAGTGTTCGACATATGTTGATGTTCAAAAGAACCTAAGGCTAACTCTGGGACCAGTCGAACTTCTCTACTTAGGGGCACGTTTACATGCACGCCAAGTTCACCAGTGTTTGCGCGAATGTTTCTATTGTTGAAGTTGGAATCGTAGTTATAACCAATAAAATAGCCGACGCCTGTATTGTGGATGACGTTGAGTCTTAAGTTATGATTGTCAAAGTTGTCGTCACTATGATACGTCCCCAATAGATTCCAGCGGTTATTAACCTGGCTAGTGAACTGCGCGCTCACGTCGAAATCATGACTGCCATAACCAACAGAAACACCATTATACAGTGCGTACGGGTTGGAGAAGTCGATATTTTTATTTGCTAAAGCTGAAGTAGAAAATAGAGTTGTTAAAATTGCAGCGATAGTGGTTACTTTTTTCATTGTTACTCTCTGTCTTAATCAGTGGTTAACGCATCCATGAATTCGTGAGCAATCCGTCGTTTGTGTGCCGTTTGAATAACGCTACTTTATGTTTTGTGGTTGATGTTGCCGATGAATTAGAGAAATTCAAATTTGTAGCGAGTGATGGATATGAGAATCAGCCCCCACAACGGTGAAGACTGATGGTGTGCTGATATCAACCGTTATCGGACAATGATCTGCTCAAGATCGTTTAGGTCATCATGTAATGATGTAAATGCAATTTTGCCCAATAACATCAGATCCCAATCTTGCTTTGTTAACTCAAAAGTTCGGCCATTATTTGGCTGTTCAGTAATAGCCACTATGCCATTACGTAACGCGATAGCGTAGTGCTGGCCCTCCTCACTGAAGTTAAGGTTAAACTCTAAATGCTTGCCCTCCGCCAAACGTGTATCGACCATGAATCGTAAATACTGTACGTTGGCATGCAGTGGTGAGTTTTCGAGCTTCTCGGCAGTTACTCCGCCCAACATCTCACTTAGATCCTGGTAATGGTTTAGTGTTTCGCCAGCAAAACGTAATTTGCCTTCGTGGAGTAAGGCTTCAGAGATATAAAAACCTCGCGCATTGGCTGACGTGGTATGTTGACCCAGGGTACGGGCAGCATTGGCACGCAGGGTTTTGGCATCGCCTTCTAGAGCCCCCATATTTTGCAGCTGTGTTGTTAAGAACAAACTCCACTGGACGCTCGCGGTATCCTTTTGGGTTTGTGCATCTTTGATTTTGCTGATGACCGCGTCAACGCCTCCCATCGCCTCAACCGTTTTTTGAGCCTGAATGCGTTTAGGGAGTGGGTTGATGTCATACACATCCCATCCCATCCAACCAATACGAGCGTTATAGACCTGCTTGGCAAAGCTCTCTACCTGACCATAGGTTTCGTTGTCGGCCCGAATGTCTGCAGGCAGATAAATCCACTCCGCTATTTGTTGCGCATCTTTGCCCATAGAGATACCACGGTAAGTTTGGTCATGGATAAGCTGCATACTGTCACGGAAAAACTCAATGGCTTGGCGAGCGTCATCGGCATTGAGATGTGTGGGGCCATGTATGTCTACGTGCAGCTCAATGTCTCTGGCAAGTGCTAAATCGGCGGCTTCCACTAAACGCATAGGATCGCGGTAAATATCACCTCTCAGTGTATAAAGGTTAAACAGGCTGCCATTATTGACTGCGTTTGATACCAATAACTTGTGCGCAGGAAAGTAAAACGCCACAGAGTCCAACACATCGGTTTTACTTGGAAGAACCTCTACATTCAGCCCAGCGATAGTGTGAGTTTCAACCACATTGTCTTCAAAAGTGATGGTGGGCGGTAAGAACCCAGATTCTCCGGTGAGTTTATCTAACCCAAAGCCAAGTATGCTTGGGAAGGCATCTTGCCCCTCTGTTGGGTGCAGCATGCCAAACTGAATCGCCGCTCTGGTATTAAAATTACCGCTCAAAACGCTAATACCGTTGTCTGCTTCAAGGTTAGCGACTAGATCTTGATGCCCATAGATTTGGGTTTCGTCATCCATCCACGCTTTGGTTCCGTGAACATAATGTGAATGGGTATACAAAATGGCGGTAACCGTAATCGATTGACCCACTTTATCTTCAAGTGCGGCGCGCTGCTCGGAGGCATACTGAATATTGTCACCAGTATCGACCACTATCCATCCATCGGGTGCATCCACAGCGATGATGTTGCCAATTCCCCAGCCGGCAATGCGATATACGTTGTCAGCCACTTGAGTGACCTGTTTTTGCTCGGCGTCCATATTGGAATTCACACTCGCCTGAGGAAGCGTGGTGATTGCGCCGTTTGCTGTGGTGACAAGCTCATGGTGCAAAGACATGCCGTATTGACTTGGGGCAACTGCCGGCGTGCCTGTGAAAGCTGCCGCAGTGCCTGTAATAGTAAGGCCTGTGATTGCCAGAGCGATCTTTTTGATTGAGTTGCGATATACCATTTCGTTTATTCCTCGTTTACGGGTGTATCGGGCGCCAATAGATTTGTGATCGCTTTGCTGCAATGTTAAATCGTGCGGCGTTAGATACGAATTAGAAGGGCTTTCCCCTTAGTTATGGTGAGAAAGTCTATGGAGAGGTGGGTGAAGATTCTACGAATTACAGTGATTCATTTTTGAACAACGAAGAGGTGGAGTGATACGTCAAAAATGAATTTGTTCAATTCATGTTCAGGGCAAGTTCGGTGAGCTTAAATAGGCCTCAACAAAATGACTTTCGTAACTATTTAAGGTGAACCAATGAAAAAGAAAATTTTAGTCTCATTACTTGCTGCATACTCTGTTTCTACTCTTGCTATGACCAGCGATAAGCAAGTGATGTTGTCATCCAACCCGGTACCATTGACAACCGCGGTCAGCGAGGAGTTCTATCAGTTTTCAAGCAGTGTTCCTTCTCCAGATGTGGATGCGCTGCAAATCAATATCCCTGCCACCAAAAGCGAGTGGCTCCAGTTTGTCGAATCCAAAGATACAGCAGCTCAGGAGAGAGCTCTGGGGCTCGCTGAGCATCTCGGCACAAGCATTGAAAAAGGGGTCATTGCAGGTGTTGACGTTTATTGGCTAACGCCAAAGGTCGTTGCTCCAGATATGAAAGATAAGCTCTTTATCTCGGTTCAGGGAGGCGCGTATATGTTAAATAGTGGATACGCTTCTATTACTGAAGGGCTAGTTATTGCGACTCACTTACAAGTCCCTGTATTGGCGATAGATTATGGCAAAGCGCCAAACTTCCCGGCTCCCGCGGGTCGTAATGACATCGTCAATGTATGGAAAGAGCTCATCCAAGAACGCAGTGCAGAGAGCATGGTCATGGGAGGAACTTCTGCCGGAGCGACGCTCTCTGTATTGACGGTACAAGAACTCAATAAGCAGAACATTGAGATACCAGCCGCGTTATATATAGGAACCCCCTCGGTTGATATGACAATGACGGGAGACAGCCGATATATCAATGAAGGCCTAGATCATGTACTAGGTAGCTGGCGTGGCCTGGCGGAATCTATGGTAGAACAGTATGTGGGTGAGCTAGAGCTCAGTGATCCTTTAGTTTCGCCAATCAATGGCAGCTTTGATAATTTTCCACCGAGTTATTTGATAACAGGCACACGTGATTTGCTGCTTAGCGATACGATCAGACTAGACAGAGAGTTAAAACGCGCAGGGGTGGCAACAGAACTGAACGTTTATGAAGGGCAGTCTCACGCCGATTACTTACTAGGCTTAGGCACACCAGAGTCAACGGAGCATTATCAGGCACTCAGTCGCTTTATGCGTACCTATTTATAGCGAAGCGGCTAATTGCGTTCGGTAAAGGTATTTAAGCTTAGTCTCTGTTGATAGGTTTACGAAAAAGTTCAAATAGCAGTGAGAATACCAAGTTGCTCGCTGTTTTGCAGGGCCGCTGTGATGTTAGATATTGCAGCGTTTCCTCAGTAGCTTGCCATACAAGTGCACTAAGCATATTTAACCACTAGTGTTAACTTAACAAGGTAAATTCTGATGACACACATCATATATCTAAATGATCGCCCTTATCGTATATGTGACGTTGGGGAGGGTCGTTGCATCATGGTTATTTGTTCTGCTGAAAACGTTGCTGATCTTTATGAAGAGTATAATGGTAAGTATGAACGCGGTTGTCGGCTAATAGTAGTTGATGTATCACTTTCTAGTACCACCCTCGAGAAAGGTTTGACGAAAAAAACGATGGACGATTTGGTAAACGATATTCATCTCTTAGTCGATATATATTGGCTAGATGAAGTTTGGATTGAAGTAGAAAGTAAGGTGGGTATGCTTTGCGAAAAGATTAACGCAAAACTACATGGGAGAATGAGGTTCTACCCGAAATTGCCAAATGAATGAGTTTTATTAGTAATTTCACATCACACTGCATTGATTATAGCGTTTTTCAATCCGCATAGAGTGACACCCACCTTAGTGTATAGTTTCTTATCCTTATAAGCAGCTTTAGATACTGATTGCTTCAATCATAAAATTGAACCATAGTGGAAGAGAGCAAAATATATTGTTTCCATAGTGGTGATTGAATGAAAGAGATCAAAGACTTAGACCTTAATCTTCTCAAGCTATTGCAAGCAGTCGTAGAGACCAAGAACACTCATGCAGCAGCCAGTCAGTTAGGTATTTCTCAAACTAGTGTCAGCCGAGGCTTAGCTAAATTAAGAGAAGTCTTTGGAGATCAATTGTTCATACGTAAGGCTCATGGTGTAGAACCTTCGGAATTGGCTGAAAAACTCGCAGAGGCTTCTGACGAAATGTTTACACCGATTATAAAAGTAGTTGAGTCCTATCGAGATTTTGAACCCGAAGAGTTTGATGGTGAAATTACTATTGCTCTACAGATATTTTTCTTAGAAGTTTATGGCGTCGGCATTTTTGATGCTTTGAGAAAAGTTCTTCCTAAAGCCAAGATACGATTGGTTTATTGGCAAAACGATTCGCTAGCAGAAGTCATCAATGGGCATGTTGATTACTTGGTTCAGTTCGAAGGCTATCCGATGCCTCAGGAAATCTATCAACATCATCTAAATAGTGTGAAGCTCTGCTTGGTGGCTCGCAAGGGACACCCTGTACTGGAACAGACAAGTGACTGGGAATCCATTCATAGGCTACCGCTCACCAGAGTTGAGATTGATGGCGTCAACTCGAAACGTTCTCCAATCGAAAAACTATATCAATCAAAAGGTTACAAAGCAGATGTTGCTTTAGTCACTCACAGTGTAAAAGTACTGCTGCATAAACTGAAAGCTTCAGACGCTATCTTGTTTGGCAGCAGCTATATGGTAGAAATAGAGCCCGAATTGGCTTGTTATCCGCTCCCTAAACTTCCTAAAGAGTTACATCATATCAATATCGTAGGAGGTTATTTGCAGACCAAGCGAGGTTTTCCTCTTAATCAATTGCTTCATCAAACACTTCAGTCTTATTTTGATAGTGTGGAGCAGCCTGAGCTTTAAACAGGGGTCTCTTCTTATGACCAATAGAGATGGTGACCTCAGTACGATTTTCATTTCTTTTAGAACATTAGGGGGCAATCATGCCTTGATTCTGACTGGTTGATCATGTCTGTTTTACCGCGAGCTCAACTACTTGCTTCGTACACTTTGCTGATTACGAATGTGGGTAAAACCAAAAAGGCAAGTACAGGGTAACTCTCAAGTTCTCAAGACGCTCCTTTAGCCACTTTTCGTTCAGGATTAACCAATTTAGTTGAACAACATTTTAACTATAAATTATGCATTCCAGAGTGGTTTAGCTCCAATTATGTTTAGCTGGAAGCAAAGGTAGATAGAAACCATGGTAAGATTTTCGACACTTCTTTGAGTTACATCAGAATTTGTGAACTTATCTACTCTGCTATCGTTCAACATAGTCGCGAGGCCTTTAACACGCAGATACAAGTGTTTAAGGTTTCAAGATACTTTTTCTTATCTGACACAAATGTACTTGACTATTTGCACTAAATTAGTTTTGTCCAAAAACGATTTAGGCCGCTAACTAAACTAGCGTGATCACCAAGCGGTCCTAGTGACTTGGCTGTACGTAAATGGCTGTAATTTTACTACGCAGAAATTCGAGACAAGTTAGAATTTGCAGACTTTTGTTGCAAGCATCACCATCTAGCGTTTAGTAACTTTTAATCAACGAGTTATAACGCACCACAATTCCCAAATAGCTTGGAAAACCCGACTGGCATTGAATTTAGATACTGAGCTATGCGCTATCAGAGCTCAATTTTCCGTATCAATTTCAATGCACACATCGAATACGCCGTTTACTCGGAAGTAGTTACACTCACGCCAACTCCTTCCAGAAGAGCTATGTTAAGCAGATGCCAATCCTAGCTTGCAGTTCTCACGTTCGAAGGCAATCAATTAATAGCTCCAATTAAGTCAATTTGTTCACAAACTAGATAACGGTCGGTTTGAGCAATGCATCTATGCGATTAAATGATTTAGTTAGCTAGCCACAATCAAGTCCTTCCAAGGGACATAAGGATTAGGAAAAATGAGAAAACTACTTTTTTGTGCATGCATACTACTGACAACTCCTGTACTTGCGACAGGCTTAGGGGCGGCAAGTGTGACCGAATCCAAACTACTTGATGTATGGGAAAAAGTTCCTTTAGGTGGCGAAACACTCTGTAGCGATGGTTCAGAGTACGCTATTTATTATCAAGAGGGAAAGTCAGACAACCTACATATCTTCTTTGGGCCTGGAGGTACGTGCTGGGATAAAGACACTTGCAACCGCCCGATTTATTGGCAGGAGGAATCACGTGCACTTACCGCGGAGGACGGAGCCTACTACGCAGATGCTCTAAATATGAATGAAGAGGTATTTCAAACAGGTATTTTCCGAAATGAGAATCCAAAGAATCCTTTCAAGGACTGGAGCAAGTTAATGATATCTTACTGCTCAGCAGATGTTCATATTGGTCACAATGAGCATCAATACAAAATGCTTAATGGTGAGACTCGTTTAATCACGCACAGAGGCAAAGTTAATGTTGATGCAGCACTGAATTACCTTCAAAAAAACTATAAACAAAATCCGGAGAAGGTCTTAGTCTCGGGTGAGAGTGCGGGCGGGTTCGCTTCCATTTTTTATTTGCCACGTATCGCAGAAATGTTCAAAAACAGCAAAATCTATCAACTGTCGGATGGGAATATCATTGCGACAGAGCGCTCTATTGAAATTGTTGAAGCGTGGGGAGTAGACAGTGAAAAGGCATTTGGTTTCAAGATCACTAATAATATAACGAAAGATGCGTACCTATACTCACTTGAGTTATTTAAGAATAATCCGCGTATTACAATGTTGCAGCAGAATACAACCTTCGACGAAACCATGATTAAGTTTCAAAGTTGGGTCTTACGAGACAAAGTCACAGATGCAGTGAAAGCTCGCTGGCACCAAGATATGATTTACGCCAAAAAGCATCTGAAAAGCGTTAGCAACGACAACTATTTCTTTTACATATCGGAGTGTGGGAAGAATCAAGAAACCAAAACGACGGCTCATTGCCTAGAGTGGAATGATATATATTACGAATGTTCTGAGGAGGGAACTTTCTTCTACAAGTGGTTAGACGATATCATCAATAAGGAACGCAAGTATGATGTAGGTTCAAGCTATTTACCTACTTCGCTGTAAAAATATGCTTAATTTGTGACGAAAACACGCTATATCAGCGTGTTTTCAGAAGTGAGTTTTTCAGCTCTGTCATAAAAATCTAAGTAACCTCGATAAGCTTAAAATTAGTTAATAATAAGTGACTCACTGCTCATAAATACAATGCATTACAAAACCACAAGCTGAATCGATTTGGGGAGTACTTTATTGTTGTCTCAGGCTGCTCATTTTGCTATCAAATCCATATTGTTAACCTCTCTTTAAAGCCCTATTTAGAGCTTCTACGTTAATACGGTAATAATGTATGGTTTTGTAAACCTCCATTGTATAACAACTCATTAACGTAGTACTTTGATTATATAACTGTCAGTTAGAGTGAGTTATTGAAGTAGCTCGATCGCTGGTGGGGAAACTGCGTTATGTCCAAGGAGAGTGAACCAGTTATCTAAAGTATGATGGGGTAGATGATGAGTGCAGAGCTGAGACGTAAAATAGAAGAGTTGTTAATGATCGCAAAACAGGAAGGTGTTTCTATTTTGGGGTTAGTTGATTCGGCTGATGAAGCACAATGCCAGATTTTTCGGAGCATTGAATTGAACTCTCGTCAGGGAATCCGAGCATTAGATGACATCGTCATGAGACAAAAGTGTCTTGCCGATGGTAGTGCTTGTGATACATGCCATCAATCTTGCAGAGAAGACCCTAGCTTAGAGATCCCTCAAGTTAATTCGACACTGCTCTATTTGGTTAAATAGTTCCAATAAACGTTTGTATCGCTGCGTTAAAAAGAACAACGCAGTAGAGTGCGTTTGGTATTTTTCTTGCCTCTTCATTGATGACACCTTCAAACCTCGCCAAACACGCACCTCAAGGATGTCCATTTTGGATTTCTGGAGGCAGTCATAACTCCGCTTTAGACCAAAAATCTGCCACCAACGCTACAGGTTCCGTATGTCATATGCGTTTTACCAACGTTCAGGTTGTTACCCGAAGAGGTGAGAAGGCAGAGCCTTATGTGGTGCTAGCTCATGAGTTGATTCACTCTTTACATTGTCTTCAAGGTATTAAGATGGATGGTCGAGACGAAGAGTTATGGACGACTGGACTAGGCAAATATGAAAATAACCCAATGAGCGAAAACGTATTTAGAGCTCAATTTGGCTTAGCGAAAAGACAGCGATATTTCTAAATTTTCTTCACAGTTTTATTGACCTTCCCCCAAGGGGAAGGTCTACACTTGTTGAGATTTTTCGCAGAAGGCTTGTTATGCGCTTTAGTGTTATTAGAAAACGTTGGATGTCGTTACTGACGGTTGTTGCGCTATTAGCATCAACATTAGTGGTTAGTGCACCTACGATGGCTTTTTCTAATGATATCGCTGTGTCTTCTCAACACGGAGCAATGGTAGATTGTACTGCTAGTGTCGACTCCTCCACAAACTCCCATCATAATGCTTCTAAGCAAACTGCTGTCAGTGAGTGTGGGGGTGAATCAAAGCATAATTGCTGTAGCGCAACGTGTGCGAACGGTGTTGGGGTTATCAGTGCAGACTTAATGCACGGTATTCATCATTTTCTCTTCTCTAAAAGAACGCTCGAACTCGCGTTTAGTCCAATTTATCGAGCAAACGGCCTCGATCGACCCCCTAGAGCGTAATCCAATCTAATTTTTCTAGCCCTTCTTAGAGTTCTAAGAAGTTGTTTAATCGTGCTTATTATTTAAGCGCGCAGATTGGATACTATCGTGAACAAACCTATTACTTTGGTTGCGCTTACCGTGAGCGCTGCCTTGTGGATGCCGATGTCTGCTTTGGCAGACGATGTCACCACGATGCAAGTTACCAACCCAAGCACAGAACAGCTTGGTTCAGTAACACTGCAACAGCTGATCGAATTGTCGATCGCCAATGATGCAAGTAGAGTTCGCTTCTACGCTCAATCAGAATCGTTAAGGCAGTCTGGGATTGCTAGCGCTACGTTGAAAGACCCAGTATTAAAAGTTGGCGTTGGCGGCCTACCAACGGACAGCTTTCAATTAGACCAAGATCCAATGACAAACGTGTCAGTGGGTTTGATGCAACAGTTTGGACGAGGGTCGACATTAGCCCTTCAAAACCAAAAAACGCAAACGCAAGCCGATGGTGTTGAATTTCAGGTACAAACACGTGAGCTTGAGATAGCAAACAGTATCTCAAAGCTGTGGTATGAGCTGGGATTTCAGCAACAGTCAGAGCGTGTGCTGCTGGAAAGTCAGGGCCTAATGAGAGAAATGGTTCGCTTTATCCAAACTAACTACGCCATTGGTAACAGTGAATCTCAAGATCTGATTCAGGCTCAGTTGCAGGTCAGTAAGCTGGATGAAAAGTTGCAGGCCAACCGTCAAATGCAAAACCGCCTGATTGCTCAGCTCTCCGAATGGTTAGGTGCTCAATGGTTGTCTAATCAGCCGACTCTTAAGGCGACCACGACTTCAGACTGGCAGAGGTTGGAAGGTCGCCTATTAGAGCACAGTCGTTCAGACTACTACGCCATTCTAAATCAGCACCCAATGGCTCGCATGGCAGATATCGAAATAGCCGCGAGTGAAACCCAAGTCGCCATTGCAGAAGAAGCGTACAAGCCTCAGTTTGGCGTTGAAGCGATGTATGCCCATAGACGAGCTAACAATATGCGCGGTGAACCAGCGCCAGATTTAGTGAGCGCTTATGTCACGATGGATATTCCTCTGTTCACTGGTAATCGTCAGGACAAAAATCATGCTGCTGCCGAGTATCAAGTGGTTGCCTCCAAATCTAATAAGGATGCATTGCTTTCTCAGATGTACGCCAAAGTCAGTGCACTGACAATGGATAGGCAAAACCTCACCGAACGTCTTGAACGTTATCGTCAAAGTCTCCTTTCTCAGGCTAAAGCTCGCACCAAAGCTGTAGAAAGAGGTTATGAAAACAGCACTGCGCAATTTAGTGATGTAATCACCGCCTCCAGAGACGAACTGGCAATAGAGCTAGAGGCTCTGAGGTTGGAAACGGATCTTAGTTTGGTCAATAGCGATCTGTCCTATTTTCTGGGTGGTTTTGATTATCAAGCCTCAACTCCGGTGCTTTCAGTGCCATCAAAACAACAATAATTCTGAGAAGGTAAACAAAGATGAAGACATTGAATGTTGCGCTATTGGCCTTAGCGGTTGGCGCTGGAATTGGTGTGTTAGTCGCTCCTTATGTCGGAGGTCATAACATGGCGGGGGCGTCCGATGAAAATGCTAGTACAAAGGGAGCGAAAGAGCCGCTGTACTGGGTAGCACCGATGGACCCAAATTATCAACGCGATCAACCAGGTAAATCCCCAATGGGAATGGACCTTATCCCAGTGTACGCCGATGACCTTAACGGTGGTAATGACAAACCAGGAACGGTCAACATCAACCCTGCGGTGGAGAACAACTTAGGAGTAAAAACAGAACCGGTAAAGCTAGCGAAGCTATCGCCGCGTATCGAGACAGTCGGCTATATCGCTTTTGATGAAAGTCGCTTATGGCAAACCAATGTGCGCGTTGCGGGCTGGGTCGAAAAGCTCTATATCAACGCTGTGGGGGAGCGTGTTAACAAAGGAGATGTGTTATTCAAGCTTTATTCGCCAGAGTTGGTCAAAGCGCAAGAAGAGTTACTTAATGCCCATCGCACAGGACGCAGTAGCTTGGTTAAAGGCGCCACGGAGCGGTTAATTTCGTTGGGTGTAGATCGAGATCAAATTAACCAGATAGTTAGGCAAGGCAAAGCGTCTCAGACCATTGATATCAAGGCATTGGGCAATGGTGTGGTGGCTACGTTAAATATCCGTGAAGGTGGCTATTTATCCCCAGCTCAATCGGTTATCAGCGCAGGGCCAATTGATGAAGTTTGGGTCGATGCCGAAGTGTTCGAACGTCAAGCGGAATGGATCAAAGCGGGCAGCCAAGCAACGATGACATTGGACGCGTTATCAGGCAGGGAATGGCAAGGGGAAATTGACTATGTTTATCCAATTCTCGACCCAGCAACGAGAACGCTGAGAGTCAGACTCAAGTTTGCTAACCCAGATCATCAATTGAAGCCAAATATGTTTGCCAACATTGCGCTGCAACCCAAGACGGAGCAAGCGGTGTTGACGATACCTCGCTCAAGCGTGATTCGCTCTGGAGGGATGACTCGCGTAGTGTTATCCGAAGGTGGTGGTAAATACCGCTCAGCACGTATCGACATTGGACGAGAGGCCCGTGACCGAGTTGAGGTGTTAGCGGGATTGACCACAAGTGACAAGGTTGTGACCTCTGCGCAGTTTATGTTGGATTCGGAGTCAAGCCAAAGTGCGGATTTGTCACGAATCAATGGCGTAGAACCGCCAGCGGAGACTGTGTGGGCGCAAGGTGAAATCACGAGTGTGATGGCAGGACACAATATGTTGACCATTAATCACCAACCTGTACCAGAGTGGGATTGGCCGGGGATGACGATGGATTTCACGGTGGACAAGGGTGTCAACCTTAACCCCTTGCAATCAGGTCAACACGTTGAGTTTGAAATGGCAAAAACCGATTCAGGGCAATACGCCATTATCGATCTCAAAGTGAGTGACAAACTGGTTGCTGAGCAGGTTTGGGTTCAAGGGGAGATCACCATGTTGATGGTTGATTTTGGCATGATAACCCTCCGTCACAACGCCGTTGCAGAATGGGGCTGGGAAGCCGGAGAAATGAACTTCACTTCCCAAGGAGACGTGGATCTAACTGGCTTCTCTGAAGGCGACACGGTGCGTTTCTTAGTGACGAAGCAGGGTTCGGACTATGTGCTTATTGATCTGCAGCGTGGAGGAAGTCAACCATGATTGGAGCCATTATTCGTTGGTCTATCAAAAATCGTTTTTTGGTCTTGGTCGCTACCTGCTTTTTGACGTTGGCAGGTTTGTACAGTGTTAAGAACACACCTGTTGACGCCATTCCTGATCTGTCAGATGTTCAGGTGATTATCAAAACCAGCTATCCGGGACAGGCTCCACAGGTTGTTGAGGATCAGGTTACTTATCCTCTGACGACAGCCATGTTAGCGGTGCCGGGCGCAGAAACGGTACGGGGATACTCCTTCTTCGGTGATTCGTATGTGTACATTATCTTTAACGATGATACCGACATGTACTGGGCACGTTCGCGGGTTTTAGAGTATTTAAGTCAAGTTACGCCTAATTTACCATCACAGGCAAAGCCGACTCTGGGTCCCGATGCGACAGGGGTGGGCTGGATATACAGCTACGTACTGCAAGACAAGACAGGCCAACATGATCTAGCAGAGTTACGCAGCATACAAGACTGGTTTTTAAAGTACGAGTTACAGACCGTTGCCGGCGTTTCGGAAGTCGCGACGGTAGGCGGCATGGTCAAGCAGTACCAGGTTCAAATTGATCCTGCTAAGTTGCGTGCTTATGACCTGACCTTGCAGCAGGTCAACATGGCCATCAAAAATGGTAACCAAGAGACCGGCGCGTCGGTGATAGAGGTCGGTGAGGCTGAACATATGGTTCGCACTACGGGCTACTTGAGCAGCATTGAGGATATCAAAGCGCTTCCCCTTAAGGTGACGAGCAAAGGGACACCTCTGCTGCTGGGGGATATTGCGGACATCAATCTTGGGCCTCAGATGCGTCGTGGTATTTCCGAGTTTAATGGTGAAGGTGAAGCGGTTGGTGGCGTTATCGTTATGCGCTTTGGGGAGAACGCCAGTCAGGTTATTCATGATGTCAAAGCAAAGCTGGAAGAGCTGCAACGCGGTCTGCCTGATGGCGTAGAGATTGTTGCGACTTATGACCGTTCAACGCTCATCGATGCGGCTGTTGAAAACCTATGGAAGAAGTTAGCTGAAGAGTTCGTGGTAGTAGCTATAGTCTGTGCGCTGTTCTTATTCCACATTCGTTCGTCGCTTGTGATTGCTATTAGTTTGCCTATCGGTATTTTGTCCGCATTTATCGTCATGCACTGGCAAGGCATTAACGCCAATATTATGTCGTTGGGTGGGATCGCTATTGCCATTGGAGCTATGGTGGATGGCGCGATCGTGATGATCGAAAATGTTCACAAACACATCGAGAAAACACCGCTTACCGATAAAAACCGTTGGCAAGTTATTGGGCGGGCAGCAGAAGAAGTCGGTGCTCCGCTGTTTTTCTCCTTGCTTATTATTACATTGAGCTTTGTTCCTGTGTTCGCGCTTGAGGGACAGGAAGGCAAAATGTTCTCTCCACTCGCTTATACCAAAACATATGCCATGGCAGCGGCTGCGGGCTTAGCGATTACTTTGGTGCCTGTGCTGATGGGGTACTTTATTCGCGGGAAAGTGCTGCCCGAACATAAAAATCCCGTCAACAAAGCTTTGATTGCCATGTATCGACCAATGCTTAACCTAAGTCTTCGTTACCCTAAGTCGATGATTGTCCTGGCTATCGCCTTGATGGGGTCGGCTTTCTATCCGACCAGTAAGTTAGGCAGTGAGTTTATTCCACCTTTGGATGAAGGGGATTTGATGTACATGCCAACGACCTATCCTGGTATCTCGATTGGTAAAGCACGTGAACTGCTTCAACAAACCAACAAGTTGATCAAGACTGTTCCTGAAGTCGAGACTGTGTGGGGCAAGATTGGCCGTGCAGAAACCGCCACTGATCCCGCCCCTTTAACTATGATTGAGACCACCATCCAACTGAAGCCTCGCTCTGAGTGGCGAGATGGCGTCACCACAGAATCATTACGTAAGGAGTTTGATGATTTGGTGAAGTTCCCAGGGCTAACGAACGCTTGGGTAATGCCAATTAAGACTCGTATTGACATGTTGGCAACTGGGATAAAGACGCCAATTGGTATCAAGATCGCGGGACCTGATCTCAAAGTCATTGAGGAGATAGGTGCCAATATCGAACCTATCCTCAAAACGATTCAAGGTACGGTGTCGGTATATGCCGAAAGGGTAGCGGGTGGACGGTATGTCACGATTGATATCAAACGACTCGCCGCCGCGCGTTATGGTCTGAACGTCAGTGATGTTCAGCAAGTGGTGTCAACGGCAGTCGGTGGTATGAATGTGGGCGAGACGGTGGAAGGGTTGGAGCGATACCCAATTAACGTTCGCTATCCACAAGATTATCGTGATTCGGTGGTGAAGCTACAGAATCTGCCACTAGTTACTCCAAATGGTGCTCGAATCGCGTTAGCAGATGTGGCGAAAATCCGCTATGAAGATGGCCCGCCAATGATTAAGACTGAGAACGCCCGCCCGAACGGCTGGGTGTTTGTTGATATTGCTGAGCGCGATCTTGGGTCATATGTCACCGAAGCTCAAAACGTTGTGGCGGAGCAATTGTCCCTACCCGCGGGGTACTCGCTAACGTGGTCTGGTCAATATGAGTATATGGAGCGTGCCAAAGAGCGTTTAAGCGTTGTTGTGCCTGTTACTCTCTCCATCATTATGTTGCTGCTTTACCTTAGTTTTAGAAGGGTCGGTGAAGTGCTGGTCATTATGGGGACACTGCCGCTCGCCATGGTAGGTGGGTTGTGGCTTATGCACTACCTTGGGTACAACTTCTCGATTGCTGTAGGAGTGGGCTTTATCGCGCTTGCCGGAGTAGCCGTCGAGATTGGGGTCATTATGCTGGTTTACCTAAATCAAGCATGGCATGCACGCAAACTAGCGGCACAAGAAAATCAATCGCCATTAACGCTCGATATGTTAACCGAGGCGATCCGTGAAGGCGCAGGGCTGCGCGTGCGTCCCGTTATGATGACGGTGTTAACAGTCATCATCGGTCTTATTCCAATTATGTACGGTTCAGGTACTGGCTCTGAAGTGATGCAACGCATCGCCGCCCCAATGATTGGCGGCATGGCGTCCGCATTATTGCTCACATTGCTGGTACTTCCGGCTATCTACAAGTTGTGGAAATCAAGGGAAATTAACCAATAACCGTTAGCGGCCTCCTAATAAAGAGGCTGCCAATCACTTATTCAAAAAGGAAGCAATCATGAAAAAAACACTGATGACATTAGCGCTTACCATCGCTTCAACCGCCGTGATGGCAGAAGGTATGGATCATTCGAAAATGGATCACTCCAATATGGGCCACTCCAATATGGATCATGGCATGATGAATCATTCTGATATGGACAACGCTAAGATGGACCATAGTAATATGATGAACATGGACGGGATGTCTGCAGTGGGCATGCCTGCTAAGGGAGCTAAACCCGATAAAGTGGTGCATGTCATTTTAACGGATGACATGAAAATCACTTTTAAGCGTGATGTTAAGATCGAGCCTAATGACGTCGTTCAGTTTGTGGTCATGAACACTGGCAAAATCGACCATGAGTTTTCTATCGGTTCTATTGCAGAACAATTGGAACACCGTGAAATGATGAAATCGATGCCAGCGGGACATGACCATCATGGTATGGGCAACGTGGTTTATCTTGAACCAGGCAAAGCAGCACAGTTGCTGTGGCATTTTCATGGTGAGAAACAAGTCGAGTTTGCTTGCAACATTCCGGGTCATGCAGAAGCAGGGATGGTTAAGAGCATCACGTTGTAATAGGCTGGTGTTTCGTTAGCAATAAGTGCCCTAGAACATAACTTCAAGGGCACTCAAATCAGCGGGAAACCTTGTCAGCGCGCTGCTATCAGCCTATTTATTTGGTGGTGTTCCTTCCGCGTTCGACATGATGGCATCTATTTGAATCACCGAATTGGACGGTAAACTTGATACGCCAATAACGGTCAACGCTGGTAATGAATCATTAAAATAGCTCCGTAACACCTCTTCTAGTGCACACAGATCATTCATGTCTTTAAGCTGAATGTTGAGTTTAACAATATCATCCATCACGTGATCGATGTTTTCAACGATGGCTTTAATGTTCTCGAAGCATTGCATCGCTTGTTCTTTTGCCCCTGATGCAACAATCTTACCGATCGAAGGGTCAATAGGCAGTTGCGCTGAGATATTGTTGTAGTGAGAGAAGGCCACGCTTTGCGTCGATAGGGCATTTAACGGTGCTTTTTCGGTATTGGTTGCCTTAATAACGATGCCGTGACGGTCTTCAACTAATTGAGGCGGAGTGCCATCGCCGTGAGAAACGGTCGCATCTATTTGTACTAGTGCATCCAGCGCTAAGCCTTCCACCACCACACTGGAGCGTGCAGGTAAGTAATTAACGGCACGAGCAATGGAAGAATCTGGGAAGAAGGTTTTATACACTTCGTCAACGGCCTGAAGATCCTCCAACTTTGTGATATGGATATTTGTTTTGACGATATCATCCATCGGCACGTCAATGCTTTCGAGTATCGTTTTGATATTGCGTAGACATTGTTGAGTCTGTTCTTTAATTCCGCCTGTCACTACATTTCCCGACTTTGGTTCGATAGGTAGCTGAGCTGAAATATGATTGTAGTGGGAAAACGCAACAGTCTGACTGGAGAGTGGTGTTATCGGTGCGTTGACGCTATTTCGAGTTAATTTCACCAAATCACAAGGGTCTTGAGGGTAGGTACCTTCGCCATTTGAAATGACAGCGTCCATTTGCACCAACGCCCCTTTCATTGGTAAGTCAGCGACTGCAAGTGACGTATAAGTGGGGCGGTGTAGAGGAAAGAAGGAAGCGTAGACTTCATTGACTTTGTCGAGGTCGGTAATGTTTTTTAGGTAAACGTTGATCCTCACCACGTCACTCATCGTATGCTCAATGCTGTTTACTATCATTTTGATATTGTTCAGACACTGTTTTGCCTGCTGCTCTATACCACCCGCAATAAGAGTCTTGGTAGCAGGATCGATGGGTAGTTGAGCCGAAATATTATTGTAGTGAGAAAAGGCAACAGACTGTGTAGATATTGGGCTTACGGGCGCTTTTTCAGTATTCCTTGAAACCTTAATGATACGGTTATCCATGTAGTGGTATCTCCAATTTTCGTTATTAGTTAGGATAAAACGAACAAATAATAAGCAAAAAGAGAGCCAAACTAACAAAAGGGTAAATCAAAGCTTCATGTAGGGCGGATTTGCTGTCGCACTCAATGCATGGTGAGGCGTTTATCTTAGCCTCTGGCACTAAGATTTATCTGACAGTGAGAGCGGGTGGTATAAGTCGAAGTGCGTTTGTGTTGAGCGTCTAGTTAGGTTTCAAGTAACGATTCTTGTTAATTTTTTAGGCAATTTTAGCGGTTTAATCTCATGAGTTGAGAAAGTCATGGGGTTAAATCATTAGAGACGAAAATGAGAGGCCGCACTACTCTCATCTGCAGAAAAGTCTACTAATAACGATTTGAATCTTATCAACCGAATATGAAACTAGCACGTCAATGGAATCTCGACTAACTTTAATCCAACGTCGTTGTGCCTTTTAAAACAAATGCTTAATGACAACTTACGCAATAGTTTCAATGATATAAAGGATTGATTATGCCTCTTCATAAAAAGTCAGCTGTTCGTGGTTCAATGTTAGATGATGTTTACTCTTCCAAAGATTTGTCAGTGGTTATGCCCAAGTATCGAATCCCTGAGAATGAGCACGCACCTGAACATGCCTATCAAGTTGTTCACGATGAACTTATGCTAGACGGTAACTCGCGTCAGAACTTAGCGACATTTTGTCAAACATGGGTAGAAGATGAAGTGCATCAATTGATGGATGAATGCATCGATAAGAACATGATTGATAAAGATGAGTACCCACAAACGGCCGAAATTGAATCGCGCTGTGTTCATATGCTAGCGGATCTTTGGCATGCGCCAGATGCAGAGAACCCAATGGGTTGTTCAACGACGGGGTCGAGTGAGGCCGCGATGCTTGGCGGGATGGCATTAAAGTGGGCTTGGCGTGAGAAAATGAAGAAGCAGGGCAAACCTACTGACAAACCAAATCTTATTTGTGGTCCGGTACAGGTTTGTTGGCATAAGTTTGCGCGCTATTGGGATATTGAACTTCGTGAGATTCCAATGGAAGGTGATCGCCTCATCATGACACCTGAAGAAGTGATCAAACGTTGTGACGAAAACACCATTGGTGTAGTACCGACTCTCGGTGTGACGTTCACATGCCAGTACGAACCAGTAAAAGCGGTTCATGAAGCTCTAGATAAGCTTCAAGAAGAAACAGGCTTAGATATTCCAATTCACGTTGATGGCGCCAGTGGCGCGTTTTTAGCGCCTTTCTGTGACCCTGATTTAGAATGGGATTTCCGCTTGCCTCGTGTTAAATCGATTAATGCTTCTGGCCACAAATTTGGTCTTTCGCCATTAGGTGTGGGTTGGGTAGTGTGGCGTGATGCCGATGCGTTGCATGAGGATTTGATATTTAATGTGAACTATCTTGGCGGTAACATGCCGACATTTGCATTGAACTTCTCTCGTCCTGGGGGACAAATCGTTGCACAGTACTACAATTTCTTAAGATTGGGTAAAGAAGGCTACAAAAAGATTCATGACGCATGCTATGAAACAGCACGCTACATTGCCAAAGAAGTTGAGAAGATGGGCATGTTTGAAATCATTTACGATGGCCACGGTGGTATTCCGGCACTGAGTTGGTCTATCAAGAAAGGTGCAAACCCAGGCTTCAACCTTTACGACCTATCGGATCGCATTCGATCTCGTGGTTGGCAGATTGCTGCGTATGCAATGCCTGCGGATCGCCAAGATCTGGTTATTATGCGTATTCTCGTGCGTCACGGCTTTAGTCGAGACATGGCGGACTTGCTGATCTCCGATTTACAACACTGTGTTGATTTCTTCGATAAGCATCCAGTGATTAACGGCAGTGATGCCGACGAGTCAAGTAACTTTAACCACGGTTAAGTTGCCACCGCTCTTAGTAAACGGCAGAGTGATGCGGTGCATTGCTCTGCTGCTTCAATCAGAATGTAGCAGGTGAGATCATGTCTTTTCTTTTTAATTACTTATCTGAAAACCCATTTGTATTTCTATTTCTATCACTCGCGATAGGGTACCCATTAGGACGTATTACCGTTAAAGGTGTGAGCCTTGGTACAACGGCAGGTACATTGATTGTTGGTGTTGCATTGGCGTTGACCTCTTTCTCAGTTTTTGGATTAAAAATTGAGGAGCCGGGGCTAGTGTCGGACATCTTCTTAATGATGTTTATGTACGCCATCGGCATGAAAGTAGGCCCTCAGTTCTTTTCCGGACTGGCAAGAGGTGGCTTAGATTTTGTCGTTATAGGGCTAATCGTTGTCTTTAGTAACTTTGCCATCGTTGTGATTGGCGCCAAGCTAATGGGATTAGAGCCCGGATATGCGGCAGGTATCATTTCTGGAAGTTATACCGTTACCGCAGTAATGGGCGTAGCGCAATCAGCCATTACCTCAGGGGCTTTTGTGCCGCCAGCGGGAATGAGTGCAGATCAAGTGAGCGCGAATATCGCGGCAGGCTATGCCATCAGCTATGTGTTGTCGACAGTTCTTATTATATTGCTGATCAAATACTTACCTTCTATGTTTGGTATTGATCCAGTAAAAGCTGGTAAAGATGCCGAGAAAGAATTCTCTACTGGTGATGATAACGAGAAACTCCCTAGCACCTTTGGCTTTTCAGACGTTGGTGCGTTGCCTATTGATGTTCGTGCCTACAAGGTGACCCATGAAGAGTTGGTAGGGCGCTCGGTCCAAGATCTTTATAAACATTTCCCCGATGCAGTGGTGCTAAAAGTCGTGCGGGGCGATGAAGTGTTGGATGCTTCAGAGAACCCAACGTTACAGTTAGGTGATGTCATCGGTGTTCGTGGTGAATACAGCGCTCTTATCAAAGAAGGTGAAGCAGATATTGGCAATGAAGTTGACGAACCTCGAGCGCGCAATGTCGATATTGAAGTTGCTGACATCCATGTGGGTAAATCAGAACATGCAGGTAAAACTATTGCTCAGTTGCATGCTGAGGTGGGTTTTGGCGTGTACTTCAAAGCGCTATTTCGACAAGGTCATCAACAACCACTATTACCTAATACAACAGTAGAAGTGGGTGACGTTGTTCGTATTGCAGGCTCACAGTGGTGCGTAGAACAAACGGCTTGTCAGCTGAATAGTGTGCCCATTGTAGAAAGCACAGTCACCGAAACATTCTACTTAGCGTTAGCATTGCTAGTGGGTTATGTGTTTGGCCACTTGAGTGTGACCATTGCCGGAATCCCATTTGCATTGGGTACATCTGCTGGTTGTATGCTTACCGGGATCGTGTTCTCGTTCTTGCGAACTCGTAACCCAGCCTTTGGTGGCCCAATGAGTGAAGGAGCACGAAGCTTCTTGCAAGATATTGGTCTTAACTTGTTCGTAGCGGTACTTGCTGCAACGGTTGGGCCTAAAATCCTTGCCTCATTTCAAGGCATTATCGTGATTAAAATAGCCTTGCTGGGTGTAACTGCAGCACTGGTTCCACCACTATTAGCTTGGCTATATGGATTGTACATCCGAAAGATGAACCCAGCCATTCTAGCTGGAGCTTGTGCTGGTGGTAGGAATAGTACGCCTGCAATGAAAGGAGCTCAAGATGCCACCCAAAGTGACATGCCGGCGATTGGCTATCCAGTGCCGTATGCGCTGACTTCCGTTATCGTGTTAATCCTTGGCTATATCGCAATGGTTATCAGCTAGATGGCTATTAGCTAATAGTTCTATGAGTTGAATACAATACTAATGAGAAGCGGCACTCTTTGTGCCGTTTTTTCTTGTGCCATTTATGCGTGCCTCATAAAACCGCAGGCATCATAAAACTCGTACTCCAATATCAGAATAAGTTGACACTATCGGCTAAATCCTGCTCAATATCCTGACCGTAAGGTCAGAAAATCAAGGGAATGGAAATGAGTGATATTGAGATTGGCTGGCGAGATAGGCTGTTTATGAACATCAGTATGCCAGTAAAAATGCTGTTACCGGGCATTGTAGGTTGCTTGGGTATTGTCGTTCTATGTATATCAAATTTGTACGCTTTAGGCTTGTTATCGGGCGGCGATAGCATTCAATTGCTACTATCGCCTGCTGCGATTGTCGTCTTTTCAGTGGTAGTCGTTGGGTTAGTGCTGTTCTTATCCACCGGTATTTCTCAGAATATTTTGCCGCTTCTCAAACACATTATTGACACTATGCAGCAGGTTCAGCGCGGTCAACTTGATCACCGAATTGGCTTTTCAGGACAAGACGAGTTCGGCCAGATTGGTTCGGCTGTCGATAGCACTCTCAATAAACTGGTTTCTCTTATCAATGACGTTAATGGTTCAGTTGAGCAGCTTCAGCGTTGTACTCACCATATCGAAAGTGCTTCTTCGGATTTAGATGTTTTGTTCAAAACGCAGGTGACTCAGCTAGCCGATACCACGTCAGACATCAACAATATTCAAGTGGCGATAAGTCGTGGTGAGCAAGAAGCACAGCGCAGTCTTGATGCGAGCCAGTCCATCTCCAACCAGTTCTTAGCGATTCAAGAGAACAACCAACAACTAACTAAAGATGTCGATCAACTCAGACATGAAATGGCAGAAGCGAATCAATCAAGCAATGTGTTGACCGATGTTTCGATGAAGGTTCGGGATGTTTTGCATGTGATTACTTCCATCTCTGAGCAGACGAATTTGCTTGCGCTAAATGCGGCCATTGAAGCCGCTCGGGCTGGCGAAGCTGGGCGGGGTTTTGCAGTCGTTGCGGGAGAGGTTAGAACCTTATCGGAGAATACCCAAAACGCAGTGTCGGAAATTCAAACCATGACCAAACAGCTTATCGATACGGCGAGTACGTTGGTGTCAGCTATTGCGAAAAGCGAGAGCAGTGTGAGTGAAATATCTCAAGTGACCACGCGGTCCACGGCCAGCTTTGACGATATAACCGTTGCTTATAACCAGCTTCTGGCATTGAATGAACAGATCTGTAACGACTCGGTAGAAACACTGCACCTATGTGAGCAGTCTATCGACAGTTTAGAGATGGTGAATAAGTTGGCGCTCGACTGCACCAAAAGTACCGACAATGTCGTGCGTGCTAAAGATGAGCTGGTGACGATATCGGACTGCTTGGATGCTTCATTGGAGTCGATTGCGAAATAGCAGAGTAGCGATGGCGACAGAGATAGGTCTACAGACAAACAAAAAACGCAGCGTTTAACGGCTGCGTTTTTTGATGGTGCTTGCTAGTGAAGCTGCGATTAATCTTTTAGGCGAGTTGTTTTACTAGACTTGTTTTTGATCGCTCGCATCAGACGTAGTCTGCGCTCTGCAGAGCCTTGCTCGTTAGCATTATTCGTGCGACCTTGGCGGTCTTTGTATGCTGGTTTAGTGTGCATTTTCTGTAGCAAAGCATCGCGGTTTGCTGGCTCGTAACCTGCAAGTTGGATACGCTTAATGCGGTGTTGAATTAGATTCTCAATCTGAACCAGTGTCAGTTCTTCTTCACGACTAACAAAAGAGACGGCATGACCTTGCTGACCTGCACGGCCAGTACGACCAATTCGGTGCACGTAGTCTTCAGCTAGGAATGGCATGTCATAGTTTACAACATGTGGAAGTCCTTGAATGTCTAAACCACGAGCCGCAACTTCTGTCGCCACCATCACGCGTGCTTTACCGGTTTTAAATTCTTCCAGAGCACGACGACGAGAGCTTTGTGCTTTATCACCATGGCATAGCACCGCTTTAATACCATCAAGCTTTAGCTCTTTTACGACCTCATTCGCGGTCTCTTTGTAGTTTACGAACACTAAAACTTGTTGCCAGTTTTTACGACCGATAAGTTCGGAAAGTAGTTCGATCTTGCGCTCTTCGTCTACCGGATAAACAACGTGAGCTACCGTATCCGCCGTTGAGTTTTCTGCATTCACAATAATGCGTTTTGGTTTATGCAGCAGATCTTGCGCTAAGGCATTCATCTGAGGTGATGATGTCGCGGAAAACAGCATAGTTTGTGGCTGGCTGCTGATACTAGTCATGATAGTGCGAATTGCACTAATGAAGCCCATATCCAGCATTCGGTCTGCTTCATCGAAGACTAGGAACTCAAGATTGGCAAGTTTAACGTTACCAAGCTCCAAGTGCTCAATAAGACGACCTGGAGTCGCAACCAGAATGTCGACACCAGCTTCAAGTTTGCGCTCTTGAGACGACATTTTCGCACCACCAAACACGGCGGCAACTGACACGTCGACGTATTGAGTGTAGCTCTCGATGTTATTAGCGATTTGATCCACTAACTCACGAGTTGGCGCCAGAATAAGTGCACGTACCGCTCCACGAGTGCGAGCCTTTGGAGTATCGACAATCTGTTGAATAATTGGCAAAGAGAAAGCGGCGGTTTTACCTGTGCCGGTTTGAGCGTGTGCCAAAATATCGTGTCCACGACGAGCATGTGGTATCGCTTGTTGTTGAACTGGAGTGAGTTTTTCATAACCACACTCTGTCAGTGCTTGCACGATCTCGGATGAAAAACCTTGTGATAAAAATGACATTCGTTGTTCCTAAAAGCAGATGGCGGTATTTGGTGTTTCTCGTTAACCAATCAACAAAATGATTGTTGACCAAAAATACGGTCGGTGATTATAGAAGAATAATTGCTGCCTGTGGTGACTAATTTTGGTTGTTTGAGTAGAAATTGTACAGTTATTAGGCTAACAATCTGAAAATTATTACGATATGACGGCAGTCAATCCGAATTTGAGTGGGGTTTTTATCGTTAAAAGGTAAGCCTCCCTCTTTGTGAGAGGAAGGCTTTGGGTTGCAAGAACTCAGCTTAAAATGAGATATTGAAATTATGTTGTACGGTTAACCCGAGTAGATGAGAACGCTCTGACACTAAATCTCGCTTTTCATCTTCTAGACGTTTGCGCTCATCATGATTTTCGCTTG
Source organism: Vibrio barjaei (assembly GCF_001639065.2). GTDB lineage: Bacteria > Pseudomonadota > Gammaproteobacteria > Enterobacterales > Vibrionaceae > Vibrio > Vibrio barjaei. Next base: position 151,750 of record NZ_LQXO02000006.1, read on the forward strand.
GTGTCGTTCTTAACTTATCTTCGATAGTACGTAACTCGGTTTCAATCTGTTTAAGGCGCTGATCGCGTTGCCTAGCTTGTTTGCCCAACTCATAGTTTTTGAGAAAAGACTCGCCCGGACACACATAGTAGTACTGCTGTCCCTCATAACCCACCTTGTAACCATTATCCGGTGAGCAGTACAGCCCCGTCCCTACTTTGAACCCCTTTGACCATTGTTCTCTATCGGGAAAAACAGCGGCTTCACTACAATCACTGATATAACTATCAATCATTTTAGGGCTATGACCGTTAAGTCCATCGCTATAACCAACTTGATACCAGTCAGCGTTGTTACACTCTTCAATAGACATACTGGAACAACCAGAAAGCGTAATAGCTAGCGCAGCGACAAGCCATTTAATGTCTAAACTTTTTAGTCCGATATACATATAAAATCCAAAACAGTGAAAAAGAAAAATAGTGCTAAAGAGTCGAAAGTTACTTAATCAACAATGCTCTTCGTCAAGCTTATTAAGTAACGATCCATTCATTGAGATTGGGTGAAGGCATTGGTTTATTTTGTTCTGTCTGTTTTAACGACGTCGACGGTTCAAGGTAATGAGCCAGCTAATTGCTGAACTAAAGAGTAATAGCCAGAATAGGGCAAGAAATCCAAAATTCTCTACAAGGACGCCTGATTGATCGACATAAGAATCGCTCATAAGAAAGATAGCTAAGCAGAGGTTTGCCAAGCCAAATAGAATGAAAGTTAACCTATATTTTTTACAGTTCATTACCTAGCATCCTTGCCACGTCTTGTCGTCACTCCAACTTTTATAGGGAGCAATATCACCAATTCTTATTGTATCACCTAGGGTAATTTTTGATCTGTAACCGAATGTACTAGCGGTGTCATGAAACGTAGTTGTCTTTCGTAGGTGAGGAGTCTAAGTGGGTTTGCCAGTGCTACGGCGATTAGAAGTGGAGCGTTGCGTTTGCAGCAACGGCTTATCTGACACTAGAAGAGTAGCAGGGAAGTCATACAAACAGGTAGGATAGCGACCTCGGTATGGCGTACAAAATGTATGAACGACTTCCTCTCATTGTGCTGGTATAGCTTTGAGGTGATTAATGCGCGAAGCATGTGTGCTGGTGCTTCCTATTCCAGGACTTTTCGTGGAAAAAGTACGCGATGGTATTAATCGTTGGCTCTAATGTTGCCATGATACCACCCGCCAACACATCACCCGTTAACAAGTAAACGACACCAAACGCCACACTAAAGTGTACGGTCGCAAATGAAGCTGTCTTAATGGTTTCGTTATTTCTCAAAGCTTGAAGGCGTTGGTTTTTGTCCCAAACACGTTCGTGAAAGTAAAACGCAACCGTATTTACGGCAGGTTCAAGCATCGCAATCATACTCGCGATTAAGATTTCTCCGGTTAGCGCGTAAGCAACCGTAAAGGCAATAGTAAAATGGATAGCGGCAAATCGAATCGTCTTAATCATGGGATGTATCACTCAGTTCAAATCTTATGGTTCCATTATGTCGAACTGGTAATGAGAATTAAAATCAATTAAAACTCTTCTATTGATAGGTAATACCTATATTGTCGTTGTTGAGTTATTTTACACAGATGCACTGCTAGTGCACCTAAGGAAGAAAAACTAGCACATACTAAAGCGACATTGACCTTAGTACTATTCTTGTGCTGAAGCAGGGTAAATGTATGAAGGAGCGCTAGATATCTTCTGATGTACAAGCACTGGCGCTCCTTCAATTCCATGTTTTAGTAGACTCATGTTCTAGTAGATAGTCAGGCTGCGATAGATTTTGTTTCGATTAAACGAAAACCGAGCTCATTCCTTTCTACTTTTCCAGCGGCAATTGCTTTACTCATATAGCTTCCGACGGTGTTGCGGGACATATTAAGTAATGAAGCGAGAGTAAGAATATTTAGTGGGATAGACCCATCGTAGGTCGCTGAACTGATCGCTTCCATCGCCAGACGAATCTTCAAATCGGTATTTTTTTCGCCGCGTAGACGAAATAGTGTTAAGCAAAAGCGCTGTTTCTTTGCCAAAGAGAAGTTGATCATTTTTGAAAAACTACAGCAAGAATCCATCAATTCTTTGACGTCCTCAAAGGGTAACAGTAGTACGGTACTGTCGGTCACGGCTTGTATATCAGACTGAGCACCTTCACCTAAAATCAATGGCACATCATTGATAAGGATGCCGGGGGTAATCAGGTCGTACTTTAAGTTAGTGCCCTCATCGATAGTGGGGTAAAAACCTAATACGCCCTGTAAAGGGATAACGATATCGCTCACACTTTGATACTGGAAGAACAGAAATTTATCCTTGGGAATGGTGACAACTGCGCCACGCTGGATAAGTTGAGCTGCAAGTTCGTCGCTCGCGCGGTATATCTCTTTAAGTATCTTCTGGACTGACATTTTAAGCCTCTCAAGAACGGGATGAGCGCTATTCCTTAGCTTCTTGGGGGGTGTATGTCTGTAATTATAAGAGGGCCAAGACGGTGAATAAATAAGCCGTTGGTTATATAAAACATAAACGCAGTTTATATTCTTCAACCTTTTCGATAACGAGGAAGTTTGACCAATTGCCTACGTCGCTTTTCGTTACAAGCTATTACCATGCACTCATAGTGCACCTTTGGATTGCTGATTTGACTATGATTTGCGCCATCCGAATCTGTGAGTTGCAAACGATGAACAAAAACCTTTTGGCAGTCGCTCTGGCTGTAACCTTCTCTTCGTCCACATTTGCTGGCGGTATCTTACTTCACGAAGTGGCTACCTTTGATAGCGTTTCTTCCGCTGGTGTAGGGAACTCATCTAATCGTACTGATGCAAGTGCTGCGATTACGAGCCCTGCTGGTCTAACGGCGATAGATGACAATAGTTTTTCTATTGGTGTTCAATATTTGGATGCCTATACAGAGCATAATGGCAAAGGCCCTGCTGATAACAACCTTTCGACCAGTGGTAAAACACGTTCTTTTGTACCGAGTTTGGCCTATGCGCAACGTGTAAACGATAGTTGGGTACTAGGCGCATCATTACATGGTGATGGTGGCCTCGGGATGGAGTACGACGAAGGCTTGGTTGGTGGAGGTATTGTTGACTCTATATCACAGGAAGCACTTAACCTTCAGTTGGCTGCGGGTTATCAAGCGAACGATAAATTGTCGTTGGGTGGTGCAGTTGTCATACAGCATCTAATGACATCTTTCGAGACAGGTAATGCTACTAATATTGATGCATCTGGTAACTCTACGGCATTAAGCTTTATGCTCTCGGCAATGTATGACCTTTCTGAATCGACGTATTTATCTGCTAACTATAAACATCGTGTTAAGCATGATTCTGCTGATATTGATGTCTCTGTTAATGGGAATGACATCAACCCGATTGAGCAAGATCTAACTTGGCCATCGCGTTTTGATTTAGGTCTTCAACACAAAATCTCTGATGAGTTAACCTTCAAAGCTATGACTGGTGTGGAATTTTGGTCACAGTTTGATGACGCTGCAAACAACGTTTATAGCTTAGGTACAGCACTCGCGTATTCTCAAAACGATTGGACCTACCAAGGTGGTATTCGTTACGACTCGAAAATGTACGACACTGACAAAATGACTCCTGCGCTGCCTATTGGAGCAAACTGGTCGTTAGGTCTTGGCGCAGAGAAAGAGCGTTCAAATGGACATCGAATCGGTATCGCATACCAATATCGCAATATGGGCACTCAAGACGTCACCTACACTGGCCCTACAGATACGATTCCTTATTTTACGGGCAGTGTGGACACCAACCGCATTCATGTCCTAAGTATCAGCTACGCCTACTAACCTAGTGAGCTAACCGTAAATTGGCCTCTCACCGTTGTGAGGGGCATTTTTGTTTTTAATGAGAAATAAAGCGTTATGAAAAAGAATGGTCTGTTTTCATCGGTTGTCAGAGCTTTTGGCTTTGTTACCGTTGTTGGATTATTGGTGGTGACAGGAGTTTCAGCCAAAGAGAAACATCATGAAGATCCAACCAAGATCGTTACCAAAGTAGGTGCTGGCTATTCAGACTCTGCGTTTGTGTCTGGCTCAATTGGCCTTGATGAAGCGAGGATGATAAATGCTCGATACAATGAAACCGGAGAATGGCGCTTAGGCGGCTCATGGCTATTTGATTTGGGGATCGTAAACTTCAACTTTAGCCGCACTGATTATGAAAATGATAGCTATCGCAACAACTACAGCATTGGTACCTACATTCCTCTAAGTTACTTTGATATTTCTCCGGCAGGGTGGATGTTATTTCCCATGGCGGGCTACAGCTATAACGATGGAAAAATGGCAATGCCTTCGGAAGAGGTGGATAACGAATACGTACTGATGCGAAGCCAAAGTCATGGCGGTTATTTGGGAATGTTTGGTGTTCGTCCAATCGATGACTCGGATTGGAGCGTACTCGGGTTCGCTGGTGGCTCGATTGGTTCGGATAATTACCGCGGTTATTGGGGCGGACTTGGCCTTAGTTACAAGATAAACAAAAACGCATCGTTTAATTTCTTTGGAATGTTATCGGAGGACGATTATGGAACCAATAATAAACTGGCAGGATCGGTGAGTTATGAGTTTTAACGTCGAACGGTGTAGATAAACGAAATGAAAACGGCGGCTATCATTGATAGCCGCCGTGTCGTTTACTCCTCAATAAACTTGTGCTTTATCTGACTCTCTCTTTCCTGCGGTTTGAACTGATTAAACCTAGGTAAGAACTTGTCCCAATCGATCACATGGCTGTTGATCTCTGGGCCATCGATACAAGCATGTTTACGAATCAATTTTCCATCTTCCATCACTGGGACCATACACGCGCCGCACATACCGGTAGCGTCTACCATGATAGAGTTAAGGCTCGCCACGCACTCCACTTTGTACTCTAAAGTTAAGTCGCTCACAGCTCTCATCATGAGTGGTGGACCTATAGTAATGACTTCCGCGATAGGTTCGCCTTGTCCGGCTTGATGCTCATCTAGGCGGTCTTTTAGAGGGGTAGTGACAAACCCTTCCACACCAAAGCTGCCGTCATTACTGGTATAGATGACTTCCAGTAAATCAGGGTAGAGCGCTTTGAGTGTTTCGACTTTATCACCTTGCTCAGTCCAGAATGCTTGGGGTGCGCCTCTAAAACCGGAAATCAAAGTGACTTTGTTACCAATTTCGAGATGTGCGCGCATTATAGGATGAACAGCGGGAAGACCCACACCACCTGCGGTGAAGTAGACTCTGTGATTATCTTGGTGCACGACGACTTTACTTGCTTGACCTAATGGGCCTGCAATTGCCTCAAAGACATCGCCTTCTTGCATTTGGTTGATAAGTTTAGAGCTGCTTCCTAGGCCTTGAATGACTAATTCAATCGTCCCTTTCTCAGCATCCCAATCGGCGAGTGTCAGTGGAATGAGCTCGCCTTTTTCATCGGCAAGAACTCGCACAAACTGACCGGGTTTTGCGGAGCGGGCGATAAGTGGGGCGGTAATGGTAAATTCGACAATCTCATCGGTAAGTTGACGACGTTTGACGATTTTGGCTGGCATTTGCCCAAGTTCAGTGTAATTGCTTGCCTGCGCGACTAACCCTTCGACTTCTTTTAAATTGAAGTCTAGCGTACTCATGATTTCACGAGCGGCTGCTTGTCCATCACCTGCCGCTTTAATGGCTGTTGAGCCACCACGAGTCGCATCACCACCGCTATAAACACCAGCAAGCGAAGTTTCTTGCGAGCCTTTATTAAGCAGCAAGGTACCCCATTTCGAGGTGTTAAGATCTGGGTTGGCGTCTTTCATTATAGGGTTAGAACTATTACCCAGAGCCATGATGGCGAAATCGACCTTCATTAGCTCCGTTTCCCCGGTTGACTGCGGTCTGCGACGGCCTGAGGCATCTGGCTCACCTAGTGCCATTACGTCTAAATCGGCAGTAGCCAGTACGTGGTTTTTGTCCCCATTAAACTGACAAGGAGAGCGTAGCTCTTTGAGCATAATACCTTCTTCTAACGCATGATGTAGCTCTTCCACACGAGCTGGCATCTCTTGTTGCGTTCGACGATAGACAATGGTCACGTTAGCGCCAAGGCGACGAGCGGTTCGCGCAGCGTCCATTGCGGTATTACCACCACCGATGATCATCACCTCTTTATTGTCCATCTCTGGCATAGGGGTCTCATAGTCAGGGAGGTTGGCGTGCATTAGGTTGACGCGAGTTAAGAACTCATTCGCTGACATGATATTAAGTAGATGCTCACCCGGAACGTTCATGAAGCGCGGTAGCCCTGCACCAGTGCCGACAAACACTCTCACAAAACCTGCACGTTTGAGGTCCGCTAGAGTGGCAGTTTTACCAACGATGTAGTTAGTGACAAAGCGGCCTCCGAGCGCTTTGATTTTTTCTACCACGTCATCCACTAATTGGTTCGGTAGACGGAACTCAGGGATGCCGTAACGCAGTACGCCTCCTAGTACATGGAATGCTTCAAAGACCGTCACCGGGTAACCGGCTTTCGCCAGTAGGTAAGCATTGATTAACCCAGAGGGCCCAGAACCTACAATAGCAACTGGCGGTTTGCTAGCGGCAACCCAAGGGTTACACGCCACAGGCTTAGGCGGCTCACCATTAGAAAGCTCGCGCTCCCGTTGTGGTAAGAACCACTCCAATTGACCGATCTCAATCGGTCTATCATTGTGAGTACATACACCTTGGCATTGAAGCTCCTGTGGGCAAACTCGACCCGTAACATTTGGCAGAGGGTTGGCGTCGCGTATTAGCTCAAATGCTGCTTTAAAACGGCCTTCGCCCATCAAATTCAACACTTCCGGTATGTGGATCTTAACCGGACAGCCTCCATCGGCTTCTTCTGCAGGGTTGCCGTCGCGGTCGCACATAGGGACACCGACTTCACAAGGTTTGTCTTCACACTGCTTGTCGCGAAGCACTTCAAGCCACACAAACAGCTCTACTTCGCGCAGCGAATAACCCAGTCCCATGTAGCCAAGGTAGCCTTGGCTCACTAGATCGAAGTCTTTGCGGCGTTCTTCCGCAGGACGAACGTAAGGAGGAATGTTATTGCTGCCCGGCCAACCTTCAGATAACCCTTTAAACATAGGGTATCGTTCTGAAAGGTGCAGATCTAAGCCTTTAACAAACGTCCGCTTTTGCTTCAGTGGAATACGCCACAGATAACGCTGTAGTGCGGTACTAAGATCGTTGCCCGCAAGCAACAGATCCCATAGCTTGGTGGTGAACTCTGCCGAAAGGTTACCGCGTTTCAGCGTGTCCTGGATTAGCTGTTGACTCTCTTCGATGATCATTTGCTGGAAGCGCTGTGGATTTTGGTCCATGCGCTTTAGCATAAGCTCCCTTTGAGATTGAGTAAGTAAAGCGACCATAACTACACCTCCACCGAAGCAGGAGCGTTAAAGTGAATGATTTCAGCATCACACTCATCGGCGATTCGTGCGGCACGTTTCACTAACTCATCAGTGAGCTTCACTTTTGCCAATGAACCTGGAATGACTTGGCTAATCACTTTCGCTTCGCCATTCTCGACCACGGTTGTTTTCTCAAACAGTTCACTCAGCTGTTGGTAGCAGGTCTTGCAATCGGTACACAGACATTTTTCGTCTTCATTGATCGCGACAAGAGGTTGCGATTGCCCATCGGCTTTCGCAGGTGCGTAAGTGGTATCGATTTGTGTCACTGGAATGCTACTGGTTGGTGTTGCCACCATTGCAAGTTCTGCTAGTCCATTTGCGATGGACTCAATCGTTTGTTCATTGTTGTCCAAGGCTTGTTGATATCGCAGTTTCCACTCTTCGATCTGTTGCTGATAACCTCCCTCGATCTGCGCTATATGCTGTCCACTTAGCGTTTGCAGCATATGCCAGTTGCGAAGACGCTCTTCACTCAGTGCCACTAACGACGGCGAAACAGAGAGCTGCACCAAATGTTGCTGTTTATCGGTAGACCAGATAAACGGTACTTTATCTGCGCGTTCTTGAACGCTTAGGTTGAGATAATCAGCAAGCTCCACGGCGTTGTTGTTGTCGCTGAATAACGCAAAGTGTTTCTTGAATCGACCCTCATACAACGCGAAGTCTGCGGCGGTAAATGGCACTTGTTTAAGTTGGGTCATGCCATCGTTATCTAGGTAGCTGATGGTATGAGTTGCCCAGTCCTGATCCAGTTCAGGGTTACCTTCAATAGAGAAGCGCTCTGCTAAAGTTTCACCTTTACGTGGGTCGTGAACAAATACCGGACTCATGCGGCTCTCTACGGCTAAGCGAGAGTGTCGCGTGCTGGCATCATCTGCGATACCGTGCTCACCCATACACGGGGTATAAACATCAAACAGTGCTGGTGCATCTTGATAATTCAAGTACTCCATCAAGTTCGACATAAAGTGACCTTGTAATGCTGTTGAGGTTTGTACCACCATGACCTTCGGATGGAAGGTAGCAATAATTCCTAGCTCTTTACGTGCTTCTTCTTTACCGCTATGAGCACTGCCGAAACGGCTGAGGTCGGAATCTTGCGCGGTGAAACTTGCTGTGGACGCTTGTCCGCCAGTATTAGAGTAGCTCCCCGTATTCAACACAAAGATCTTAATCGGAGTACTGGTTGTTAAGAGTCTAGAAAGTGCACCAAAACCGATATCATAGGTTGCGCCGTCTCCACCGATGCTGAATACCGTTGGCATCAGTGCCAGTTCTTGATCGGACAACTGACTCCACTCAAGGTAACGAAGCTGACGATCGTGAATCTCTTCATCGTACATATCTTCTAACTCGAGTTTAGCGGTGCGCAGTGCTTTGAACTGTTCAAGTTGATTGGCGGCTTCACCCTCAAACAAGCCTTTCGCGACAGCTGGGGTATCTTGGAACAAGCTGTTAACCCATGGGTCGTTGTATGGGTTCGCAGGGAAGGTAGAGGCATAGACGCTACTGCAGCCCGTGGCGTTAGCGATAAGTGCATCAGAAGGGCCATTTCCAGTTGGGCCATGTTCGAATAGGAACAAGCGTTTTTCTAGCGTTTCAATAGTGCGAACTAAACGCTGGGTTCTGCTATTTTCACTATCTTGTTCAACGATTACATCCAACTTGTCTTCAAGCTGCTCAATCATAGACTCAAGGTTCTGTATATGAGCTTGATAGCGCTGCTGTTGCAGTGCTCGGTTAATGGAGGTGACGAGTCTTAAGGCTGTAACCTCACCACAACCGCGACATGCGCCGTGGCCAGAACTCATTGCATAGTAGTTGCTGCGGTCGAGTAGCAAACGTTTTGACTCTGAGGCGTCTTTCACACCTTGTTCAACAAAACGAGTAGGCGTATTTGGCATATTCGCTAGCGTGTTGAACAGTTCGTGCATTTGCTGGTTCATTTCGGTGGTTTGACGAACTTTTTCTAACGCATTCGGGCCGCAAACGTCGACACATTCCATACAGCCGCTACATTTGCTTGGATCGATAGCCACAGAGAACAAACCGCCACTTCCTGGTACCGCTTTTTCCATCGTATCAAAGAATGGCTTGGTGCGGCTTACTGGTAAGGATTCTAATGCCACGCATAGCGCTGCCATTTGCAAGGCGATAGGCTCTTCAAAGGTCATGGAATCCACAACTTTTGATACGACTTGATGCAGTGGCTGTGATTCCCCTTTTGCCGAGCTGCGATAGTGGTGGCGTACTGCGTCCAGAATTGGCGGCATTTTTGCTTTTAAACTGTCGCGTTGTACAGGTGGAATGTTCAGTTTGTCTATCGCCACATAGGCAATGTCGTGCAGTTCATGCACCGCGTTAGGAATAGCGCCATCTGGGCAGGCAATAGTACATTCCATACAGCCAGTACACTTATTCGCATCAAACTTAGGTACGTTAAGTCTAAAGAGCCCTTTATCTTTAGTGATAGCGCTGGCAGGAGGCAAGAACATACCAGAACCCGGGATAACAGGAGCTTCGCCAATGGAGCCATCAACGTAGCGCTTACCTGCGATATTATTGAAGTAAGAAGGGTCAAATAATCCGCAGCTGGCTTGTGCTGGTTTTTGGGTTTCGGTTTGCGCTAGCGTTTCATTGATTTCTACATTGTCATTAAATGCACTGTAATTGACGTGTTGTGTTGCGTGCATGCCTTCACGAATCACTGCCATGTTACTGGCAACGACTTTCTCGCCTTTTGAACCAAATTTCTTGGCGATTTGCTGGGTAATGCGCTCTAACATCGCCGATTCGTCAGCACCTTGGGTAACTTGTTTTGCGTGACCACACAAGGCTCCGATAAAGGCGATACCCATCATACGGATTTCTAAATCAGCCGATGGCGCTTGCTCACGCGCTACCTTGAACGCATCAACAATGTAGAAGTTGATGTTGTTGTCACGAATGAAATGACGAGCACTCGCAGGGATCTCTTGCCAAACTTGCTCTGGTTCATGATGAGTTTGCAAAATGAAGGTGCCGTTTTTGCTTAGCCCCGCCAGTGGATTGGTGTGCATAAACACTTTATGGTCGGGTGAAAGAACGACTTCGACCTGTTGTAGTTCGGCGTTGGTAATTTTGATAGGTTCTGGAGAAAGCGTAATAAAGAAGTTGGTTGGTGCGCCACTTTTCTCAGAGCCATATTTCGGCATGGATTTCGAGTGCAGTCCTAATGCACCAGAAAGAATGTCCGTCAGTAGCTTACCTGTTGCGATAGTGCCGTACCCACCGACAGAGTGGAAGCGTACACGCATTGCCGATTCAGGCAACAGGTTAGGGTTTTCACCCGTTTCTAAAGCCATCAGCTCAGTATCGGGATAGGCAGAGCGCAATCTATCTTGAATCTGTTTCAGCTCGCCCGTTGCTTGTTTGTCGAAGAACTGGCTGCCTAAGTAGAAGAACGGCTTAATGTTCTCCGAGCGCATGTTATCGAAAGCAGCGATCAAGTGTTTAGGTTGCAGGTCGTGACCACCAAGTCCGAAGATACCAGTATTGATCATTGGTATGTTTGTTAGCGCTTTGATGCCATTGTGGCGAGGGTAGTGGGCATTCTCTTGCGCTTTAAATAGCGCTCTAGAGATACGCGCAGTTAAGCGTGTTTCGTCGCAACGCTCTAACACTGTTACTGCAGTTTTCCCTGCAAGTTTCTCGACGATTTGCGCTTCAGGGAATGGGTGTAGCTGTTTGATGGAGATGACACCGACTTTTTGACCTTGTTCTCTGAGGTGCAAAGCGACGGCTTCAGCGTCATCCGTGACCGAGCCTAAACCGACAATGACGTATTCTGCGTCATCACATAGATAATCCATGACAGGCTCATAGGTGCGACCCGTTAGCTCGCCATATTCACGCATGGCTTGCTCGATAAACTGTGGAACATCACTTAGGAAGTGGCTGCGATGGTCGACGATACCCGCTTGGTAATCTGGCTGATTTTGCACACCACCCGTCAATCCTGGATTATGCGGATCCATCAGTGCTGGTACACGTTGACGCGTATCTTTTTCATAAGCGTTGAGCCAAGCACGTTGCCATTTTTTCAATAGTGCTTCGGGTAGGTAAGCGCTGGTGGATTCAACCCATTCGCCTTGCGTGTCTTTTTCTATCGCTGCTTCATTAGCTGTAATATAGCCTCTTAAGTCAGCTAATTTTTCAGGCCAGAACTGGTCTTGGTATTTGTCGATAAATTGATTGAGTTGCCAGACGCGCCCTTTGGCACCATAAAGCATTCTCTGAGCTTCTGTAGGGGCGAGAATTCGATCGGTTGGGTTACCAAGATATTGTTTAAGTAATTCCGGCTCGGGTAGTTGAACTTCACTTTGAATATGGCTGGTTGCAAAGCCATCCATGGTATTGGCGACAGGAATAAGTGACAAGGCACTGACGCGATACGAAATGGCTGCAAGGTCGGCTGCTTCTTGGGCATTACTCGCAAATAAGGTGGTGTATCCCGCAGACAACAAGGCGTAGACGTCATCATGTCCCGCCATCACATTAAGTGAGTGACGTGAAACTGAACGCGCCGCGACATGAAGCACAAAGCCTGCGGCTTTCTTACCCACGGTCACATAGTGTGATTCAAGCCCGTATAAAATCCCTTGGCTTGATGAGGCGTTGGAAATGTACTTGCCCCCTGTTAGCGCAGCGCCTAATGCGCCACTTTGCGCAGAGTGCTCACCTTCAGGCTCGAAGAAGAATGGGTGTTGCCCCCAAACATTGCAGCCGCCTTGAGCTCTAAAGGCTTCATACAGTTCGGAAATCTCGGTAGAAGGGGTGATTGGGTATCCTATTACTCCACCACAGACGTAATCCATAACATGTGCGACAGCACCATTGCCGTGGATTACAGTAGTCAGGCCGGGATAGGATGGGGTGTTGTGGTGCGCATTGCTCCCTTGGGTCATCGTAGACATAAGAGGTTGCTCCTTGGTATATGGTTTTATTATTAGTTCGACTTCCTTAATGCGTCGATTCTTTACTCCTCACCAAATACTTCATGGCTAGTTGCCAGTTTGCACCTTATCATTCAGAGCATTTGGTGATGAACCACATAAACCTAGTGACCGCTCTCGAGATGACCATCTGATGCTTATGCGTTAAATACTACACCAGTTGCAAAGACAACTTTGCTCGTATGTTCACAAAATCAACACAATTTATGTGGTTATAAGGGCGAGATAGAAGGAGAGGTAGGTGAGTCTTATCCGTCGATGTTCACAATAAGAAAATAACGGCATTACATGTGGTTAGGTGAGCAATAACCTATTGAAAATGAGGTGGTTTAATTAGTACAGTTCAAGTTAATATCTTTGGTTTAAAAACGGTCGCTTCGATATATATTCAATAGTCTATTTAAATATGCCTACAGTGTAATATAGGAGAGTTTAATTATTCATAGAGGGGTTAATTAATAAAGTTAAAGGCATCAACATTAACTATCTGATATCTGGAATTATGTTTGAAATGAATGTGAATAATTTCCGATCATGTTCAAATAATCATGTAAAAATTAGTAAACTAGATTTTATTAATAGTTAGGTTAGGATAATATTGTTCACTAATTAAGACAAAGACGTCTTTTATTTATTAACTCGATTAGAATAACTTGTTGTAATAATGGTAAAAAAGATATTTTCACCGTTGTGGGTGTTAGCACTTTCTTGTGCTTTCCTGTTTTCCCACAGCGCTCGCAGTGAAGCTGAGATTAGTCCAACATCGGCTAAAGGCATATACAACAGCGCTAAGCTGTATGGGATCGTCGATTTTCAGCTGTTTAAAGACGCCTATAATGCTTATGAAAGTACTGCCAATCGCAGTAAATCCCTGTTAACTATTATTGATTATTCAAAGCCCTCGACGGAAAAACGCTTTTACGTCATAGATATGGCGAAGAAGTCTTTGGTTTTTAATACGTATGTAGCTCATGGTATTAATAGTGGTAAAAAGACGGCGACTAAGTTTTCAAATATTATAAACTCTCGCAAGACATCACTTGGAACATTTTTAACGGATACGACCTATTACGGCTCTAATGGTTATTCACTGAGATTGGATGGACTAACAAAAGGCGTGAATGATAATGCTCGTGACCGTTATATTGTTGTTCATGGAGCAGATTACGCTAATGAGTCGTTTATGAAGAAAAACGGTTATCTTGGTCGTAGCTGGGGATGCCCAGCGTTGCCGGAAAAACTGTCTAAAGAAATTATTGATACGATTAAAGGCGGCAGTGTTATTTACGCCAGTTCTTAATGGATAATTATCTGATTTTTAAATTAAAAAGCCCACTATGAATAGTGGGCTTTTTGCTGTCTAGTTAAGCGTTTTGCTGTGGTTTACTAGCACGAGGCTTGTTAGGTCTAGGCTTACGCTTCTTGTTCGCACTGCTGTTCGTATTATTCGCACTGTTACGATGGTTAGAACTACCTGACTCACCGTCGCCATTACGTTTAGTATTGAACTTTCTTGGCTTACGAGGCTTATCTGCACGACCATGCCCAGATGAAGTCGATTTCTCTTGGCCTTCTTGCTTAGGTTTTTTTGGTTTCTTCGGTTTAATTGGGCGCGTGTCCAGTTTTGACTCAGGAACGGCGTTTACTGGTTTGAATCCCTCTAACTCGAAACGGTCGATGAGTTTACCTATCAGCCTTTCAATACCGAACAGCTCTTTTGCTTCATCAGCACATACTAAAGAGTACGCTTTACCAGTTTCACCAGCGCGGCCTGTACGACCAATTCGGTGGACGTAGTCTTCAGAGACATGAGGAAGATCGAAGTTCACCACTTGAGGTAGCTGTGGAATATCGAGTCCACGAGCCGCGATGTCAGTTGCCACTAGTACGCGAATTTGCCCAGTTTTAAAGTGCTCAAGTGCTTTCGTTCGCGCGCCTTGGCTCTTGTTACCATGAATCGCAAGCGCTGTGATTTTCTTACCTTCAAGGAAGCGGGCGAGACGGTTTGCGCCGTGTTTAGTCTTACAAAAGACTAAGACTTGCTTCCAGCTACCATCGTCTATTAGCTTGGCCAGCATAGCTGGTTTTTGCTTCTTATCTGCCACATATAAGCTTTGCTCTACGAGTTTTGTGGTTGAGTTTGGCGGTGTGACTGACACTTCAACAGGGTTATTCACCAACCCTTTAGCCAAATCACGAATCTCGTTGGAGAAAGTGGCTGAGAATAGTAGGTTTTGGCGATTTTTAGGTAGTAGATCGAGGATCTTCTTAATATCGCGGAAGAATCCCATATCTAACATACGGTCGGCTTCATCAAGTACGAGCACTTCAAGTTGAGAAAACTTAATGGCGTTTTGTTGGTAAAGATCAAGTAGACGACCTGGGGTAGCAACCATTACGTCACAACCCTTGCGTAGCTTAAGCATTTGTGGGTTGATCTTCACGCCACCGAACACGCACTGTGAGGTTAATGGAAGGTTAGTGCTGTATTTGAACACGCTCTCATGAACTTGTGCAGCAAGCTCACGCGTTGGGGTAAGGATAAGCGCGCGAATATGATTGCCTTTCACTCGCTGACCAGAGTTCAATCTTTCAAGTAGCGGTAGCGCAAAGCCAGCGGTTTTACCTGTGCCGGTTTGTGCTGCAGCCATGACATCCTTGCCTTCGATGATAGCAGGAATGGCTTGCTCTTGAATTGGTGATGCCTTTTCGTAACCTAGTTCTTGGATAGCACGAAGAATAGGAGTCGAAAGACCTAAAGATTCAAAACTCATAGTGGTACTCGTCGGTGGAGTGAGAAAAGTGGCAGTCATGGGATAGAGCGAATCTATCGTTATAAAAGGCCGTAAACCCAAGGATAGGGTAAGGCGCGCTATTCTGCGTGCTTTTGTGACGAACTTCAATACAATTCTCGTCGATTTGCGCTATTGAAATTTATAGGTAAGGTGTTTATATTGTCGCCGCCTAACGGGCACACCCTAAAATGCACATTCGCCATCCCGCCATCACTGGTGCATTTATATTGGTGTTTTAGAACTTTCATGCAAATGACTACTCGTCCTTTTTCTCGTTTTACTCGTGAATCGGGTGCATTAATGCATCTATCGATACCTATTATTCTGACTCAGCTTGCGACTCAAGCGATGGGTTTTGTGGATACCACAATGGCAGGTCAAGTAAGTGCTGCCGACCTCGCGGCGATAGCCTTGGGTGCTAGTCTGTGGATTCCTGTTTTATTGCTGCTTCGCGGCGTGATTATGGCGCTTACTCCTGTAGTGGCTTACCACCGTGGTGCGCGTGACTTTGAGAGCATCTCTGTCGAGTTCTTTCAAATGGTTTGGCTCGCATTGATTTCTAGTGCGCTGCTGGTGGCTTACTTGGTCAGTGCGAAACCTATATTAGAGTGGATAGGGGTTGCGTCAGAAATTATCCCTATTGCTAGTGATTATGCGTTTGCCTTGGCGTTTGGTGTGCCGGGTATTGCTTTGTTCTATACCTTAAATGGTTTCTGCGAAGGGATGAACAATACTAAAGCGCCAATGATCATTTCAGTTATTGGCTTGTTGGTGAACATTCCGGTTAACTACATCTTAATTTACGGTAAGTTTGGGTTTCCTGAACTCGGTGCGGTAGGTTGTGGCTGGGCAACCAGTTTGGTGTATTGGTTAATGTCAGGACTATTGTACTCTTACATTAAAGGCCATCATCACTACAAAACTATCATTCGGTTTACTGATATTAAACCAAGAGCAAAAGAGATGATTCATTTGCTTAGATTAGGTCTACCGATTGGTATGAACATCGCGGTTTGCGGCAGTATTTTTGCTGTCATCGCCTTGTTGATTGGTCGTATTGGAGCGGAAAATGTGGCGGCTGCGCAGATCGCCTTGAATATCTCCAGCATGACTTACGTGATTCCAATGAGTATTTCGTTTGGTATTACTATTCGTGTTGGCCACGCATTAGGTGCAAAAGACGAATTAGGCGCGATTGAACGCAGTAAAATTGGGATCTTGGTTGCGGGGTTGATGTCGTTAATATCGGTGACAATTTTCTTATTGTTCCCGGATTGGATTATTCGCCTCTACACAACAGATCCAGCAGTGAGTGCGACAGCGGCAACATTACTCGTGTTTACAGCGATGTATCAGTTTAGTGATGCATTGCAAACCTCTTCGAACGGTGCGCTCCGTGGGTATAAAGACACGAAAGTGCCGATGTTGTTGGCGATAGCTTCTTATTGGGGATTGGCATTGCCGCTTGGCATAGTGTTAGGGCTGACAGATCATATTGTGCCAGCTATGGGTGAAAAAGGTTTTTGGGTCGGCATTCTTACAGGACTGACTGTGGCTGCGATTTTGATGTTGCTGCGTTTACGCCACGTGATTAAAAAGCGTCCGCCTATTATTTCTGATAGAGCTTCTGATGGAATGACTACTCGCTAATAGTAAAAGCGCGTGATACCTGAGAAAGGGTCACGCGCTTTTTTATTATTTGTTAGGGGCTAGAGCAGTAATCGTCCGTTTTTATAGCTAAGTCCATTCTCGACATCGCTGCCAAGCAGCACTGGACCATCGAGATCCACCACTTCTGCTTTAGTAGCGATAGGCAATGCTGCTTTCATTGCCATTGACGTTCCCAGCATGCAACCACTCATGATCATCAGTCCCAGTTCTCGAGCTCTTCCTTCTAGCGCTAAGGCTTCTGTCAATCCGCCAGTTTTATCAAGCTTAATGTTGATCATCTCATAACAATCGACGAGTTCATCTAGCTCGGCTCTGGTATGGCAACTCTCATCAGCGCACAGTGGGATAGGATGAGGAATGCCCTTGAGCAAGTCATCTTGGCCACTAGGAACGGGCTGCTCAATCATGGTGATGTCTAGCGGTGCTAGTTGATCGAACAAGGACTCGAGATCAAGTGACGCCCAAGCCTCGTTAGCATCAATGACGATCTTCACTTCAGACGATAACGCTCGAATAGCGGCTATTTTCTCAACGACATCCTCGTTATCGAGTTTGACCTTCAGCAGCGTTGCACCTTCACTAATATACTGCTTTGCTTGGCTTGTCATAGTGTTGAGGTCAGCAACAGAAACCGTCATCGCTGTTTCGATGCTGGGTGCAATCGCAAAATAGGGTGATGGAAACTGGCTATCAGAAAGCCGACTTTCAAGCGACCATAACGCGCAATCAATAGCATTTCGAGCAGCGCCAGCCGGATAGTTTTGCAAGGCGAGTCGCGCTTCAAAGGGGTCTTGGGTCACTAGAACAGCACTAAACTCATTGATTTGCGCCATGACGGATTCCACCGACTCACCATACCTCGGATAAGGCGTACATTCACCTTGTCCAAGTTCTCCTTGGTATTCGATGGACACACGAACTACTTCACAATGAGTACGTGTGCCTCTGGATATGGTGAAGGGTTTCGCGAGTTTAATTGAGTGATGGTGCGCTTCAATCTTCATAAGACTCTCACAACGTTTTTAGCTTGTTAGCGATTGAGTCTACGCCAAAACGAACTGGGTCCGTTACGGGAAGGTCAAACTGTTCACTCCATTGTTGACAAAGTTCTTTGGCGTCAGACTCATTCAATATGGAAGTATTTAAACAGATACCCGCAAATTGGACTTTAGGGTTGGTCACACGCGCTGCCAAAAGGTTAGCGTTAATAGTCTGCTCAATCGTAGGCAATTGAGCGTGGGGAAGGTGGCGAATGTGCTGACGTCCAACTTCGTGACAAAGAATAAGCGCATCTGGCTGAGCCCCGTGCAATAGTCCCAAGCTTACGCCAGCAAAGGATGGGTTGAAAAGAGAGCCTTGTCCTTCAATGATATCCCACTCATGATCGTTAAACTCAGGACTTAAGGCTTCTACGGCACCTGAAATGAAGTCTGCTACGACCGCATCCACTGAGATGCCTTGACCATCGATTAAGATGCCAGTTTGCCCCGTTGCTTTGAATCTAGCGTCAACATTAAGCTGCTGTAGAGCTTGTTCGATAGCCAGGGCACTGAACATTTTCCCTACCGAGCAATCTGTTCCGACAGTGAGTAGCCTTTTCCCCGAACGCTTTTTACCATTACCTACTGCAAGGCGTTCGTCATAGTGTCTAACATCAAATAGCTGGATTAAGCCTTGATCAGCCAGGTGGGTTAACTCTGGGATGTCTGTCAGTCTTTGATGCATTCCCGATGCGATATCCAACCCTAGGTTCGCTGCTGCAATGAGTGTCTCTACCCAGTTTCTAGGAATAAAGCCGCCCGCATTGGCGGTGCCAATGACCAGTGTTTTCACTCCTTGTTGCTTAGCCTGCTCGAGTGTTAATTCAGTGAGTCCTAAAGAGATGGTATCCTCGGTTAGCCTAAGTTGTCCTAAACAGGCCTCTGGACGCCATTTGACAATACCGCGCGCGGTTTTTGCTGAAAGAGGATCAGTGACGTCACCAAGGAAAAGTAAGTAAGGCTGAGAAATGTTCATAGTGTCCCTTTATTCATAAGTAGCTAGATTCACAAGTAGCCAGCTTCACAATAGATTCGTACCTGCAAGGCTGATGCTATTTAAGATAGGGAGGGGATAATCTAATAGCGAATGCTCTGTTGTTGGTCGCCTATAACATTAGGTTATAGGTGGTCGTAAGTTGTAACTAGGCACGTGCGTGATTTTTCAACATCGAAAGAAAAGATTTCGTCGCAATCGAAAAAGGATGTAAGTCGCTGGTGAGCAGTGATACGGAACAATCGATAGCGTCAGATAGCTGAAGGCTATGTAAGCTCTCACTTGCGGCATATTGATTGGCAGTCCACGGATCAACAATCGCAATACCCGCGCCCAGAGCGGCCAGTTCTGCACCTGAACTGTAATTTCTAACCGTGAGAGACGGAACGAAATCAGGTTGTATTTGTTCAAGAGCGAGCGTGAGTTTTTGCCCTAAAGGATCGCGCCTGTCTAGGGCGATGATGTTTAGTTCATCGTCTAACAAAGCTTTTAACGTCACAGCCGCGTGTTTATTTTCGCTATCGTTCAATCGAGTGAAATCAGAGGTTGGCACTAGAACTTGCATTGATCTTTTGGTCAGAAGTTGGTGAGAGATACCGGCAGGAGTGTCTTCACCAAACGCGACGGCAATATCGAGTGCATTGTCGAGTAATGCATCGCACAGTTCACAGCGATTACCGGTGACCAGTTCTATTGAGCATTGATGTGTTTGATAGAATTGAGCGATCACTGGCGTCAGGAATTTTGTGGCCAATACTGGTGGCGCACCTATTCGGATGTGTTGATGCCCTTTTTTAACCTTATTGGTGAGGGTTTTAAACTGGCCGAGTTGTAGATAGATTTTCTCTACTTCTGGTAACAGGGTTTTGGCTTCTTGAGTGGGAACCAGACGTCCTTTGACGCGCTCAAACAGAGAGAAACCAAGCTGCAGCTCCGTGTGAGCTAGTACGCGGGTCACATTAGGTTGCGATACATGGAGATTTTTCGCAGCGCCCGAGACGGTTCCCGTTTGCATAATCGCGTAAAACACTTCTAGTTGACGTAAGTTCACAAAGACTCCATTCCCATACTGGCTCGCTCTAACTGTAATGGATCTTGCGCGTGAAGAGAATGGTCGATTTTGACGCGATAAGGACTCCTTCAGAAAATTGAAGGAGTCCTTATTTGTTAGATTTGACGTTGGCTTATTGTCTGTCTTGATCAAAATCTCCGTGGAAATGGTCGTGATCAGACACACTGTCGGCGAACCCTGCATAGTCAGAGCGTCTTGAAAGTGCCTGAGGAACGGTAGATAACTCTTATTCGCAAAGAATTCGTTGAAGTTCAATTCAATATCAGAGGTGCCAAAAGGCGGCTCAAAGCATGAGCACTAGATAAAACAAAGGCTCGAACCTAGGTTAGGTTCAAGCCTTGAGTTGAAATTAGAAGTAAGACGGCTGTGACGGAATTAGCCGATGAAATGCGACCAAAATATGGCTGCCCAGATCATCAGTGCTAAACCAATTGCAAGAAAAACGGCGGCAGAGCCGAGGTCTTTTGCGCGGCCTGAAAGCTCATGACGTTCTAAACCGATTCGATCAACAACGGCTTCAACTGCCGAGTTCATCAGTTCGACTATCATGACAAATACAACACTACCGACCAGAGCCACTTTCTGAAAAAGTGAAACATCGATGACCAAAGCGATAATAACAGCGGCAATCAATGCGACCACTTCTTGACGAAAGGCAGCTTCGTTCTTCCATGCTGCTATTAGCCCTAACCAAGAATATCGGGCGGCATAGATGATACGTTTGATTCCGGTGTTTTTTTGTATTTCACTCATAGTGTTAATTCAACTTCATTATTAGGGCATCGTTACGATTGTTCGCATCTTGGTCATCGACCGACTTAGCAATATTGGCGATCATCTGAAACTCTTGATGAGTCCAGACCTCTTTCTCATTTAATGCGGACGGCAGTATATCAAACGAATTGATCTTGTCAGCAGCGACGAGCTGTAACTGTCCAAATTGTTCTAGATGGCTAAATGCTGATAACGAAAGCGGCGTACCCTTAGTCACCCCATTTGGAGTCAAATCTAGGCTGTAGTGATAATCGCGAGTTTTGACTACCCACTTATCTGGTAAGCGTTTGCTGCTATCCCACCAGATGCCATCCAACTTTTTGAGTTGGGCAATGGTGGTGTCTTCGTCTTGTGCATCTAGCATTTTCAGGTGTTTTCTGAAGTACTGTGGAAACAACACAACAAAGGCATCTTGAGTGATGTCAGGGTTGATCTTAATGATCTCCATCGCGATTAACGCACCGAGCATATTTGAGTACAAATCTTCAGGAGAGAAGGCGGAAGGATACTCTTTAAATCCGCCGACGGACACTAAGCCATACCATTGTGCGATTTCATGCCACTGGGCTAGTCGAAACGCCAATAGGCCTGCAAGTTTGGCTTCTTCGTTGTTACTTGAGTCAAGCTCGTCTAAGTTACTGAACTCGATTTTGCGGCTACGAAGCTCAGGTGTAAGCGCCAATTCGAAGTGGTCACTGTCACGATTTTTGATGCTGTGATAAAGGTATAAGGTGAAGTCCGCAGTATCTCTTACATGAGCAGTATCGATGAAGCCACCTTTATTAGAGAAAATCAGACCGTTAACTTCGTCTGACGTGCCGAGAAGACTACCTATGACACTCGAAGAACCATCATTAAACACGTGAGCATCAACGTCTTCGACATTGAGTACGTTTTTAATGGAGTAGAAAGGGACGGGCACGCTTCCTAGCTCAGCTTTAAGGCCTGTTCCAAAGGCGCAGCATGGTCTTATCCCTACTGGTACAGTGTTTACGTCAGCAAAGCTAGGCTGAACAGACGCAAAAGCTAGACTAAGTAGTAATACTATTCTTCTCATAATCAACCAAAAATCAGTGTGTGGAACGAAAAAACGGCAAAGTGTGCAGTTTACACAGCCTTGCGTTGTCAAAAAAATGCAAGAATTTGTGGTGACGATAATAAATCAATGAATTGATGAGATTTACCATTTGGTGCCAGGTGCGATTTCTACGTGGTTTCTGCCTCGCTTTTTGGCGGCGTAGAGGGCCTCATCCGCATTTTCAAGCATGTATTGTGGAGTAATGGGGTGTTCACCTAAGTGCTGAAACGCGACACCAATGGAAATGGTCACAATGTCATAAGGGTCGTTACCGGAATGCGTGATGTTGAGTTTCTCTACTTCTTGCCGCATTTGCTGTGCTAGCACGACACTCTCTTCTTGTGAGGTATTGATGAGAAGTGCACAAAACTCTTCCCCCCCGATTCTCGCCACCATATGACCACAAGGAGACAACACTTGCTTGAGTGCTTGTGCCACATAACGAAGGGCAAAGTCTCCTTGGACATGACCATAGGTATCGTTGTATTGCTTAAAGTGGTCGACATCTATCATCATGGTCGTAATGGTACTAACAAAGAGGCTTTCGGTGTTGTGGGCGAGCTCAGTCATAAACGGACGGCGGTTGGGTAGACCAGTTAGTTCATCTGTTTCGGCAGCGATATGTAATCTGCGATTAGTTTCGATGAGCTCGCCTTGTAAAGCAGTCATCTCGTTATGGTTTTTCAAGCGAATATGCAGTTCGCTAACAGTGGTTGATAACCGGCTTAAAATAGTTCTCTGCGTTTCTGTCCATTGCTGGGAGTGATGCAAGTTAGACGCACTCAATATGCCAAAAACAGACTGACCATCAATAAGAGGGAATAGGGCAATAGAGGCGACATTCTGGGTTTTAAGCAGCGCGTATTCAGTTTGAGCATTGTCTTTAATCGATTCGATGTCATCGATAATGATGGGGTCAAGAGACAGTAACCGCCTTTGCAGCAATGTCATGGTTTCGATATTAAAACCTTCACCTAAAGGGTTCTTTGAACCATCTGCACGCCATGAATAGCTGAACGTAGCCATCTGAGCTTGGATTGAGAGTATGCTAATACGATCGATTTCTAGAACCCGTCCTATCGGTTCAAACGCGCTATACATCACTTCGGTAACATTGTCTTCGTTACATGTGAGTATGTTTAATGACATATCTGCCAAGATACGATGCAACTTACTTTGCGCTTTGTACGCTTCCGTTTGCCGTTCAATAGAATGTTTAAGTTGGCTTTGATGCTGCAATAGCTGACGTTCAGTTTTTTTCTGTGCCGCAATCGCATTACGAGAAGTGTTGTTTAGGTTTTGCAAGGCGTGAGCGACATAAGATAGTTCATCTGTACGCTCTGTTAAACCTTGCGGTAGTTTCACTTTGCTTGAGGTTCTGGGGCTAATATCTTTCGAAAGACTATAAAGCTCTAAGAGTGGCGCTGTTATTAGCTTGCGAACAATGTAGAGAATAACGACCAGAATAATTACGGCTTCGATAATGTTAAGTAAAAGCCCTAATGCGAGCTTAGATATCACTTCTTCTTGGATAATTTCGTCGTCAATCATGTAAGAGATGTTGCCGAGGTAGCGACCGTTGTATCGCAGTTCTAAAATCGAGGGGCTGGTTTTGATCTGTGGTGATAAATTGGCGTCCAAATAGGTGCCATCGACGCCTGTTAATCGAATATTGCGAATGTAATCATCTTCACTAATGCTCAGCATAAGTTGCTGAAGTTGTGAGAGGTCTAGATCCCATAGCGACTCTGCAATGGGGTAGGTGAGCGAGTGTACGTGGACTCGAGCATGTTTGTTCACCTTGTGTATTTCCTGTCGATAGTCGACATAAGCTTGAATACCTACGTTTAACAGCGCCAGAGCTCCCGTAACAATAATCAAAATGGTGATCATTTTGCGGCGGATGGACATAGCATTGAAGCGCTGCATCTATCGTTCACTCACTTTTGACAACAAAAGGGTCGATTGGATTGGCAAAAATGTCGATATTTTCGAAGTCTATGTTGCTCCATGTTTTGTCCTCAAGCGTAGAGAACAGCTCAGAGGGATAACGAATTAATTGGAATAGATTGAATTTGGTTCTTTGTGGCCAACGCTGGTCTTTCTGGTGATGGTGAATCTTAACCATTTGCAGGCCGACTGCGGTGAAATGTCCACCGCCCAATGAAGTAATGTGCCCAATTTTAAGTTTAGATAGTACTGCTTGTGATGTGTTGATAGTGCTAATAAAAATGTCGTTGCCGATACTGCGTCTAGCCTCTCTAACCGCTTTTTGAGCACCAAATGCCATGTGATCGTTAGCGGTCCAGATGTAACGGACTTTTGGATGACGTTTAAGCAGGACCTTGGTTTGTTCATAAGCCAGATCCTCTCGCCAATCTCCGTACACTCGCTGCGCAACCGTGGTGTGTTCTTGCTGCATCACAAACGCCATAGCACCTGCTTCGCGATTGTTTGATGCGGGAGTGTTTTTATCTCCTGACAGGATTAAGAATGCGCCTTGTTTATCCTTTCCTTTTTGATACAGATCTTTGGCAGTGAGATATCCGATATTAAAGTTGTTGGGAAATACGCCAGGCATAAGCCGCGTATTCCATATTGGATCGGTTCGCAGCGTTTGTTTGTTTGAAGGGGAGAGGTCGTTGAGTACGAAAGAAACAAAGCAATCTGATTCATATAGCATGTTTAATAGTGCGAGTCCGTTGTTTTTTTCATTAACGAGAACGACATAGTCGGGTTTAGGCAAAACTTGCATCCGTTCTGCAAGCAACTGCTGTGTCAGAATGTGGTCTCTATTACCGTGAAGTATCTCCAAGGTTAAGCCCAGCGAGGATGCCGCGGTTTTCGCGTAGCCGTCAACGTCTCCCCAAAAGCTCTCATCAGCAAAGCCTGGATTAACGAATAGAACTCTTGTTGTGACGTTTTGGCTCGCACTTAATGCGAACGGACTATGAATGATAAGCAAGCAGCATATCAACCAAATGGGTCTCCAAATCATACTAACACTCCCTGTGTTAGTGAAAATTATGGGATTTAGATCACGTTAAGTCGAATGGATTGGTTTGAATTTGTTGCGGATTATTCGCGTTTCTCATTTCTTAAACGCTTTTTTGGTTTTGAGATAGTAGAAGTGAAAGGCACCAGCCACGAGGTTGGGCGTGGCTGATGCAGGTTTGCTTATAGGGTTAAAGGTTTTGATTTTACAATTCGTTTAGTCCAAGCCCTAGCGGGATGCAGTTGTGATAAAACATCCACGGGTAGCGGAAGAGGATCACCGCAAATCTCAGAGGCTAATAGTTCAGCCAAAAGCGGCGCAGAACTCAGTCCTCGAGAGCCTAAACCGAGCATACAATATAAGCCGCTATAATTCGGAAGTTCATTTAAAGTGTTATCGCCCTCCGAATAGGAGGCTTCCAGCGTATCAAAATCACACACTTGACCAACAAAGGGTAAGTGATCACGACTCACGGTGCGAATCCCCTGTCGTGACTGGTTATCAGTGGTATCTACCTCATTAACCCAATCGACGTCTTGAATACAGTGTCTGAGTTTTTCGGCATTCTCGAACTGAGCTTGTTGATCAAAATGGCTGTCGATGTGTTTACGATCGTAGCTTGCGCCGATGCAATGGGTGTCTGTTTGTGGATTGTTTGGTGTCATATAGCCGTCATAGCATAAGACGGACTTTAGCGATTTGAGCTTATCTGTCGTCTGAATATGGCTGACTTGTCCTTTTACCGCCGTAAGATGAAGTTTCTCGGTTTGTTTTATAGCACTAAATTTATGGCCATTAGCAACGATAACTGTGTCGAAATGCGTTTGATGGATAGTGCCGTCGACGAGGATGACTTGCCACTTTCCGTCCTTCGTTTGTTTTAGCTCAGCTACTTCTAAATTAAAGTAAGCACTACTTTTTCCGTTGTTGATATTTCTTTGGATTAGACCTTGAGTGAGCTGGGATGGACATAACCAACCTCCGAGAGGGTAGTGAATGCTCGCATGCGGTGAAGGGAGGCCTATGGTCTCTGAGGTTTGTTCTGCATCTAACTTATGGATAAGCGCTGTCGGAAAGCCTCCTGACAACATACGCTCAAGTTTAGTTGTAGATTTCTCGTCCCACATCAGTTGCGTGACACCACACCAATCGTGGTCGTAAGGGATTGTGGTTGCTGCTTGCTCCGCAAACTGGCGGGCATAAATAAACGCAGGAGCAAACACTCTCGATACGCCTTTGTGTTCACCGTTAAGAAGTGGGTAAACTGCACCTTGCCTGTTTCCGGATGCACCTTGAGCAGGTTCACTGTCTTTGCAAAACAGTTGGCTGTGAATCCCTCGATTGGCTAACGCTTTCGTCAGGCAAGCACTAGCAATACCGCCTCCAATAATAGCCACTTGTTCAGGTGTATTTAGGTTTGGTCGATAATACAGAGAGTGATAATTTGTGAATGGCGTTTTTTGTGCGATTTGACCGACAATCATGTCGCGCTTTGTGCCAAAACCTTTGGCTTTACGCATATCAAAACCCGCTTCGATTAGACCTCTTCGGACAAAACCTGCTGCCGTAAACGTTGCACAAGTACAATCTTGTTTACCGAGCTTGACCATGCCGTTAAACAAGTCCTGATTCCACATCTCTGGATTCTTACTTGGCGCAAAACCGTCTAAGAGCCAACAATCAACAACACCTTCTTTTGGTGTGGGTACTAGCGGCATGCAGTTTTTAATATCACCAAACCAGAGATCCAGCGTTATCGCGCCATCCGCCAAGACGATGCGATGACATTCCGGTAAAGCCATAGGGTAATGTGCTTGCAACTGTTCGGCATACGGCGCTAATTCAGGCCATGCTTGATGCGCTTTTTCTAGATCGGTTTTTGAAAGAGGGTATTTCTCAAAGCTAATAAAATGCAGTTCTTGAAGTGTCGAATCTGGATTGCTCATTCGGAACTGTTCGAACCATTGCCACACTGCGAGGAAATTGAGGCCGGTACCAAATCCGGTTTCAGCAATGACAAAACGTCGTTGTTCGAAATCCTGCCAACGCTCCGGAAGGCGATTTTGTTTCAAAAAAACGTAACGTGTTTCTTCTAACCCATTGACATTAGAGAAGTAAACATCGTCAAATTGGTCTGAAACTGGAGTACCCGACTCATTCCAGTCGAGTTGAGCGTGAGTGATGGAAGTCATAATATTGACACTTAACTTGTGTTATACCCGTTACTAGAAAGTTATCACAACTACAGTTATTAGGGCATTGGTAGCATTTATTGGTGCGGATTGTACGAATTTATGGGAAAGCTGACCACTTATATCCTGTATCTTCGTTATCATTTAGCAGTTTTTGAATTTATAGGAAAGTCACATGAAACGAGTCGTAATTACCGGTATGGGTATTGTTTCGAGCATCGGTAACAACGTAGAAGAAGTTTTAGCGTCTCTAAAAGCAGGCCGTTCTGGTATTAACGCCTCAGAGCAGTTCAAAGAGATGGGCCTTCGTTCTCAAGTGTGGGGCGACCTGAAAATCAACCCAGCTGAGCACATTGATCGTAAAAAAATGCGCTTTATGGGTGATGCTGCGGCGTACGCTTATCTGTCTATGGAACAGGCAATTGCTGATGCGGGTCTAACAGAAGACCAAGTATCAAATGATCGCACGGGTATTGTTGCCGGTTCGGGTGGTGCTTCAGCACTAAACCAAACACTGGCGGTAGACACTATTCGTGAAAAAGGTGTGAAGCGTGTTGGTCCTTACATGGTACCTCGTACTATGTCTTCAACTGTTTCTGCATGTTTGGCGA
Organism: Vibrio barjaei; assembly: GCF_001639065.2. GTDB lineage: Bacteria > Pseudomonadota > Gammaproteobacteria > Enterobacterales > Vibrionaceae > Vibrio > Vibrio barjaei. Next base: position 179,462 of record NZ_LQXO02000006.1, read on the forward strand.
CTCCATTTAAAATCCGTGGTGTGAACTACACGATGAGTTCTGCATGTGCAACTTCGGCACACTGTATTGGCCATGCGATGGAACTGATTCAACTTGGTAAACAAGACATCGTATTTGCTGGTGGTGGTGAAGAGCTTGATTGGACGCAAACTATGATGTTTGACGCTATGGGTGCACTATCTACTAAATACAACGAGACACCAGAAAAAGCCTCCCGTACTTACGATGCAAACCGTGACGGTTTTGTTATCTCTGGTGGTGGCGGTATGGTTGTTGTCGAGGAACTTGAGCACGCTCTAGCACGTGGTGCGACTATCTACGGTGAAATCGTAGGTTACGGTGCAACTTCTGATGGCTACGACATGGTAGCGCCATCTGGTGAAGGTGCGGTTCGTTGTATGAAGATGGCAATGCAAGACGTAGAAGTGATTGACTATGTAAACACTCACGGTACATCAACCCCAGTTGGCGACGTAAAAGAGCTGGGCGCTATTCAAGAAGTATTCGGCGGCAATAGCCCTGCAATCTCGGCGACAAAAGCAATGACGGGTCACGCATTGGGTGCGGCTGGTGTTCATGAAGCGATTTATTCTGCGCTAATGCTACATCACAGCTTTATTGCACCAAGCATCAACGTTGAAGAACTGGATGAAGCGGCTCAAGGTCTAGATATTGTTACTGAAACTCGCGAACAAGAACTGAACACAGTGATGTCAAACAGCTTTGGTTTTGGCGGTACTAACGCAACGTTAGTATTGAAAAAGTACCAAGGCTAAGACTGGATAATCAGTTATTATGATTTCCAGAGCTGACCAGTGAAAATTGGTCGCAGACGCAAGTTTTAGCCCCTGGAGAGCGGGTTAGAATCCTTTTGTTCTGGATATTGCCCAGCCATTATTGGCTGGGCATTTTTCTATCTACGGAGTTTGAAGAGAGTTCTCTCGACACTGTGGTGAAGATCTAGCACAATTCACGCCTAGGTAAGGACAACACCCTTTGGACAAAACAATGAAGATTATTGTTGATGAAGCAATGCCTTATGCTGTCGAATTGTTCGAGCAGCTAGGAGAAGTTATAGCGAAACCAGGACGTGAGCTAACGGCTGACGACCTTATTGACGTTGATGCGTTGATGATACGTTCGATCACAAAAGTGAATGAATCGTTGCTAGAAAAAGCGAACAAATTGAAATTTGTCGGTACAGCGACAGCGGGCATGGATCATGTTGATCAAGCATTATTGCAACAACGTGGTATCTTTTTCACGGCTGCACCAGGTTGCAATAAGGTTGGCGTTGCGGAATACGTGATCAGTAGCTTGATGGTTATTGCTCAGCAACAAGGTTTCTCTATTTTTGACAAAACAGTAGGCATTGTTGGTTGTGGTCAAGTAGGAAGCTATCTTCAAAAGTGTTTACAAGGTATTGGTGTTAAGGTTCTGCTCAACGACCCTCTTAAGCAGCAACAAAGCGACAGCCGTGAATTTACCGATCTAGATGTACTGCTAGAGCAATCTGACGTCGTCACTATGCACACGCCAATTACACGAGATGGTGAATTTCCGACTCATCATTTAATCGACGAAGCGCGTTTAAACAACTTTAGAGCTGACCAAATCTTAATAAACGCAGCACGTGGTCCTGTGGTGGATAATGCTGCTCTAAAGCAACGACTACTTAAGAACGATGGGTTTACTGCCGTTCTTGACGTGTTTGAGTTTGAACCAGTAGTTGATTTTGACCTGCTTCCTCTGTTAACGTTCGCGACCCCTCATATTGCGGGCTATGGTTTAGAGGGTAAAGCTCGCGGCACGACGATGATCTTCAATAGCTATTGTGAGTTTTTGCAGTTATCTGAACGTGCTAACCCAGATGCTTTATTACCTATTGCCCCCATTCCACAAATTACATTAGATAGAGAGTGGGATGAAGCGACACTGCATAGCATGACTCAAATCATCTATGATGTACGCAAAGACGACGCAATTTTCCGCCGTAAGATTCACAATGAAGGCGGCTTTGATAAAATGCGCAAAAATTATTGGGATAGGCGTGAATATGGCGCCATCCTTGTTAAAGGTAACGATTCATGCAATTTAGCACCTTTAGCAGAACTAGGATTTCAAATCGAGGTAGCCAATGAGCCAACAATTTAATATTGCTATATTTGGAGCAACCGGCGCTGTAGGTGAAACTATGGTGGAAGTGCTTCAAGAACGTGAATTTCCAATGGGTGACATTTACTTGCTGGCTAGTGAACGTAGTGAAGGTAAAACTTATCGCATTAATGGTAAAACCGTTCGAGTCGAGAATGTAGAAAACTTTGATTGGTCTCAAGTTCACATCGCATTGTTCTCTGCTGGTGGCGAGCAATCAGCGAAGTGGGCACCGATTGCGGCTGATGAAGGCGTGGTTGTTATCGATAACTCTTCAAACTTCCGTTACGAGTATGACGTTCCTTTGGTTGTTCCAGAAGTTAATCCAGAAGCGATTGCTGAGTTCCGTAACCGTAACATTATTGCCAACCCAAATTGTTCAACTATTCAAATGTTGGTTGCATTGAAGCCTATTCATGACGCTGTAGGTATTGATCGTATTAATGTCACGACGTATCAGTCAGTGTCTGGCGCGGGTAAAACAGGTATTGATGAGTTAGCGGGTCAAACGGCAATGCTGTTAAACGGCAAACCAGTTGAAAATAAAGCGTTTAGCCAGCAGATTGCGTTTAACTGTATTCCACAGATTGACCAGTTTATGGACAATGGCTACACCAAAGAAGAAATGAAAATGGTGTGGGAAACTCAGAAGATCTTCAATGATGCGAGCATCATGGTGAACCCAACGTGTGTTCGAGTTCCGGTATTCTACGGCCATGCTGAAGCGGTACACTTAGAAACTCGTGCGCCAATCTCAGCGGAAGAAGTGACGCAACTGTTAGAGCAAACGGACGGCATTGAAGTATTCCATGGTGCAGATATGCCAACCCAAGTTCGTGATGCGGGCGGCAAAGACCACGTTATGGTTGGTCGTATTCGCAATGACATCAGTCATCACAGCGGTGTCAACCTTTGGGTAGTTGCAGACAACGTACGTAAAGGCGCCGCGACGAATGCAGTGCAAATTGCAGAAGTATTAATTCGCGATTACTTCTAAATTCGTTACGTTGGATTTAAGTTGATTATTAAAGGCCTCTTGTTAGAGGCCTTTGTTCTGTATAGAGTGACAAAATTGGTACGAATATCATGCTTGAATCATGTTTTTTCAAGGCTGAGCTATAGTTTTGCAGTGATTATCCGATATAGTACCAAGATTAGATTTGTATTTTTTATCGCAGACAGCTGAGCCTTCCATGCATCATTTTTTAAAGCCTTTGCTGGTGACACTTGCACTAGCAGGAGCGACGACTTCTTTTTCTATCAGCGCTGATACTATTCGATTAACTGGCCCTAACGGTGAAGCTCTGGCTGCGCCACAGTTTTCACAGCCAATTCGTAATCAAGTTACTCCAGATTCTGACACGCCTGCTCGCTATTATGGGCCTACTAAGGTCAACGAAACTCTTTGGTCGATTGCGAGTCGGTTCAAACCAGCAGACGCTACTGTACAACAAACGATTTACGCCTTTTATCAACTCAATCCAGCCGTATTTGAGCAAAACAATATTCACAAGCTGGTCCCTAACAGCGAGCTCCGTATCCCGTCTGACACTCAAATCAATCGTGTCGATTTACAAGAAGCTTTAGCCGTACTTTCTGCTCATCAAAATAAACTCAATTCAGCAGCGACACAGACCAAGGTGGTCGCGGAATCAGAGCCTGCGGTAAAACCGGCTGATGTGAAACCAAGGTTGGAAACATCGGCGATAACCGAATCGAATCCATCGCAAGCCACGAAAGAAAAAGTTTCGGACATAAAACCTCAGACAGGTTTAGAGCAAGTTATTCCAGCAGCGAAAGGCTTAATTGAGTCGGGTGAGATTAAGCCGCCAGCACAAGAGCTAACTCAAAAGCTTCAGGAAGAGTTGACGCGTTCAGAAAGTGAATTACTTTCCTTAGAAGAGCGTAATCATCAACTGAGATTGATGTTGTCAGAAGTCCAAAATGAAGTGGAAGTTCTAAAAACTGAAGTCAGCAACGAAGAGCGTATTCGTACAGAGGTTGAGCGACAGCTCAGTGAAGAAAAACGCAAGCAAGCAGAGATGGCAAGGCTTGCGCCGAGCAAGTTGGATACGTGGTTAGCTAAGCCTTGGTTTGTTGCCTTACTAGCATTTGTTCCTGCATTGCTGATCGGCTTATTGGTAATGATGGTTTTACGATCTCGTAAGCAAAAGACGCAGATTACTAGTAATCAAGAAACCAATACTTCAAATCCGTCTTCTGATGTTGCAGCAGCGACCGCTGGTGTTGCTACTGCAGCTGTTGCGGTTGATACTCTGGATGATGATAACCCGTTCTCGGATGACCTCCTTGCTGGGATTGAGGAAGATGATGACAGTAGCCAACTAGAGGTAGAGCAACAGCCAGAAGATGATATCTTCGCCGATTTGAATGATAGCGATCTTGATTTCAATTTAGATGATGATGACGAAGATCCGTTCGCCAGCATCGACGAAGATGGTGAGCTGGATATCGGTTTTGTTGATCTTGACGCGAGTAATAACGGCATCAGCGTTAAAGATGGTGAAAAGGCATTAGGTCTTGAAGAAATGGAACGTGCACTCAATGATGTTGCTGTTCCAGATGCAGAAGATGACCTCGATTTAAACTTGTCTGATACAGATTCAGAGCCTGTTTCTCAACAAGAGCTCGACGATCTGTTTGCTGATTTTAACGGCACGTCTAATAGTGAAACGACGGACCTTGATTTGGAGGAGCCTGAAAGCTCCCTGAATCAAGCGGACATGGACGAGTTACTTGCGGGTGATAGCTTTGATCTAGAAAGTGATGGTGACTTTAATCTCGATGATCTAGATATTGAAACCGATAACAAAGCTGCATCAGAGCAAGCAGATGAGCCCGTTGATAATGCCGATATTGATGACCTTTTTGCCCAGTTTTCACAAATAGATACAACGCCTGAAGCGCCACAGTCTAATACCGATGAGGTCACACAAGACGAAGAAGTCGCACTTCTAGACGATATGCTGGACGACGATTTTGAATTGTCGGATTTGGATGATTCTGATCTAATGCTCGATGAAATAGTCGATGCTGATGAGAAAGAAGTGACTGACAAGGAGCTTGAATCTTCCGAGAATATAGACCTAGATGATGTCACTCTGCTGGCAGATGAAGACTTAGAGCTTGATGAAAATAATACCGATTTACTTGATGAGTTGCTTTTCGAAAGCACATTAGGCAATTCAGCCTCTGATGAGAAGCAAGCCGTCGGTCTGGACCCGTTTGCCTCTGACGATCTTATTGGCGCAGATATTGATTTAGATAATGAGATCGAAGACAGCGAACTTGAACTCTCTGAACTTGGACTTTCTGGCCTTGAGCCATCAAACCTTGAACCTTCAACAGTAGAAGCCGAATCTCCACTAGCACAACAGCCTGACGACGTAATGGCTGTAGCAGAAAGTACGGATGTAGAAGAAAACACTGATGTAGATAAGCCGGTCGAAGAGAGTGTGGCTGCCACAGCGCAAAATGTGACTGAAGACCAGCACTTAGAGGATGAACTCGATCTGGCATTAGATGCTGAGTTGTTTCCAGCTACTGCTGAGGCTGAGCAAGTAAATATCGAAGAGCTCGATTCGATGGATTTGTCTTCATCTTCGCAAGCTCCTGCTGTTGAAGCGCTGTCCCAAGTGGAAGAGCCATCAACATTAGATGACTTAGACAGTAATGTTCCTGATGTTGATTCTATTCCAGATAACCTAGGCATTGAAGAAGCGCCGTTAAAGTCAAGTTTTGAAAGCGAAGCTTCGCAAGAGAACGAGCGACGTAACGAGGCGCATCAGCAACAAACGTCAGCCAGTGATAACGCGAGTACTGCATTTGAAGATGAGTTCGACTTCTCCCCTGAAATTGAAGGGGTAGGCGAGTCGGGCACAGCGCCGCGTGATGATGCGCAAGAACAGAAAGAACTTGAAGCCTTGATGGCAAATGAGTTTGGAATTCCTCAAGATGATGATTGGTTGACAGATGATGAACATACTCAGTCAATTGCGGTGGAAGCAGCAGTGGCTGAATCATCTCATGAAGAAGAGTCAGAAGATGACTTTTTAGCCAAGGCTTTACAAAGTGAATACAACGAAGAAAATGCCTTCGCCGATGCAGAGGGTGAGGCTGAGGATACGTTGCAGCCGGATTCAGAATTGGCTGCCGACTTTGCCATGGCTGATGATGAACTACCTGAGTATAGCGAAGAAGATGCGCTTGCTGATGTGTTGGCAGGACCGCCAATAGAGCAGGAGGGGTCTGAGCCAAGCGATGTTAACGAATCGGATATTGAAGCCGTACTACATGACATTGAACTGCCAGAGGTAGACGTTGCCCACAATACTGAGAGTGACATTGAGACTGCTTCTCAATCAGATGCCACTCAAACGATGCTGGAACGAGAACCGATTGAAGAATTTGATTTTCCTGATTACACCGAAGAGGACGCGTATGCGGATAGCGAGCAAGCAGAACCTGAGCTTGTTCATGAGACTTCGGCTCAGGATGAGTTCACCGGTGGCGCTATTTCGCTAGAGGACCTACCGGAATACGATGAGTCACAAGCTGCGGCGGATATGGAGCCGTCCGCTTCTGAACAAGAGCCAAGTTTTGCAGTTGAGCAAGACATGGTAGGTGAAACATTAGATCACTCAGAAATTGATGCTCTAGCAGATGCTTTCTCTATGGTAGACATGTCAGCCATTGAGCAAGAAGGTCAGCTGGGGGAGTTGCTGCAAGAGGGTGAGCAAGCGTTCTCAAATATTAGTCCTGTTGACCAAACCACTGTGGATAGTGCTGGTATGGATTTAGGTGTGATGCTGCAAGATGCTCCAGACCAAGAAGGTGGTGAGGACTGGAATGGTTTCTCATTGACTGACGAGCAGCGAGCATCAATCGACCATCAAATCCCAGATGAAGAACAGGAAATTTGGAACAACACTCATGCTGGTTCTTTAGCTGATGCCAGTGAAGAAGACTGGGCTTCCCAAGACCCTGTCGCCGACTTTGAAGACAACGCAGAACAATTTATGACGATCGATGAGCTGATGGCACAGGTCGACGACAATGATTCCACCGATGAGGAAGAAGAGTTGAAGTTGGATGTGGGATTGGATGAGTTCCCTGATGTTATTGGTCCTATTACTGAAGTCGATGTCGATTCTGATTCCGAAGCCGCAGGAAACCTTGATCTTGCCAAGATCTATATCGAAATGAACGATTTCGACGGGGCGGTGAAATTACTTGAGAAAGCGCTACTAGAAGGTAGTGGCAATATTCAATCAGAAGCGAAGGCCTTGCTTGCAAAGCTTTCCGAATATCAGTAAATAAAAGTGATGTAAAACGGCGGTTGAATGACCGCCGTTTTTGCTTTTACGCTTTGATGACAAAGCATTCACCACCTACGGGTTTATACCTTTATGAGTTGGGTATATACTTTGCCCCCTTTGAAAATTGACAGATAGACAGAGAAAACGATGAAAGTTGCATTAGGTATCGAATATAACGGTGCAAACTACTACGGTTGGCAAAGACAAAGAGACGTATCAAGTGTGCAAGAGGAGCTGGAGAAAGCACTATCGATCGTTGCAAATCAGCCAGTAGAAGTACAGTGTGCCGGTCGAACAGATGCAGGTGTGCACGGCACTGGGCAAGTGGTTCATTTTGAGTCTTCTGTCATTCGTAAACCAGCGGCCTGGACCATGGGTGTGAATGCGAATCTTCCTAAGGATATCGCTGTACGTTGGGCAAAAGAAGTCCCTGATGAATTTCATGCTCGTTTTTCAGCGACTGCGCGACGTTATCGTTATGTGATCTTTAACCATACGTTGCGACCTGGCATTTTGTCTTCTGGTATTAGTCATTATCATGGTGAACTTGATGCGGAAAAAATGCATCAAGCAGGTCAACATTTGCTGGGCGAAAATGACTTTACGTCGTTTAGAGCGGTTCACTGTCAGTCTCGAAGCCCATGGCGTAATATCATGCATCTAAATGTTTCTCGCCATGGACCGTACGTGGTTATTGATATCAAAGCTAATGCCTTTGTTCATCATATGGTGCGTAATATTACTGGCAGCTTGATTATGGTGGGTAAAGGTGAACAGCCACCAGAGTGGATTGAATGGCTATTGCAGCAGAAAGATCGCAAGTTAGCCGGTGCAACGGCAAAAGCCGAAGGCCTGTATTTGGTCGATGTGGATTATCCAAGTGAGTACCAGCTCCCAGAAGTGCCAATTGGTCCACTATTTTTGCCGAATGATGTGAACTCTGGTTGGTAATTGTACTCGAAAATCAGTAGAGACTTTCGGCGTTACAAATATTTATGGCAATGTCACAAGGATAGGTACAACCAGTTTTTTATCTACAGTTAGCCTGTAATATGGTTTAATCCAACGGCATTAATTAGAATTTCAATCTCTCGCCATTAAGCGGGAGTCACAAGAGAAAAGGTCTTCCATGAGTTGGCTTGAAAAAATTTTAGAAAAAAGCAACATCGTTAGCTCGCGCAAAGCGTCTATCCCAGAAGGTATCTGGACTAAATGTACTTCCTGTGAGCAAGTACTTTATCATGCTGAATTAGAGCGTAATCTAGAGGTGTGTCCTAAGTGTGACCACCATATGCGAATGAAAGCGCGTCGTCGTTTAGAAACATTCCTAGATGAAGGCAATCGTGTTGAACTTGCGACTGAGCTTGAGCCACAAGACAAACTCAAGTTTAAAGATTCAAAACGCTATAAAGAACGTATCTCTGCTGCTCAAAAAAACAGCGGTGAGAAAGATGCACTCGTTGTAATGCAAGGTGAATTGCTGGGTAACCCAGTCATCGCATGTGCATTTGAGTTCTCCTTCATGGGTGGCTCTATGGGCTCTGTGGTTGGTGCTCGCTTTGTTCGTGCAGTAGAAGCAGCTATAGAAAACAACTGTGGTCTAGTGTGTTTCTCTGCCAGTGGTGGAGCGCGTATGCAAGAGGCATTAATGTCTCTAATGCAAATGGCGAAAACCAGTGCTGCACTTGAGCGCTTATCTCAAAAAGGTCTGCCGTTCGTTTCTGTTATGACTGACCCAACTATGGGTGGTGTATCGGCGAGTTTAGCAATGCTGGGTGATATCAATATCGGTGAACCAAAGGCATTGATCGGTTTTGCTGGTCGTCGTGTTATCGAGCAAACGGTTCGTGAAGACTTGCCAGAAGGCTTCCAACGTAGTGAGTTCCTACTGGAGCACGGTGCGATTGATATGATTGTTGATCGTCGTGAAATGCGTCAACGCGTCGGTAGCCTACTTGCTAAAATGACAAATAAAGCGTCTCCTTTAGTGGTCTCAGTTGAAGATTCTCCAGAAGAACCGACATATGAAGTACCAGAAGTGGACGAAAAAGGGTAAAGTACTCACTAAGTTATCAAACGTTAAGATATTGACGGCTAAATGAGTTCACAATCCGTTCCACAAGCCACATCTTCTTTACAGGTGTGGCTTGATTACTTAAATAGTATTCATACTAGTGCTATCGACCTAGGTTTAGATCGAGTCTCGATAGTCGCCCAAAAGGGTCAATTGACCAAACCTGCTCCAACTGTCATTACCGTCGCTGGTACCAATGGCAAAGGCTCCACTTGCGCGCTTATGGAAGCAATCTTGCTCGATGCAGGTTATTCAGTCGGTGTTTATAGTTCCCCACACCTTATCCGTTACAACGAGCGTGTTCGCGTTAATGGTAGCGATCTTCCTGATGAATCACACACCCGTGCGTTTGACTATATCGAAAAGCTGCGCGGCGAAGTCAGCCTTAGTTTTTTCGAGTACGCCACGCTTGCTGCATTGCGACAGTTTCAGGAAAACAAAGTGGAAGTGGTTCTACTGGAAGTTGGTCTAGGAGGGCGTCTTGATGCAACCAACGTGGTTGATCACGACGTTTCTGTCATTACTAGCCTCGCTGTAGATCATGTTGATTGGCTGGGTAACGATATCAATGTGATTGGGTTCGAGAAAGCAGGAATCTTTAGAACTGGGAAGCCCGCAATATGTGGTCAGCCCAAACCACCTGCAACTGTACCTGCGCATGCTGATGATATTAAGGCAAATTTCTACCAAACTGGTATTCAATTTGACTACAAACTGACGTCAGAGCACACATGGGCATGGCAACATGGCACATTCATGCTTGAGGACTTGCCAGTACCCGTCTTACCGCTCATGAATGCCAACACTGCGTTGATGGCGTTAGGGGCAGCGGAATTGGACATTTCCGATGTCAATATCGTTAATGGACTTAAACAAGCGCGTCTTCCGGGTCGTATGCAGATGCTTACCGGAACGCCACTGAGTATTCTTGATGTGGCCCATAATCCCCATTCAGCAGAGTATCTGGTTGCACAGCTTTCTAAGCATTACCCAAATCGCAGGTTTAAAGTCGTGATTGGCATGCTGCATGATAAGGATATCGAAGAGACCATTCGAGTGTTAAACCCATTAACTGAAGATTGGTATCCAGCGTCATTATCAGGGCCAAGAGCGGCGAGTGCAGACGAACTGTGCCAGCATTTAATGTCTGGCAATGCTCTAAAGCGATACGACAACCCAGTCAGTGCGTATCAAGCCGCGAAAAGTGAAGCAAAGTCAGACGATATGATTTTGGTCGTAGGATCCTTCCATACCGTTGGCGAAGTTCTTGAGTATTGTGAGAAGTTAGGCGTTCAAGAGCAATAAAGTAATTAAGGAGTATCAATGGCGAGTAAATTTCAAAGCCGCTTGGTGGGTACCATTGTATTGGTCGCAGTTGGTGTCATCATTTTGCCTGACCTACTTGATGGTAAAAAGCTTCATTACAAAGAAGAATTTGCCAGTATTCCACTTAAGCCTGAAATCAGCGCTCAAGTAGAAAGCTTTGAGGTACTAGAGCCAGAAGAAGACACATCGGTGTTACCTGACTCACCTGTTCAAGCAACGGTAGGGGAAGAGCTTGCAGCTATGCCTGAGCAGAAGGCTGAACAAGATAAGCGTGATATCGTAGATGTTGCAGTGAAAGAAGTGCCTGAGCGTAATGAGTATGCTGATAGTGCATGGATTATTCAGCTTATGGCTCTTAAGAATGCGGATAATGCTCGCGGTCTTGTTGCTGACCTACAAAAACGCGGCTATCAAGCACATGTAAAACAGGAAGCTACCTTTACGCGTGTCATCATTGGTCCAGATGTTTCAAAAAGTAAACTTGAGAAGCAATTGCTAGAATTGGAGAAAATTACCGGTTCAAAAGGTCAGTTGCTCAAATTTAAACCACTAAATCCATAAGAAAACGTTTGCGTCGCGGATTTTTCTGTTAAAATGCGCGCCAACTTGAGATGAAGAATTCATGAATTGGTTAGATTTTGTCATTTTGGGTGTGATTGGGCTTTCAGCTTTAATCAGTTTAGTTCGCGGATTTGCCAAAGAGGCAATGTCTTTAGTGATATGGTTCGGCGCATTTTTTATTGCCAGCCAGTACTACGCAAAACTTGCGGTGTACTTTACCAATATCGAAGATGAGATGTTCCGAAATGGCGCCGCAATTGCTGCCCTATTTGTTGCCACACTGATTGTTGGGGCATTGATTAATTATGTTTTAGGGCAGTTAGTGCAAAAAACGGGTCTATCGGGTACTGACAGAGTATTAGGTATCGTATTTGGCGCGCTTCGAGGTGTGTTAATTGTTTCAGCGGTATTGTTCTTTGTCGATACCTTCACGACACTAAATAGCAGTGAATGGTGGGAGTCTTCCCAGCTTGTTCCGCAATTTAAACTTGTGATACAGCCGTTTTTTGAACACATCGAAGCAACTTCTAGTTTCCTGTCTGGCGCCTAATGGCGTCAGCTAATGTCGCAAATCGAGGATTAGGACATGTGTGGTATTGTTGGAATCGTTGGCTCAACGCCTGTGAATCAGTCTATCTATGACGCTTTGACCGTTTTACAGCACCGTGGCCAAGATGCCGCTGGTATTGTTACCATAGAAAGCAATCGTTTTCGTCTGCGTAAGGCGAATGGTCTAGTAAAAGACGTATTTGAAGCGAAGCATATGCAACGCCTCCAAGGTTGTGTTGGTATTGGACATGTTCGTTACCCTACAGCAGGTAGCTCAAGCGCTTCAGAAGCTCAACCTTTCTACGTGAACTCACCATTCGGAATCACACTGGCTCACAATGGTAACTTGACTAATGCTCACGAAGTTCGTGAGAAGCTGTTTGAAAAAGACCGTCGTCATGTGAACACTACGTCCGACTCTGAAGTACTACTGAATGTTCTAGCCCATGAAATTGATACCGTAAAAGGCAATGTGACATCTGATGATGTCTTCAGAGCTGTTACTAATGTACATCGTACGATCAAAGGGGCTTACGCAGTAGCTGCTATGATTATCGGCCACGGTATGATTGCATTTCGTGACCCTAACGGTATCCGACCGCTATGCTTAGGTAAACGTGACGTCGAAGGAAAAACCGAGTATATGGTGGCTTCTGAGTCGGTAGCTCTTGATGCCGTGGGCTTTGACTTCGTTCGCGATGTCGCTCCAGGTGAAGCGATTTATGTGACTTTTGACGGTGAGCTATTCACGCGTCAATGTGCTGACAACCCAAGCCTAAACCCATGTATTTTTGAGTTTGTTTACTTTGCTCGTCCCGACTCATTCATCGACAAAATTTCTGTTTACAGTGCGCGCGTTGAAATGGGTAAGAAACTGGGTGAGCGCATTCAGCAAGAATATTCGGATCTAGACATTGATGTGGTTATCCCAATCCCTGAAACGTCATGTGATATCGCATTGCAAATCGCTCAGGCCATCGATAAGCCATACCGCCAAGGTTTTGTTAAGAACCGTTATGTCGGTCGTACCTTCATTATGCCAGGCCAACAACAACGTAAGAAGTCGGTTCGTCGTAAACTGAACGCCATTCGCTCAGAATTTAAAGGTAAGAACGTTCTGTTGGTGGATGACTCGATTGTTCGCGGTACAACGTCAGAGCAAATCATTGAGATGGCACGCGATTCAGGAGCTAACAAAGTATTCATGGTTTCCGCTGCGCCGGAAGTTCGCTTCCCTAACGTTTACGGTATTGATATGCCGAGCGCCAATGAACTGATTGCTCACGGCCGTGATAACGATGCTATCTGTAAGCAAATTGGTGCGGACGCCCTAATCTACCAAACCATTCCTGACCTAATTGAAGCTGTTGGTCTTGGAAACCCAGATGTGAAATTGTTTGAGGCGTCAGTGTTCAACGGTGAATATGTGACTGGCGATATTGATCAAACGTATCTAGACTTTCTTGACTCGCTGCGTAGTGATGACGCAAAAGCGCAACGTGATATTCAAGCGGACCTAGCGAATCTAGAACTGCATAACGAATAAGCAAAAGATGAAAAGAAAAAACCAGAGCAAGCTCTGGTTTTTTTTTGCCTCTAAAATTTGAAACCGTAGTCTAGTGACAGATCAATGAAGTGAGTAATCGATAACAAAGTCGATGAATAGACGGACTTTTTCAGGTAGATGATCTTTATGGTTATAGAGCATATAAATATCGCGTGGGTTCGCACTCCACTCAGGCAGGACTCGAACTAGCTCTCCGTTGTTAATGTACTCTTTTAGCATGACATCGGGCATCAAGGTTATCCCCAAACCAGCAGAACACGCTCTGCGAACCACATTTAAGCTATTGGCTTCGAAACGGCCTTTCGTGTTGTTAATAATGGACTCGCCACTGGTATTTTTCAGTTGCCATTTAATTAACGGTGCGCCTTTTAATAGGCGATGGGTTGATAACTCTTCGGCATGCTTAGGCTCGCCGTTTAATGACAGATAGTCTGGGTGCGCAACAAGGATATCTTTGACCGTACTGATTTTACGAGCAATTAAACTTGAATCACGTTGAGGACCGACGCGGAAAATAACGTCCCATTCTGTTGGGTCTAATTGATCGGCATGGTTGCTCATCGTTAGCTCAAGGCTGATGTCAGGGTATTTAGACATAAAGTCATTGAACATTGGCATCATCATGCGCTTAGTCAAATTAGAAGGTGACGATATTTTTAATTTACCAGACGCACCTTTGCATTCATCTGCGATATCTTCGGTAGTGCTAGTAAGACGCTGAAGAAGGGGAGAGCACTCACTATAGAAGCGTTCACCCGCTTCAGTTAAAGACAGTTTTCGCGCGTGACGATTCAGTAAACGAAGATTCAAAGAATCCTCTAGAGCCTGTATACGTCGAGTAATTGTTGCAACAGGGATCATTGTCTTACGAGAAGTTGCTGTATAACTCCCATTTTCCACAACAAGTCGGAACAGATTTAAATCGTCAAGTTTCATATATTCAACTATTTGTATTAATTGGCTTTTAGTATAGCTTACACCTTGTCAAGCTGGCGTGGTTAATTTCAAGCGTTGTTGCTAAATAACACAAGGGTTCTCAAGCAAACTAACTTGATATCAAAGGGTTGTTTGATTTTTTCAACTTTAGCTATTGTATTAAAAAAACTCTCCCAAGGGTACATTTGTATAAAAACGAATTTCTGCCTACAGTTAAAATACTCAGGAGCAGTTTGTTCTGCTGCCTGCATATACATATAAATGCATTATTGTAACGTGTCCTACGGTACGACGTTTAATGTAAACCAAAAAATAATAACAACAAGCTCAATAAATTTTGTGAGGCGTAATTTTATGTCTAATACCGACAGTCAGGCTGCTGTGGCTATACCTCATCAGCAACACAGTGCGCGGATTATGGTTGTTGATGATGATCCCGTATTTCGAACCGTTACCCGAAACTTTCTTGAGGCAACGGGCCACCAAGTAATAGAAGCTGGGGATGGATTAGAGGCTTTAAAACTACTTAGCATTGCTGAGCCAGATTTAGTGCTTTGTGATTTAGCTATGCCGCTTCTTACTGGCATGGAGTTCACCGAAGAGGTGCGCGTAGAATACCCGTCATTACCGGTTATTGTAATTTCAGCGACGGGTGATATGGCGGACGTTGCTAAAGCGTTACGTATGGGAGTAAAAGACTTCTTAACCAAACCTATTGGTGATTATAAACATCTTACGGAATCTATTAATGTCGTCTTAGAGGAGAGTTCTAGCAGTTGTGAACAATCTGACTTTGTCAGTCGATGGTTCCGTATTGATGAATCAGAAGAAGACGGTTCGCAAGAAGAACAAGAACTGCATTGGCACCTACAATATCTCCAGCAAAATCCTAACGCAGCGAGAGAATTGCTCACAGCACTGTTACCTGAAAAAGATTCTGCGTTAGGGGCGTGGAGAAGTAGTTACCGGCTTTTGCAGTCGGCCAATACGTTACCACTTGTGTTCGATTACACATGGCTTATGAGCGGTCAGATGGCATTTTATCTGGTCGATGCTTCATCAAGTGACCATGGGGGTGTGGCTAGTACGTTGTTAGTACGGACACTATTTGATGATTATGTACGCCGTTTGCATCACAACAGTGTCGATCTTAAAGATCTTGCGCGAAATATAGAAAAAGGTATGCAATGCTCGTGCGCTGCATATCCTGTCGAAGCTGTTTTTGGCGTGATTGATTTATCGGAGGGCACCATATCTGTCTTGCCCGCTGGATTGGATTGTCGTTGGGAGAATTCTCAAGCTCATTACAACATCTCCGGGTCAAATCGTTTGGGTGAGAACTGTTTAAGTAATTTTATGACTAAAGACCTTGCTGTTTTAGAAGGGGGAAAGCTGTCCTTAAGTCGTGTTGGTTCAAGTAGTTTCAGTTGGGAGGTGAAACTCGCACTGCCAAGTTAAAACAGCGTCGTTGAAGCGCTCTTCAAAAATAACCACACAGTTAGTCTGTTTTTGATTGAATGTAATTGAGATATAGTCAAAGTGTTAACAAAAATGGGAAGCGAAAGCTTCCCATTTTGATGTCTAAAACAACTATACCCAAGAGCAAAGTCATGTCTGATACAGAATTCAAAGAACCATACAACATTTTTTACTTTTTAGGCTTCATTGCCGCATTGCTAATTCCAACGCTTCCCGCTACTCTGACGTGGATTAGAGTTATGAACGGATATGCGGGTTTTTGACCAATACAATAAGTCCAGTTAAACGTTTCTTTTGGAATACGTTAGGTGTTGCTTCAGTAATATTGGGTGTGGTAGGCATCGTACTTCCGCTTCTACCCACCACACCTTTCCTGCTTCTGGCTAGTGCGAGTTTTTTCCGTGGTAGCCCTCAATTTCATGATTGGTTACTTTCTCATCGTAAGCTCGGTCCCATCATCTCTGACTGGGAAAACGAGCGTTGCATTAAACGCGCGGTCAGAACCAAAGGCGCAATCTTCATCGTTTTAAGTTTTGCTATCTCTATATTGGTTGTCCAACCAGTGTGGTTAAAAGTTGCGCTATTTATGCTGTTTATCGGCGTTTTTACCTTCTTTTTGCGAATTCCTGTGAAACAGCCCGTTGCCGACCACGATGAAAATCACTAACATGTGAAGGTTGTGTGCCCACGCTTAATGTGGGCGTTTTAATTTATACCTACAGAATGAACGTGCTCGTGACTATTCGCGACAGCGTACTCTGATCGTCAGGCATATAAAGACCTTTCCAGAGACCAATACTATGACAATCGATAAAATCTCCCAGATCAAAGCAAGCATCAAAAGCATTCCAGATTACCCAAAGCCAGGTATTCTATTTCGTGATGTAACGAGTCTTATGGAAGACGCAGCAGCTTACAAAGCAACGATAGAGATGCTTGTGGACAAATACAAAGATCAGGGCTTCACTAAAATTGTTGGTACTGAAGCTCGTGGCTTTTTGTTTGGGGCACCTCTAGCGCTTGAGCTAGATCTGGGATTTGTTCCAGTTCGTAAGCCCGGTAAGCTGCCACGTGAAACTGTTGCACAATCGTATGAACTTGAATATGGCACTGATACTTTAGAAATCCACACAGACGCTATTTCGGAAGGCGATAAAGTCCTGATGGTTGATGATCTGTTAGCGACTGGTGGCACGATTGAAGCTACAACAAAACTCATTCGCCAACTAGGTGGTGAAGTATCTCACGCTGCATTTGTAATCAATCTACCAGAAATTGGTGGAGATAAGCGCTTAGAAGCACTAGGTATTGAAGTATATAGCTTGTGTGAATTTGAAGGTCACTAATTAGGACACCTTAATGAGTTATCTCGCGTTAGCTAGGAAATGGCGACCAAGAAAATTTTCAGAGGTAGTTGGACAAACCCATGTCTTAACTGCGCTTGAGAATGCACTAGACCAGAATAGGCTGCATCATGCTTATTTGTTCAGTGGTACACGTGGTGTGGGGAAGACGTCCATAGGTCGCTTGTTCGCAAAAGGTTTAAACTGTGAAACAGGCATCACCTCGACACCTTGTGGTACATGTTCGACTTGTATAGAGATTGATGAAGGCCGAAGTGTTGACTTGCTTGAGATCGATGCGGCGTCTCGTACAAAGGTTGAAGATACTCGAGAGCTTCTAGATAACGTTCAATATAAGCCAGCGAGAAACCGATTTAAGGTTTACCTGATCGATGAAGTTCATATGCTTTCGCGTCATAGCTTCAATGCGTTGCTTAAAACGCTTGAAGAGCCACCGGAGTATGTGAAGTTCTTACTGGCAACGACGGATCCTCAAAAGCTGCCGATGACCATTCTGTCGCGCTGCTTACAGTTCCACCTCAAGCCGATCACGGTTGAGAATATCCAGCAACAGCTAGAGCATATTCTTGAGAAGGAACAAGTTCAGTCTGAAAACCGGGCGCTTGCTCTGCTTGCTCATGCTGCTGACGGCAGTATGCGTGATGCATTGAGCTTGACCGACCAAGCGATCGCGCTAGGAAATGGCAATGTGTCGACACCAGTCGTCAGTCAGATGTTGGGGACATTAGATACGGCTCAAGCGATTCAAATACTGGAATCATTGGCTACGGGTGATGCACATCAAGTTATGACTAAGCTTGAGCACTTGGCGGAAAATGGTGTGGATTGGGATACATTGCTTTCTGAACTCGCATTGCAGTTACATAGAATCGCGATGGCCCAGGCATTACCATCTAGTATCGATGCCGCAACTGCCGACAGTGACAAGATTCAGCACCTTGCGCGAACACTACAAGCAACTGATGTACAGCTGTACTATCAAATTGCTCTGAAAGGCCGGCAAGATCTGCCCTTCGCTCCATCGCAACGTGTCGCCGTTGAAATGACGCTATTGCGTATGTTGGCATTTAGGCCAAGTACTCAGCTCAGTGCTAATGAAATCACGGTTGCGAATCAAAGTGCAGTGGCTAAGCCGGCGTTGTCATCGTCACAAAGTATGGCAACACAGCAGGTGTCGAGTGACACTAACGCTCAAACTTATGCCACACCGACGCCTCAGTTTGATAGTACGCGTGAACCGTATATTGATACTTCTACTATGCCGATGGGTAACCAGCAAGTACGGGCCGAACATCGACCAAGTACGCAAAGTGAATGGCAAGCACCTCCATCAAGTCAAGAGCAGTATTCTCAAAAACCGCCTGAGCAAATCCAGCCCGCTCCAAATACTGGAGCTAATGATGCTGTTCGCGGTGAGGCGCAGCGCTCAGTACCTGCCAGCGAGCCTGCAAGACCTTCGGGTGGATTACGTCATCAATTACGTTCGAAACGACAATCGGCTTCTCAAGGTCAAGCGAATTCAGGAAACTCTCCTGTAAAAAAGCCTAAAGCGTCATCTGAATCTGCCTCTGTATTAGAGCGCGTTGCTCAGAGAACCCCAGGTCGCACGCCAAGTGCGTCAAATGGTTTAGATGCCGCTAAATCAAATACCGAGCAGGTTAAAGATAACGAGCCTTATCGATGGCGGCCAACAGGTAATGTTGTTGCCCAAGAAGTGAAGCCTGTCGTCAAACCGTCTACGCTTAAAAAGGCTCTTGAACATATCAAAACGCCAGAAATGGCGCAGCGACTCACGCAAGAAGCTGCTCAGCAAGACACTTGGGCTGAACTGCTTGAACGTCTCGATGTTGGCAAACTAGTGCAACAATTAGCGCTTAACTCAGTCTTCAAAAAAGATGGTTCATCCATTCAATTGGGACTGCGTGCTACGCATGCGCATTTAAATTCTGACAAAAATCAGTCAGAACTACTTGCAGGGCTTAATGTCTTATTGGGAGAAGAGTGTCATTTGTCGGTAGAGCTCTCTGAGGAGGGGACGACACCACTCGAGTTGCGTGAGCAGTTATATCAAGGCAAGCTTTCTGATGCGGCCAAGAGCTTGCAAGCGGATCCTAACATTCAGTTTATTGTTACAAGGTTTGCGGCAGAGCTAGACGAAGAGAGTATTCGACCTTTATAAAGTTACTTTCCCGGTTGTTTGCTCGAGGTAAACAGCTAGGATACGGGGTTGCAATCTATGAATGCGTCCCCATGTTATTAGTTGAAACATGAATAAACCGAGAGAACCCTATGTTTGGTAAAGGTGGTATGGGCAACCTGATGAAGCAAGCCCAGCAAATGCAAGAGCAGATGCAAAAGCTTCAAGAAGAAATCGCTAACATGGAAGTAACAGGTGAGTCTGGTGCTGGCCTTGTTAAAGTAACCATCACAGGTAGCCACAGCACTCGTCGTGTTGAAATCGATGAAAGCCTTATGGAAGACGACAAAGAGATGCTAGAAGACTTGATCGCAGCGGCGTTCAATGACGCGGCTCGTCGTGTAGAGGAAACTCAAAAAGAGAAAATGGCGTCAGTAACTGGTGGAATGCAGCTACCACCAGGCATGAAAATGCCTTTCTAATTGAAGGATTAGAGAACAATTAATGCGTACTAGCCATATGCTGGAGCATTTGATGGAGGCCTTGCGATGTCTACCTGGGGTTGGTCCCAAGTCAGCACAACGCATGGCCTTTCATTTGTTACAGCGCGATAGAAAAGGCGGTCTTCAGCTAGCGGATGCACTTTCAAATGCAATGACTGAAATTGGTCATTGTCAGGAATGCCGTACCTTTACCGAAGAAGAAGTTTGTCATATCTGTAGCAATCCTAAGCGTAAAGAGAATGGCCAACTTTGTGTGGTAGAGAGTCCTGCTGATATTGCTGCTGTAGAAGCAACGGGGCAATTCTCAGGTCGCTATTTTGTTCTAATGGGGCACTTGTCGCCATTAGATGGCATCGGTCCTAGCGATATTGGATTAGATGTTCTTGATTATAGACTGCGCCAAGGCGATATCGGTGAAGTCATTCTAGCAACCAACCCAACAGTGGAAGGTGAAGCAACCGCGCACTACATTGCTGAACTGTGTCATGAACACAAGGTATCAGCAAGTCGCATTGCTCATGGCGTTCCTGTGGGCGGTGAGTTAGAACTGGTCGATGGAACGACGTTGTCTCACTCTCTGTTGGGCAGACAAAAAATCTAAAGTAGATTGCTAAATAAGATTGATAGTGAAAAGGCGCATTTAGCGCCTTTTTTATGTTCAAAATTAGCTTTAGTCATGATCACTGCTTAGCAAGGAACGATACACCCAAGCTCCAATGATTGCGCCAACAATAGGTGCCAGCCAGAATAGCCACAATTGTGCGACAGCCCAATCACCAACGTAAAGCGCGACCCCTGTACTGCGTGCTGGATTTACCGACGTGTTGGTTACAGGAATACTGATTAGGTGAATCAGAGTCAAGCACAAGCCAATCGCTATAGGGGCGAAGCCTTGCGGTGCTCTTTTGTCAGTAGATCCCATGATGACCAGTAAAAACATTGCTGTCATGACGACTTCGCAGAGCAAGGCCGCGGTTAACGAGTACTTCCCTGGAGAGTGTTCTCCATAACCATTAGAGGCGAACCCAGACGCGGCGGCGTCAAATCCGGCTTGTCCGGAGGCGATAATATAGAGCACGCCACCCGCAAGTAAGCCACCGATGACTTGAGCAACGATATAAGGAAGTAGCTCTTTGGCTTCGAAGCGACCACCGGCCCAAAGGCCGATACTAACGGCTGGGTTTAAGTGACACCCAGAAATGTGGCCAATAGCAAATGCCATTGTGAGCACAGTCAAACCAAAGGCAAACGCCACACCCAATAAGCCAATACCTACATCTGGAAATGCTGCCGCTAACACCGCTGAACCGCAACCTCCGAGTACTAGCCAGAATGTACCAAATACCTCAGCTAAATATCTGTTCATAAGAAACACCATTCTTAATGTTGTGCGTCTTAACAACATAGCTTATTGGTTTGATACTGCCAGTTTAGCGTTAGATATTAGGTAATTCGTTCAAGCTCTAGGATGTTTGCCAATGCTTTAGCATTAGTATCGCCACACACGTCTGGACAGGCTTTAAAAGCATGACACACTTTTGGTCGTTCGGGCTGACCAAACAACTTACAAAGATTGTGTTCATCAAGTTGTATGCAGCGAACGCCGCTGGGTTTGCCGTTTGGCATTCCAGGAATAGGGGAAGAAATACTGGGGGCGATACAACACGCACCACAACCTAGTCGACAATCCATCTTTTGCAGCCTTAAAATTGAAGGGCGCTGAGTTTACCAAAAATAAAGGTGTTGTACATAATTGAATCACAGCTACGGCATCCAGAACGAACAGAGTACTTGCAGTTTGTACCGACTAGCGGTATAAAACGCCTCCATAGATTTAGAAGGTAATACCACATGACCAGTCCATTTTGGGAAACAACACCATTAGAGCAAATGAGTGAACAGCAATGGGAATCATTGTGTGATGGTTGTGGTAAGTGCTGCCTACACAAACTTATGGATGAAGACTCGGATGAGGTCTATTACACCAATGTGGCTTGTAGTTGGCTGAACAGCAAAACCTGTTCGTGTAAGGATTATCCAAATCGATTCCAATCGGGTGAAGAATGTCTAAAGCTAACCCGTGAAAAAATTCACGAGTTTAATTGGCTCCCAGAAACGTGCTCATACCGTGTGTTATCAGAAGGAAAACCCCTTCCAGAATGGCATCCATTGATCACGGGTTCTAAGTCCGCTATGCATGCGGCAGGGGAAAGTGTTCGCAATAAGGTCGTGTATGAAATTGATGTGGTGGATTGGGAAGACCACATAATCAACCATCCAAATCGTTAATAGAAAAGCAGGCTTTGAGCCTGCTTTTTTGTTGCTATTAGCTTGCGGAACAAACCTCAGTAAACCTCATTCTCGCATCTTGTGCAGCCTGTGAGGACTGCTCTTTCGCGTTCTGAGCATCTGTGAGTAATTGAAGCTTCGCCTCTAAATCGTCCAACAATTCTTGTGGAATCGCTTTACTGGTGTCATCGGCATGCTCTAAAGCATAAGCGCGAATCTTTTTCTTAACTTTGAACAGAGCATGCAGCGCAGTGCGCTCTTCATCCGCGGCAATTTGCGCAGCGTCACGACACTTTTCAAAGTTAGCTAGTGCTACGCCTTCATTTGACCAAGGATCAAACTCTGGCAGCTCTTCTATGTTAATTGTTGGCTCTACATAATCTTCTTGGTGACGAATGTCCAACGTTGTGGCTTTGACCGCAGAAATCATCAACATAACTGCAATACCGAGTAGAGGCAGCCCGCCAACGATTGCAGCAGTTTGCAGTGTGCTCAAACCACCTAAGAACATGAGAACAGCAGGCATAAAGCTCAAAGTGAAGGCCCAAAATAAGCGGTTCCAGCGCATTGGCTCCTGTGTTACGTCTTTTTGAACCACAGACGCCAAGATGTAGGAGATTGAGTCGAATGTTGTTGCAGTAAAGATGATACACAGCAGGGTAAACAACAGAATGATAAACCAAGCAAATGGGAGTTCTGACAACATAGAAAAGATGGCTTTTGTTGCACCAAACTCGTTTAAAATTGCGACAATATCAAGCTGTCCGGATAGTTGTAGTGATAGGCCGTAGTTTCCTAAGATGATGAAAAATAGGAAGCAACCACATGAACCAAAAAACAATGAACCTGCGACCATCTGTTTGATGGTGCGACCGCGAGAAATGCGTGCGACAAACAAGCCCATACTCGGCGCGAACACTAACCACCATGCCCAGTAGAAAATAGTCCAATCTTGTGGGAAGTGAGTGTTGTCAAATGTGCCGTAGCCACCAAATGGCTCAGCCCACGTTGCCATCACAAAGAAGTTGGACATCATTCGACCGATTGAATCTAGACCCGTCTCAAGAATAAAAATAGTTGGACCCAAAACTAACACTAAAGCAAGAAGCAGCATCGCACCCCAGAAGTTGATGTTACTGAGGATCTTAATGCCTTTCTCCATCCCCGCAAATGAAGAGTAGGCGAAAATCGCGGTACAGATAGCTAATACGCCGATTTGTGAATAGGTGTTTTGTGGTAGTCCGAATAAGACGCTCAAGCCCTCGCTGATAAGCGGGGCTGCAAGTCCTAATGTCGTCGCCGCACCACCTAATAGACCAAAGATGAAAAGCACATCAATCAGTTTACCGAGTGCACCATTTGTGTGTTTCTCGCCAATGACTGGGATCAAGGCGCTGGATACTTTCAGTGCAGGCTGCTTACGTACGTAGAAGAAATAAGCGATAGGTAGCGCAGGGATCAGGTAGATGGCCCATGCAATGGGTCCCCAGTGGAAAATGCCATATGTTGCCGCCCAGCGAACCGCTTCTTCACTTCCCGCTTCTAGTTGAAAAGGTGGCGCTTGATAATAATAAGCCCACTCAATACACCCCCAGTAGAGAATACTGGCACCGATACCGCCGCAAAACAGCATGGCAGCCCAAGAAGACGTTGCAAACTCTGGTGCTTCGTCAGGTTCGCCTAGTTTAATCTGACCAAT
The DNA here is from genome assembly GCF_001639065.2 of Vibrio barjaei. Lineage (GTDB taxonomy): Bacteria > Pseudomonadota > Gammaproteobacteria > Enterobacterales > Vibrionaceae > Vibrio > Vibrio barjaei. The sequence continues at coordinate 203,439 of NZ_LQXO02000006.1, forward strand.
ATCGCTAAAAATGATGAATATCATAAAAAAGAGGGCAGCGAGGCCAAGGGCGAGATACAGGAAGCCAAACTTATCGGTCATAACGAGCTTGGCTTGCCCGATGATTTTTGCGCCTTGTTCAGGGAACATTATCAGGGGAATGATAACGCTCAGGAGCAATGTGATTGCGCCAAAGAAAGTTGGCTTATCAATCAGCTTGAAGTGTCGATTCATAAATTGTGATCATGCAGTTAAAGATGATCGATTATCAAGTGAATGTGGTTTCCACCTCAAACAGGATTATTTGTCGTTAGGATAAATGACGTTATGCCAAGGCCAATATCAAAGCACCTATGGTCACGGCTGCGGAGACATATTGACCGGCAGAGTAAGAACTATCTTCTTGTTTCTCTAGGTCATCTGGATGATCCATACCTAATGCACCGTGAGCAAAGGATGTGACAGATTTACCTACACTATCGTCATCGTCTTTTGAGATATTCTCTTTAGTGGCGTCTTCGCTCACTTCCTTTTCCAGCATTGCTTTGGCTTGAGGTGAGATGGAAACACTATCTCCGTTGCCCATAGGCAAAGTATTGCCGTTAGCAGTGTTACCTTCTACTACCGTCTTGGTGGCCGTCGCAACAGGTGCGTTTGTATGGCTCATTAGGTTTGAATTGACGCTTTGCATAACTATCTCCATTAGCGCTATCAATCAATACATCGTCAAATGTGGCAAAAACTTTATAAAAGCTTCTATAAATGAGAGATTGATCGATGCTGTTAACAAAGGACAAAGCAATTTGTGCGCCAGTCATAAGTAGTGTTGATGAGTTATTTGCAAACCAGTGAATCGTTGCGCATTTTTAGATTCTTATACGCCTTCATTCGGTTCTCACTTTTTATGTAACGTTCTGGTGGCGGTAGTACTTCCAATTGGTAGTCTTCGCTTGCACTAGCAATGTCACTTACTGGCGTAATCACGACGATACTCAAGTTAGGGTTCAATTGCTGGATCTGCGTTGCGGTTCCTAGTGCTTGCTCGGTATGAAATTTACCTGCGATGTGCATGACCTGAGAGTCAGGGTGTGCAGCCATATAGTCTACAATACTTTCTGCCATGGTCGCATCCCAGGCGAGTTGAGCAGCGTATTGTTTCTTCGTTTGCTCAATGTCACCGTGATGCATAGAGGCCATGAACTTTTCTTTGTACGGTGAATTTGACGTATCTATCGTTGTAGCGACCCGCGAGCGTTCTTGTTCATCCAGTTTATCTAAGTAGCCAACCCCCTGACGACCAATACAGCGGACGATGGATTTCGGTGCGTTGCTTGCAATGATGTCGATATCTGAATCCTTAGCTAACTCTACGAGTGGGCGGTAGTCACTTTCGTAATTTGGCCAAGCTCCTCCTTGTTTAATTAAGATCTGCTCGCCAATTTGGGAAGCGAGATAGTCATCAACTACAGACTGCTTGTCACGGGTAAACTGTTCCATAGAAAGCGCAGTGTCAGGGTTGTTATTAATGAGTTCTTTCAGAAGATCGGTTTGAAATCGGTGAATGCCCGCATGGGTATGCCATTCCCCAACTAGGATAACATCGGCGTTCAATATCGACTCAGGTAAAGTGTTCAGGCTGATAGATTCACCAGTCGGGCTGGCCAATTGGTAATCGTAAAATGAAGCGATCTTATCAGGTTTTATAGCCGAGTATTCAGGTGAGTTTTTTGTCGTGGTACAACCCGATAGAAGGGCGAGTGATATGAGAATGGGTAATGCTTTCATAGTCTGTTCTCTCTATAAAAATAGCCTTCATTGGAAGGCTATCTTGGAACCGTAATGGTAATAGAGATTGAACGTGGACTCAATCTAATTGAAAATAAATCTCATTACATTTTACGGTAGGCTCGAATCAAGAAATCAGCGCGACATTGAAACGATGCTTGTGATTTTAGGTTTGACCTTACTTCGTCTGTCGCTTTCCAAGCAAATGGTGTCATCTGCAATAAATCATACGCTTGTTGTCCACTAAGGTTCATTTCATAGTCTAGCTTAGATTCTGACAAAAGTTCGAAGCCTTCAATTTGCTCTGCCGTTTCATCATGTAAACGAACATCTTGATAGATCAGCGCCCTAAGTTCATATAAATGGTGACTACCTGGCGTTACGGTCAGCATGATACCTTGATCTTCAATACAGCGAAGTAACTCATCGTGTTTGCAAGGTGCGTAAATTCGAACCACAGCAGCTAGACTGTTTTCAGAGAAGGGCAGTTTATGACTTGAGGCAACGCAAAAGTTGACGTTTGGGTAGCGTTTTGCGCCGTATCGAACCGCTACTTTGGAAATATCGAGTCCATAAAAGTCTAACGTTTTGTCCCTTTCAGCTAGGTATTGTTGAAAAAAGCTGGTGTAATAACCTTCTCCACAGCCGATATCGAGAACAGTGCCATGGTCTACGAGTTTGGCTAGAGTTTCCACAACTTGCTGACGCATAGGTGCGTACAGGTCGTGCTCAAGAAAAGTACGTCGTGCCTGCATCATCTCTTTATTGTCGCCAGGATCTTTTGAGCGCTTGTGCTGCACAGGCATGAGGTTGACATAACCTTCTTTTGCCAAGTCGAACTGATGGTTGTTTTCGCAGCGAAAACTACGCTCATTAAGGGATAACGATTGCTGACAGAGCGGACATTGATAGGACATAGGTTAGACTCGACGAAAATTTTCGTAAGTCTAACCATATCATTGATTGGAAGCAATTAGCTCAGGCGATTTACTTTATCGAAAGAGTGGTTGCGAGCTGGTAAGTGTCACCAGGGTTAAGCTCCTGTCCCGCTTCTAGTGTCTTAGCGTGTAATGTGGACTCTATACAGAACATAGTTAAGTAGCCATCATCGTTCATGTCACCCATCGACTTCGCGCCTGCTTCCCAAGGATTCCAAAGGACTGCTGAATTGTCACCGTCATTGATGACGGAGAGTTGTCGAACTAATGCATTATCGTGAAGCACAATTTCTTTGCTCGGCTCGGTGTAAACACGATCGATAGTATCGGTTAGAGCCAGCATTTCGCCACCCTGACACACTTTACCTTGTTGTAGGCCATCAATATAAGTTGGGCCCATCCCGGTGACTTCCATGTTATGAATGTCACCGATGCTTAGATAGGTATGCAGTGCACCGGAGAACTTCCACGCAGCCGAATCGGTGTTGGTTACGTTGAGAGTAGCGGTGAGTGTTTCAGATACTTCTACGTTTAAAACGAGTTGGAAGCGGTGTGGCCAAATTTCGCGCGTTTGGTCGTTGTCAGATAACCCCAAGCTTACAATGACACCAGCATCGTTTTCACGGTGCTCGATTAGCGTCCAAGCACTGTTGCGCGCAAACCCATGAGCGGGGGCAGCAACGCGACCAAACCAAGGCCAGCAAATAGGGATGCCACCTCGTAGTGCAGCTTTATTGTCGTAGACCGCGTCTTTGCTCATCCAAATCAACTCTTCTTGATTAGAGGGCTTGAACGAGATGATATGACCGCCATGAAGGGAAATCGCAGCAGTTGCCTTCGGGTGGTTGATACGAACGATCGTATTGTCGCCTAGCTTAGCAGTCGTTACGCAGTCAGAAAGTACAGTTAAAGCTGGTAGCGTAGACAAGTCCATAGATTGTAACTCCTAGGTGTGAGTTTCTGGTTCCTAGGGGTGGGCAATGTTTGACATTCCCAGGTGATATTGAACCCAGAAACAGATACAAAAAAGGCGACCCAATGAGTCGCCTTAATACAAATATTCAGCTAAAAGCTTACATTACTTAGAGATGTGAGCGATTAGGTCTAGAACTTTGTTTGAGTAACCGATTTCGTTGTCGTACCAAGATACAACTTTAACGAAGTTGTCAGTTAGAGCGATACCAGCTTTAGCATCGAATACTGAAGTTTGAACTTCACCGATGAAATCTTGAGAAACAACTTGGTCTTCAGTGTAACCTAGAACACCTTTAAGAGCGCCTTCAGATGCTGCTTTCATAGCTGCACAGATAGCTTCGTAAGATGCACCGTTCTTAAGGTTAACAGTTAGGTCAACTACAGAAACGTTAGCAGTTGGTACGCGGAAAGCCATACCAGTTAGTTTGCCGTTTAGTTCTGGAAGAACAACGCCTACAGCTTTAGCAGCACCAGTTGAAGATGGGATGATGTTCTGAGAAGCACCACGACCACCGCGCCAGTCTTTAGCAGAAGGACCGTCTACAGTTTTTTGAGTAGCTGTAGTAGCGTGAACTGTAGTCATAAGACCAGATTCGATACCGAACTCGTCGTTAAGAACTTTAGCGATAGGCGCTAGACAGTTAGTAGTACAAGAAGCGTTAGAAACGATGTCTTGACCAGCGTAAGTGTCTTGGTTAACGCCCATTACGAACATTGGAGTAGCGTCTTTAGAAGGACCAGTCAGAACAACTTTCTTCGCGCCAGCAGTGATGTGCTTACGTGCAGTCTCGTCAGTTAGGAAAAGACCAGTTGCTTCTGCTACTACGTCAACATCGATAGCATCCCATTTTAGATCTTCTGGGTTGCGCTCTGCAGTTACACGTACAGTTTTGCCGTTAACGATTAGGTTACCGCCTTCAACTTCAACAGTACCGTTGAAACGGCCGTGAGTTGAATCGTACTTAAGCATGTATGCCATGTACTCAACGTCGATTAGATCGTTGATACCTACTACTTCGATGTCGTTGCGCTCTTGCGCTGCACGAAATACGAAACGACCGATACGGCCAAAACCGTTAATACCTACTTTGATAGTCATTATAGTTGCTCCACAACTTAATTTCTGTTTAAAGATAACTGGTAGTAAAATTACAGAATCCAGTCACTAACTTCAATAGATAATCGGAATTAATTTGTTTAAAGTCAAAAAAAAGTGTCGCTTTTCTTAACATTCGGTATTAAATGACGTTTTTTTGAACTTTGATAGAGACTCTGTAATAGTTTTAGTTATGTATTTAACCTTGTAAGCAAGGTAAGTTAACATAACTGATACAGCTTGGTTGGAAATTGACAACAATGTGCTACAACCAAGTTTGCTATACGTATGATATATAGCGTGTATAAAATGTAGACAATAAAAAAGGGAGTGTAAAGGTCGTGAGTGGTGAAAATAAAAACGCGATGAAGCCCGATGATTACTGGCGTGAGACCCTAAATGATGAACAATACCGTGTGTGTCGACAGCAGGGAACTGAAGCGCCTTTTAGCGGTACTCTACTACACAACCGTGATACTGGCTTATACCACTGTACTTGCTGTGAAGCGCCACTTTTTAATTCTGAGAGTAAGTATGATTCAGGCTGTGGTTGGCCTAGTTTTGATGCGCCTGTTGATGATGAAGCTATTCGATTTTTGGAAGATATAAGCCATGGTATGCAGCGAATAGAGATTAGATGTAAGGCGTGTGACAGCCATTTGGGCCATGTTTTTGAAGATGGTCCCAAAACCACGGGGCAAAGGTATTGTGTCAACTCTGTGTCGTTAATTTTCAACAAAAGCGAAAGTAGTGATGTATCTGACTGATTCTATGTACCATTCTTTCATTTTGTAGAAATAAAAACGGGCCCCATTAGTGGGGCCCGTTTTTACTTTCAATAATTTAGCTAACTACTGAAGCACTAAGTCTCTCGTATATTTTCCGTTATCAATAGCTTTCGCGACAGTTTTTGCCTGCTCATTGAGAGAGCGATACTCCTCTTCCGTTAACCCAAAAAGCAACCTGAGTTCGTCGTTTGAAGCGATAGGTACGTCAAACTCTTTACCAACCATCGCCCAAAGATAGGATTGCTTTGGGAGATCAAGGTTTTGAGTTACGCTCGCTAAAGACTTAATCACTTCTTTGTTGACGTGTTTTCCACCTGCTGAAAGCTCTAGAGAGCGATTTAATAGTTGATAGGTTTTTTGCTTATCTCGTGAAATATAGTAGGTGGCGAGTGCATATTGCATGGAAGAGGTGTCAAGTACGCCGGTATCTTCCATGGCTAAAAAACGACGTTTAGCTGCTTGGCTTCCCGTTTCGCTCCAAAGAAAATAGAGCGTTTCTGGAGAAGTGGAGCTCGCTAATTCTCGAGTGATTCGTTTTTGTTCTTCTATCGAATACATCAGAGCGTTAAATCTTTTTGCTTTGAGGTCGGCCTGTTCAATTGGCTGGATTTGAGATGCTAACTCTAGACACTTTCGATATGCCTTGAGCAGGTGATAGTCTTTGACTTGATTCTTTTCACTAGGATCGTCAAGCATCTCAGAGCGATGCCAAATAAGGTCTGTTCTCGCGATTCGGCATTGACCATCGTTTATGTTTAGTGAAGAACAGTTCAAACTGGGCTGGTTTTCGCAGAGTTGATCTGTGTTCTTGCGAGTTTCAAAACAGCCGGATAAAAGTGAAGTGGCTACTAAGACGGATAGGAGATAAGGTAATTTCATTCTACTACTTGTGATCAATTACACTGATTTGTCGTACTCAACTTGACTCAGTGTATCATCACGTTATGGTTCGAGTAACGAATTAACCTCTCAGAACCGAAATTTAGCGGGTCTGAAAGTTCAAGCAAAAAGAAGGTTCAGTATGGACGTAGAACAACTCTTAGAAGCCATGACTCCGGATGTTTATGAGAGACTTCTGTATGCCACTGAAACTGGTCGCTGGCCAGAAGGTAGTAGATTATCTCAAGACCAAAGAGACTCTTGTATGCAAGCGGTAATGCTTTATCAATCGAAGCATAATGTAGACCCTCAGCATATGTCGGTCGCCGCAGGGGGCGAAATTAGCTTTAAAAGCAAAGCTGAGCTAAAAAAACAATTCAGTGCGGAACAGCAAGACATAATGAGAGTTAAAGTGAGTAACGAATAAAAAAGGGGCGATGAGCCCCTTTTATTTTACTTTTTGTTAGCCAGCAAGTACGTCCGTTGCAACTTTGTAGCTCGGATCTTCTTTGACATTGATTTCGACTAAGCTGCCGGCTTTTTGTAACAGTGCGCGGCAGTCAGGACTTAAGTGCCTTAAGTGAAGTGTTTTACCTACCGCTGCATAACGTTCTGCTAACGTCTCGATTGCTTCAATAGCCGAGTGGTCTGTAACGCGCGAGTTGGCAAAATCAACGATGACATCTACTGGGTCGTTCTTAGCATCAAACAACTCTAGGAAGTTTGCCGCAGAGCCGAAAAAGATAGGTCCGTTTACTTGGTACTCTTTAGAGCCTTCAGCATTGATGCTGCTACTTGCGTAGATGTGTTTTGCGTGTTCCCAAGCGAACATAAGCGCAGAGACAACGACACCCACAGCAACCGCTACGGCAAGGTCAGTCAGAACGGTAACTACCGTAACCAGCACAATAACAAAGAAATCTTGTTTAGGTACACGGCGTGCAAGCTTAAAGGTCGCCCATTCGAACGTCCCAATCACAACCATAAACATTACGCCTACTAGTGCGGCTAACGGAATCATTTCGATAAGTGCTGCTGCAAACAGAATAAACATTAGTAGTGCAACAGCTGCAACGATACCTGACAAACGGCCACGACCACCAGAGTTCACGTTGATCATTGACTGGCCGATCATGGCACAGCCACCCATCGCACCAAACACCGAACAGGTTACGTTTGCTAGACCCTGACCTACACATTCACGGTTAGATTGTCCACGTGTATTGGTCATTTCATCAAGCACGGTCAGTGTTAATAGTGACTCGATTAAGCCTATTGCCGCCAAAATAATAGCGTATGGCAGAATGATCTGTAGGGTTTCAAGCGTCAATGGAACCGCTGGGATAGAGAATTCTGGCAGAGAGCCCGCCAATGTCGCGTTCATATCACCCGACATCGAGCGCAGAAAATCGACAACAGTGCGTGTATCCAAACCAAGACCCTGAACCAATAAGGTAACAGTCACGATAGCAACTAACGATGATGGAACGGCGGTAGTTAGCTTAGGTAGAAAGTGAATAATACCCATAGTCAACGCAACTAATCCAAGCATCAGCATCATTTGATCTTGAGGTAGCCAAGTTAAGGCGCCTGAAAGGTCGGGGGCTTTAAATTGTCCAAGCTGTGCTAAGAAGATAACGATCGCAAGGCCGTTAACGAAGCCGATCATAACAGGGTGGGGTACCATGCGAATGAATTTACCCAATTTAAATAAACCTGCACTGATTTGTAGTAGACCTGCAAGCATAATAGCGGCAAAGAGATATTGTACTCCGTGAGTTGCTACTAGGCTGACCATTACTACAGCCATTGCGCCTGTAGCGCCAGAGATCATGCCCGGACGGCCACCGAAGATAGAAGTGACTAAACCGACGATAAACGCGGCGTATAGGCCAACCATTGGGTCAACACCGGCAACGAACGCAAAAGCAACCGCTTCTGGCACTAATGCCAACGCAACGGTAAGGCCGGATAGAACATCGTTTTTTACCGAGTGCTTGGAAAACTGTGGAAATTCAAACATGTAATTGTGCTTACTTATGTTGTTGGATTTATATGGATTTCATCCAGCGCAAATTGAGACGTTCAAAGTGTAGAATTGCTATATGAATAGCATAGGTGAAAATGATTCGTCGTCATTATCCATTTTCTATATGACATAGATATGGCGCATTGTTGATGAAATAATCAAAGCTCGGCATGCTACAGAAATGTGAACAAAACTTCAATATTGAAAGAAAGTGTTTCTATGCCAAGTAGCATCTTATGTCTGCAATTTCCGCCGACTATTCCTCAATAATAAAAAAGGCTGCGATATTCGCAGCCTTTTCAATTTTTCCTTTCTACTCTACGAACTAGTAGTTAGGTTTTGTCATTTCTGCTGATGCAGAATTAGTGGCAACTTGGCTGCCCGCACCTTTCTGTTGGTAGCGCTCAGCTTTAACCGGTGCAGCTTTGATGATAATTTCACCAAGTTCCTGCTTGCCTTCAGCCTTAGCCATTGGTGCACTCGCGTGGCCTTTGAAGCTAACAGTCGCTTTCTCTACAACAGGGCTTACTGGAGTAGGCTCCACGACAGTAGGTTGCTCTTCAACAACTGCATTTTCCGCTACTGAGACTTCAACCATAGGCTCGGTTTCAACAACGGTTTCTGCGGCAGGCTCAACGATTGCTGGTGCAGTTTCCACAACTGGTTCAGCAACAACTTGAACTGGCTCAACTGCTGCTTCAACGACCGCTTGCTCAACCTTAGGTTCTGTGACAGCAGGTGCTTCAATAGCTTCAGGCTTACGCATTACGATAACCTTACCCATTGCCATCTCAGGCATAGCAACACCGGTAGTTGTGACTAACTCTTTAACTTCCGCTTCAGGTTTCGCTTTTGCCTTAGGTTTCACAATGCCATAGCTCGGCATTACTTTACCCATCGCCATTTCAGGAGAAGCTACACCACCCTTGCGTAGGCGGAATGGGTTAGGGCGACGATCGCGACCACGACGACGACGTTGACCACTTGCACGTAAGTGACGAGGCGAACGACGGTTACGACGTTGTTTACCTTCCTCTTTCGCTGGAGCTTCTGTTGCTGCTTCAGGTGCTTGAGGCTTTTCTACTGCAGTTTGAGCTGTCTCAACAGGCACAACCTGAGTAGCTTGCTCTTCCTGTTGTGCTTTTTGATCTTTTACGCGCACTTGCTTAGAAAGCTTACGACGCTGACGGCGCTCTTTAACTTTCGCCGCTTTTTCTTCAGAACGAGGTGCTTTTTTCTCAGCTTGAACATCAGCTGCGATTTGTTGACCTTGCTCTTCTACTTTTGATTTGCCGCTTGCTTCATCGCGTTTTTTATTACGACGATCTTGCTGCTTACCGCGACGATTTTGCTGTTTGCGTGACTCTTGAGCATTGTCGATAGACTCTTTCTCTTCGTCACGAGCAGGTTTGTTACGGCGATTCTTGTTACGATCATTATCGCGAGAATCTTTATTATTACGACGACGTTGATCGTTGTTTCGATTACGACGCTGTCTGCCATTGCGATTTTTAGGTGCTTCTTCTTTCTTCTCTGGCTCTTTCACAGGCTCTTCATTTGAAGAGAAAAGTGAACCGATAGCAGAAAGGATGCGAGAAATCAGACCTGGCTGTTTCTCTTCTTTCTTCGTTTCTACCTTAGCAGGCTTACTTGGCTTAGGAGCTGGAGTCGGGGCGTTTTGAGTAGGCGTTGCAAAACCTTGCAGTGCAGGCTGCTCAATCTTACGCGGTTTAGCCTCAACTTCGGCTTCCTTAGCTTCAGCCTCTTTAAGTGCTTCTAGCTTTTTAGGTAGCAGGTATGACAACAGGTCTTGTTCTTCACCTTCACGAACACGGATTACCTCAAAGTGAGGTGTTTCCATATCAGAATCAGGAACAATAGTGATCTTAACATCTTGTACGCGCTCAATGTGGTTAATGGAGCGACGTTTTTCGTTTAGTAGGTAAGAAGCAATTGGCACTGGCACGATGGCAAGAGCTTGAGACGTGTTGTCTTTCAAGGCTTCTTCTTCGATGAGACGAAGTACTGATAGTGCTAATGACTCGTTATCACGCACCACACCCGTACCAGTACAACGAGGGCAAATGTGATGACTTGCTTCAGCCAAAGATGGGCTCAAGCGTTGACGAGACATTTCTAGTAGACCAAAACGAGAAATACGACCTATTTGAACACGAGCGCGATCAATTCGCACTGCTTCGCGTAGACGATTCTCAACCTCACGTTGGTGGCGCACAGGTGTCATATCGATAAAGTCGATAACGACGAGACCACCTAGGTCACGAAGGCGTAGCTGACGAGCAATTTCATCTGCTGCTTCAAGGTTAGTATTCAGTGCAGTTTCTTCGATATCGCTGCCTTTGGTAGCGCGGGCAGAGTTGATATCGATAGAAGTAAGTGCTTCAGTTGGGTCAATAACGATAGAACCACCAGATGGAAGCCTCACTTCGCGTTGGAACGCTGACTCGATCTGGCTTTCAATCTGATAGTGACTAAATAGCGGTACTTCACCTTCGTATTTCTTCACTCGGTTCACAAAGTCTGGGCGAACCAGTTGAATGTGCTGACGAGCACGCTCATAGATGGTATTGCTATCAATTAAGATCTCGCCAATATCGCGACGTAAGTAGTCACGAAGTGCACGAACGATAACGTTACTTTCTTGGTGGATTAAGAACGGAGCAGGGTTTTGGTCTGCTGCACCCTTAATGTTTTCCCAGTTGTTTAGGAGGAAACGCAAATCCCACTCCAGCTCTTCTGCACTTTTGCCCACGCCCGCAGTACGAACGATTAGGCCCATACCTTGTGGTAGTTCTAGAGTGCTCAAGGCAGCTTTTAGCTCTGTACGCTCTTCACCTTCAATGCGACGAGAAATACCGCCAGCACGAGGGTTGTTAGGCATCAGTACTAAGTAACTACCTGCTAGAGAGATGAAGGTTGTCAATGCAGCACCTTTGCTACCGCGTTCCTCTTTCTCAACTTGCACGATCACTTCTTGGCCTTCGCTCAAGACATCTTTAATGCTTGGGCGACCTTGGTAGGTGTAGCCTTCAGGGAAGTATTCGCGTGCAATTTCTTTGAGAGGGAGGAAGCCGTGGCGTTCGGCACCGTAGTCAACAAAAGCGGCCTCTAGGCTAGGCTCAACTCGAGTGATACGTCCTTTGTAGATATTCGCTTTTTTAGATTCGTGACCTGGACTTTCGATATCAAGATCGAATAGTCGCTGGCCATCGACCAAAGCGACACGCAACTCTTCTTTTTGAGTTGCGTTGATTAACATTCTTTTCATTACAGAAATTCTCGTTGTATTTTCTTTGTTTTCATCAGTGCTCTTGTCACAGTTTTCGTAAGTCGTGGTGCCGGATCCCATGGCTTTGTAAAATGCAGCCTCCCGGCTGGAAGGGATGCTCTTGGGCACTACAGTCTTCACACAGAACTTTCGCTGTGTGCTCCGCATATGTGGCGGTGATACTCAACACGATTACGTGAGTAGGTGACAAGGAAGTCTTAGCGATCAACGTCTTATGCCAGTTGCTGCGTCTCAAAACTAAGCGTTCTACTCATAGTTAAAATTGCTCAAAGATAATATCGACAAATCATAAATCGATTTTAATTACCTATTGCAGCTGTGAACTATAGCAGCGCAGCGAATTATCAGCAATCAGCTTTAGTATAAACCACAGAAAAAAATCTGATTCTGCCTAGGCAATGTACGTTTAATGTGCTGATTTTAAGCGATAATATCTCAGCAAGCGTAAAAGCTGGTTCAAACTGGTTGATTTCTATCCACAGCTTGTTCAGTCAATGGCTAAGCGCGTGTTGTTGATGGTTTTTCCACTATCTCATCGACAAAATTACCAATAGAAAGCGTTATTTTCTTGCCGCTTTGAATGTTATAATAGCGAAATGAGTGAAATTAGAACTAAAGTCCAATTTGTCGATATTGACGACGATATGGCTGGTCAGCGCATCGATAACTTTTTGCGCAACCAATTGAAAAACATTCCTAAGAGTGTTGTGTACCGAATTGTGCGCAAGGGTGAGGTACGTGTAAACAAAAAGCGTGTCAAAGCGGAATACAAGCTTCAAGCAGGTGATAGCGTCCGTATACCTCCTGTCACAATTGAAGAGAAGCAAGAAGAAACGCCGATCAGCACAAAATTGAATAAAGTAGCAGAACTTGAGTCGCAAATTATTTATGAAGACGACCACATGCTGATCTTAAATAAGCCATCTGGAATTGCGGTTCATGGTGGTAGTGGTTTGAAGTTTGGTGCGATTGAAGCACTAAGGGCCTTACGGCCACAAGCACGCTTCTTAGAATTAGTGCACCGTATTGACCGTGATACCTCAGGTATTCTCTTAGTTGCGAAGAAGCGATCTGCTTTGCGTCATTTGCAAGCTCAGTTTCGTGAGAAGACCGTGCAGAAGTATTACTTCGCCCTAGTCATGGGGAAATGGAAGCCTAGTTGTCGAGTAGTAAAAGCTCCGCTGCTAAAGAATGAAGTGAACAGTATTGTTAGGGTTAACCCTAATGGAAAACCTTCAGAAACTCGCTTTAAAGTATTAGAGTCGTTTGAGCAGGCAACGCTGGTTCAAGCAAGTCCAATTACCGGGCGTACCCACCAAATTCGAGTACATACTCAATATACTGGCCATCCGATAGCATGGGATGATCGCTATGGTGATCGCCGATTTGATGCTTATACAGCGAAAGTGGGCCTAGACCGTTTGTTCCTGCATGCTGCAAACATTGTCTTTGTGCACCCAGCGAATGATGAAAAAATGGAAATACATGCTGAGATGGAGCCAAAGTTGCAGCAAGCGATTAAAAAGCTAAAAGCAGGCGTGTAACTTGAGAACTATAACTAGAGCGGAGTGCTTCAATCCCAGAAGCACTCCGCTTTTGTTTATACGCTTCTGTTTTTAAGCTAGTGGAGATATGCCTTGTTTCTCTAAGAGAGTGACAAGATCAATGAGAGGTAGTCCGACTAAAGTATTTGGGTCTTTACCATTGAGTTGACTAAATAACGTGATACCGAGCCCTTCGCTCTTAAAACTTCCGGCACAGTATAGTGGTAGTTCCATATCGACATAACGCTCGATTTGAGTGGTCGTTAATTTTCGAAACGTCACATCAAAAGTATCAAGAACGGTTTCCGATTGTTGAGTTTTGGTGTTGTAGACTGCTAGTCCAGTATAGAACCGAACAGTTTTTCCACTTTGTTGCTGAAGTTGGTGTATTGCATTGCTGCGAGTCAACGGTTTGCCGATGATATTGCCATCGATGACGCAAACTTGATCGCTGCCAATAATGACGGCGTCTTTTTCATTTTTTAACGCACTCGCTTTTGCTAATGCGAGTCGCTGAACTAGCTCTGTTGCCGTTTCGTGCTCTTGTGCAGTTTCTTCAACGTTTGGTGCAATAGCTTCAAAGTCTAAACCTAATTTGGATAAAAGCTCCGCACGGTACGGAGACGTTGAGGCTAAAATGAGTCGAATTGTTTTCATTTTGGTACAGTTTTTCTTATCATAATTGCAGATTCTAGACATAATGTTAGATTCTTAATCTGTAGGCAAAAAAAGTACAACTTTTTAGCCTTTTTCTTTGACTAAATCCGTTTTGGAAGATAATATTCGCGCCCTATGCAAAAGGTAAAAATACCGCGAACTGTTGACCCGGGTAAGACAGCACAAAAAAGATTGGACTTTGATGGCATCATCCAAGTAAGTCTTTTTAAGCGTCTGAGCGAGTCAGTTAGTAGCGTAAAACGCGATGCTGAAGTGACATTGTCCTTTGGGCATGATGAACAGCGACTCGTTGTTATCTCTGGTAAAGCTAACATCGAAGTTGATTTGGAATGTCAGCGTTGTAATGAGATTTTCACACATCTGTGTGAAGTTCAATTCACTTACACTCCTTACTATAGTGAGAAAAGTGAAGAGGATGCACCGGAAGATTATGATTTGGTAGATCTTAATGAGTACGGTGAGGTCGATCTCATACAATTAGTTGAAGACGAGTTCATCTTAAACCTGCCTCAAGTCGCAATGCACGATATAGCAAATTGTAGCGTTGACTCAAACAACATGGTTTTTGGAGATATTCCGGAAGAGGTTCCAGAAGATAAGCCAAATCCATTTGATGTTTTAAAGAGCTTAAAGCGTGAGTAACACTGTTACTGACGTTTAAATTACTAACATAGGAGTAGGGTCCATGGCCGTACAAAAAAGCAAGAAGTCACGTTCTATGCGTGGCATGCGTCGTTCACATGATGCGCTAACTTCAGCTGCACTATCTGTAGACGCAACTTCAGGTGAAACTCACCTACGTCACAATGTGACTGCTGACGGTTACTACCGTGGCAAAAAGGTTATCAACAAGTAAGGTTGACCTTTGCATAATATAACCGTTGCACTTGATGCAATGGGCGGGGATTTCGGTCCTTCCGTAACAGTGCCTGCCGCCGTGCAGGCACTGTCGCTTTTCCCAGAGCTAAAAGTGGTTCTTGTCGGCGACGAACCGTCGATAAATACACAACTCAATCAACTAGGTTACCAACGCACTGCCCGTTTAGAGGTTATGCATAGTGACCGAGTCATCTCGAATTCAGAAAAGCCCTCCTTTGCGCTTAGAAACAGTCACGATACCTCAATGCGTATTGCGATTGATCTCGTTGAGTCAGAAAATGCTGATGCTTGCGTAAGCAGCGGTAACACCGGCGCACTAATGGCATTATCTCGCTTTCGACTGAAACTGTTACCAGGTATTGATAGGCCTGCTTTAGTCACCGCGTTGCCGACTGTGTCGGGAAGCAAGACGTGGATGCTCGATCTAGGTGCCAACGCATCGGTCGATGCGGATTCTCTCTTTCAGTTTGCGGTCATGGGCAGTGCATTAGCAGAACAGCATTTAGGCAGAAAACCAAAGGTCGCCATCTTAAACATTGGCGCTGAAGAAATAAAAGGCAACGATCTTGTAAAACGTTGCGCTGAAATGCTTACTCAAACGCAATCTATCAACTATATTGGTTTCGTCGAAGGTAACGAGTTGTTACACGACGCCGCCGATGTCGTTGTTTGCGATGGATTTGTTGGAAACACAGCGTTGAAAGCGTGCGAAGGAACGGCTCAACTGATTTTAGATAAACTAAAAGCAAAACTGACCGCCTCTACATGGAAAGGATGGGTAGCAAGAATATTGTTTTCCGATCTCATAACTGAGGTGAAAACACTGAACCCCGACCAGTATAACGGGGCAAGTTTGTTAGGATTGCGCGGCATTGTCATAAAAAGCCACGGAAGTGCTGATATTTCAGCACTTGTTCATGCAATAGGCGAAGCGGTTCACGAGGTTAAACGCCAAGTCCCGAACCAAATCAGCGATCGTCTAGAAGCAGTGTTACTCGAGAGGCAGTATTAGTCTTCATGTATAGCAAAATTTTAGGTACGGGCAGCTACCTGCCATCTCAGATTCGTACTAACGCGGATCTAGAGAAAATGGTAGATACGACAGATGAATGGATCGTAACTCGCACAGGTATCAAAGAGCGACGAATTGCCGCAGAAGACGAAACTGTTGCAGATATGGGCTACGAAGCTTCGGTAAGAGCTATCGAAATGGCTGGTATCGATAAAGATGACATTGATCTCATTATCGTAGCAACGACCAGCAGTAGCCATGCTTTCCCATCATCCGCATGTCAAGTTCAAGCAAAACTTGGTATTAAAGGTTGTCCTGCATTTGATATGGCGGCAGCATGTACTGGTTTCGTTTATGCACTATCAGTCGCTGACCAGCACATTCGCTCTGGTATGGCTAAAAATGTTTTAGTTATCGGTTCTGATTGCTTATCGAAGACAGTTGAAGACATTGATCGTTCGACTATTATTCTGTTCGGCGACGCGGCAGGCGCAGTCGTACTGGGTGCTAGCGAAGAACCTGGCATTATTTCTACTCACCTATACGCTGACGGTCGATTTGGAGACTTGTTAAGTCTTGAGATGCCGGTACGCGGTGGTGAACTTGATAAATGGCTGAATATGTCAGGCAATGAAGTCTTTAAGGTTGCGGTGACACAATTGTCAAAGCTGGTTAAAGACACATTAGCGGCAAATGATATGGATAAGTCAGAGCTAGATTGGCTTGTTCCGCATCAAGCGAACTATCGAATTATTTCAGCAACAGCTAAAAAGCTTGGTATGTCGATGGATCAAGTGGTGGTTACCCTTGATCGTCATGGGAATACCTCTGCGGCAACGGTTCCTACTGCACTAGACGAAGCAGTACGCGATGGCCGTATTAAACGTGGACAAAATCTGTTGCTGGAAGCCTTTGGTGGCGGATTTACTTGGGGATCGGCGCTTGTTCGTTTCTAATCCCAGCAAAATCCAAACCAATACTAATTTAGATTGCGTTGTTTAAGGAAATAACGATGAGTAATTTTGCAATCGTGTTCCCTGGTCAGGGTTCACAAACAGTTGGAATGCTTGCAGAACTGGGCGAGCAATATGATGTAGTTAAAGCGACATTTGCTGAAGCATCTGAGGCACTTGGTTACGACTTGTGGGCACTTGTTCAAAATGGTCCAGTTGAAGATCTAAACCAAACTCACCGTACTCAGCCAGCATTGTTAGCCTCTTCAGTCGCTATTTGGCGTGTATGGCAGGAGCAAGGACTAGAACAGCCAGCTCTTTTGGCAGGTCACAGTCTTGGTGAGTACTCTGCATTAGTTTGTGCTGGTGTTATCGATTTTAAAGAAGCGATCAAACTGGTTGAGCTTCGTGGTCAATTAATGCAAGAAGCAGTACCAGCAGGTGTTGGTGCGATGTATGCGATCATCGGTCTTGATGATGAGTCTATTGCTAAGGCTTGCGAAGAAGCTGCTCAAGGTGAAGTCGTTTCTCCAGTTAACTTTAACTCTCCAGGTCAAGTTGTTATCGCTGGTAACAAAGCGGCAGTAGAACGTGCAGGTGCACTTTGTAAAGAAGCTGGTGCAAAACGCGCGCTGCCTTTACCTGTGTCAGTACCATCTCACTGCGCACTGATGAAGCCTGCTGCTGATAAACTCGCAGTTGCTCTAGACGCGCTTGAATTTAATACTCCAGAAATATCAGTGATCAACAATGTTGATGTCGCCGCTGAAACTGACCCTGCGAAAATCAAAGATGCATTAGTTCGTCAACTTTACAACCCAGTTCGTTGGACTGAAGGTGTTGAGAAAATGAGCGAGCAAGGCGTAGAGAAATTGCTGGAACTTGGTCCTGGTAAAGTACTAACAGGTCTAACGAAGCGAATCGTTAAGACATTGAGTGCTGCAGCAGTAAACGATGCTGCGTCACTTGAAGCGGTAAAATAAAAGGAACGCGATAATGATGAACCTTGAAGGCAAAATTGCCTTAGTAACAGGTGCTAGCCGTGGTATCGGTCGCTCAATTGCCGAGCTATTGGTAGAGCGCGGTGCAACAGTAATCGGTACAGCAACATCTGAAAATGGTGCTGCGGCGATCAGCGAGTATTTAGGTGAGAATGGTAAAGGTTTGGCACTAAACGTGACAGATACCGACTCAATCGAAGCAGTACTAAAGCAGATCAACGCTGATTTTGGTGCGATCGACATTCTTGTAAACAACGCTGGTATTACACGCGACAACCTTCTTATGCGTATGAAGGACGACGAGTGGACAGATATCATGGACACTAACCTAACGTCTATCTTCCGCCTGTCTAAAGCAGTACTACGCGGTATGATGAAGAAGCGTCAAGGTCGTATCATCAACGTAGGTTCTGTTGTTGGTACTATGGGTAACGCAGGTCAAACGAACTACGCGGCAGCGAAAGCGGGCGTAATTGGTTTTACTAAGTCAATGGCACGTGAAGTTGCATCTCGCGGTGTGACCGTGAACACAGTTGCACCAGGTTTTATCGAAACAGATATGACAAAAGCACTGAATGATGAGCAACGAGCTGCTACACTAGCCAACGTACCTGCTGGTCGTTTAGGTGACCCTCGTGAAATTGCGTCTGCTGTTGCATTCCTTGCATCACCAGAAGCGGCATACATCACAGGTGAGACACTTCACGTAAATGGTGGCATGTACATGGTTTGATCTGTGCAACATTTGTGCATGATTTAAGTCAAAAATGTGCTGAATTTCGGTTAAATTCGCTAAAATTGTGGTTTGACCAGCAAGGACCCCCTTGCAACTTTCAATAGTTCGAATAAACTACGGAAACATCGCATAAAGCGAAATCTGTAAAGGAAAAGAAAAATGAGCAACATCGAAGAACGCGTAAAGAAAATCATTGTTGAACAGCTAGGTGTAGACGAAGCAGAAGTTAAGAACGAAGCTTCTTTCGTTGACGATCTAGGTGCAGATTCTCTAGATACAGTTGAGCTAGTAATGGCTCTAGAAGAGGAATTCGACACTGAGATTCCTGATGAAGAAGCTGAGAAGATCACTACTGTTCAAGCTGCTATCGACTACGTAAACAGCGCTCAGTAATATCTCTTTCCAGGCGGCCTTCTGGCCGCCTGTGTTTTTTTAAACGTCTTCTATCCTTTCAAATAGAATCACAAATATCCCGGAGAATAAAATCGTGTCCAAGCGTCGTGTTGTTGTCACTGGCATGGGTATGTTGTCACCGGTAGGCAACACCGTAGAATCTTCATGGAAAGCCCTTTTGGAGGGTAAGAGTGGTATCGTAAATATTGAACAT
This sequence comes from Vibrio barjaei, assembly GCF_001639065.2. Taxonomy (GTDB): domain Bacteria; phylum Pseudomonadota; class Gammaproteobacteria; order Enterobacterales; family Vibrionaceae; genus Vibrio; species Vibrio barjaei. The sequence continues at coordinate 222,628 of NZ_LQXO02000006.1, forward strand.
TTCGATACAACCGATTTTTCAACTCGTTTCGCTGGCTTAGTAAAAGACTTTGATGGTAGTGAATACGTGTCTAAAAAAGATGCTAAGAAAATGGATTTATTTATCCAATATGGCATCGTGGCAGGCATGCACGCTCTCAAAGACTCTGGTTTAGAAGTCACTCCAGAAAACCAACACCGTGTCGGTGTAGCTATTGGTTCTGGTATTGGTGGTCTTGACCTAATCGAAGCGGGACATCAAGCGTTGGTAACGAAAGGCCCACGTCGTGTAAGCCCTTTCTTTGTACCTTCGACTATCGTAAATATGGTTGCTGGCCAACTTTCTATTCTTGCTGGTCTTCGTGGTCCTAACGTCGCAATCTCTACTGCATGTACGACTGGCCTTCACAATATCGGTCATGCTGCACGTATGATTGCGTATGGTGACGCTGAAGCAATGGTAGCGGGTGGTGCGGAAAAAGCCTCTACGCCACTTGGTATGGCAGGTTTTGGTGCGGCTAAAGCGCTATCTACTCGTAACGACGAGCCACAAAAAGCGTCACGTCCTTGGGACGTTGACCGTGATGGCTTCGTACTGGGTGACGGTGCAGGTATGATCGTTCTTGAAGAGTATGAGCATGCTAAAGCGCGTGGCGCGAAAATTTATGCTGAGCTTGTCGGCTTTGGTATGAGTGGTGATGCTTACCACATGACTTCACCAAGTGAAGATGGCTCTGGTGGCGCTCTAGCGATGGAAGCTGCACTTCGTGATGCAGGCATTACTGGTGAACAAATCGGTTATGTGAACGCTCACGGTACCTCAACACCAGCCGGTGACGTTGCTGAGATTAAAGGCATTAAACGTGCTCTTGGCGAAGAAGGTGCGAAGAAAGTGCTAGTGTCATCGACAAAATCGATGACAGGCCACCTTCTAGGCGCAGCGGGTTCAGCGGAAGCGATCATCACTATTATGTCTTTGGTTGATCAAATTGTTCCGCCAACGATTAACCTAGATAATCCAGATCCTGAGTGTGATGTAGACTTAGTTCCACATACTGCACGCAAAGTTGACATGGAATATGCACTTTGTAACTCATTTGGATTTGGCGGTACTAACGGTTCATTGATTTTCAAAAAGATGTAACCCGCGGTAATCGTACAAGACACTTGTATTCAAACGGCTTGATGCTTAGCATTAAGCCGTTTTGTTTTTAAAGGAAGAACTATGTTTTGGCGTGATGGAAATCAAGTCGACCATGTTTCAGTTACGGACAGAAGTTTTCAATATGGTGACGGTTGCTTTACAACGATTCTGACTAAGTCAGGCAAAATGCAGTTGTGGGGTCAACATGTTAAGCGAATGGAACGGGCTTTACTGCGTCTGAAGATAGCGGCTGTAGATTGGCAACAGATGAAGGCAGAACTTGAGCGAGTTGTGTCACGCAAAGCACTAGCTGGCATTAAAATACATGTGAGCCGTGGTGAAGGAGGGCGAGGTTATAGTCCTTGTGTCAATCGAGGCCCTTTGATTACCCTAAGCCAGTTCGATTTCCCTGATAGCTATACTGAATTACGCCAAGTTGGCCTTGAGCTGACACTTTGTGAAGTCGCATTGGGGCTAAACCCGTTGCTAGCGGGGTTAAAGCATAACAATCGTCTGGAGCAAATCCTTGCAAAGGAAGAAGTTGAACGTAGTGACCGTCTCGATGGAGTCGTGTTGGATATTAACGGTAACGTGATCGAAACTACAATGGCGAATATCTTTTGGATTAGGGATGGTGTACTTCACACGCCAAGTCTTGATATGGCCGGAGTAGAAGGTGTTATGCGTGAAGAAGTTATACGAGTAGCAAATCAAGATGAGCTGCCGATCTCAATCGACTCTTTTAAGCTCAACACATTGATGTCCGCAGATGAGATATTCGTTAGCAATTGTATTTTAGGGGTTGCGCCCGTAACCAAAATTCAGGATGCTCAATTCCCTATTGGAAGCATGACAAGACGTATTCAGGAGAAGTTAGGTCAGTGATAAAGAAGTTTTTGTTTGCAGTGGTTGTTTTAGGAGCAATTGCTTTAGGTGGCTTTCTATATGTTAAACAGAGCGTAAACGAATTTATCGCTCAGCCGTTGAATATTGAACAACCACATCTTGTAACCGTGGAGCGAGGTAATAATCTCAATACGGTCATCTCAACATTCGTAGACGATCAGTGGATTAAGCCTACTCAATTTTCATCTCTTATTCGTCGTTTTCATCCGAATCTTACTCAAATAAAAGTGGGTACCTTCGAAGTCCTACCGGGGATGACTTTTGAGCAAGCACTCAACGCGATCATTGATGGCAAAGAATATCAACTCGCGATCACTTTTATCGAAGGGTCTACTTTCAAAGAGTGGCGAGAGCAGTTCAAACAAGCAGAATATCTTGAGCATGAGACAGACACGTTAACAGAAGCAGAAATTGCGCAGCAATTGGGTATTGAACGTGAAAAGCTGGAAGGGCTGTTTCTTGCTGAGACCTATCATTATTCTGTTGGTGATAGTGATTTAGACATCTTGAAGCGTGCTCATCGAAAGCTGAATGTTATCCTAGAGCAGAGCTGGGAGACTCGACAAGATAAATTACCCTTAAAGAATAGCTATGAGGCACTGATACTCGCTTCTATTATTGAAAAAGAAACCTCGGTACCATCAGAAAGAGAGCGAGTAGCGTCTGTCTTCGTGAATCGACTCAATAAGCGTATGCGACTTCAAACCGATCCTACCGTTATTTACGGAATGGGCGATCGTTACGATGGCAATATTAGAAAGAAAGATCTCCGAGAGGCAACTCCGTATAACACTTATGTCATCAATGGTTTGCCACCTACGCCAATTGCTATGCCAGGCAAAGCGTCTATCCTTGCTGCAGTAAATCCTGAAGATAGCAATTACTTATACTTTGTTGCGAGCGGTACAGGTGGACATGTATTTTCCAAAAATCTACGAGACCACAATCGAGCGGTCCAACAATACTTAAGACAATTAAGAAGTAAAAAATGAGCCAAGCAAAATTTATCGTTATTGAAGGACTAGAAGGTGCAGGGAAAAGCACAGCGATCAGTACATTGCGAGCTGAGTTGGATGCAGCTGGCATTCAGGAAATCGTTAATACACGTGAACCTGGAGGGACAGTTCTAGCAGAAAAAATGCGAGCCTTGGTCAAAGAAGAACACGAAGGCGAGCCGCTGCAAGACCGCGCTGAGTTACTGTTAATGTATGCATCACGTATCCAATTGGTTGAGACAGTGATCAAGCCGGCGTTAGCAAAAGGTGCTTGGGTAATTGGTGATAGACATGACATGTCTTCACAAGCATACCAAGGCGGTGGTCGTGAAATTGATCAAACTGTGATGTCTTCGCTAAAGCATATTGCCATTGGTGAATTCAAACCCAATTTTACTTTGTATCTGGACATCGACCCACGTTTAGGTCTTGAGCGTGCACGTGGACGAGGTGAACTCGACCGAATCGAAAAAATGGACATTAGTTTCTTTGAGCGCACCCGTGAGCGCTATCTTGAAATGGCGAACAATGATGAGTCAGTTGCTATTATTGACGCGAGCCAGAAAATTGAAGATGTACAGCACTCGATCCAGCAGGTTGTGCGTACTTGGTTAGCAAAGCAAAAAGGGTAATCTATGCAAGTCTATCCGTGGTTAGTACCAATTTGGTCGAAGCTTAAGGATAACCTTGAACGACAGCACGTGCCCGGAGCGATGTTGATTCAAGCTAAGGTAGGTTTGGCTCCGGAATCACTGATTGAACGATACGTCGCAGGGCTGATGTGTCAAAACGACAAGTCTGAACCTTGCGGATTCTGCCATTGTTGCGATTTACTTAAGGCCAGTGGACACCCCGATGTTCACTATGTGCTTCCCGAGAAAGATAAAAAATCGTTATCCGTTGAGCAGATACGACAAGCAAACAAGTGGGCATTAGAGTCTTCTCAGTTTGGTCACTATCGAGTTATTGTTATTCCTCAAGCCGATCGTATGAATGCCTCGGCAGCCAATGCGCTGTTAAAAACACTCGAAGAGCCTCCGGCGCAATGTTTGTTTATTTTGTTGACTGATAACACCAAGTTATTGCTGCCAACGATCAGAAGTCGTTGTGAAGTGTGGCATGTTTCATCGCCTTCCGAACAAATGTGTATTGACTGGGTTAGCAAAGAGATAGGAAAGCCCGTCCCTCGTCATTCTGCGCTACTTTGCCATTTTGAACCGATTTCAACGCGTCAGTTTGTAGAGTCGGGACAAAATAAAGAGTATCAAGCGTTAATTGGCGCCTTCATCGGTTTTATTCGTAGTGATGGTTTAGATACTAATGAATTTATCACAGCGTTAATGAAGAATAGTAGCGAGCTTTCTACTCAGCTCAATTGGTTGTGGTTACTTCTTAGCTGTGCTCAAAAATCTTCCTTAGGTATTGATATTCAAACGTCTTTACCTGAAGCGAGCCAAATTGCTGAAGTGTACGGTTACGAAAGCCTATATACGCATGCTCAGTCGCTACAAGCACTGAGCGAGCAATTACGTTCCTTTCCAGGCCTTAACACTGAATTACTCGTGGCTGATTGGCTTTATGGGTTGAACTAAGTCTAGAATTAGTCATTGCGCTATATTACTTTGAACGAGCTTGGCTAACGCAAAGCTCGTTCATCATTATCAAATTTAAGTTAGAAAATTATGTTTGTAGATTCTCACTGCCACCTAGACAAACTCGACTATGAGGATGTCCATTTGGACATTCAAGATGTGATTCATAAAGCTAAATCAGCCAATGTCGAGAAGCTGTTATCAGTGGGTGTGACATTAGGTTCATTTCCAAAGATGTTGGAGTTAATAGAACCTTATTCAGAGGTTATGGCCTCATGTGGTGTCCATCCATTAGACGTTGAAAGTGACTTCTCTCTTGAGCTGTTTAAGCAATATGCCTCACACAACCGAGTGGTTGCTATTGGTGAAACAGGACTGGATTACCACTATCAACCGGAAACAGCCGTCCTTCAGAAAACCCGATTTGAGCAACAGGTAGAGGTAGCGGTTGAGGTTAATAAGCCCCTGATTATTCATACGAGAAACGCACGTGAAGACACTTTAGCTATTCTGAAAAATGGTTCGGCTGACAAGTGTGGTGGTGTCATACATTGTTTTACAGAGGATTTGCCATTTGCTCAGGCAGCGATGGAGTTAGGCTTCTACATTTCTATCTCTGGAATTGTCACTTTTAGGCAAGCCAAAGAGCTGAAAGAGGTGGTTAAAGAGTTGCCGTTAGAGCGACTGCTTATTGAAACAGATTCGCCTTACCTTGCTCCTGTTCCTCATCGAGGGAAAGAGAATCAACCGGCTTATGTAGTTGAAGTTGCAGCGTACATAGCACAGTTAAAAGGGGTATCTCTTAAAGAAGTCGGTGAAAAAACAACCCAAAATTACCACGATCTATTTTTGCGATAAAAAATAAGTTTCTCGCTAAGAGTGATTAAAAAAGGCGCATATTGCGTCTTTTTTGTTTTCTAAAATTGAAAAAGTCAAAAAAAGTCAATGTTCACCAAATCTGTTGAGAAAAAAGTAGTGAGTCTGCACAAACTGTAATTATGTTACGTAAAATAACTTAAGAGTGTATTTTATTCACTGCGTAAAATTAATTAATGTTAATATTAACATTAATTAAAACAATGACTTATGATTTGTGTAAAGCATTACATTTTGGCTAATGAACTGTGATCCAAGCGTAGTTTTGAAACTAAATTTCGTAAGTGTGTAGAAACCATGAGGGGCATCAATATATATTTAGAGGCAGAAAATATAATTCAATTCGTGGTTACATTTTCTATGGGTGCTAACATTTAAGGCTACGGGGGTGTGCCGTTAGAGCCCATAAACTAATAACTTTATCAGGAGCATAAACATGTTTAAGAACCTTTTTGCTAACCTGCAAAAAGTTGGTAAGTCTCTGATGCTACCAGTATCGGTGTTACCAGTTGCAGGTATTCTACTTGGGGTAGGCGCTGCCAACCTTGGCTTCATCCCAGATGTTGTTTCTAATCTAATGGAACAAGCTGGTGGTTCAGTATTCGGCCAAATGGCTCTTCTATTCGCTGTGGGTGTTGCACTAGGCTTCACTAACAACGATGGTGTTGCAGGTCTTGCTGCAATCGTTGGTTACGGCATCATGACAGCTACGCTAAGCGTTATGGCTGGCGTAATGGGTGTTGAAAAAATCGATACAGGTGTACTAGGTGGTATCCTTGTCGGTGGTGTGGCTGCTTGGGCATTCAACCGTTTCTTCAAAATTCAGCTTCCAGAATATCTTGGTTTCTTCGCTGGTAAGCGTGCTGTGCCAATCATCACTGGTTTCACTGCAATCGCACTAGGTATCGTACTATCTATCGTATGGCCACCAATCGGCGCTGCAATCGGTGCATTCTCTCACTGGGCTGCTGAGCAAAACCCACAACTAGCATTCGGTATCTACGGTGTTGTTGAGCGTTCTCTAATCCCATTCGGTCTACACCACGTTTGGAACGTACCATTCTTCTTCGAAGCAGGTACTTGTGTAAACGCAGCGGGCGAAACTCAAAACGGCGTACTAACTTGTTACCTAGTTGCAGATGAAGCATCTCGTGCTGCTGGTAATGGCTTCGGTCAGCTAGCGGGCGGTTACATGTTCAAGATGTTCGGTCTACCAGCTGCTGCAATCGCTATTGCACACTGTGCTAAACCAGAGAACCGCGCGAAAGTTATGGGTATCATGGCTTCTGCAGCACTAACATCGTTCCTAACAGGTATTACTGAGCCAATCGAATTCTCATTCCTATTCGTTGCTCCAGTACTATACGCAATCCACGCTCTACTAGCTGGCTCTGCATACGTTGTTGCTAACACTCTAGGTTTTGTACACGGTACTTCATTCTCACACGGTCTTATCGACTTCCTAGTTCTTTCTGGCCACGCTCAGAAAATGGGTCTGATGATTGGTGTTGGTCTAGTATACGCGGCAATCTACTACTTTGTGTTCCGTACAGTTATCACTGCAATGGACCTTAAGACTCCAGGTCGTGAAGACGAGTCTGAAGATGCAGCTGCGGCAGTTTCTGGTAGCGAAATGGCTGGCGAACTAGTTGCGGCATTCGGTGGTAAAGCTAACATCACAGGTTTAGACGCATGTATTACTCGTCTGCGTGTAGCGGTAGCTGACACTGAAATCGTTGACCAAGATAAGCTTAAGCAACTTGGTGCGGCAGGTGTAGTTGTAGTATCAGGTGGTGTTCAAGCTATCTTCGGTACTAAATCAGATAACCTGAAAACAGATATGGACGAGTGGATTCGTAACCACGGCTAATCAACACGTTCAATAACAATGGAAAGGGAAGCATTTGCTTCCCTTTTTTTGTTTGTGTGAAGTGGAAATTCTTGCTCTCTGTTTTCCTTGTCATGACATTTGTACTACGTGCCTCTCTAGAATGCCGTTATTCCAACTTACATGCCAGACGATATAAGCTCTCAATTAAGCAGAAGAGCAGGCATGAACAATCAGAGAGCAAACCTATGAAAATTAAATTTCCTTTGGTAGTGGTATTTACTATGGCTACCATTTCGTCATTTGCAACGTTTGCAAGCAATACTGCTGGCGGTGAAGAGCAATGGCAAATTGTTGAAGAAAACCAAACTGCTACTCCAGCGGCAAGTAAGCCAGCCCAAAGCAGTCAAAAATCTAATCAGTCTAGAAGTTCATCGCGCAGCAGCGGTGGTAACTCTGGCTTCAAGATCGGTATGGGACTGGATCAAGGATTAAGTATTGTTGGTCAAATCAATAATACTGTTAACTTTGCCGTGGGCAACGATGGTGTTGCTGCGGACTATATTTTTAGTCGTGGACAATTTGGTGGAGACGTACCGTTTAGCTGGTTTGCTGGCGTTGGTGGTCAAATTCAACGTTCTGACAAGTTTGGACCGCGTGTTGCACTTGGCGTAGAACTCCCTTTTGCACGCAGTTGGGACGCTTACGCTCAGTTAACACCGAATCTGATGTTTGATAATAGTGATTTGAAGTTAGGTATTGGTGCGGGTATCGGTGTTAGATACAGCTTCTAAATTGAATCATAAAAAATGCCAGCATTTAGTTAGATGCTGGCATTTTTTTTAAAAAAGAAATTTTGGGTTATTTATCCATGGCTTTCTTAATACAGTAGGATGCACCACCCCATGTAATGCCAAGTCCTAAAACCATCATAAAGATTGCACTGACCGTCATATTACGCCTCTTTCTTACTGGTTAAATTAATCACGACTCCGACCACAACGAGCAGCCCCATAAGTCCCCATCCTAACAAAAGCAGATCCGATTGGTCGTAACCACCATAGCCTTCGGTAAAGAGAGCTTTAAACTTCGTGGCGACGATAATTGCTAGGATGACAGGAGTAATGAATCGAAGACATACGTCGAACCAAGTACCAATAGTGAAGTCGGATATTTGATTGACATAGTCACGTACATCCGCAATTTTTAACAACCAAGCCATAAGTATAATTTCGATTAAGCAGCTTGCGACGATACCAACGTTATTTGCGAAATGGTCGACAAGGTCGAGCAGTAGTAAACCTCCGTTAGTGGCAAAGGCCATAGAGATAACTAAGCCTGCACCACAGATAACGCTTGCCGCTTTATTTCTACGCCACTTCAGCTTGTCAATGACGGCAGATGTCACAGCTTCCATAATAGAAATGTGTGAGCTCAAACCTGCGATGACAAGTGCAAAGAAGAAAAGTGGCCCTAGGATATATGGAGCTGGTAGTAAGTTAATCGCTGCCGGTAAAGTTACAAATGCAAGACCAACCCCTGCGGTAACGACTTCAGTCAAAGGTTTACCCTGTTCTTGTGCCATATAGCCCAAAACAGAGAAAATCATGATACCCGCTAGTATTGAGAAGCCGCAGTTAATAAGGACTGTCATAAACGCGTTATTGGTGATATCTGACTTCTCGGGTAAGTAACTGGAGTAGGCGAGCATGATGGCAAAGCCAATGCTTAACGTGAAGAAGATCTGCCCATAGGCGGCTGCCCAAACTTTTACATCCCAAATCTTGCTGAAATCAGGTTCAAACATATAGTTGACACCATCTAGTGCGCCTGGAAGGAAGATCATACGACCGATCAGCAGTAAAACCATGATAAACAGTACAGGCATCATGATTTTCGCCGCGCGCTCAATACCAGATTTAACGCCACCTGCAATTGCTGCATAAGTAATGGCCCAAGCAATAAGCATCGACCCTGCTATTTTCCATTGAATATCACCAAGGTTACTCGGAGAGTTGTCACCAAGCTGCAAGTATTCACTGAAGAAAAACGCATTGGTATCGGTTCCCCAACTTTGCGTGAAAGACATACCGAAGTATGAAATAGCCCATCCGATAACCGCCACATAGTAAACGGCGATGGTGGCTGCGACACCAACTTGAAACCAACCCAGCCATTCAAACTTGCTGTTGATTTTAGCCAAGGTTGCTGGCGCAGAACCGCGATACTTCTGACCCATACTGAACTCTAAGATCATAAAGGGGATACCGGCAGTAATCATGGCGAACAAATAGGGAATAAAGAACGCACCACCGCCATTTTCATAAGCCATATAAGGGAAACGCCAGATATTACCAAGTCCAATGGCTGAACCTACCGCTGCAAGTATGAATCCCGCTCGAGATCCCCACTGTTCACGTTTCATAATTAACTCCTTTTAGTGAATCTTCTACATGGCGTCATCTATATTTAAATCCAAATATTGTTCTGGAATGGATGTTTCTGCTTATTGATGAATATTCAAATAATATATTTTCTAAAATGGTTCTTAGTTTGAATATTACTCTGCATAGAGTGATTAAAATAGATGATGCGACTGGGTTTTGTGCTTTCTAATGTTTTGTAATGAAACATTTAGCTACAAATTAAAATCAGAGTAACGCCGTTATTGCTTGATCGCAATAGATTTCACTGTGAGGGAATGAGCTGGTATCTAGTGATTAATCTCTTGTGATTGAGGTATTATGGATTTATATGTCAAATTGATGAGTTTTCACTCTCTATGCTTCTTTTTTCTTTTATAAAATTCAGTGAAATATTCTTAAAAATTTCCTGTGATTTTATCTGGCCATATATCGCCGTGTAGCATAAAAGTTCTCGTAATGTACTGTAAATGTTAACAATTAAGTTAGAATCTGAAACTGATGCCAAAATTGGTTTGAAACTGATTCATCCATTTGGTTTTAAAGCCGATAAGACAGCTTTGGTCTTCTGTCGGCAAGTTACAAATGGATATGGTTTCGTTACTCACTACGGTGCCTTGCCAACGAATTTGCCCGTTTAAAGCGAAGTTTTTGGTTAGATGATATTCCATTCCACCAAATATACTTGCCGCAAATCCAGTATGTGACTTAGTCCACTCCCCAGAAGTATGAGATGCGCCAAGTCCTGCTCCTATGTATGTAGAGGTTTGGTCGTTAACTCGATATTCAGCGCTACTTTGAAACTGGAGGTATTGAATTTGAGAGTCCAAGTTTAAGGTATCTAATGAAGAGTCTTGCTGAGAGTAAAATACACCCATTCGCCCGTTACGAAATGGCAACTCAATCGCTAATGCTGCATTTGCCGATGGGGAAATATCATAACTCTCTCCATTGCCATTTTCCGCAGCACCTCCCATCGAGTAGCCGATAAACGGTGTCACAATGACACTGGCATAACTTGAAAAGCTTAAGAGTGTCGTGACAAGGGGGAGCAGTAAGAACCTGTATATCATTTTTGCTTTCCTCTAAATAAGAACCGATTGGCTACAATTCACGTCTGGGATGTACTAGTTTTAATTATAGTGTGACATTTACGTCATAAATTTTAAGTGGTTACCTGTATATTGTAATTGTATGTCATAATAGTAATTAAATTGTTACAACTGGAGGTGTTATGGAATACGATCTTAAACTAGCTCTGACGATCACGACGATTGCGTTTAGCACTATTGTTGCGTTTGGACTTATCGCTATCCTAACTGCATAGGGGCTATATGGCGAATCTTGGGTTAATTACCAATACCCGAACCGTCATAGATGATGCTCAGTTACAAAAATATATTGGCGGTAAAACGGCGTTAGTTGCACAGGGAGGAGGCCAGCGAGGTATCTTCACATCTGGTGTGCTAGACGCCTTTTTGTTGTCTAATTTTGACCCATTTGATGAGTTTTATGGGACTTCAGCTGGCGCATTGAACATTTGCGCATACCTTTCTAGACAAGCCGGCCTCGGCAAATCTTTTATTCTCGACCTCACCACCGATCCACAGTTTTTTAATCTGTTCAGCTTTATTCGTCGGAAACAGTATCTCAACTTAGAATGGGCGCTCGACAGAATTTGCGAGTATCCGTATAAGCTAGATATCGATATGGGGCGAAGGGTCATTGGTCAGCGAAGAGCATTCGCAGCGGTCACTGATGTTTCAACTCTCAAAGATCATTATTTCCCGATGTTGCGAGAGGATTGGTATCAAGTTTTGATGGCCACGAGTGCGATTCCCAATTTATTTGAGGGATCGGTAACATTGAATCAACAAGCATTCATCGATGGGGGGGTATCCGCGTCAATACCCGTTCAAGAAGCATGGCGACAAGAAAACCGCACAATCGTTGTGATTAGAACAGAAGAGTGTGGAGGTGAAGATACTCCAGTGGTGGATGATCAACCCGTTGCCACCGAACCGCCAACCTGGTTCAGGGAGTCGCTTAACGGTTTGCAACAGCAGTGGCAAGAAAAAATACAGAGTTGGTCTAATGATTGGAATGGCTTCTTTGATAACCAAATATTAAAAGCTCAAGAAAGTAAGCATGCACAACACCTTAATCTAATTAATGGTGGCCGATGGCTGTTCGGCGCTGCAGATATTTACCGTCTTAGTCATTTATTTGGAGAAAAGTTTGATTCTGGGTTAGCTGACATGCTCATGGTGCATTACCAAACATATGCGTTAACTCAAGAGTTCTTGAAAACCCCACCTGATGACTGTTTCGTATTACAAATTGCTCCAGAAGTGGCTTTAAAAACCGCTTCTTTAATGAGTGATCCTGAGGATATTTTGCATGACTATCAGCTTGGGCTCGATGCTGGATTCCATTTTGTCGAGCGTTATAATCTTGCAAGCATCACTCAAGTTAACGCTTCAGAAACGTCCGGCCTTTGGCTACCATCTCAAACAGGCTAGTTATTATTTGTCGTGAAAAAAGCACCGATATTGTTAACAGCTCTTTAATCATCTATTGATTGTTTTTTATACGTCAGATTTTATTGATTCCTTTGCCAACCAATGGCGGATGGTGATTTAAGCCCCAAAGATTCATCTATATGCGTGATATTTGTCACGGCAATCCATTAAACTGCTTCACAATTACTTCGCAAAGTAAAAAAATTAATAGGTTGTTGTTTTTTGGAGTGCAAAATGTACATGGCTCAACCCGGGCACATTGATCATATCAAGCAGATCAATGCTGGTCGTGTGTATAAACTGATAGACCAATTTGGGCCTATTTCGCGAATCGATTTATCGAAACTCAGTAGTTTGGCTCCGGCTAGTATTACTAAAATCACTCGCGAACTTATTGATGCACACCTAATACACGAAACCACCGTTCAGGAGGCGACCAGTCGAGGTCGTCCGGCTGTTGGATTGCAAACCAACAATCAAGGTTGGCAGTTCCTTTCCATGCGTTTGGGGCGAGGCTACCTATCTATCGCGTTGCACGAGCTTGGCGGCGACGTTCTTATCGATACTAAAATCGAAATTCATGAAGTTGATCAGGAAGATGTACTCGCGAGACTGCTTTACGAAATTGATGACTTCTTTGAAAGTTATAATGAGCAACTCGATCGTGTCACCAGTATTGCGTTGACGTTGCCCGGTTTGGTGAATTCCGATCAAGGCATTGTGTTGCAAATGCCTCATTACAATGTGAAGAACTTAAACATTGGTGAGGAAATTTTTAAAGCAACAGGATTGCCCGTTTTCGTAGCGAACGATACCCGTGCGTGGGCATTAGCGGAAAACCTCTTTGGGCACTCTCAAGATTGCGATAACTCAGTGTTAATCTCAATTCACCATGGACTAGGTGCTGGGATCATCTTAGATGGTCGCGTATTACAAGGTCGCCATGGCAATATCGGTGAGTTAGGGCATATCCAGATTGATCGCAATGGTGCACCTTGTCACTGTGGTAACAGAGGCTGCCTTGAAACTGTTGCCAGTTCGCAAGCTATCAGGGATGAAGTCTCTAAAAGATTAGCGAAAGGGGAAGCGTCGGTTCTTTCTGAATGCGAAGACATTACGGTTGAAGCTATTTGTGAAGCGGCGGCAAGTGGTGACGCATTAGCGATCGGAGTGATAGAGAAACTAGGCGAACATTTAGGCTCTGCCATTGCTATTGTGATCAACCTCTTCAATCCTGAAAAGGTACTGATTGGTGGCGTTATCAATCAAGCGAAATCGATTTTATACCCCGCTATTGAGCGTTGTATCGCTGAGCAAAGCCTCCCTGTTTATACTCAAGATCTACAACTTGTCGAGTCTCGTTTTTATAAACAAGCAACAATGCCGGGCGCTGCTTTGGTGAAACAAGCGCTATATGATGGCTTGCTCTTGATGAAAGTGATTGAAGGATAAGGCTTTTCACCATTTTTGTTGATGGTCATACTTTTCTATACAAAGTCAGTAAACTTCTTGTGCTTTCTGCCGATTACATGAGATAAGAGTTTTAGTTCGTGTTATGCCAAGGAAGCCTCATGTCGAGCGTTTTAAGTTCAGTAGATCAGCGTACCCAGTTAGTGGGAGAAAATAGATTAGAGCTGTTAATGTTTACGCTTAACAGCCGTCAAACGTTCGCTATCAACGTATTCAAAGTAAAGGAAGTGCTAAAGCTTCCTGCCTTAACTCAGCTTCCTGGCTCTCATTCCAGTATTCGCGGAGTGGCTTCTCTGCGTGGCGAGTCCGTTCCGGTGATTGATTTACGTCGTGCTATCGGCTTTCCGCCAGCAAAAGACGGTGGCGACCAAAACCTGATTATTACAGAGTACAATCGTTCCGTTCAGGGCTTTTTAGTTGGTGAAGTGAAGAATATCGTTAATACTGCTTGGACAGAGATTCAACCCCCGCCTCGTACAGTAGGTCGTGCAAACTACCTTACGGCGATCACCAAGGTTGAAGAAAATCAGCAAGTCAATCTAGTTGAAATCATCGATGTTGAAAAAGTACTAGCAGAGATCATCGACTATGATGTGTCGATTTCTGAACATACCCTTGATCGCAGCTTATTGCCTCACTTGTCAGGTAAAAAAATCCTTATCGTTGATGATTCTTCCACGGCTCGTAATCAAGTGAAAGGTACATTGGATCAGCTTGGCGTCGAGATCATAGAGTGCTTTGATGGTGCGATGGCTTTCAACCTTCTCAAGCAGTGGTGTGATGAGGGCATTGATGTATGTAATGAATTATTGATGATGATTACAGACGCAGAAATGCCCGAAATGGACGGCTACAAGCTGACGCATGAAGTTAGAAGTGATCCTAGAATGCGAGATCTGTTTATTACTTTAAATACCTCGCTTAGTGGTAGCTTTAATGATGCGATGGTAGAGAAAGTCGGCTGTGACCGTTTTATTTCTAAGTTTCAACCTGATTTACTAGTTGAAGTTGTGCAAGACCGTATGCGAGAGACATTGTAATTGTTTTGCATCGCAAAATAATTTACGCCGTACGTTAAAAATGAGCTATAATTTGGTTGTATTATGGTTAAAGACCATAAGAGTCATAAATACAGTTTAACTACCAGCTAAAGGTTGTTCCATCAGAATGATTTGGTTAACTTCTAAGGTCTTGATGACGTTAAGTTTACTCATTTTCAAGGAATGGAAAAAAAGACGTACGGAAGCGGCAGTCGAAGCGGATCTATGATTCAATACGATTTAAAAACGGGAGCAATAGCTCCCGTTTTTTCGTTTTATGATTTGCAATCAGTGGAATTCTCTTGACTGTACCTTAAGAGCAGAAAGTTGGTCGGTCATATCGATCAAGCGTCCCGCTATTACGTGGATGACTTGCCCCTCACGCTCTAAAATCCCTTTCACCTTGAGGATCTTCGCGGTGAGGTACTGTTTTTTCTGAGCCCTTGCGGTGGCTTGCCAAACAACAACATTAATATTGCCGGTATCATCTTCGAGTGTAAAAAAGGTCACGCCTGCTGCGGTGCCTGGTGACTGTTTTCCTGTGACCGTACCCACTACGGTGACCAAAGATTTGTGTGGTTTCAGAGTAAGGTCACGCATACGAGTAAAGCGTCCTAACTTGCCTGCTTGGTCTAAGAGAGTGATAGGGTGTTGATTGAGAGACACGTTCATCGCAGAGAAATCCTCTAACATATCTTCAATTGGCGATGGCTGGTGGGGGAGTGACGAGTCATCACTCTTCTCCGCTTTAAACAAGGGTAAATCCTGTAAATTATCCATCATCGCCCATCGTGTAGCGTAACGATGCCCTGATATGGCTTTTAGGGCATTAGCTGAGGCGAGTATTTCCAACTCACGACGATTCAGTCCAAGCTGTTTAATTTGCGTCGCTGTTGTGAAGCCCTCGAGAGGCCTGTGTTGTAGCAAACGTTGTATACTCGATTCACTGAGCCCATTAACTTGTCTAAAGCCAAGTTGTAGTACTAAGCCTTGTGGGGTAGGTCTTAAATAGTGGTGGTACTGCGAGTAGTTGACGCACACAGGGGCAATAGAAACATGATGTCGCTTAGCGTCTTGAAGCAGTTGTGATGAGCTGTAAAAGCCCATAGGCAGACTATTGAGTAATGCGGTATAAAAAGCATCAGGGTAATAGTGTTTAAGCCAAGCGCTGCAATAAGCAAGCACAGCAAAAGAGGCCGAATGACTTTCCGGAAAACCATACTCTCCGAATCCACATATTTGCTCAAATAGTCGCTCGGCAAATTCGGTCTCATAGCCTTTGGTTTGCATACCTTGAATCAATTTAGAGCGAAACTTAAATAAATCGCCATTTTTCTTCCAAGCTGCCATGGCTCTGCGTAGTTGATCCGCTTCACCACCAGTGAACCCAGCCGCAACCATCGCAAGTTTGATGACCTGTTCTTGAAAAATAGGCACCCCTAGAGTGCGAGACAAGACAGATTCGACTTCTTTGGAAGGATAAGAAATGGCTTCTTCTCCGTTTCTCCGTTTCAGAAAAGGATGAACCATATCTCCTTGTATCGGCCCGGGTCTCACAATGGCAATTTGAATGACCAAATCGTAATACGTAGCGGGCTTTAAACGTGGCAACATGCTCATTTGTGCTCGAGATTCGATTTGGAATACGCCAATAGTGTCGGCGCGTTGAATCATGGCATATACATTAGGATCATCTTGTCGGCGAGTGATGTCTGCAATGGTCAATGTTTGACCGTAGTGCTTATTGATCAGCTGAAAACATTTGCGGATTGCGGTTAGCATGCCCAACGCAAGGACATCGACTTTGAGTAGACCAAGGCTTTCCAGATCATCCTTATCCCATTGAATGACAGTACGCTCAGCCATAGCGGCATTTTCTACTGGAACCAATTCATAAAGTGGCCCTGATGAAATGACAAATCCTCCCACATGTTGCGAGAGGTGCCGTGGAAACCCGATGATCTCATTGACGAGCTCAATAAACTGCTGACCTTTCAGTGAATCTGGCTTCAGTCCTAGCTCGACAAGTTGAGCTTGCCAGCCTTGAGTGCGATCACGGCGATTGATGTTTTTGATGAAATAGTCGAGTTGAGTGTCGCTAACCCCTAAGGCTTTACCTACATCACGCACAGCACTTTTAAAACGATAAGAGATAACGGTCGCCGCAAGGGCAGCACGCTCTCGTCCATACTTTTGATAGATGTACTGTATCACTTCCTCACGGCGCTCATGTTCAAAATCAACGTCGATATCGGGTGGCTCATTACGTTCTTTACTAATGAAACGTTCAAACAGGACCGAGATTTGTCTTGGGTCAACAGCGGTTATTTCTAAACAGTAACAGACGATAGAGTTCGCCGCTGAACCTCGTCCTTGGTAAAGAATGCCTTGTTGTTTGGCAAACATGACGATGTCATGAATAGTGAGAAAGAAAAACGGATAATTCAGCTCCTCAATCAAGGCTAATTCTTTATGAATGGTTTGCTCCACATGTGAAGACAGTCCTTCAGGGAATCGCTGCTCTTTACCACGCTCGACCAACTCTCTGAGATATCCCATTGGTGTTTTTCCGTTAGGGATAAGCTCACTAGGGTATTCGTAACGAAGTTTGCTCAGCTTAAACTCACACAAGCTTGCAATATACACACTCTCGTTTAACCACTTTGAGCGATACAGTTTCTCTAATTTAGTCTTAGGTCTTAAGCTTCGTTCGGTATTAACCAGTAAGTGACTGCACACTTTTTCGATAGAGGTATTGAGTTTTATCGCGGTTAATGTGTGTTGTAGCGGAAGCCGGGTTGCGGTGTGCATCAGAACGCCACCACAAGCGGTAATTGGTAGTTGTAAATCGACAGACAGTGTCTCGCAATGTTGTATATAGCGATGTTCATTGGAGGTTAGGTGACGTTGTAAGCCAATCCAAAGACGCTGGTGGTGATACTGTACCAACCAGCGACCCCATCTCACATCAGACTCTTTGCCCGTCGGTAGCCATAGAATAAGACAATGACGTAATGACATGATGTCCC
Organism: Vibrio barjaei; assembly: GCF_001639065.2. Classification (GTDB taxonomy): domain Bacteria; phylum Pseudomonadota; class Gammaproteobacteria; order Enterobacterales; family Vibrionaceae; genus Vibrio; species Vibrio barjaei. Next base: position 240,431 of record NZ_LQXO02000006.1, read on the forward strand.
ATTCTGATAGTTGGTAATCGCCTTTCTCGCAGCGCCGTCTAGCATTCGTGATAATACGGCAGAGTTCAGCGTAGGCTTCCCGTGTTGGACTAAGCAAAATGAACTGACACTCATCATTGAGCCAAAACATGCTACCGACGATTTGTTTTAGCGAGAGACCATGCTGCTTAATGGCGGTATGAGCCCGCACTACACCTGCGACGGAGCATTCATCCGTAATAGCAATAGCGGAATACTGTAAGAACTCTGCTTGCAATACTAGCTCTTCGGCATGAGAAGCACCGGTTAAAAACGAAAAGTTGCTTTGGCAAAATAATTCGGCGTATTTCATATCTGTTTTACTTTTCCGGACTAACTGAATAACCCATGAATAAACCACTGTTTATCTTCGGTTCGAAACAACCACAACCATTGTCCTTGTTCGTTACGAGCAACGTAGTAATCACGCTTAATGTCATTACCATCCCACCAACCGCTGATGATTCTCTCAGGTCCTAAAATGACAGAAACACGCTGCTCCAATAAAGCTGGCTTAGGGTAGAGCAAGCTAGGACGAAGCTTTTTGAGTAAGTAGGCATTTACCTCGGTTTTATCATTGGCTGTTGGCATCATAGGTTGGGTGGCAAATTCAGGTCTTGGATCATCAGTGAGCTTGAGGGATGTGACTGCTTGTAAGCCAAGCTTGGCTTGTAAGGTCGATATGAGTTCAAGGCTAGTTTGACTTCCTTTCACACCGTCAAAGAGGTCGTGTTCATTCACCTGAGTTTCTTCAGCTCGAACGATAGAAAGCGTTAATCCATTTACGGGACCATCAAGCTGGATATTCTCCAAAGTTAACTTAGAAAGTGCTTGCCATTTCGTGGCAAGGTAATCGCCTTGAGCGGAATGAAAAGTCACAGGCTTATCGCCATGATCTCGTTGATGTAACGTGAGCTGTAATTCAAACGCGACCTTGTCACGAAGCTTCAAAAATACCTCTAATTGCTTGAATAACCGCGTCAACGGCTTTTGTAGCCAGTCGATATTTTCAATATCAAACAGCAACTCCAGATATTGGCTAAAGTGTTCTGCAGGGTGATAAAACTCCACAGGATGCTTAAACTGGCCAGTCAGTCTTCCTACATAATTGACGAGATCGATATCAAAACGTTTTGCTATTTCAGGTAAAGGTAGTACTAGCAAATCGTCGATAGTCTGAATGCCGACTCGTTGCAATTTCTCTACTTGTTTATTAGGTAGCTCAGTACATGCTAAGGGGTAGCTAAGGATGGCGTGTTTCAGATGAGTGAGCTGTGGTTCAATCCAGTTTTTACCTTGTTTCGCCATTAACATTGCACTGAAAGGTGACTGGCCTGTAGAGTAATTCGTTTGAACCTCAAGATGGCTAAGGTGTGCGTATAGGGTCGACCAGTAATTGTCGATGCCATCATAGAGTGAAAGCATATTCGTTACTTTGATTAACAATCCATTAGGCGGAAATAGGCAAATATCAGAGGTGATCATATACAACCATTGAGCGATATCATTCAACCGGTTAGCTTCCATTTCTGGGTCGTATGGGTGTACTTGAAGATCCTGGCAAAGTGCGGCTGCACTACCAAGCCCCATTCCTAATTTAACACCTTGTTCAAGGGCATACTGGTTGGCTTGAATGACTTCATGGCGGCGACCATCGACGATAGCAACAGCGACATCAGCATCATGGTTGCTGTCTTTATTATTAAATAGAGTGTCGAGTTGCAGAGTCGGGAAATGCAAATATAACCACAGTAACATCGTTGTTCCACTTATCCTTGTTGCTGCATTGGGAAAGGAATCACGGTAGAAGTATGAGGTTTTGTAGAAAGTGTTAACTCAGGCCAATAAGTGCTCATATCAATAACAAAACTGTCTCGAACAAAGCCGCCTTTACGTTTAGTGATAGAGATGGAAAGCCCTGTTTCATGAGGAGTCAAATTCAAACTCAAGGAGACGGGCAGTGAAAACACCTGTGATGCGGCACCGGACAAGGCTGGCTTAAATAAGAACTGTAAGCAGTGTCCGACTTCACTAGCTACTTGTAAGCGCTTTGCTTGATGGATTTCGAGTCCTTCTTGCCATAAACAGACACCACAACATGCGCCACTCTTTAAGCATTGCTCTGCTGCCCAGAGTGCGTGTTTTCCAGACTCAGGGTAAATCAGCAAGATCTTGGCAGGATCAATTCCTTGAGCGTATAGGTATTCCGCACATAGATAACCAGGTGGGTTGATGAACACCAGAAGTCGTTCTGTTGTTTGTGCTTGTGCGTAGGGCATCAATAGTCTCAGTTCACCGATACCAAGGGGTGATTGAATATCGATAACCCCAGAAGTTGGGAAGCCTCCACCTAAACGACGATCTAATTCAGCAAATCCTGTTGAATGACATTCACTGAAAGACTCGGCTCTTGCGCCTTTCCAAATCAATTGTTTACTTTGTAATTCGCTAATCAATTCATGCATAATAAATACCTGTATATATGTACAGTATATAATAATTCTTAACGGCTGCAAGCCTTGTATAATCACGAGGTACACGAATATTAGGAGACAGTTAACATAAACAAAGCATTAGCCGAATTTAGTGGTAACAAAAAACAGCAAAAAAGCAGTGTTCAGACTAGAGCAAATATTTTAATCTCAAAGGAAGATTGCACCATCGTCGGTTCGGATAGGAGAAGTGGTCGTGTTCAAACAAAATCAAAAATACTCGTTGATTGTACAAGGAGGCGGCCAAAAAGGGGCGTTTGCTGCAGGTGTACTTGATAAATTTATCGATGTGAATTTTGACCCATTCTCACTCTATATTGGCACATCGGCAGGGGCATTGAATGTCTCTTCTTTTGTCACTAAGCAACGTGGTCTAGGGCTAGATTTTATTATGAATTACACCACTCGAGACCGATTTTTTGACTTCAATAAGTTCTTACAAAAACAGCAGCCAATGGATTTGGACTGGGCGTTTGAGTTTGTAAACAGTGGTGAGTTTCCTTTGGATCTCGCTAAGGGTGAGCAGTACCTTGGTGAGGATAGAGTCGCACTCGCTTGTATTACCGATGTCGAAGAGCTTAAAGATTACTACTATCCGATTTTTGCGGAGAATTGGTTTGATGTACTAAGAGCGACCTGCGCCATTCCAATGCTCTATTATCATGACATTGAATTTGATGGTAAAAAATGGATCGATGGTGGTGTCTCTGCGACTATCCCAGTAGAAGAGTCTTATCGTCGCGGGATAAACAACATGGTGGTCATCAGTACCATTCCGCAGCCGAAACAGCAACATGCGGTGACTGCGTCAGTAAAAGATTCACTAGAGAAGTGGAAGAAAGAACTTGAAGCTGGGTTAGATACTCACATCAACCACTTAAAAATCTCTGGTACTAAGGAAAAGTTGTCAGAGTTTCATAAGAACTTTTCCGAAAAATTAGAGAGCATTAAAGCGGATTATCAACGGTTAACAGGACCTCGCTTGGAATCTTACCGAGAGCAGAACAAACTCAAAGCGGCCGAAAAACTTAAGTTATCCAATTGGATTCAAGACAAAGAAAAGCTTAGTCGACTGATCGACATTCAAAACAAGCGTGTACCTTTCAGTCGTAGCGGTACAAGTCATTTGGATATGTTGGTGTCTCACTATGCTAACCATGCGGAAGTGGAGCAGTTTCTGTTATCACCACCGGAGGATGTAAACCTATGGCACATTCAACCGAAACATGAATTATCGTCAAAAGGGTTGCTGAGCCAGAAAGACCAAATAATGGAAGATTATGAGCATGGTTTTGCAATGGCAGGAGAGTTTCTGTCTGAGCATCATAATGTGAGTCGCTGATGCAAATGGTGAATACCCGTCATTCTCAGATCTACTGAGAATGACGGATTCCTGGAAAAATATTAGCTAACCACTCGCTTTGGCTGAGCGTCAATGCACTGACCATTAACGTCGGTGACACTAGGATCCATCAGGTGTAGATACAATGGCATAATATCTTTTGGTGTTTTTAGCGTATTGGCATCTTCTCCTGGATACGCTTTTTCACGCATACGAGTACGTGTAGCACCAGGATTGATGGCATTGACTCGAATTTCAGTATCACTAAGTTCATCCGCTAAAATTTGCATCATGCCTTCTGTTGCGAACTTAGAAATCGCATAAGTGCCCCAGAAAGCACGACCTGAATGGCCAACGGTAGAGGAAGTGAAGATTACTCGTCCTGCCTCGGCTTTTTTCAGTGCAGGTAGCAAGGCTTGCGTCATCAGAAACTCAGATTTGACGTTAATTTGCATCACGTCGTTGAAGGTCTCTTCGTCAATTTGATCGAAAGGGCTTAATGTGCCCAAGACGCTGGCGTTGTGGAGAATGCCGTCGAGTTTTCCAAACTGTCCTTCAATCGTTTCCGCCATATCGATGTAATTCTGCTTCGTCGCACCCTTTAGATCTAAAGGGATGATAGCGGGTTGTGGGTAGCCTGCATTCTCAATTTCGTCGTAGAGGTACTCTAAATTCTTAACGTTACGACCCAATAAAATGACTGTTGCGCCATGTTCGGCATAACTCAAAGCAGCTTGGCGACCAATGCCGGCACCAGCGCCTGTGACTAGAATAACTTTACCTTTTAGCGCCTCAGGAGCGGTTGAATATTCCACTGAACACTTCCTTAGTTTTGAATAATTCTTGGTAATCGTGACAAGATGGTTACAATACACTAATTCGTCGTACAGGGGATTAACACATTGGAATTTTTATTAGACTACGGATTATTTTTAGCCAAGATCGTGACTGTTGTCGTAGCGATAGTTGCATTGTTGGTTATTGCTAAGTCAGTTGGTGGACGCTCTGGTGGCGCAAAAGGCGAACTTGAAATCACTAACCTAACGGAACAACGTAAACAAACGGTGGAGCAGTTAGAACACCACTTACACGATGACGCGTTCATCAAAGCTCGTGATAAAGCAGAAAAGAAAGCGGAAAAAGAAAAAACCAAGCAGCGCGAGAAAGAGATCAAAAAAGCGTCAAAAGATGGCGAGCTTGATAGCAAGCGAGAACCACACCTATTTGTTCTCGACTTTAATGGCAGCATTGATGCGAAAGAAGTGGCATCGCTACGTGAAGAAGTGAGCGCGATTCTGGCTGTAGCGCGTGATGGCGATGAAGTACTAGTACGCCTTGAATCCGGTGGCGGTATGGTTCATGCGTATGGTTTGGCTTCTTCACAACTTGACCGTATTAAAGCGGCGAAATTACCTTTGACTATCGCTGTAGACAAAGTCGCAGCAAGTGGTGGTTATATGATGGCGTGTATTGCTGACAAGATTGTCTCAGCGCCATTTGCTGTTGTTGGTTCAATCGGTGTGATTGCACAATTACCAAACTTCAATAAGTTATTGAAGAAAAATGATATCGAATTTGAACAGCTTACAGCGGGTGAGTACAAGCGCACGCTGACAATGTTTGGCGAAAACACGGATAAAGCTCGTGACAAGTTCAAACAAGAACTTGAAGAAACCCACGGTTTGTTTAAAGACTTTATTCGCGAACACCGTCCGGATCTTGACTTAGACAAAGTTGCGACGGGTGAGCACTGGTTTGGTACTCAAGCTAAAGAGCTAGGGCTGGTGGATGAAATTAAAGCATCGGATGATATTGTTATCGAAGCGTGTAAGGATAAAACTGTGCTGTCTATCCACTATGTTCAAAAGAAAAAGATCACCGATAAGCTGGCGGGCGTAGCTGGTGAGGCTGCCGATAACGTGCTACTAAAACTGATTAGCCGCGGCCAAAAACCAATCGTATAAACACATTAAGTGAATACAGCGCCAACAAGGTTATTTGTTGGCGCTTTTTTATGTTTGAAGGTAAAGAAAATGGCATCTTGAGGCTATTGGGTATATAATTCTGCGCCGTAAAATTAAGAACAAAAATGAGTTGGACCTTCAAAGTCGAGCTTGTGAAAAGATAACGTGGAGTAAAACATGTCCTCAAACACACCAGTGATTACTGTGGATGGACCAAGTGGTGCTGGCAAAGGCACACTGTGTATGTTGCTAGCTGAGAAATTAGGCTATCACTTACTGGATTCTGGGGCGATTTACCGCGTTTTAGCGTTAGCTGCAATTCATCATGGCGTGGATCTTGAGTCTGAAGACGCGCTAGTCCCATTGGCGATGCACCTAGATGTGCAGTTTGTCGCTGAAGGAGAACTGGTTAAAGTGATCCTTGAAGGTGAAGATGTGTCAGGTGAACTTCGTAAAGAAGAAACTGGCAATGCGGCATCAAAAATCGCAGCGCTGCCTCGGGTAAGAGAAGCACTGCTACGTCGTCAGCGAGCATTTAATGTCGAGCCTGGTTTGGTTGCCGATGGTCGTGATATGGGAACCGTTGTTTTCCCTGAAGCACCAGTAAAAATCTTTCTAGATGCCAGTGCAGAAGAAAGAGCGCAAAGGCGTTTTAAGCAGTTGCAACTAAAGGGTTTAGATGTTAGATTTGACGACCTTTTGAGCGAGATCGAAGAACGAGACTACCGAGATCGTAACCGTGCGGTTGCACCTCTTCGTCCGGCTGATGACGCTCTAGTGCTAGATTCAACTTCGCTAAACATCGAGCAAGTGTTGGAAAAAGCGCTACAATATATCGAATCTAAACTCACTAAGTAGCCTCTATCAGGCACTGCTTTTAGTAGAAAGAGCTTGGTGAGCTTTGAGCCGTTGGTCGCAAGGATGATGACCGACTAAATTATCAACCCCATGCGGTAGGATGCCCATGGACGTTTACTTATTGAAGATTAAATAATGACTGAATCTTTTGCTCAACTCTTTGAAGAGTTTCTAAACGAAACAGAATTCCAACAAGGTAGTATCGTTAAAGGTACTGTAGTAGCTATCGAGAACGGTTTCGTTCTTGTTGACGCTGGCCTTAAGTCTGAGTCTGCTATCCCTGCTGAACAGTTCAAGAACGCTGCTGGCGAACTTGAAGTTGAAGTTGGTGCTGAAGTAGACGTAGCTCTAGACGCTGTTGAAGACGGTTTCGGTGAAACTCAACTTTCTCGTGAGAAAGCGAAGCGTCACGAAGCTTGGATCGTTCTTGAGAAAGCTTACGAAGAAGCTGAAACTGTTGTTGGTATCATCAACGGTAAAGTTAAAGGCGGTTTCACTGTTGAACTAAACGGTATCCGTGCTTTCCTTCCTGGTTCTCTTGTTGACGTGCGTCCAATCCGTGACACTGCTCACCTAGAAAACAAAGAGCTAGAGTTCAAAGTTATCAAGCTAGACCAGAAGCGTAACAACGTTGTTGTTTCTCGTCGTGCTGTTATCGAATCTGAAAACAGCGTTGAGCGTGACGAACTTCTTGAGACTCTACAAGAAGGTACTGAAGTTAAAGGTATCGTTAAGAACCTTACTGACTACGGTGCATTCGTTGACCTTGGCGGTGTTGACGGTCTTCTACACATCACTGATATGGCGTGGAAGCGTGTTAAGCACCCATCTGAGATCGTTAACGTTGGTGACGAGATCCTAGTTAAAGTTCTTAAGTTCGACCGTGAGCGTACTCGCGTATCACTAGGTCTTAAGCAACTAGGCGAAGATCCATGGGTAGCAATCGCTAAGCGTTACCCAGAAGGTCACAAGCTAACTGGTCGTGTTACTAACCTAACTGACTACGGCTGCTTCGTTGAAATCGAAGAAGGCGTTGAAGGTCTAGTACACGTTTCAGAAATGGATTGGACTAACAAGAACATCCACCCATCTAAAGTTGTTAATGTTGGCGACGAAGTTGAGGTTATGGTTCTTGATATCGACGAAGAACGTCGTCGTATCTCTCTAGGTCTGAAACAGTGTAAAGCTAACCCATGGCAGTCATTCGCTGAAATGCAAGCTAAGGGCGACAAAGTTACTGGTAAGATCAAGTCTATCACTGACTTTGGTATCTTCATCGGTCTAGAAGGCGGCATCGACGGTCTAGTTCACCTATCTGACATTTCTTGGAATGTTGCTGGTGAAGAAGCAGTTCGTGAGTACAAGAAAGGTGACGAGATCTCTGCAGTTGTTCTAGCAGTAGACGCTGAGCGTGAGCGTATCTCTCTAGGCGTTAAGCAAATGGAAAATGACCCATTCAATGCTTACGTTGCAGACACTAAGAAAGGTACTCTAGTAAACGGTACTGTTACTGCAGTTGATGCTAAAGGTGCTACTATCGAGCTAGAAGAAGGTGTAGAAGGTTACATCCGCGCTTCTGAAGTATCACGTGACCGTATCGAAGATGCGTCTCTAATCCTAAGCGTTGGCGACAGCGTTGAAGCGAAGTTCACAGGTGTTGACCGTAAGAACCGCGTAATCAACCTATCTATCAAAGCTAAAGATGAAGCTGACGAGCAAGAAGCAATGGCTTCACTGAACAAGCAAGAAGAAGGCGCGTTCGGTAATGCTATGGCTGATGCATTCAAAGCTGCTAAAGGCGAATAATTTACGCCATTAGTGAAAAAGGAGCCGTAAGGCTCCTTTTTTTTGTTTTTATCTTTTCAAAATATAGACTATTATCAATTTATACAGGCAGTTAGTACACTGTTGTTGTAAAATGACAAATAGACCACTATTCACTGAATATAAAAACACTAAAGATAAAGAGTAACGAGGGTACCTACCTATGACTAAGTCTGAACTGATAGAAAGACTCTGTGCGGAGCAAACTCATTTGTCCGCAAAGGAAATTGAAGATGCGGTAAAAGATATTCTAGAACATATGGCCAATACGTTAGAAAGTGGTGACCGTATTGAAATCCGCGGTTTTGGTAGCTTTTCCCTTCACTACCGTGAGCCACGTGTCGGCCGTAACCCTAAGACGGGTGATAAAGTGGAACTTGAAGGCAAATACGTTCCGCACTTCAAACCAGGTAAAGAACTACGCGAACGCGTAAACGACAGTCTATAAATACTCGTTAATCGATAAAACGGCATACTTATTAGTGTGCCGTTTTGTTTTATGTTCAAATGAGTGTGTTCGCTTAATTATCATTACAAATGCGCACAGAGTAGTCTAGATACTCTAATTTTGGTCACGATTAACAAGATTATTGTTAGAGAGCATGGTGTGTGAATCCAATTTCCTGCATAATCGTAGCTATCCAATAACTGTGGTAAAAACGCATGAAGATTATAAAAATAGTTTTACTGATAGTACTTTTTTTAGTGACCTTAGCTCTTGGCTCACAGAACCAAGAAGTGGTGACTTTTAATTACTTGCTGGCCCAAGGTGATTTCCATCTATCGACCTTGCTGGGGAGTGTGTTTGTCGTAGGTTTTGTTATCTCTTGGGTTATTTTCGGTAGCTTGCACCTCAAGTCTCAATTGACGGTACGCAAGTTGAAAAAACAGTTAGCGAAACAGAAACCATCAGAATCTAAAGAAGTGGTTAGCGCGAATAGCTAATCAAACAAAAGGGTTAAGGTCTATTTACTAAATGCTTGAGCTATTATTCCTGCTTCTTCCGATAGCTGCAGCCTATGGTTGGTACATGGGACAGCGCAGCGTGAAGCATGATCGACAGGAGCAATCGCATCAGATATCTCGTCAATATATGACGGGCCTTAACCTATTGCTTTCTGATCAATCGGATAAAGCGGTTGATCACTTTATCGAACTGCTACAAGTCGATAATGAGACTATTGATACTCACCTAGCTTTGGGTAACTTATTTCGTTCACGCGGAGAAGTAGACCGAGCCATTCGAATTCACCAAAACCTTATCTCCCGTTCCGGGTTAACCATCGATCAGAAAAACCTCGCTCTGCAACAGCTTGCCAAAGACTATATGGTGTCAGGTTTTCTTGACCGTGCAGAAAAGATCTTCGTTCAATTGGTTGATGAACCTGAACATCGTGAAGCTGCTCTAACGCAACTGCTGGCAATCTATCAGCAGACAAGTGAGTGGCATAAAGCGATTGAGTACGCCACAGCATTACAAAAGATGGGCAAGAAGCGAGTGAAGAACAGCATCGCTCATTTTTGGTGTGAGTTGGCTATGATCGAAAAAGCCGATGGTAATACCAATAAGGCGATCCAAAACTTTAAAAAGGCCCTTGCTGTTGACCCTAGGTGTGCTCGTGCCAGCATTTCATTAGGCAAACTTTATCTGGAAGATGAAGATTATGCTAAAACCGTGTCCTACCTTGAATCAGTGCTAGAACAAGATAAAGACTTTATCAGTGAAGTTCTCCCCACCTTGGCTGAGTGTTATCACCATTTAGGCCAAGAACAGGGCCTGGTTGAATTCCTAAGAGCCAGTATTGAAAAAGGTGCCGGTGTTTCTGCTGAGCTGATGTTAGCGCAGCTCGTTGCAAACCACGAAGGAACGGAGGCAGCGCAGGCGTTGTTGACTCGGCAGTTGGTTCGCAGTCCGACCATGAAAGGTTTCTACCGTCTAATGGACTACCATCTTGCAAATGCGGAAGAGGGCCGAGCGAAGGAGAGTTTAACGACCTTGCAATCGCTGGTGGGCGAGCAACTAAAAACCAAGCCGCACTATCGATGCCGTAAATGTGGCTTTTCAACGCATTCGTTATATTGGCATTGTCCTTCATGTAAAGGATGGGGTACGATCAAGCCTATACGAGGACTGGATGGCGAGTAGCCTCCGACACAGAATTTTCAATGCAGCACTTATGTGCTGCTTTTTTTGAGTAAAACTCAACTTTCAACGAGGAGCGAAAATGATTGACCAAAAAGTGATTGTTGCACTGGACTATGATAACCAAGCCGATGCATTAGCTTTTGTCGATAGAATTGACCCAAGCTCTTGCCGACTAAAAGTGGGCAAAGAGATGTTCACACTATTTGGTCCTGAGTTCGTTCGAGAGCTTCATAAACGAGGCTTCTCTGTATTTCTAGATCTTAAGTTTCATGACATTCCTAATACTTGCTCGAAAGCAGTACGAGCTGCAGCAGAGTTGGGCGTTTGGATGGTGAACGTCCATGCTGGCGGTGGTGAGCGCATGATGGCGGCATCTCGCGAGATTCTAGAACCCTATGGTAAAGACCGACCACTGCTTATTGGTGTAACTGTACTGACGAGCATGGAGCAGTCAGATCTCGCAGGTATTGGTATTAATGTTGCGCCTCAGGAGCACGTTCTTCGTTTGGCTAACTTAACCAAAGATGCTGGTTTGGATGGGGTGGTTTGTTCTGCTCAAGAGTCTAGCATGCTAAAAGCACAACTTGGCAAAGAGTTTAAACTCGTTACTCCAGGTATTCGTCCAGCAGGTGCTGCAGTTGGTGACCAAAAACGTATCATGACACCAGATATGGCGATTCAGGCGGGCTCTGATTATCTTGTGATTGGTCGCCCAATTACTCAAGCAGAAAACCCAGCTCAGGTTCTAGCAGACATAAATGCGTCTTTGCGTTAAACCAAATTGCTAAGCCATTAAAAAGAAAAGAGCCAATATCGATAAGATGTTGGCTCTTTTTTATGCAGCTTGCTAAATAGGCTTAAGCGGGTATTCCACTATGGAACTTAAAGTCATTATCTGGAGATGAAATCAGCTCCGCCTCGATCTTACCAAAGTAAGCTACTCGTTCACTGATATCCTCGCCGGCCACCTGCTCAGCCAACGTTAAGTAGTCTTGATAGTGGCGTGCTTCCGATCGCAATAGTGATATGTAGAATTTTGCAATATCGTCGTCCATGTGAGGCGCCAACTTAGCAAAACGTTCGCACGAGCGAGCTTCGATATAGGCACCAATAATAAGCTTATCTACTAGGGTATTTGGCTCATAAGTCGCCATTTTTGACAATAACCCTTTTGCATATCGGCTTGCGGGTATTGGTTCATAGGCGATACCACGCTGTTCCATTATTTCCAATACCTGATAGAAGTGATGCAGCTCTTCCTTAATCAGTAGCACCATTTTATCAATTAAGTCTTGGCTATAAGGTGAATCGGACTTGGCGATAATGGACTTAGAAATATTGCTCTTACCACGCAGTGTTTCCATATTACCAATACGGCGATATGCAAACTCTTCATAAGGCTTAAACCAATCAAACAACACAGTCGCGCTTTGCTTATCTACCGCGTATTTGCGAATCAGGAACATCGCCGACTGACCAGCTTTCAACTCACACAATAAGTGGTCGATAAGTATGGTAGGCAGGTTGTCGGGCTTTTTTGCTTCTTCAACCCACTCGTTAGGCGTTGAGCATTGTAGAAACTGATTAATCGGGGCAAGAATCGCGTCTATTTGAGATGAAGTAATCATAATATTTTTCGTTGAGCTAATTGAAAAAGGCCGCCAAAGCGACCTTTTTTGAACCGGTAAAGATTACCATTTTTTCTTTTCACCAAACAGTGCGTTGATGTCGTCATCACGCTCTCTGTTGGTTTGTTGTTGTTTTTCTTCTGCTTTAGCTTGTCGGCTATTTTGAAGTTGCTCTAGCATTTCAGACAGCTTTTGTTTGGCTTGCATCGAGTAGTTGTCATTTTTTGTGCTTAGCGCATCAATGCCTTTTTTAAGCAGCTGAGCGGCGGTGCCTGGTTGGCCTTTTGCGATAGATTCGTGAGCGCGTTTAACCACATTTTCGATATTGATTCGAATTTGAATGGTTTCGAGTCGAGCGTTCTCTACCATATACGACTGAGTATCCATCCGGCCTTTATTGTGTTCAGTGCGAACAGTGTCTCGTAGGCGCTTAACCAGTTTAAGCATGATAATGGCTTGCTTATCGCTCGTTGGTACTTTAAACGATGTAGCGTCGTTGCCTTCATAACTGTCTTGAATCTGCTGAACTTGACCTTTGGCAGACTCAACTCTTTGGACAAGGTGTTTATTCTTAGGATCGAGCTCATGCATGTTCATTAGAGCATCGAGAATGCGATTATGAAGGCAAAGCATCAATTCTTTGCTGTAAGGGAGGTAACTAGCACCGCTTATCAGTTCTTCAGTAGCATCAATTAAGGCTACATAGCGAGCGGATTCTTGACGTCGTGTCGCTTCCGCTTTTAATTTGTATTGCAGCATGATGTTGTACCCAAGGATCAGGACAAGCAACAGTGCAACCAGTGCGATGATTAAACCAATATTCATAACGTTTTGTATCTACAATGAGTTTCCCTACAATTCGATAAACAGGATACACCAAAGACAAAAGCATCAACACTGCTAAGTTGTCGATTCGGTCATAAAGCAAGGAATTCGATAGCTTTTCATCCAGCAAAAATGCAAATGAGCATTTTGTAGTCAAAAAAACTGTTAATCTTTCTAGTAATTCGTTATAACTAATAATTATATGCTTGTTTTGAGTTGTGATGGGCTCAATGCAATATCAACAGGGATGATGAGAAACCGATGAAGTTACAGCAGTTAAAATACATTGTCGAAGTAGTGAACCATAACCTGAATGTGTCTGCCACGGCAGAGAGTCTTTATACCTCTCAACCTGGTATTAGCAAGCAGGTTCGCTTGCTAGAAGACGAGTTGGGTATTCAGATTTTTGAGCGCAGCGGCAAACATCTTACGCAAGTCACTACGGCTGGTGAAGACATCATTCGTATCTCTCAAGAAATTCTTTCTCGAGTTGAGAGTATTAAAGCGGTCGCCGGTGAGCATACTCACCCTGAAATGGGAACGCTTAATATCTCGACTACCCATACGCAAGCTCGTTATGCGCTTCCTGAAGTCATTAAAGGATTTACGGCTCGTTATCCTAAAGTGTCTCTGCACATGCACCAAGGTACACCGTCACAAATGTCAGAGGCGATTGCCAAAGGTACCGCTAACTTTGCTATCGCGACAGAAGCATTGCATCTCTATCAAGACGCCATCATGTTGCCTTGCTACCACTGGAATCGCTCTATCGTGGTACCCAAAGACCATCCTTTGGCACTGAAACAACAGATCACCATTGAAGATTTAGCTGCGTATTCGTTGGTGACGTATGTATTTGGCTTTACGGGTCGTTCAGAGCTTGATACTGCTTTTAACAAGGTAGGGTTGACGCCTAAAGTAGTCTTTACTGCAACTGATGCTGATGTCATCAAAACCTATGTAAGAATGGGGATTGGTGTAGGCGTGATTGCTAGTATGGCTATGGATGAATCGCAAGACACCGATCTTGTCGCCATTGATGCAAGCCATATATTTGGTGCTAGTACCACCAGTATTGGCTTTAGAAAAGGCACGTTCCTGCGTTCGTATATGTATGATTTCATGGAGCGTTTTGCTCCTCATTTGACTCGCCCAGTTGTTGAACAAGCCATCTCTCTCAAGTCCAATGTGGAGATTGAAGAGATGTTTAAAGATATCGACTTACCCGTTCGATAGCATAAACTCCTTTCGTTGTTGAACACTTCCTCCTACAATCGGTGCGATTAACGTATTGCACCGGGAATAGGGGGACGCAAATGCATCAGTCGTTTGCAGACATCACTTCATTTCTTCTTCGTCATCAAAACTATTGGCGCCATGATCCTTTTCATCAAGTGATCTCTGGGCGAGTATTATGGCACGAGTCAGCGCCTCAATTGTTTGAGTGGATCCAAACGCTGTCCCCACAAGAGATACTGGAACTCAAATCATCGACTCAGTACGCCATTGAAGCGCTAGAGCCGTATATTTCCGATGTTAGAACTGCTCATACCGCAATTGAGCTCAGCTCAATGCACTCGACGGAAGAGCTAGTGTTGCCAAGAGGTATCGATGCAGGAATTCCCGGTCGTAAACTAGAACAAATAAAGCAGATGACAATGGCGTGTTTGAATGATCATGCTGGCAATGAATGGCTAGAGTGGTGCTCAGGGAAAGGATTTTTAGGCCGGCTATTAGCTTCAGAGTCAAAGCAGTCCGTTACAAGCTTTGAGTTTCAATCAGCACTTTGCAAAGCAGGGCAGGAAGAAGCAGATAAACGCACGTTACCCATGCGGTTTGTTCAAGGCGATGCATTTTCTCCGCAATCTAAATTGGTCTTTAAGCCAACTCAACATGCTGTTGCGCTTCATGCATGTGGCGATCTACACGTTACTCTTATTAAACATGCCGTAGAGCAACATTTATCCGCATTGACGATATCACCGTGTTGTTATCACCTTATCCAAGGAGAGAATTACTCGCCATTGTCCAAAGAAGGGAAGGCCGCAAAACTGTCACTAAGTAAACATGAGTTGCGAATTCCACTTCAAGAAACCGTGACAGGAGGAGAGCGTGTTCGTCGTCATCGTGAACAAGAGATGGTGTTTCGTTTAGGCTTTGATGCTTTATGCCAGAGTCATAAGTTAACTGAAGGCTACTTACCTATACCGAGTATAAAAAAATCGCAGCTATCTAGTGGTTTTAAAGCATTGTGCGAATGGGCGGCTCATAATAAGCAACTCGACTTACCTGATGTTGATTTTGGCCATTTTGAACAAATGGGTCACCGACGATATTGGCAAATGGAAGCATTAAGCGTAGTACAAGGCGTTTTCAGGCGACCATTGGAAGTGTGGCTAGCTTTGGACAAAGCCTTATATTTGCAAGAGCAAGGGTATAATGTGGGACTTAGTACATTCTGTGAGACTAGTGTGACGCCAAGAAATATTCTGATCCACGCGAAGAGAGCGGATTAAAAAACGGGCATGACGCCCGTTTTTAACTTTTTGAGGTTTAGAACATAACCTTCAAAATAGATTTGCGATTAGTTAAACATCGCAATAGCAGTTGCTGGCTCGACGTATTCTAGGTTGAAGCTCTCTGCTACTTCTTTACAAGTCACTTTACCGTGAATAACGTTTAAGCCGTCTAGGAAGCCTTTGTCTTCTGTCAGTGCTTGTTGATAGCCTTTGTTCGCCAATTTGATGATGTAAGGCAGAGTTGCGTTATTCAGTGCGAAGGTTGATGTACGTGCAACCGCGCCAGGCATGTTTGCTACGCAGTAGTGAACAACATCATCAACAATGTAAGTTGGGTCCGCATGAGTGGTTGCGTGCGATGTCTCGAAACAACCACCTTGGTCGATAGCAACGTCAACGACTGCCGCACCAGGCTTCATTTTAGCAATGTGCTCTTTGGTCACTAGCTTAGGTGCAGCAGCACCAGGTACTAAAACAGCGCCTATGACAAGATCAGCTTCTAGAACATGCTTCTCTAGAGCGTCTTCAGTAGAATAAACGACTTTTGCGCGACCCTGGAATTCTTCGTCCAAAACGCGTAATGTATCAATATTGCGGTCGAGGATTGTGACGTCTGCACGCATACCTACAGCCATGCGAGCAGCGTTAGAACCCACTACGCCACCACCAACAACGACGACCTTCGCTGGTTCTACACCAGGTACGCCACCTAGGAGTAGGCCACGTCCACCATTGGACTTTTCGAGTGTTTGTGCACCAGCCTGTATAGACATTCGCCCAGCGACTTCAGACATTGGTGCTAATAGTGGCAAGCGACCCATATTATCTGTTACAGTCTCATAAGCAATGCAGACAGCTTTGCTCTTGATTAGCTCTTCAGTTTGTGGAAAATCTGGTGCTAGGTGAAGATAAGTGAATAATATTTGTCCTTCGCGTAACATAGCACGCTCGACAGCTTGGGGTTCTTTGACCTTTACAATCATCTCTGCTTTCGCGAAAACGTCAGCAGCGGTAGGAAGAATGGATGCGCCTACAGCGATGTAATCATCGTCTGAAAAACCGATACCAACGCCAGCGTTAGTTTCAATGTAAACATCGTGGCCGTTTGAGATTAGCTCTCGAACGCTTGCTGGAACCATACCAACACGGTATTCGTGGTTTTTAATTTCCTTAGGTACGCCAATTATCATCCTGACTCCTCATTATATTGTGGTTGTATTAACTGTTTGTAGGGTGTTATTGTCGAATTACGTACTAGTATAGAAGCTAATAAACAAAATTTGATACTGAATATTACAGAGTTGTAGTATATTTTTTTGCAAGGAAGTAACAAGGTGGAATAAAAAATGGCAGACAACTATAAGAAGCCGTCCAAGGAACTAGACCGAATTGACCGCAACATTCTAAATGAGTTGCAGAAAGATGGTCGAATCTCAAACGTCGAACTCTCTAAACGAGTGGGGCTTTCTCCCACTCCATGTCTAGAGCGTGTACGTCGACTTGAGAGACAGGGATATATTACGGGCTATACTGCTCTTCTTAATCCTCAATATTTAGATGCGTCACTACTTGTTTTCGTAGAGATTACATTGAACCGTGGTGCGCCAGATGTGTTCGAGCAGTTTAATACTGCGGTACAAAAGCTGGATGACATTCAAGAGTGTCACCTAGTTTCTGGTGATTTCGACTATCTTTTGAAAACAAGGGTGTCGGATATGGGTGCTTATCGTAAGCTTCTTGGGGATACCTTACTTCGTCTACCGGGCGTCAATGACACTCGTACCTACGTTGTAATGGAAGAAGTGAAGCAAACCAACCAACTTGTGATTAAAACCCGCTAAACTGTAGTTACAGTAAGTCTTACAGGAAGCTGACTAAAGTAATGAAAATCCATGCTTTATTCTCTGCCTAGATTGGGTTTTAATCCTTGATGTGGTTAAATCAATGAATACACCGAGCGGCTTTTGCCGCTCGGGCTGTTTTCAATAATTAGATGTTGGTTATGTTCAAACAGGACAAAAAAAGAGTCGAAACGATTATCAAGACGAGCGAAGAGCAAGACGCGCTTCGCCTAAACGGATTTCAACGGCTGAGAGAGTGTTGCTTTATCTTGGCTGTGCTTACGTCCATTCTACTCGCTGTAGCGCTATTCACCTTTAACCCTGCCGATCCTTCATGGTCTCAGACCTCATGGGGAGGAGACATTCAAAACGCAGGGGGGATTGTCGGAGCGTGGTTGGCGGACACCTTATTTTTTGTCTTTGGTTCTTTGGCATACCCAATACCATTCATTGTGGCTTTTAGTGCCTGGGTCTTTTTCCGCAATCGCGATGAAGACGATGAAATTGACTTGATGATCTGGGGAACGCGTATCCTCGGCTTGGTTATACTTATCTTAACCAGTTGCGGCCTTGCAGATATTAACTTCGATGATATCTGGTATTTTTCATCGGGCGGTGTTATTGGTGATGTTCTGACGAGCCTCTCTTTACCTACGCTTAACGTATTAGGAACAACCATTGTTCTGTTATTTCTTTGGGGCGCTGGGTTTACGCTACTAACCGGTGTCTCATGGCTGAGTATTGTCGAATGGATTGGCGATTCTGTGTTGTCTATGTCTTCCAGCGTCGTCAATAAAGCGCGTGGTACCAAGGAAGAAGTGTATGAGCCTGTTTTATCGCAGCCTGAGCGAGAAGAGTCGACTGACGAACTGCCACACTTCTCAGCAAAAGCCAATGAGTATGAAACGGACAACGTAGATACTGCGCCGGTTGCGAAGAAACAATACAACATCCATGTACCAGAACCAGTTAATACTGTCGCAGCTCAACCTATTTCAAATAAAGAAGAGTTCGACCCACTCTTCTCTTCAGATTGGCAACAACCAGAAACGGACGCGCAACGTATTGAGCCGACGATGTCAATACCTAAGTCGGAGATTGAACCAGAGCCAGAATATCATCAAGCAGCACCGACCATTGAGCCCGTCAAGCCTGAATTTGAAGCTCCCGCACAAGAACCAGCGGTTCATTCAGAGACCAGCAACGAACCTCAGGTTGAACGAACTCGTCAATTGGGTGCTACCATCGAAGAGCTTGAGATGGCCGCGCGCTCCAGTGATGACTTTGCTGCGCAAGATAACGGTGAGCCAGAAGTGGATGCTTCTTTACCGCTAACTTCTGCGGTTATTGGAGCTGCGGCATTATCGTCTACCTCGGCTCTGGCTGAAACTTCGGTTGAGAGTGTCAACATCGATACCATGCCATGGGAAGCGAGTGAGCCGACAACGCAAGCTGTATCGGTGGACACAAATCGTGTTGATGAGGCGACTAACGCTGTTCCATCAGAGTCGATGCCCAAAGCAAGTAGCGAGTTGGGGAATTTTGAGGAACTTGAAGTTGAACCGTCTCGTACCCATGTAGAGCCTATATTCGATATTGATGCGCTCGAGCAAGAGGAAACGTTGCACGCTTCAGTGACTCAAGAAAGTAATGAGCCAGAACCTGAAGCCGTCGACCCAGACTCCGCTGCGTTCCAAAACTTAGTCGCAGATGCCCAGAAAGCGCAAATGGCTAAGATGAACCCGTTCTTAGTACAGCAAGAGCAGAATCTTCCTAAACCTGTCGAGCCGATGCCGACATTGGAACTTCTTTATCATCCAGAAAAACGTGAGAATTTCATTGACCGAGAGGCATTAGAAAACATCGCTCGTTTGGTTGAATCGAAATTGGCCGACTACAAGATAAAAGCCGAGGTGGTGGATATCTTCCCTGGTCCGGTGATCACCCGTTTTGAGCTTGATCTCGCTCCGGGCGTTAAAGTAAGTCGTATTTCAGGTCTGTCGATGGACTTAGCACGCTCACTTTCAGCAATGGCGGTTCGTGTGGTGGAGGTTATCCCAGGTAAACCATATGTTGGACTAGAATTGCCGAACATGTCTCGTCAAACGGTATTCTTCTCTGATGTTGTGGGCAGTCAGGCGTTTATTGAAGCGAAATCTCCTACTACAGTCGTGCTTGGTCAAGATATCGCAGGTGATGCCGTCGTTGCAGACTTATCGAAGATGCCTCACGTGCTGGTGGCAGGTACAACCGGTTCGGGTAAGTCGGTCGGTGTGAACGTTATGATTCTGAGTATGCTATATAAAGCGACACCAGAAGACGTTCGCTTCATTATGATCGACCCGAAAATGCTTGAGCTATCGGTCTATGAGGGTATTCCTCATCTGTTATCTGAAGTCGTGACAGATATGAAAGACGCCTCCAATGCACTACGTTGGTGTGTAGGAGAAATGGAGCGTCGCTACAAGTTAATGTCGGCATTAGGCGTGCGTAACATTAAAGGCTTTAACGACAAACTTAAGATGGCTGCTGAAGCTGGGCATCCAATTCATGATCCACTGTGGCAAGCTGGGGACAGTATGGATCCTGAGCCGCCATTACTCGAAAAACTGCCTTACATCGTCGTTATCGTCGATGAATTTGCTGACTTGATGATGGTAGTTGGCAAGAAGGTTGAAGAATTGATTGCTCGTTTGGCGCAAAAAGCACGTGCGGCAGGTGTACACCTTATTCTTGCGACGCAGCGACCTTCTGTTGATGTTATCACTGGTCTTATTAAGGCGAACATCCCAACACGTGTGGCCTTTACTGTATCGACAAAAACAGACTCACGAACCATTCTCGATCAAGGCGGCGCGGAATCGCTATTAGGTATGGGTGACATGTTGTATTTGCCACCAGGTTCAAGCCATACCACGCGTGTTCACGGTGCATTTGCCTCAGATGATGATGTGCATGCGGTGGTGAATAACTGGAAAGCTCGTGGTAAACCTAACTACATTGAAGAGATTACCAGCGGTGAACAATCACCAGAAACTCTACTTCCAGGTGAAAAAATGGAAGGTGATGAAGAGATGGATCCGCTGTTCGACCAAGTAGTTGAGCACGTTGTTCAGTCTCGTCGAGGCTCGGTATCAGGTGTACAAAGACGATTTAAAATTGGCTACAACCGTGCTGCTCGTATCGTAGAGCAACTTGAGGCGCAAGGTATTGTTAGTGCGCCAGGCCATAACGGTAATCGCGAGGTGCTCGCACCGCCGCCACCTAAAGATTAATGATGATTGATAAGCTCTGAGGAGACTACATGAAGAAATGGTTAACGCTCGCCGCTTTGAGCTTTTCCACGCTAGGTTTTTCTGCACTAGCAACTGCGACGCCTCAACAGGAGCTAAGCGACAGATTACAGCTAAACGACGGATTTAGTGCTACCTTCACTCAAAAAGTCACTAGCCCTGAGGGTGAGGTGGTGATGGAAGGCGAGGGCAACGTTGAAATATCACGGCCTAGTATGTTCCGCTGGGTGACAACCATGCCTGACGAAAATGTCCTGGTATCAGATGGCAACAACTTGTGGTACTACAGCCCATTCATAGAGCAAGTCAGTATTTACAATCAGGAGCAAGCGACCGAGCAAACCCCGTTTGTATTATTGACTCGTAATCGCGCCAGTGACTGGGACAATTACAACGTCAATCAAAAGGGCGATGTATTTACTCTGATTCCTACTGCTGTTGATTCAACACAGGGGCAGTTCCAGATTAATATCGATAGCAAAGGTATTGTGCATGGCTTTAATGTTATTGAGCAAGATGGTCAGAAAGGGACCTTTGCGTTTGACAATATTAAGTTAGGCAAACCTTCTGCCGATCGATTTACCTTTGTGATTCCTAATGGCGTCGAAGTGGACGACCAAAGGAACTAGGAGATTGCGTGAGTAATTTCAGTTTTGACTTTTCAGGGGACGAAGATTTTCGTCCCCTTGCTGCTAGAATGCGCCCAGAAAATGTTGAGCAATATATTGGTCAGCAACACATTCTGGGTGTGGGTAAACCGCTTCGACGTGCACTTGAAGCGGGTCAATTGCACTCAATGATTCTTTGGGGCCCACCAGGTACAGGTAAAACGACCCTAGCTGAAGTGGCTGCAAATTATGCGGATGCAGAAGTAGAAAGAGTCTCGGCAGTGACGTCAGGAGTCAAAGATATTCGTGCGGCTATCGAAAGAGCTCGTGAGAATAAGCTTGCCGGTAAACGAACGATTCTGTTTGTGGACGAGGTCCATCGTTTTAACAAAAGCCAACAAGATGCGTTTCTACCTCATATTGAAGATGGCACAGTGACGTTTATTGGCGCGACCACCGAAAACCCGTCATTTGAGCTTAACAACGCACTATTATCTCGAGCTCGAGTCTACAAACTGACGTCTTTGGACAAAACCGATATTTTATTGGTATTGGAGCAAGCAAGAGATGATGAAAAGCGAGGCTTGGGAAGTATCGCGGCAAATTTCCATGACAACGTTCTAGAGTGTTTAGCAGAGCTGGTTAATGGTGACGCGCGTATGTCGCTGAACTACCTAGAGCTACTCTACGATATGGCCGAAGATAATGCGCAGGGTGAGAAGGACATTACGTTAGCTCTATTAGCGGAAGTCGCAGGCGAGAAAGTCAATCGCTTCGATAATAAAGGCGATATCTGGTACGACTTGATTTCTGCGGTACATAAGTCCATTAGAGGGTCAAATCCAGATGCGGCGCTTTATTGGTCTGCACGCATGATAGCGGCGGGTTGTGACCCTCTCTATATCGCACGCCGCCTATTAGCCATTGCGTCAGAGGATGTAGGTAACGCTGACCCTAGAGCGATGCAAGTTGCACTATCCGCATGGGACTGTTTTACTCGTGTCGGGCCAGCAGAAGGTGAGAGGGCCATCGCTCAAGCGATTGTCTATTTGGCATGCGCTCCAAAAAGTAACGCCGTGTATACCGCGTGGAAACAGGCTTTAACTGACGCCCATAACCTACCAGAATATGAAGTCCCGCATCATCTTAGAAATGCACCGACTTCACTGATGAAAGATATGGGGTATGGAGCAGAGTATCGCTACGCTCACGACGAGCCGGGTGCGTATGCGGCTGGTGAACGATATCTTCCGCCCGAAATGGAAGGAACTCGCTATTATCAGCCAACAAATCGTGGTCTCGAAACCAAAATTGGCGAAAAGTTAGATTATCTGGCGGATTTAGACGCAAAAAGCCCACAAAAGCGCTATGAAAAGTAGTGGCTTTTAGTTATCTTTATCCGGTTAACAAATCAATATCTACAACTGGTTGGAAAGTAATCAGTTGTAGAGGTATTCACAACTAAAAAGCATAGGATTGGCAATGCTGGATTCTAAATTACTTCGTACAGAGCTGGATGAAACAGCTGAAAAATTAGCACGTCGCGGCTTCAAGCTAGACGTAGAGACTATCCGTAAACTTGAAGAACAACGTAAGTCCATTCAAGTAGAAGTTGAGAATTTACAATCCACGCGTAACTCCATTTCCAAGCAGATCGGTCAGAAAATGGCTGCAGGCGACAAAGAAGGCGCTGAAGAGATCAAAAAGCAGATCGGTACACTGGGTAGCGATCTTGAAGCGAAGAAAGAAGAGCTCACAGCGGTAATGGCTCAACTTGAAGACATCACACTGTCTGTCCCTAACTTGCCAGCGGACGACGTTCCTCAAGGTAAAGATGAGAACGACAACGTAGAAATCTCACGTTGGGGTGAGCCTAAGTCTTACGACTTTGATGTTAAGGATCACGTTGATCTTGGTGAGATGGGTGATGGTCTAGACTTTGCTAGCGCAACGAAGATTACTGGTGCACGCTTTATCGTTATGAAAGGCCAATTTGCTCGCCTTCACCGTGCAATTGCTCAGTTCATGCTGGATCTTCACACGGAAGAACACGGCTATACAGAAATGTACGTTCCTTACCTAGTGAACGCGGACAGCCTGTTTGGTACAGGTCAGCTACCTAAGTTTGGTAAAGACCTTTTCCACACTGAGCCACTAACTGAAAAAGCGAGCGATGAAGAGCCACGTAAACTGTCTCTTATCCCGACAGCAGAAGTGCCAGTGACAAACCTAGTTCGTGACACCATCTCTGAAGAGGCGGACTTGCCACTTAAGATGACGGCGCACACGCCTTGTTTCCGTTCTGAAGCGGGTTCCTATGGTCGTGACACTCGTGGTCTGATTCGTATGCACCAGTTTGATAAAGTTGAACTAGTACAAATCACGAAGCCAGAAGATTCAATGAACGCGCTTGAAGAGCTAACAGGTCATGCTGAGAAAGTACTTCAGTTGCTAGAACTTCCATACCGTAAAGTGGTACTTTGTACTGGTGACATGGGCTTCGGTGCTCGTAAAACTTACGATCTTGAAGTTTGGGTTCCTGCGCAAGAGACGTATCGTGAGATCTCTTCTTGCTCAAACATGTGGGACTTCCAAGCTCGTCGCATGCAAGCTCGCTTCCGCCGTAAAGGTGAGAAGAAGCCTGAGCTGGTGCACACTCTGAACGGTTCTGGTCTAGCGGTTGGCCGTACTATGGTTGCTATCCTAGAGAACAACCAAGAAGCAGATGGTCGTATCGCGATTCCAGCGGTTCTTCAGAAGTACATGAGTGGCGCAACGCATATCGGTTAATGCATAACCTACTAATTACTAAGCCCAGCATTGCTGGGCTTTTTTATATCTGGAAGTCTACTTTCCCCTTGTATAGCTACGCGACGTCTGGTGTAACTATTACACCAATGTAATAGTCTTTCCTAATTTCGACGGATTATTAACTTAAGCCTAATAGTTATAATGTCCGCCTTACAACGGTAAGTATTCATTTCTCGACCTAATTGAGGAGGGCATATGGCCGTAGGGTGGGCAAATGACGATAGTGTCAGCCAACAAATTCAAAATACCATTGACGATGAGATTTCACGGGTAAGAAGCGCGACGAGTCGCGGAGAAAGTGCGCTTTATTGTGATGAGTGTGGGGAGTCAATTCCTGAAGCGAGACGCATAGCGATCAAGGGTGTTAGATTTTGCGTTCAATGTCAGCAATCGCTAGAGCACTTGACTCAACGTCAGGCGTTGTTTAATCGTCGGGCAAGTAAAGATAGCCAATTACGTTAATTATCATCGATATACAAAGCGGTTTGAAACCAAGCGTCAAACCGCTTTTCAGTGCACGTTATCCTGCGCTTGATTAAATGAAGCAAGCTTCATTTTCCAACGCTAAATCAATCGCCTTAACTAAGGCGTCAATATGTTCCGGCTGGCTTATGTAAGGTGGCATCATATAGATCAACTTGCCGAAAGGTCGGATCCAAACCCCTTGTTCGACGAAATGCTTCTGAATCACTTCCATATTTACGGGGTGTTTGGTTTCAACCACACCAATTGCGCCAAGCCAACGCACGTTCTCAACTTGTTGGTGGCGAGTTAAGGCAGGGAGTAGCTCAGCAAACAGTGCTTCAATACTGCTGACTTGATGTTGCCAGTGGTTCTCTGCAATGAGCTCTAAGCTGGCTGAAGCAACAGCGCAAGCCAAAGGGTTCCCCATAAAAGTAGGCCCGTGCATAAAACAGCCTGCTTCCCCACCACATACAGTATCAGCGACATGCTTCGACGTGAGTGTAGCGGACAAAGTCATATAGCCGCCAGTTAGTGCTTTGCCAACGCACATAATGTCCGGCTGGACATTGGCGTGCTCACAGGCAAACAGTTTTCCTGTTCTTCCAAAGCCCGTAGCGATTTCATCCAAAATCAGCAAAATACCGTATTGGTCGCAGAGCTCGCGCACTCGGGAAAGAAACGTAGGATGGTAAATTCGCATCCCCCCAGCGCCTTGAACAATAGGTTCAAGGATTACTGCGGCGATCTCGCGGTGGTGCAGGTCAATCTTTGCTTTAAAGTCGGTAATATCGGCCTCATCCCACTGCTCGCCAAAACCGATCGTTGGCGATTTCGCAAAAATATGTTCCGGAAGAAACCCTTTATACAAACTGTGCATTGAGTTATTGGGATCAGTCACTGACATAGCCGCAAAAGTATCACCATGGTAACCGTGACTTAACGTCAGGAACTTAGGTCGGCTTTCGCCCTTTGCATGCCAATATTGCAGAGCCATCTTTAAACTTACTTCAACTGAGACCGAACCAGAGTCAGCTAAGAAAATGTGCTCGAGATTATCAGGCGCCAGTGCTAACAGTCGTTTGCTGACGTCGATTGCGGGTTGGTGAGTAATGCCACCAAACATGACATGAGCCATCTTTTCACTTTGTTGAATCAAAGCTTGATTGAGTTTTGGGTGGTTATACCCGTGTATCGCAGACCACCAAGAAGACATGCCATCCACGAGTTCAAGGTCATTTTCTAGTTTAAGAAGTACGTCATTAGCAGAGATAACGGGATAGCAAGTTAATGGGTTAAGGGTAGAAGTGTAAGGGTGCCAGATATGCTGTTTATCAAACTCTAAATCCATGGAATAAGCTCTGATTAAAAGTTAACCAAGTGTAAACTTGTTGGTGTGGTCGGTGTTGACAGTGTACCGCTTGTCAGTACACTAGCCAAGACTAATTATAAGTGAGCAAAGGATAAACCAGTGGAAGTACGACATGATTGGACCCATGCCGAAGTGCAAGCGTTGATGAACAAACCCTTTATGGATCTGCTGTTTGAGGCGCAGTTGGTGCACAGGCAGTATCAACAAACGAATCACGTCCAAGTGAGCACTTTGCTGTCGATTAAAACCGGTGCGTGCCCAGAGGACTGTAAATATTGTCCCCAAAGTGCACGTTACAAAACAGACGTAGAATCTGAACGCTTGATGGAAGTGGAGCGTGTACTAGATGCGGCTAAAAAAGCGAAAAATGCTGGCTCAACGCGATTCTGTATGGGGGCTGCATGGAAAAACCCCAAAGAGCGCGATATGCCTTTGCTAACTGATATGATTAAAGGCGTGAAAGATATGGGTTTAGAAACCTGTATGACCTTA
Source organism: Vibrio barjaei (assembly GCF_001639065.2). Taxonomy (GTDB): domain Bacteria; phylum Pseudomonadota; class Gammaproteobacteria; order Enterobacterales; family Vibrionaceae; genus Vibrio; species Vibrio barjaei. The sequence continues at coordinate 266,926 of NZ_LQXO02000006.1, forward strand.
GGGATGCTAACGCCAGACCAAGCAAGTCACTTAGCTGAGGCTGGACTTGACTACTATAACCACAATCTTGATACCTCACCTGAATTTTACGGCAACATCATTACCACAAGAACTTACCAAGACCGCTTAGACACACTTAGCCATGTTCGTGATGCTGGTATGAAGATTTGCTCAGGGGGCATTATTGGTATGGGAGAGAGTGCTAATGACCGCGCGGGTCTGCTGATGGAGTTAGCCAACTTACCAGTGCAACCAGAAAGTGTACCCATCAATATGTTGGTAAAAGTAAAAGGCACGCCGTTAGAAGAAGTGGATGACGTAGAGCCATTTGACTTCATCCGTCTTATTGCGATTGCCCGTATTATGATGCCGAAGTCAGCAGTGCGTTTGTCTGCTGGGCGAGAAAACATGAATGAGCAAATGCAGGCCCTGTGTTTCATGGCGGGAGCAAACTCAGTGTTTTATGGTTGTAAGTTGCTGACGACCCCTAATCCAGATGAAGACACCGACCTTCAATTGTTTAAGAAGTTGGGTATCAATCGTGAAGAGACATCGCAAAAGCCAGATGAAATCCAAGAAAGCGAATTACTAGATAGAGTAGTAGAGCGTGTTGCTGCGCGTCCAACAAAAGACGATTTGTTCTATGACGCGAGCGTTTAACCAGCGAATCTCGGATGCTCTAATGGAAAGGGAGCGGAGCAATTTGCTTCGCTCTGTCCAAACATTGGAGTCAGGGAATCAATCTGTTTTTCATAAAGACGGTCAGTCATTCCTTAACTTCTCTTCCAATGACTATTTAGGTCTGGCGTCAAGTTCTGAGCTCAAACACAGCTATCAACAAGCCATTGGAGAGCTTGGAGTGGGTAGTGGAGCCTCTCCTTTAGTAACGGGTTACTCTGCACAGCATGAGTCATTGAAATCTGCGCTTACTGAATGGCTGGGTTTTGATACTGCACTGTTTTTTTCGTCAGGTTATGCCGCGAATCAAGCGCTGCTGCTCACGCTATTAACGAAAGGGGATTTGTTACTTCAAGATAGACTCAATCATGCCTCACTGATGGAAGCTGGTTCGCTTTGTGGCGCAGATATGAAGCGCTTTCGTCATAACGATCTTGCCCATCTAGAGTCATTGGCTAGAGCTGAGCGTTCAACACTTGCGGTCACCGAGAGTGTGTTTAGTATGGATGGCGATCTATCCGATATCGAAGCGTTTGTCGGAATTTGCCAGACGCGCGGTATGTTGTCGATGGTCGACGATGCTCATGGCATTGGGGTTATTGGCGACAATGGATTGGGAGCCTGTGGGATCAGTGAACTCAAGCCAGAGATATTAGTCGTGACGTTTGGCAAAGCGTTTGGTCTTAATGGTGCGGCAATACTTTGCTCAGAAGAAATGGGCCAATATCTAACCCAATTTGCTCGTCACTACATTTATTCAACGGCATTTTCAGCAGCTCATGCCCGAGCGCTGTTACAGGCCCTGTCAATGATTCAAACGCAACATTGGCGCAGAGAAAAATGGATGGAATTGTCTGCCATGTTTGAGGAGCTGTTAAGCGATTGCCCAGAATATGTTTCCACCTCTACGCCAATTAAGCCTTGGGTTGTCGGTGACTCAGCTCGCGCTTTAGCGCTTTGTTCTTCTTTAAAAGAAAAAGGTGTGTGGACCACGGCTATTCGTCCTCCAACGGTACCCAGAGAAAGTGCAAGGCTGCGTATTACTCTCTCTGCGTCGCATCAGCATCAAGATGTGCTCATGCTTGCCAACCAATTGACACGTTTTTCGGAGGAAGGATAAATGACCGAAGTGTTAGCTCATTTGCATGCTCCATTACCCAATAAAGATGCAATTTCCGCCGCATTTGGACGTGCTGCGGAGCATTATGACCAGCATGCTGAACTGCAACGAAAAGTAGCGGACCGTTTGTTGGACAAACTGCCCAATGACTTATCTGGATGCAGAGTGCTCGATCTTGGCTGTGGAACGGGATACTGCGCACAGCAGTTGCTGCTTAGAGGCGCTGAGGTGGTTTGTGCTGATCTCTCCGCTGAGATGTTAACTGAGGCTCAACGTCGTTGTGGTATCGAAAATGTGACTTATCAATTGGCAGACGCTGAGCAGCTACCTTTTACGTCAGCTGAATTTGACTATGTAGTCTCCAGCTTGGCTTTACAGTGGTGTGCGGATTTGTCGATACCGCTGCGAGAGATGAAGCGCGTTACCAGAGCCGGTGGTGCTGTATTCTTCTCATCTCTTATTGATGGTTCTCTTAAAGAACTAAAGAGGTCATGGGGTAAAATTGATGCATATCAACATGTAAACGACTTTACGACGTTGAATCAGGTAAAAATTGCGTTAGCGCAATCTGGATGTCGTGACCATCAACTAGACTTGCCGGAAATGGTTATGTGGTATCGCACCGCACTTGGTTTGATGAAGGACTTGAAAGGCATAGGAGCCAATCACGTAGAAGGTCGCTCAAAAGGGTTTACTGGTAAACAGGCTCTAAGGGCACTTGAAATGGAATATCAAAAATACGCAAACCAAGATGGGTTGCTACCTGCTAGTTATCAAATTTGTTTGGGGTCAGTTGCATTATGATGAAAGCACTATTTATTGCCGGTACGGATACTGAAGTTGGGAAAACCGTTGTATCAAAAGCGATATTAAGTGCTGTAGGTGCACAAGGAAAATCAACGATAGGGTATAAGCCTGTCGCAGCAGGATGCGAAATTACAGAACACGGTCTGAGAAATTCAGATGCGTTACATCTTCAAGCGGCTGCGAATCAAGATATCGACTACGACTTAGTCAATCCTTATGCGCTTTCGTTACCTGCGTCGCCGCATATTGCTGCGATAGCTGATGATGAAGTAATTAGTTACGACAAGCTCTCTACAACCTTACACCTGCATAAAGAAAACAGTGACTTTGTGTTAGTTGAAGGCGCTGGTGGTTGGCGCGTACCAGTTTCGAAAGACGATTGTCTGTCGACTTGGGTTCAACAAGAAAAGTTACCGGTTGTCTTGGTCGTGGGTATTAAATTGGGCTGTTTGAGCCACGCTATGCTTACTGCTGAAGCGATTAAAGCGGATGGTCTTGAATTAGTCGGATGGGTGGCTAACCGCGTAAATCCAGGCGTTGAGCATTACGCTGAAATTATAGAGATGCTAGAAAATAAAATTGATGCGCCCAAGTTAGGGGAGGTGCCTTACGTTCCTGGCTGTAAGAAGCGAGACTTAGGCAAATACATCAAGTTAGATGTACTCGAAAGCATATAAATGCAAAGGGCTGTCATTGTGACAGCCCTTTTTAATTAGATAACATGTAGGAAGTTACTTATCTTCCGATAGGCCCATAAGTGCAGACTGAGTTTCCATAAGATGAATGTCTAGCTCAGTAGTGTCTTGAATACCTAGTTGCTCACGAGCTTCGTCTTCGCTGATACCGAGGTGGCAGCAAAGCAAATCAATTGCCATCTGAAAGTTGTTGTTCTCTACCATGGTATTTTCCTTTTCGACATGGAGTGTTCAATCTCACTGGACTTTAACTCGCACGCTTATCACTCACAATACGACCAAAGTCTAAGACCTTTTCATCAATCACAATGAAATCTTAGCTCAATATATATTATGCATATAATTGCATTTTGATGTGGTTGATGTGCATCTCTGTTATTTCATGAGCTTATAGTTTATGAAGTAATCAAGATATTAACCGTTTGTTTCAATTTAAAGCTTAACCTTGATTTTTAAATCTAAGACTATATGTATATAGTGAAATCGAAAAATGCCACACGGATCTCAAACTTGGGCCGTAGAACTTTGACTAAAACTATAAGCAAAATGGCATTTTCGTCATAATCAAGCTTCTTAATTTGGAGAAATGTGAATGAAGCGAGTATTACTCTTCCTAGCAACTAACCTTGCTGTGGTTCTAGTGTTAAGTGTTGTCCTTAACATTGTCTATGCAGTTACTGGCATGCAACCGGGCAGTCTGTCGGGTTTATTAGTCATGGCGGCAGTATTTGGATTTGGCGGCTCATTCATCTCTTTGATGATGTCAAAGAAAATGGCGCTACGTTCAGTTGGTGGGATGGTGATCGAAAGCCCTCGTAATGAAACAGAGCATTGGTTACTAGAAACAGTCAGTCGACAATCTCAGCAGGCGGGCATCGGTATGCCAACCGTTGCGATTTATGATTCTCCAGATATTAACGCATTTGCGACGGGTGCAAAGAGAGATGACTCGTTGGTGGCTGTGTCTAGCGGCCTATTACACAATATGACACGAGACGAAGCAGAAGCTGTACTTGCCCACGAAGTTAGCCATATCGCGAACGGCGACATGGTTACTATGACGCTAATGCAAGGTGTCGTGAATACCTTCGTTATCTTCCTATCTCGCTTTATCGCTAATATTGTTGCGTCAAACAATAACAGCGATGAAGGCGAAGGCGGCACTAACATGATGGTGTACTTCGGTGTTTCTATGGTGCTTGAACTGGTGTTTGGCTTCCTAGCGAGCTTTATCACTATGTGGTATAGCCGCCATCGTGAGTTCCATGCGGATTCGGGGGCGGCAAGTCTTGTTGGCAAACAGAAGATGATTGCAGCACTAGAAAGATTGAAAATGAGCCAAGAGTCTCATCTTGAAGGTTCGATGATGGCATTTGGCATCAACGGTAAGCGATCGATGACCGAACTTCTAATGAGCCACCCGCCACTAGAAAAGCGTATTGATGCGTTAAGAAATCAACAGTACTAATTCTTAGAACTTGTTAAAAAGCTTGGAAAAATTTCCAAGCTTTTTTTTTGATCCTTTCAAACCTCCCCACCGTAACACTTATACAAAAAGTTGTACTTTCCAAATCTTGTATAACTTTCAGGCTGTACTAGCTTGTACTTTAAAGACTTTTGAAAAAACGAATTAAGGGTTGTTATGAATATAGAAATAGTTAGCGAGGTGTATCAGAAGCTAAACAAGAACAACCTGCATCTTCTTGAACAGATTTATCACAAGGATGTGGTGTTTGAGGACTCAGCTCATCGCTTAGAGGGGTGGGAGCAGCTTTCCGCTTATTTCGATTCTTTGTATACCAATGTCATCAAATGTGATTTTGACATTCGTCATCATCAACAGGTAGAAGATTCAGGTTTTCTCACTTGGACCATGCAGTTACAGCATCCCAAGCTTAATGGGGGAGAAGCCGTTGAAGTAAATGGAGTTAGTCACATTCGTTTCAGCGGGGATCGAGTCATCTTTCATCGGGATTACTTCGATCTAGGGGAAATGCTTTACGAAAACATACCGTTACTCGGTTTTGTGATTAAAAACATTAAACAGAGGTTGGGTAAGTAATGGAGCACTCGCATCAATCCGTCTTCATTACTGGCGCGTCATCGGGCATAGGATGGCAGTTAGCTAATGATTATGCTGAAAAAGGTTATCTTGTCTACGCCTGCGGGCGTTCAGAGGCGAAACTTCATTCGTTACAAGCGGGGAGAGAGAATATCGTTCCACTTTCGTTTGACGTAACCGATAGGGAAGCGGTAGCGCAGGCATTTAGCAAGATTGAACAAGTTCCAACGCTGTGGATAGTCAATGCTGGTGACTGCGAATACATCGATGAAGGGGTGATTGACGCAGCGTTGATAGAGCGAGTGATCACAGTCAATGTGATGGGGACCGTGAATGTACTGGAACAAATGCAGACAAGATTGTCATCGGAACATCATGTTGTGGTCGTCAGTTCAATAGCGGGCGAGTTGGCTCTGCCTCGTGCTGAAGCTTACGGTGCTTCGAAAGCCGCTGTCACCTATTTAGTGCGCACTCTACAGCTCGATTGGAAAAACAAAGGGGTTGCCATCAGCTGTGTTTTCCCTGGATTTGTGAAAACCCCACTTACGGATAAAAACGATTTTGATATGCCGATGATGGTATCGGTAGAAGAAGCGTCAAATGCGATTCAAAATGGAATAGTTAAACGATCCGCCTACATTTATTTCCCCAAGCGCTTCACATGGACTCTTCGCCTTGTTGGTATCTTACCTTATGGCTTACAAACTAAATTAGTAACACGTTTGCTTAATAAATCGTGATAGGTATAGGACATTCTTCTATGAAAATAGCAATTATCGGTACAGGAATTTCAGGCTTAACGTGTGGTTACTATCTACATAACCATCACGATGTAACTCTGTTTGAAGCCAATGATTACATTGGTGGTCATACCGCCACAGTGGACGTTGAGGTACAAGGAAAGTCCTATGCCATCGATACTGGATTTATCGTTTATAACGATAGAACTTATCCTAATTTTATGAGAATGATGGATGAGGTTGGAGTAAAGGGTATTCCCACACAAATGAGTTTTAGCGTCAAGAATGCAGCCACGGGCTTAGAGTACAACGGTCATACACTATCAACCTTGTTCGCCCAAAAACGCAATCTACTCAGCCCGACCTTTTACCGCTTTATCTTTGAAATATTAAGGTTCAACAAGCTTGCTAAATCGTCTGCGGAATCAGAAAAATCCCTGCTAGCAACTCAAACGCTAGGCGACTTTTTAAGTCATCATCGTTTCTCTGATTATTTCACTCAAAACTACATCTTGCCAATGGGCGCTGCGATTTGGTCCTCGACTCTAGCCGATATGCGAGCATTCCCGCTTGGTTTCTTTCTACGCTTTTTCCTAAATCATGGTTTGCTTGATGTGGTTAATAGACCGCAGTGGTATGTGATTGAAGGTGGATCTCGCAGTTATATCGGTCCGCTGACCCAGGGCTTTGCAGATCAGATCCGATTGAGCTCCCCTGTCACGTCGGTTTCTCGCGATTCTGCTGGTGTTACAGTAACGTCTAATGGCAAGTCAGAACGTTTTGACAGAGTGGTTTTTGCTTGTCATAGCGACCAAGCGTTAACGATGCTTGCCGAGCCGACACAATCCGAGTTATCGATTCTTGGTGCTATGGAGTATCAATCAAATGAAGTAGTGCTGCATTGCGATGAAAGTCTACTTCCAGTGAGAAAGTCTGCATGGGCGTCGTGGAACTACGCGTTAGATGGCTCGGAGGATGAACAAGCTCGCTTGCCGACATTGACCTATGACATGAATATTCTTCAGCATATTGACTCTGATACGACATTCTGTGTGTCGCTCAATTCATCTAACGTGATTGACCGCTCCAAAATCCTCAGGACCTTCAACTACAACCACCCAGTGTTTACGACCCAAAGTATCGAAGCACAGCAACATAGAGAAGAACTGTGGGGACAAAATAACACTTGGTTTTGCGGAGCTTATTGGTACAACGGATTCCATGAAGATGGAGTGAAGAGTGCGTTAGACGTAGTTGAAGGTATCTTAACCGGTGTTGACGATGATTCCGGCTCTGCACGAGGAGCTGCGTGATGGTTTCCAACAGCCAACTTATGGTTGGGCACGTAGCGCATCGTCGCTATACGCCTACCAAGCACCATTTAGATTATCCGTTGTTTATGCCTGCTATCGATTTGGATGAGCTTGGTTGCTTGCAGCAAAAAGTATGGGGTTTTGGGGAACGTTGGTGGCATTGGGCTCGATTTCGCCGAGAAGACTACTTAGGTGAAGGTGATTTGAAGTTGGCGGTGCAAAATAAAGTTGAAGAACTGACTGGTGAAAGAGTCAAGGGCAGAGTGGTTGCGGTTTGCCATCTGAGATATCTCGGTCTGTATTTCAGTCCGGTCAACTTCTATTACCTTTATGATGATGAGGATAACTGGCGTTATCTGTTGGCAGAAGTAAGTAACACCCCTTGGAATGAAAGGCACTATTACGCCATAGAGGCTGACAAGGGCGTAAACCATCAAAATTGGCGCCATGACAAGGCATTCCACGTTTCTCCGTTTAATCCTTTGGATCAGCAGTATCAGTGGCGTCTGAAGCCGCTAGGGCAGCGCTTGTTTGTGTACTTAGCGTGTCACAAGTCAGAGAAAGTGTTTGATGCCACTTTGTCAATGAAAGGGCGTGCGTTTACCTCAAAAAATTTAATCCGGCAACTGGTCAAAACCCCAATTATGACGGTGAAAGTCGTGATGGGGATATATTGGCACGCCTTAAAGCTATGGCTTAAAGGAACACCCATCTATGACCACTCTAAACCCAAGAAGGCTTCGGCTCATTCAGCTCCTTCTGACGAATTTTCGCAGCATACGAACTCAAAGAATTAGGGAGAATTCAACATGTTAAATACGACCTCTATAGAGGCGCCTAGAGCCCTAACTGGTTTACAAAAAACCGCGAAAAGTATTGCATTCAAATGTTTATACAAGCTAGAGATTGGTTGTTTAACCATCATAGAGAGCTTTCAAGAAGAAGGAAGTGTCGGCAAACATGTTGGTGAACGCTTTGGTAAACCCAAAGGCGGGGAACCGACGGCGATTATCGAAGTGAAACACCCAGAGTTTTACCGTCGACTAATCCAAGGAGGTAGTATAGCAGCGGGTGAAGCGTACATGGATGATTGGTGGGATAGCCCTGATTTGTCCGCTTTAATGGAATTGATGGCGGTCAACCTAGCCGCTCTTGATTCTATTGAAGACCAATCGAGTCTACTCACGAAAGTAATGTATAAACTCGGGCATTGGGTGAACCGTAATACGGTCACTAAGTCAAAAGAGAATATTCAAGCGCATTACGACTTGGGTAACAGTCTTTATGAGACATTTCTCGATGAGAGAATGCTTTACTCTTCGGGCATTTATGTAAGTCCGACAGACACGCTAGAACAAGCCCAACTCAATAAAATGGAACGGCTTTGTCAGCAATTGCAATTGGTACCGGAAGATCACGTAATAGAAATAGGCACAGGGTGGGGCGGTATGGCGATCTATATGGCCAAACACTATGGATGTCACGTCACCACAACCACTATTTCTGATGAGCAGTTTGATTACGCAAAACAGCAGGTCGAAAAAGCAGGACTCGAAGATAAGATTACTCTCTTGAAGCAAGACTATCGCTTACTCGAGGGAGAATTCGATAAGCTTGTTTCCATCGAAATGATTGAAGCAGTTGGTAAGCAATACTTAGTTTCCTATCTACAAAAGTGCCAGTCTTTACTAAAGCCCCAAGGTTTGATGGCGATTCAGGCTATTACTATTGCTGATCAGCGATACGATTACTATGCCGATAATGTCGACTTTATTCAGAAGTACATTTTCCCAGGGGGCTTCTTGCCCTCCATCACAGCGCTCACCACTAACAGTACTAAGCACACGGATCTCATCGTGAGAGATCTGTTTGATATTGGCTTGGATTACGCGAAGACATTGGTGGATTGGCGTCTAAGGTTTGAAGCATCATTAGAGAGAGTCAGATCCTTGGGCTACGACGAGCGATTTATCCGTATGTGGCGCTACTATTTTTGTTATTGCGAAGGCGGGTTTAGGGCAAAAAGTATCAGTACTGTTCATATTACATTCCAGCGTGGTCGTTAATAAAACGTTTGATGCTAAATAGGGGAGGTCACAACATGTCACCAGGGTGGAAACTTCTCATTATCAGTAGTTGGTTTCAGGTGATCTGGTTACTGTCAGTCATTGGTCAAACAAGGTTTCAGTGGCTAGCGCTGACATTGAGTATTGTCACGATTTTGATTTCGTATCGAATGCTAAACCTTCGCTTATTGCAACTGTCGCTGTTGGTTGTCGCTGGCCTAGTTATTGATAGTCTGAACATGTTCGCTAGTCTACTTGTGTTCGACACTCATGTTTTGCCAGTATGGCTCATGGCGCTTTGGTTAATTTTTTCTTGGTATGCGTTTTATTTGAAAACTTTTTTGACGTCTTACCCAATTCTGCTCGTATCAATAATTGGTGGATTCGGTGGAGCGATTAGTTACTTGGCGGGTTTTAAGCTTGGGGCTGTAACTACGCATTACTCGATGCAGGTCACTCTCGGAATCCTTTTTATTGAATGGGTCTTAATCGTTTACATAATTGTGCGATATCCAAGACCAAACGAGAGAAGTTGGACTCATGAAACATAAGATGATTTTGGCGGTCGTGCTGAGCTTGTTACTGAGTTCTCATAACGCAGTCGCCTCCAAAGATTCCCCCGTCAGTTATCAAGCGTGGGGCCAGTGGCAAGTCGTTGGGGAGGCGCAATTAAGTTGGTTGTTCTTTGACGTCTATCGTTCTCAATTGCTTGCACCTCAAGGTATATACGAAGTGTCAGAAGATGTTTCTCCCCATCCCATAGCATTAAGAATTCAGTACCAAAGAGACATCAGTCGACAACAACTTTTAGATGCGACGCTAGACCAATGGCAAAAAATGGGTGTCGATAAAGCGACAAGAAATCAATGGATTGCCAAGTTATACGATATTTTCCCAAGTGTTTCAGATGGACAGCAGCTCATTTATGTCAGTGATGGAACATCGGGCAAATTCTATTATCTTACGAATCAGAAACCACTTCAGCTGGTAGGGTCTATAGATGATGAGTCGTTGAACGACGGCTTCCTTGGTATTTGGCTAGCTCCAAATAGCCAGTATCCGAAACTCAGAGCCCAACTAATAGGGATGAATAGATGACGTTATTTCGTTGGCTTACACTGCCGCTTGTACTCATGTTAGGTGCCTGTAGTGCAGACCTGCCAGATTATAAAAACAGCGACCCAAGATTTGACTTGTTCGGGTACTTTGAAGGAGAGACAAAAGCTTGGGGAATGGTTCAAGACTATACCAATAAACAGAACCGACGCTTTGACGTCACTATTGTCGGCACAGTGCAGAACAATAAGCTTGTCCTAGTTGAAGACTTCGTTTTTGATGACGGGGAAATTGACCAAAGGATTTGGACCATTGAAAAGCTCAAAGATGGTTCATATCGCGGGGTAGCCGATGACATCATTGGTGCGGCAATCGGTAAGGAAGAAGGCAACGCTTTACAATGGCAGTACGACTTCGAACTCAAGGTTGATGGCTCAACCTATACCGTGGCATTCGATGATTGGTTGTATCGCCAAGATGATAAGCATGTATTTAACCTAACGAGCATCCGCAAGTTTGGTATCGAGTTAGGAAAGATCACACTGTTTTTCCAAAAACAGTAGAACTCAATAGCGGCAGTCTAGAACACTTATCGTTGATGATCTCCACAAAAAAGGCTGCAATATAAGCAGCCTTTTTGAGTTTATGTATTGATTAATGATTACAGTTTATCGGTGAGCTCGATTGCTTGACCGATGTAGTTAGCCGGCGTCATTAACTTCAAGCGTGCTTTCTCTTCTTCTGGCAATTCCAGGCCATCGATGAAGCTGCGCATTGCTTCGCCATCTACGCGCTTACCACGAGTTAACTCTTTTAGTTTCTCGTAAGGTTTTTCGATACCGTAACGACGCATAACCGTTTGTACTGGCTCTGCAAGTACTTCCCAGTTTTTGTCTAACTCAGCAAGAAGTGCTTCACGGTTAACTTCAAGCTTGCTGATGCCTTTTAGTGTCGACGTATAAGCGATGATGGCATAACCACAACCAACACCTAGGTTACGAAGTACCGTGGAGTCAGTAAGGTCACGTTGCCAACGAGAAACTGGCAGTTTCTGTGCTAGGTGAGCGAACACAGCATTGGCTAGGCCTAGGTTACCTTCCGAGTTTTCAAAGTCGATTGGGTTAACTTTGTGAGGCATAGTTGAAGAGCCGATTTCACCAGCAATCGTTTTTTGCTTGAAGTGGCCAAGAGCGATGTAACCCCATACGTCACGGTCAAAGTCAATTAGGATAGTGTTGAAACGAGCAATAGCGTCAAACAACTCTGCAATGTAATCGTGTGGTTCAATCTGAGTCGTGTAAGGGTTCCAAGTTACGCCTAGAGATTCAGTAATGAACTCTTCACTAAATTTGTGCCAATCCAACTCAGGGTAAGCAGATAGGTGAGCGTTGTAGTTACCAACCGCGCCATTAATCTTACCTAGGATTTCTACAGCTTCGATTTGCTTGTATTGACGCTCCATACGGTAAGCAACGTTTGCCATCTCTTTACCCATAGTAGTAGGTGAGGCAGGTTGGCCGTGGGTACGTGAAAGCAAAGGAATGTCACGGTACTCTTCAGCTAGTTTGCTGATCGCATCGATGATATTGCGGATCTCAGGAAGAACCACAGTATCGCGTGCTTCTTTAAGCATAAGAGCATGAGACGTGTTGTTGATATCTTCAGAAGTACATGCAAAGTGGATGAACTCGTTTACCGCGTGCAGTTCAGGAACGCCAGCGACTTTCTCTTTTAGGAAGTACTCAACCGCTTTTACATCGTGGTTAGTAGTGCGCTCGATCTCTTTAATACGCGCCGCATCTTCTTCGCTAAAGTTAGCGGCTAGCTCATCAAGAAACTGGTTAGCTTCGGCACTGAATGCTGGAACTTCTTTGATCGCATCCGTTGCTGCTAGTTTTTGCAACCAACGAATTTCAACGATAGAGCGGTACTTTAGTAGGCCAAACTCACTAAAGATGCTGCGAAGTGCAGTTGTCTTACTACCGTAACGGCCGTCTACTGGTGAAACAGCAGTCAATGCTGACAGTTCCATGATGTTCTCCTGAATTGGGTTTCTAAATTTCGTGAGCTTTATACCAATAACTGCGGCATTTGTCACGAATATTGCGCAAACGTTTGCGCTAAATTTATTTTGGTAGGAAAAAATAACTCGCGACAAGGTCGCGAGTCGATGATTACATTCTAGCGAGTAGAATCTGAGCTTGTTCGATCATTTTCTTACGACCGAACACGAGGTGACGTCGTTTGCCACCTACCTGTCGCCAAAGCACTGCGCTACGGATACCCGACAACAGAAGCGCGCGCACCTTTTGCTGGGTGCCTGTTTGTTGCAGTACTGCAGGAGTGCCTGTCACTTGAATTCTAGGACCAATCGGACTAATGACATCCAAATAAACGCTAGCTAAATTACTGATCATCTGCTCGTCAAGAAGCTCATAGTGCTCAAGTTGACGACTGACCATTTGTAATCGGTCACCAAGTTGAGACATGGCATCATTACGTCCGTTCAGTTTACGCTCTAGTGCCATTAGGCTGATGATGTAACGAGTAATCTCACTTCCGCTTGGTGTGCTATCAATGCCTTTTACCAAACACTCGAGTCCAACTTTAAGGTCGGATTCAACACCAAATACATCCAAAGTACTGGATGGGTTCATGTTGGTAATGGCTTTGATAGAAGTTTCGAACGCGTCTGAATCACAGTAACCGTCTTTAGCAACACGTTGAACAAGGGCAACGGCTTGGCATATTCCTGCAAATGCTATTGTACGGTCATAAAGTGTATTAGCCACGTAGCTCTCCTAAGATAATAAACTAAAAAATGTTAGATACGCTCTTCGATGATACCGCCGCCCAAGCAAACATTGTTGCTATAGAAGACAGCAGACTGTCCCGGAGTGACAGCTACTTGTGGTTCATCAAAGATAACCTTAATGTTGTCATCGTCAATTGGGATAATCGTACAAGGGATATCTTGTTGACGGTAGCGCGTTTTCACTGTGCATTGCACTGGTTCTTTAATCGCTTCGCGACTCACCCAATGAAGTTGAGATGCACGCAGTCCGTTTGATTTAAGTAACGGATGATCAGCACCTTGAACCGCAATCAATACATTACGCTCAAGATCTTTTTCAGCAACATACCATGGATCTTCGTTACCGCCGCCACCTTTTTGGCCCCCAATATGTAACCCTTTACGTTGACCCAATGTGTGGTACATCAGACCTTGGTGTTCACCAATGACTTTACCTTCCGGTGTTTCAATTTTACCCGGTTGTGCTGGCAAATAGCGAGACAAGAAGTCTGTAAATTTGCGCTCACCAATAAAACAAATACCTGTCGAGTCCTTTTTCTTCGCGGTAATTAAGCCTTGCTCTTCGGCGATGCGACGCACTTCTGGTTTCTCTAACTCGCCTACAGGGAACAAGCTACGAGCCACTTGGTCGTGACTTAATGTGTAAAGGAAGTAACTCTGGTCTTTGTTACTGTCCAAACCGCGAAGCATTTGCGGCTTTTCACCGTTTTCAGGGAAGGTACGGCTAACGTAGTGACCCATTGCGATATAGTCAGCATCGAGAACTTCGTCTGCAAATTCTAAAAATGCTTTAAATTTGATTTCTTTGTTACAAAGAATATCTGGGTTGGGTGTACGACCCGCTTTGTATTCTGCCAAGAAATACTCGAATACATTATCCCAGTATTCAGCAGCAAAGTTTATCGTATGTAGGTGGATACCTAACTTATCACAGACCGCTTGTGCGTCGGCTAAATCTTCCGCTGCAGTACAATATTCCTCATTATCATCTTCTTCCCAGTTCTTCATGAACAGGCCTTCTACTTGGTAGCCTTGCTGTTTCAGAAGGTAGGCAGAAACAGAGGAGTCTACACCGCCGGACATACCGACAATCACTTTCTTTTGGCTGTTATCAGACATGTTAAAATACCACCTATATCAATTGGACGCAGATTCTAGCAGAAACCGAAGGCGCAATACAGATCCGCGAACTAAATCACACTTTCTAAGAGCATGAATGTGTGTACAAATAGAGTGAAAAACAAGGCCAGTGATAAAAAAATCGTAGCGTAAACGTTTGCTAAGTTTGCCTATGTTGCCGAGGTAAACTATACAGAGTTAGAATTGTCGCCCTTAGTTTCCTGTTACGAAGATATCCTTATGAAATTCCCCGGCCAAAGAAAATCGAAGCATTACTTTCCGGTTCACGCTCGTGATCCATTAGTCAGCCAATCTCAAACTAGCAAAAAGATGTCGAGAACCCATATTATCGGTATTGACCAAACTCTAGTTGATATAGAAGCGCGAGTGGATAGTAGTGTTATTGATAAATTTGGACTGAGCAAAGGGCACTCTTTGGTTATTGATGACCAAGCAGCTGAAAATCTGTATAACGAACTGAAAGAGCAAGAGCTTATTACCAATGAGTTTGCTGGGGGCACAATAGGGAATACATTACATAACTTTTCCGTGTTGGCAGATGACAAATCTGTATTGTTAGGTGTAATGAGTGCTGATATCCGAATCGGTAGTTATGGCTATCGATATCTATGTAATACCTCTAGCCGTATGGACTTAAACTATTTGCAAGGCGTCGATGGTGCCATTGGACGTTGTTTTACGTTAATTACTGAAGACGGTGAGCGAACTTTTGCAATTAGCGAAGGTCAAATGAATCAACTTCGTGCGGACAGTATTCCTGAGAGAATTTTCAAGAAAGCCTCGGCATTGGTATTAACAGCCTACCTAGTTCGTTGCAAAGATGGCGACCCAATGCCAGAAGCAACCATGCAGGCAATAGAATATGCGAAGAAATATGACGTACCTGTGGTATTAACGTTGGGAACTCGCTTCGTTATTCAAGATGATCCGGAATATTGGCAAGACTTTTTGAAACAGCATGTTTCGGTTGTTGCTATGAATGAGGATGAGGCTGAAGCATTAACAGGTGAAAAAGATCCATTGGCTGCTGCGGATAAAGCACTTGATTGGGTTGATCTTGTTTTATGTACTGCTGGACCAATCGGTTTATTTATGGCCGGTTATACAGAGGACGCCGCAAAAAGAGAAACTTCTTTACCATTATTACCAGGGTGTATTGCTGAATTTAACCGATATGAATTTAGTCGGCCGGCTATAAAATCTGCATGTGAAAATCCTACGAAAGTTTATTCACATATTGCTCCTTATATGGGTGGGCCAGAAAAAATCAAGAATACCAATGGTGCGGGCGACGCAGCTTTATCCGCATTACTGCACGATATGGCAGCGAATAAATACCATAAAGAAAATGTGCCAAACTCAAGTAAGCACCAACATCCATATCTTACTTACTCTTCTTTCTCACAAGTATGCAAATACTCAAACCGAGCAAGCTATGAAGTGCTGGTCCAGCATTCTCCACGTCTTTCTCGTGGTCTGCCAGAGAAAGAAGATAGCCTTGAAGAGGCATATTGGGAACGATAATAAAAAAGCGCCGAAAGGCGCTTTTTTTATAAATCTAATATTATTTAAAGATATTAGATTTCGAATTCTTCTAGAGATTTACCTGCGTCTAGAGCAGTTTGGATTGCAGAAGGCGTACGACCTTGACCAGTCCAAGTTTTTTCAGCGCCACTCGCGTCTACATATTTGTATTTTGCTGGACGAGGAGCACGTTTGCTCTTTGCTTTACCTTTAGATTCACCAGATAGTGCAGCGATAAGGTCTTCAACGTCAATACCGTCCTGAGCAATCATTTGAGCGTACTCACTTAATTTAGCTTCGCGTGCTTCTTTCGCTGCTCTTTCTTCTGCTTCAGCTTCTTGTCTTTCACCAACAACAGTAGTTAGTTTTTCTAGTGCTTCTTCTAGTTGTTCTATAGTTAGCTCACGAGCAAATGCACGTAGGCTACGAATATTTAGTAGAGTTTTGGTTAATTCAGACATGACAGTTCCCATGAGATTATTATTTGGTTCGGATTAATAATAAACAGCAAATATTGAATTGACAATATTTTCTTAGTGGATAAGAGAAGAAATATAATAATTCTTACAAAATCCTGATAATAGACAGCGATAGAAATACATAGTGGCGTATATAGCGGGTGAAACTAAAACATTAATAATTACCCGATCTTGGTATGAACTACACAAAAGACGGACTTTGAGTGGATTTTGTTGCATATTGTACTAAGTATGGTTCTTCGGACTGATAGTTTATTTGTAAGTATTATGGAATTGATTGAAATCGATATAAATGAACTTCTATAAAATTAAGTTGTCAGTGATGGTCGTTCAAAAAATGTTTATCTCTGAGTAGTTAATGGTTGATTTAAACTCTGCGTTATAACTAAGCTGCAACACTGTTTACAAGGTGATAGCAACATTCATGTTGCAATTGATGCTTTGGTAAGTACAATGACGTCCACCTAATGCAAAAGTAAGAACATTCTTTCAACATGCTAACGCATAGTAGTGAATGATTTTTCTTTTGATGTAGAGGCGCGACTGCGAAAAGTCCTTGTCGTTGGGGTGATGCCAATGAACGACAAAAAAAGGCGCTGTCGCCGAAGTGAGAGTTGAATATCAAGCACTCTCGCTGGGGTTGTATCCGAAACGAACAACACTGCCATAGTCTATTATATTGTTAAACTATGGAGCGCTACTGTAGGGTTGGGAGAAGTGTTCACTTCCCTTTCGCTTAGTTCAACGTTTGCGTATGAACTTATAGATACGCATGTCTGCAGTAGATCTCTAACCATAATTAAAACTGGTTTTTGAAGATCATGAATTTAATCGATTTTGCTTCGTCACCATTATCACTGCTACCGCCGATCGTAGCTTTGAGTTTGGCGATTATCACACGTCGCGTTTTGCTTTCCCTAGGTGTAGGTATTGTATTAGGCGCTTTTCTACTTAACGATTACTCGGTAATGAATGCTGCAGGCTATGTCTATGACACAGTATCCGGCGTTGTTATTGAAGATGGTGGTCTAAACACCTGGAACATGAGTATCGTTGGCTTCCTATTGCTACTTGGAATGATGACGGCGTTATTAACGTTGTCAGGTGGTACCAAAGCGTTTGCTGAGTGGGCACAAGCACGCGTGAAAAGTAAACGTGGCTCAAAGCTACTTGCTGCATTCCTTGGTGTGTTTATTTTTGTTGATGATTACTTTAACAGCTTAGCAGTTGGCGCGATTTCTCGCCCTGTTACTGACCGCTTTTACGTATCGCGCGCTAAGCTTGCTTATATTTTAGATTCAACAGCCGCTCCTATGTGTGTGCTTATGCCAGCCTCGAGCTGGGGTGCATACATTATGACTATCGTCAGCGGTATTCTTATCTCACATGGTATTACTGAATACTCAGCGATTGGTGCGTATGTTCGCCTAATTCCAATGAACTTTTACGCAGTGTTTGCGCTATTAATGGTGTTCGCTGTTGCTTGGTTCCAATTAGATGTGGGCCCAATGCGTAAGCACGAGCTTCGTGCAAAACAAGGTCTTGGCTTTGATAAAGATAAAGAGAACGATTCTGCTGAAGCTCATGAGCTGAATGAAGAGTTGGATATTAAAGAAAGCGACTTTGGTTCAGTTTCAGATCTGATTCTACCCATTGTTGTCCTTATTGGTGCGATGGTAGCTGCGATGATCTTTACTGGTGGTCAAGCTCTGGCGGCAGATGGCGTTGCATTTAATGTTCTTGGTGCATTTGAGAATACCGATGTTGGTACTTCTTTAATTTACGGCGGCTCTGCGGGTTTATTAACAGCAGTCTATACCGTTGTGAAACAGAAGCTTTCTGCGGCTGATATTGCAACGACCATGTGGATTGGTGCTAAGTCGATGTTTGGCGCAATCCTGATTTTGTTCTTTGCGTGGTCTATCGGTTCTGTCATTGGTGACATGAAAACAGGTGCTTACCTATCGTCAACAGTGCAAGGCAATATTGATGTCCATTGGCTACCAGTTATTCTGTTTATGCTTTCTGGTCTAATGGCATTTTCGACAGGTACATCATGGGGTACATTCGGAATTATGTTACCAATCGCAGGTGATATGGCGGGTGCGACGGATATCGCAATGATGCTTCCAATGCTTGGTGCGGTGTTAGCGGGTTCAGTATTTGGTGACCACTGTTCACCAATCTCAGATACGACCATCTTGTCATCGACAGGTGCACGTTGCAACCATATTGACCACGTGTCTACGCAGCTGCCATATGCATTGTCAGTGGCATTTGTTTCTTGTGTTGGCTTTATTACATTGGGTATGACAACGTCGGTAGCACTTTCATTCGGTGCTTCAACAGTGACGTTTGTACTTGTCTGTTTCATTCTTTCTGCTTTATCTAAAGCAAGAATGGCTAAAGAAGCGAATGCATAAATAAATTGCTTTAATATCAAGGAGCCTCCCAAGGCTCCTTTTTTATGTCTTTTAGCTTACCTCTGCCGATATTCGTAATAACAAATCATACTTGTTGGCGAGTACGGAAAAAAAATGCGCTGATCTGCAAAATAGTGGTTGAAAATCATAATGAGCTTCGTTAGTGTGAAGGTACAGACACAAAGGACCTAAACATAAGTATGCTAAATTTTGATATGAACATTCATCATCACCATCATCACCCAGCTTAATCTTTCGGGAGATGAACGCATACCCGAGAGATAGGTAAAACTCTCGGAGGTTCGATTTAAGATTTAAAGAATTAAACCCTCGGGAGACCAAAGCTCCCGAGGGTTTTTTCGTTTTATAATTTAAAAATCAATATCTTGCACAGGGATACAGCAATGCAAACACAACGCCTAAGAATCGCAATACAAAAGAAAGGTCGTCTTAGTAGAGAAAGCCAAGACCTACTAAAAAAATGCGGAGTTAAGTTCAACGTAATGGGTGAGCGTCTTGTTGTTCACTCGTTAAATATGCCAATCGATCTACTGTTGGTTCGTGATGATGATATCCCTGGTTTGATCATGGATGGTGTCGTCGATCTTGGCTTTATTGGTGAGAATGAGCTAGAAGAAGTTCGTTTAGACCGTAAAGCACTTGGTGAACCCAATGAGTTTGTAACGCTTCGCCGTCTTGATTTCGGTGGTTGTCGTTTATCTATTGCTATCGACAAAGATGAAACGTACAACGGTCCACAAGATCTAGCAGGCAAACGAATAGCGACCACTTACCCACAATTACTGAAAGCTTATATGGACGAGCAAGGTGTAGACTTCAGCACGTGTATGCTTACAGGGTCGGTCGAGGTTGCGCCGCGAGCTGGTCTAGCGGACGCTATTGCCGACCTTGTTTCTACGGGGGCGACACTGGAAGCGAACGGATTAAAAGAAGCGGAAGTGATCTTCCGTTCTAAAGCAACACTGATTCAGCGCAAAGGGGAGTTTGATGCCGACAAAGAGGCGCTTATCGAGAAGCTACTAACTCGTATGCAAGGTGTTCAGCAAGCGAAAGAGTCCAAATACATCATGCTACACGCACCGGTCGCAAAACTTGAGCAAATCAAAGCGCTTTTACCGGGTGCGGAAGATCCGACAGTATTACCTCTATCTTCAGATAAAGAGCGTGTGGCTGTTCACCTAGTTAGTACAGAGAACTTGTTCTGGGAAACTATGGAACAGCTGAAAGAACTTGGAGCGAGTTCTATCCTTGTGCTTCCGATTGAGAAAATGATGGGGTAAGGCTATGAGAACTGTAGTTTGGCAATCATTAAGTCAGTCGCAACAAGAGTCTATTCTTGAGCGTCCTGCGATTACTGAAGGCGCAAATATTACTTCTGCGGTATCGGCGGTTATCGAGCAAGTTCGTAGTGAAGGTGACAAAGCGCTGCTAGATCTTACAGAAAAGTTTGATCGAGTTCGACCTGATTCAATTCGAGTCTCTAACGAAGAGATTGAAGCTGCATCATCGCGCCTTTCTGAAACAATGAAACAAGCGCTTGAGCAAGCGTATTCTAATATCGCTAAGTTCCACAAAGCTCAGCGTCCGGAACTACTGAGAGTAGAAACTCAGCCAGGCGTTGTCTGCGAGCAAGTGACTCGTCCTATTAATACTGTTGGACTGTATATACCGGGCGGCAGCGCACCATTACCATCAACCGTGCTCATGCTAGGGGTTCCTGCTCAGATTGCTGGTTGTCGTAAGGTGGTACTATGTTCCCCACCGCCTATTGCGGATGAAATCCTCTATGTTGCTAAGCTATGTAAAATCGATGAAGTATATAACGTCGGTGGTGGTCAAGCCGTAGCGGCGATGGCGTATGGCACAGAGAGCGTTTCAAAAGTAGATAAGATCTTCGGCCCGGGCAATGCCTATGTTACCGAAGCTAAGCGTCAAGTGAGTAATGATTTCCGTGGAGCAGCGATCGATATGCCTGCTGGCCCATCTGAAGTGTTGGTTATTGCTGATGAAACGGCGGATGCTGATTTTGTCGCGGCCGATCTATTGAGCCAAGCTGAACATGGTCCAGACTCTCAAGTAGTGCTTGTCACTCCATCTCCAGTGATTGCAGACCAAGTAACAGAGGCGGTCAATAAACAGCTCAAGCAATTGTCGCGTGCTGATATCGCGCAGCAAGCGTTAGGCTCAAGTCTCATTATTATCGCTGAATCGATCACTCAGTGTGTGTCTATTTCAAACTACTATGGCCCTGAGCACTTAATTGTTCAGACTAAAGCACCACGTGAGCTGTTGCCGCTACTTGATAACGCAGGTTCTATTTTCTTGGGTGATTGGTCGCCAGAGTCTGCGGGCGATTACGCTTCAGGTACGAACCACGTACTGCCGACTTATGGTTACACTCGTACCTATTCAAGCTTGGGCTTAGCTGACTTTTCGAAGCGAATGACGGTACAAGAATTAACTGCCGATGGGTTACGAAATCTGGCTCCGACGGTTGTCACTATGGCTGAGGCAGAAGGGCTGGACGCGCACAAGCGTGCCGTGACTATTCGTGTCGAAAAGCTTGCGCAGGAGAGTAACTAATGGAAAAGCTCGCTCGTAAACAAGTTCAACAGCTAACGCCGTATATGTCTGCACGACGTATTGGCGGTAGCGGTGATATTTGGCTCAATGCTAATGAATCACCATTTAATAATGAATATAAAACAGATTTTGCGCGTCTTAATCGCTACAGCGAATGCCAGCCTAAAGCGCTAATCGAAGCCTATGCCGCATACGCCGGTGTTAAACCAGAACAAACTCTGACTTCTCGTGGTGCCGACGAAGGCATTGAGTTACTTATTCGTGCTTTTTGTGAGCCGGGTGAAGATAGCATCCTATTCTGTCCGCCGACCTATGGCATGTACGCCATTAGTGCTGAAACCATTGGTGTTAACCGTAAAACGGTACCGCTGACTGTTGATTGGCAGCTCAATTTGCCGGAAATCGAAGCCAATTTAGATGGCGTCAAAGTGCTGTTCGTATGTAGCCCAAACAACCCAACGGGGAATTTGGTTAAGCGTGAAGACATTATCGCTTTATTGGAGATGACCAAAGATAAGGCCATCGTTGTCATGGATGAAGCGTATATCGATTTTTGTCCAGAAGCGTCAACCGTTGATTTGTTGGCCCAATATCCGAACTTAGCTATCTTACGTACATTATCAAAAGCCTTCGCTTTGGCTGGTCTTCGCTGCGGATTTACACTAGCCAATGAAGAGCTCATCAACGTACTGCTTAAAGTGATTGCACCATATCCGGTACCAATTCCTGTCGCGGAAATCGCGGTGCAAGCCTTGTCGGAACAAGGGTTAGCGCGTGCTAAGTTCCAGGTGCTGGATCTCAATGCCAATCGTGCCTACCTACAAGCAGGTTTATCGACCTTACCAGGTGTTACCGTATATGAAGGTTGGGGTAATTATCTACTCGTTGAATTTGCTAATGGCGATGAACTATTTAAAGCAGCGTGGAATACGGGAATTATTCTTAGAAATTCACCGATTGAAAACTGCGTAAGAATCAGTGTTGGTAATCGTGATGAATGTGAGAAGACATTGTCATTTATTCGCAATCAACTAGAACAAACAGCGGCATAAGCTAGCCATCAAGAAAAGGATTTATAAAGTGAGCAACCAACAGAAAATATTATTTATAGACCGTGATGGTACGTTAATTGTTGAGCCTCCAGTGGATTTTCAAGTTGACCGTTTGGATAAACTCAAACTCGAGCCGTTTGTTATTCCAAGTTTATTGGCTCTGCAAGACGCAGGGTACCGCCTTGTGATGGTGACTAACCAAGACGGTTTAGGTACTGCTAGCTATCCTCAGGAAGACTTTGACGCTCCTCATAATATGATGATGGAAATCTTCGAGTCTCAAGGCGTTAAATTTGATGATGTTTTAATTTGCCCGCACTTTGATGAAGACAACTGTTCATGCCGTAAACCAAAACTTGGTTTGGTTAAAGAGTATCTTCAAAGTGGCAAAGTGGATTTCAAAACCTCAGCTGTGATTGGTGACCGACAAACTGACCTTCAGCTAGCTGAAAATATGGCGATTCGTGGAATTCAGTACAATCCGGAGACCATGGGTTGGCCGAGAATCTTAAAAGACTTAACGGTAAAAGCACGCACGGCGGAAGTGATTCGTACTACCAAAGAAACGGACATCAAGGTATTTGTAAATCTTGATGAAGCGGGTGGTAATGAAATCTCGACGGGCATGGGCTTTTTCGACCACATGCTTGATCAAATTGCCACTCATGGCGGTTTCCAGATG
>NZ_LQXO02000007.1 GCF_001639065.2 Vibrio barjaei
CCTGGCTACGAACCAGGCGGTCGAAGGTTCGAATCCTTCCGAGCGCGCCATTATTTAGAAACCTCGCTTAGGCGGGGTTTTTTATTAACAAAAATTTATCATATCAATAACCTTATGATTACAACGTGATGTTTTTTAAGGATAAATCGCGGTAATTTTAAGCCTGTCTCAGTTTTCCAACCCCAGTTTGTTTATGTTGAAATCTATGGTTGAGTCATAGTATGAAGTTCTGTGTAAGTACAAATACACCATAAATTGTCGTGCTCATCATAGTTTTTCATTTGAATGACGTTTTAATGACGACTGTAGATTAAACAAAATTGACAAACTTTCACCAATCGAGATAATCCTAGACCTCTTGCAATGGATCAATGCAAGAACCATTGCTTGTCAATCTGTGTGCAGTGACGCCACGTTTTATGATTGAGTAACTTGTCAGGATGACAAAGAAAGGACGCAACATGACTAATATTGGAAGCCTGCTAGGAGACGCAGCCGCCCTAATGTTCACGGGTATGGCTGTTGTATTTGTATTCCTAACAATCCTCGTTTATCTCGTTCGGTTAATGTCGAAATTGGTACCAGAAGAAGTGCCCGAACCGATCGCAGTTCCTACAAAAATTAAAACACAACAATCCCCCTCAAATGGCGTTAGCCCAAGTGTTGTTGCAGCGATTTCTGCCGCTGTTCATCAATACCGCACTTCGGCCGCTAAATAGATTGAGTTAAAGCTTAAAAGGAGTTAATGAGCATGTCTAAACCACTAGCTATCACGGACGTGGTACTTCGTGACGCCCACCAGTCTCTGTTCGCAACGCGGATGCGTATTGAAGATATGTTACCTATCGCAGCCGAGCTCGATAAAGTGGGATATTGGTCTTTAGAAACGTGGGGGGGAGCCACCTTTGATGCGTGTATTCGTTTCTTGGGTGAAGATCCTTGGGAACGCTTGCGCGAACTTAAAAAAGCCATGCCAAACACACCAATGCAGATGCTATTGCGCGGACAAAACCTATTGGGTTACCGCCACTATGCTGACGATGTGGTGGAAAAATTTGTTGAACGTGCCCATGCCAATGGTATGGACGTGTTTCGTATTTTTGACGCGATGAATGATGTACGCAACTTCGAAAAAGCGGTAAAAGCTGCCGTTGATGTTGGTGCCCACGCGCAAGGTACACTGTCTTATACGACAAGCCCTGTACATAATACGGATACATGGGTTGATTTAGCCAAGCGCTTAGAAGACTTAGGTTGCCACTCTTTATGTATTAAAGACATGTCTGGCTTACTTAAACCTTATGAAGCCGAAGAACTTATCTCACGCATAAAATCATCATGTGAAGTGCCACTGGCGCTGCACTGTCATGCAACAACCGGGCTATCAACGGCGACGGCGGTTAAAGCGGTCGAAGCTGGGATAGATATTCTAGATACGGCTATCTCTTCAATGAGTCAGACCTATGGCCACACGCCTACAGAAACCGTTGTGGCAATGCTACAAGGCACTGAACGTGACACCAATCTTAAGCTCGAGCAGATTGAACCTATCGCAGCGTATTTCCGTGAAGTTCGTAAGAAGTATGCAAAATGGGAGGGTCAACTGAAAGGGGTTGATTCACGTATCCTTATTGCGCAAGTTCCAGGTGGTATGCTGACCAACATGGAAGGGCAGCTAAAAGAGCAAGGTGCAGCGGATCGTATCGATGAAGTTCTCGAAGAAATCCCAAGAGTTCGTGAGGATCTTGGCTTTATTCCTTTGGTAACACCAACATCACAGATCGTTGGTACTCAAGCGGTGATCAACGTATTAACGGGTGAGCGCTATAAGAGTATTACTAAAGAGACAGCTGGTGTGCTTAAAGGGGAATATGGTAAGGCACCGGCAGAAGTGAACGCTGAACTTCAAGCAAAAGTTCTAGATGGTGCTCAAGCAATTACCTGTCGTCCAGCTGATTTGCTGGAAGCGGAGCTCGATACATTGACGGAAGATTTGCTGCAAAAAGCAAAATCCGATGGTATTTCTCTTGCTGAAGATACAGTGGATGATGTTCTAACTTATGCGCTCTTCCCACAAGTGGGTCTTAAGTTCCTGAAGAATCGCCATAACCCTGATGCATTTGAGCCTGCTCCTGGTAAAGAAGAAGCAAAACCTGCTGCCTCTACTGTAGTTCCAGCAGCAAGTACTGCGGGTATTGAGTCATACAGCGTGAAAGTCGATGGTCAGGTTTATGATGTTGAAGTGGGTCCAAAAGGTGAGCTTACTTCAGTGACACCAGCATCAGGGGCTACTGCTGCCACTCCAGCACCTGCAGCTGCAACGAATGTTGAAGCGGTGTCTGCTCCGTTAGCGGGGAATATCTTTAAAGTTAATGTCGCATCTGGTGCTCAAGTTCAAGAAGGTGACGTGCTACTTATCTTAGAAGCGATGAAGATGGAAACAGAAGTGCGTGCTGCGCAAAGCGGTGTGGTTCAAGATGTACACGTGAAAGAAGGTGATGCTGTCGTTGTAGGCGCGCCTCTTGTTAGCTTAGCGTAAGGGAGCACCATGGAAGGATTGATGACCTTATGGTCAGAAACAGGGATCGCTAACTTTGAATTCGGCCAAATCTGCATGATCTTGGTCGGATGCACCTTGTTGCTCTTAGCGATTCGTAAGGGCTTTGAACCACTACTGCTTTTACCTATTGGCTTTGGCGCTATTTTGGCGAATATTCCGAATGCTGGTTTTACCGAGCCGGGTGGTTTGCTGTACTACGTCTATTATATCGGTATCGAGTCTGGCGTCTTCCCATTACTCATCTTTATGGGTGTTGGAGCAATGACTGACTTTGGAGCATTAATCGCTAACCCGAAAACCTTATGGTTAGGGGCTGCGGCTCAATTTGGTATCTTTGCCACCTTGTTTGGTGCAATTTTGCTGAACTATGTACCAGGTATGGAGTTCTCCATGCAAGATGCCGCTTCCATTGCCATCATCGGCGGTGCAGATGGGCCAACGGCTATCTTCTTAGCAAGCCGACTTTCGCCGGATCTTCTCGGTGCAATTGCTGTCGCTGCTTATAGCTACATGGCACTGGTTCCGATTATCCAGCCGCCGATTATGAAAGCGTTGACCACGCCAGAAGAGCGTACTATTAAGATGGCACAACTTCGCCATGTTAGTAAGGGCGAGAAGATCTTATTCCCATTGGCCGTGTTGTTGATGACTATCTTGTTCCTCCCTTCTGCGACACCTTTAGTGGGGATGTTCTGTCTGGGCAACTTGATGCGAGAGGCGGGCGTTGTCGATCGATTATCGAAAACGGCACAAAATGAGCTCATCAATATTGTGACGATCTTCTTAGGTCTTGGTGTCGGTTCGAAGCTTCAAGCGGAAGAGTTCTTAAACTTTGAGACTCTGGGTATTCTTGCTCTCGGCGCGGTTGCTTTTAGTATCGGTACTGGGGCTGGGGTATTAATGGCGAAGTTGCTTAACAAGTACTCTAAAGAAGACATTAACCCATTGATTGGTGCGGCAGGTGTTTCTGCGGTACCTATGGCTGCACGTGTTGTGAATAAGGTGGGTTTACAAGCTAACCCACAAAATTTCCTATTGATGCATGCAATGGGTCCTAACGTTGCTGGCGTATTGGGCTCGGCGGTAGCAGCAGGTATCTTGTTGGCTCTGGTAGGCTAAATGCGAATCCCTATGGTATTAATCGGGGGAGCTTAGGCTCCCCCTTTTTTATTTTTGGTTATCAGCTCAAGACAAAGAGTCACAAAAGTGATTGAATTTGTTACATACTGGGTGTGAGTTGATGAAAAGATAATCTAGACTCAAACCGGTATTTCGTTACTATGGAATCTTAAATCGGAAGAGGAAGCCGCGATGAAGTGTAAACAAATAGTCATCCCAGAATTTGGTTCAGCAGAAGTATTGGCATTTCAGGAGGTCGATATTCCTCAACCAAAAGCCGGCGAGGTATTGATAAAAGTCGCCTATGCTGGAATTAATCCTATTGATGTGAAGACACGTGCTGGATTGGGGTGGGCGGCGGCTGAAAACAAAGATAACTTACCTTGGGTGCCTGGTTATGATATCTCGGGTTCAATTGCAGGCTTAGGTGAAGGCGCACAAACGTTTGAAGTAGGCCAAGAGGTTGTGGGGTTTATTGGTTTCCCTCTTCGTGCGGGTGGTTATAGTCAATACGTATGTGTGCCCGAAACAGAGCTTACTGCATTGCCTAACACGGTTGCCTTGGAAGCAGCGGCAGCGTTGCCATTGGCTGGACAAACCGCCGCACAAGCAATCAATATAGCGCAAGTGCAAGAAGGCGAAAGAGTGTTAATCCTAGCGGGTGCTGGTGGCGTTGGTCACATCGCGGTTCAGCTAGCAGTAGCGACCAAAGCAGAGGTGTATACGACTTGCAGTGAACGCAATCTCGATTATTTGGCTACATTAGGTGCTCATGCTATCAATTATGAATTCGCGCCAGCTTCAGAGCGACTAAGCGATGTTGATGTACTGATTGACCTAGTCGGTGGCGATGTCGCGTTAGATGCACTTAAGTGTTTAAGAGATAATGCTCGAGTTGTCACCATTCCGACGATTACGGCAGAGCTGGTGTGCGAAAAAGCCAAACTTCTTGGTTTTGAAGCGAGTGGAATGCTAGTGTCTCCCGATACCAAACAGATGGAAACCTTACTGTACATGGTAGGCGTTGGACTACTAAAAACCGAAATTCAGCACGTTTTCCCTTATTCACAAGTGGTTGAGGCTCACCAACAAGTCGAAACCAGCCGCACTCGCGGCAAAGTCCTACTTGATATGCAATGCTAGAAACATTTTCTCAATTCCTAGCGGAGTCATGGTTTGCCGACTCCGCACTCGCGGTTCTTTTTATTTCTGGATTTTTAAGTGCGACCTTACTTCCAGGTGGTTCAGAAGCCGGGCTAGTGGCGACCTTAAGTCTGCAACAATACGCCCCTGCCATGGTGATTTTGGTTGCTACCATAGGTAATACTCTTGGGGGGGTAACCAACTACTGGATTGGTATTTGGTTGCCAAATCGAACTCAGGAAGAGAAACATGGTCATAAAGCCATGGCATGGATACAGAAGTATGGCTACTGGACGTTATTGTTGAGTTGGCTGCCGATCATTGGCGATCCATTATGTTTAGCAGCAGGTTGGCTGCGTATGAAGTTTCTGCCATGTGTTGTACTTATTGCGATTGGTAAAGCGCTACGTTATATCGCGCTGACCGCTATCTTCTACGGTCTTTTCTAAGGAGCATTTATGAATAAGATCTGGCTCGGCGTTCTATCGCTGGTCTTTCTATACGGTTGCAGTAGTAACGAACCGTCAAATCAAGCCAGTAGTGCTTTGCCTAAAGGTGTCACTTTAATTGAAGAGGCCAAAGCTGATCCAGACAAGGTCATGATTCCTTATTCAAAATACCGCTTGGAAAATGGCCTCACTGTTATCTTAGCGCCCGATGACTCGGATCCTTTAGTGCATGTGGATGTTACCTACCATGTGGGATCGGCTCGTGAAGAGGCCGGAAAATCCGGTTTCGCGCATTTCTTTGAACATATGATGTTCCAAGGTTCAGAGCACGTCGGCGATCAGCAACATTTTAAGATCATTACCGAAGCGGGCGGCACTTTAAACGGTACGACCACGCGCGATCGCACCAATTATTTTGAAACCGTTCCATCTAACCAATTAGAGAAGATGTTGTGGCTTGAAGCGGATCGTATGGGCTTTTTGCTTGGAGCAGTTTCTCAGAAAAAATTCGAAATTCAGCGTGATACGGTGAAAAACGAACGCGCTCAAAACTATGATAATCGTCCTTATGGTCTTATTTGGGAAAAAATGGGTGAAGCCATGTTCCCTGAAGGACATCCATATTCTTGGCAGCCAATTGGGTATGTTGAAGATCTTGATCGTGTTGACGTGAATGATCTTAAAGCATTTTTCCTACGTTGGTATGGACCAAACAATGCTGTACTCACCATTGGTGGTGACATCGATAAAGCACAAACATTGGCATGGGTAGAAAAATACTTTGGCTCTATTCCTAGAGGACCAGAGGTCGACAAGGCACCAAAACAGCCAGCCGTGCTGCCAAACGATCGTTACGTGACGTTAGAAGATCGTATTCGCCAGCCGATGGTAGTGATTGGTTGGCCTACGACTAGCTATCGAGGTGCAAAAGATCAAGCTGTGCTTGAGGCAATGGCTGATGCCATCGGTGGTGGCACCAATAGTTTGTTGTATCAAAAACTGATCAAAACGCAAAAGGCGCTGAATGCCGGGGCATTCAGCGATTGTAATGAGCTAGCTTGTAACTTTTACGTGTACGCCATGGGCGCTTCAACAGACAAAGATGGTCTAAAAGCGCTATACAACGAGTTGTTAGCAACGTTAAATGAGTTTGAAAAACAAGGCATCAGTGAAGAGAGACTGAAACAGATTACTGGCCTTTCTGAATCAGGCGCTGTTTTCGCACTACAAAGTGTCAAAGGCAAGGTCTCACAGTTAGCCTCTAACGAAACCTTTTTTGGTCAACCAGATCGTTTAGAACAGCAGTTACAGCAGATACGTGCGGTTACTCCTCAGGATGTGGCTAATGCTTACGACACCTTCATCAACGGTAAGCATAAAGTCACCTTAAGTGTGGTACCTAAAGGCCGTAAGGATATAGCGGTTGAGCCTGCTAATTTCGTGACACCGCCGAGAACATTACCCCAATACAGCAAAGTGACGGAAGACCAATTGGCATTCCGACGACCTGTTGACACCTTTGATCGTAGCGCTATGCCTAAAGTCGCGGAAGGGATTAAAGCTAAGATGCCAGAGCTGTATAGCTTACAGTTCGATAATGGCAGTGAGTTGCTAGGTACAGAAACGCGGGAAACACCAACGGTGGAGATTCACTTCCAGTTGCCTGCAGGCGATCGCTATGTTGAGAAGGGGAAAGAAGGCTTGGCAGGGCTAACTGCTTCTATGATGGAGGAAGGAACCACAAAACGTAGTGTGGAAGAACTGCAAGCGGAGCTCGATCGATTAGGTAGCCGAATTGGATTTAGCGCAGGAGCTTACACCACACGCGTGTCGGTCTCGGCTCTAGCGAAGAACTTGCCAGAGACCTTAGCGTTGCTCGAGGATGCGCTATTCCACCCTGCTATGAAACAGGAAGACTTCGACCGCTTGAAAGCACAAACGCTAGAAGGCTTGGTTTACCAGCATCAGAAACCAAGCTGGATGGCATCACAAGCGACGAGAGAGGTGTTGTTTGGAAAGTCTGTATTTGGTCGCTCATCTGATGGTACTGAAGCGTCGATTGCTTCAATTACGCTTGATGACGTGAAGCGCTTCTATCGCAAGCACTACACACCACAAGGGGCACAAATTGTTGTGGTTGGTGATATTTCCCAGAAACAGATCAAGAAGCAATTGGCATTTTGGCAGTCTTGGAGCGGAGAAGCGGCACCATTGATTCGTCCAGAAGCCGTAATGCCTCTAACTGGTCAACATATCTTCTTGGTAGATAAGCCAGCAGCACCACAAAGTATTGTACGTTTGGTGCGCCGAGGGTTGCCGTTTGACGCAACGGGCGAGCTGTATTTGAGTCGACTGGCTAATTTTAATTTGGCGGGTAACTTCAATAGCCGTATCAATCAGAATTTGCGAGAGGACAAAGGTTACACCTATGGTGCGAGTGGCTATTTCGCGAGTAATCGTGAAATTGGGGCGATTGTTTTTAGTGCTCAAGTGAGAGCCAACGCTACGATTCCTTCTATTGAGGAGCTCATTAAAGAGCTAAAAGACTATAGCCAAAATGGTATGACCGATGAAGAGCTAGAGTTTATGCGCCTTGCTGTGGGACAACAAGATGCATTGACTTACGAAACACCAAGTCAAAAAGCCAGTTTGTTGTCGTCAATTTTAACCTATAGTTTGGATAAGGATTACCTCCAGCAGCGTAACGACATTGTCGAATCGGTGGACAAATCGGTGCTCAACGAACTGGCTGGGAAGTGGTTCGATCCAAACCAATACCAAATCATCGTTGTGGGAGACGCAAAGAGTCTAAAACCGCAACTTGAGAAACTGAATATTCCAATTGAAGAACTTGAAATCACGCAATAGAGTGACCATATAGAAGGGATGGATGACACCGGCTCTTGTTTATTCAATAAGATAGCGTGTATGGTGTCTCCAGCCTTCAATTGGAATAACAAAACTATAAGCGAATCGCATTGTGACTAAATTTGCTGCGCGACTGGATCAAGTTGCTAAAGACCAAGCCATTTTTAAACAGTTTGGACGAGGTGTGGAAAGGGAATCGTTGCGTTATACCGACGATGGCCACTTAGCGACAACACCGCATCCAGAGGCGCTAGGCTCAGCCCTAACGAACGAATACATTACGACGGATTTCTCCGAGTCACTACTGGAGTTTATTACACCAGTTTCTCGTGATGTTGATACGCTGATCAATCAGTTATCTGATATCCATCATTTTACTCAGACAAAATTAGGCAACGAGAAATTGTGGCCACTGTCTATGCCTTGTTATGTGGGCAGTGAAGATGATATCGCCTTAGCTCAGTACGGTAGCTCGAACTCTGGACGTATGAAGACACTTTATCGTCAAGGGCTGAAGCATCGCTACGGTAGCTTAATGCAGATTATTTCTGGTGTGCATTTTAACTTCTCATTCCCTGAGTCATTCTGGGATGCGTTATTTGGTGAGCAAGACGAAAAAGCACGCCAAGATGCGAAATCAGAAGCCTATTTTGGTCTTATCCGAAATTATTACCGTTTTGGCTGGTTAATTCCTTATTTCTTTGGCGCATCACCAGCCATTTGCTCGTCTTTCCTGCAAGGAAAAGAGACCAAACTGCCATTTGAGAAAGTGGGCGGCACGCTCTATTTACCAAAAGCAACCTCACTGAGATTGAGTGATTTGGGTTATACCAATAGCGCGCAAAGTGCACTTAAGATTGGCTTTAACAGCCTTGACCAGTATCTGGAAGGGTTAAACCAAGCGATCCACACTCCTTCTGAAAATTTTGCCAAGATTGGCGTAAAAGTAGAGGGTGAGTATCGTCAGCTTAACGACTATGTGTTGCAGATTGAGAATGAACTGTATGCCCCTATTCGTCCTAAACGTGTAGCTCAAAGCGGTGAAAAACCATCAGAAGCACTATCGCGTGCAGGTGTTGAGTACATTGAAGTCCGTTCTTTAGATGTGAATCCATTTAGTCCAATTGGAATTACTGCAGATCAGATTCGTTTCTTAGATCTCTTCTTAACCTGGTGTGTTTTGAAAGACTCTGAGCCTATGGACAATTGTGAGCTTGAATGCTGGCGTGAGAACTGGAACAAAGTGATTGTTGAAGGCCGACAAGTTGGCCTTGAACTGAAAATCGGTTGTGATGGTGAAGTGCTTGATAGTCAGTCATGGGTAAAACGTGTGTTTGTGGATCTTCGAGAGATTGCTAAACATATGGATGCTGCGCACGGTGGCAACGAGTATCAAAACGTATGTGACACTCTGGAAGTTTGGAACGACGACCCTGAGCTGTCCATTTCTGGCCGTTTACTCGAGAAAACTAAGGCATTAGGTGGTCTAGGTAAAGTAGGTTGTGAGCTTGGTAAAGAATATCGTCAGAAGAATTTAGATCATCAATATCATGCTTATTCGTCTGATGCTATGGAAACGGAAGTGATTCGTTCGGTTGAAGTTCAGAAAGTGATTGAAGCTTCAGATAAAGAAAGTTTCGATGATTTCTTAACGAACTATTTCGCGTATCTCACCCCAGAACGTATGCAGGCGATTAACAAGTAAGCAAGGTTGCACCTCTTGGTGTAGCCGCTTACAATCGAGCCACTAATCACTTACTCACTGCTTTTGCGGTGAGTAACGCTAAGGAGAATCAATCATGCCACTACTGGATAGCTTCACGGTAGACCACACAAAGATGCACGCACCAGCTGTACGTGTAGCGAAAACAATGCAAACCCCTAAAGGCGACACCATTACGGTATTTGACCTACGTTTCACGGCGCCGAACAAAGATATCCTTTCAGAGAAAGGCATCCACACGCTTGAGCACCTATACGCAGGCTTCATGCGTGCACACTTAAATGGTGATGCCGTGGAAATCATCGATATTTCTCCAATGGGCTGCCGTACGGGTTTCTACATGAGTCTAATTGGTACGCCTTCAGAGCAACAAGTGGCGGACGCTTGGTTAAGCGCGATGCAAGACGTGCTGAAAGTGGAAAGTCAGAACAAAATTCCCGAGCTAAATGAGTACCAGTGTGGTACTGCTGCTATGCACTCTTTAGAAGAGGCAAAAGCGATTGCGGAAGCGATTATTGCAGCGGGTATTCAAGTGAACAAAAACGACGAGCTAGCGTTGCCTGAGTCAATGCTTCAAGAGTTGAAAGTCGATTAATTGGATACCTAAATAGGCGTCTTAATGATGTTTACGAAATGATGGCTTTAAAAGGATGACTATTTGGTCATCCTTTTTTATTGCTTAACTTAAGCCCACTGTGCTTCAAACCAGCTTTCGAGAATCACGACCGCTGACTGACAGTCGACATTGCCTTTCGATAGTGCTTTATAACCGCCCATTTCAAAAAGCTCGGCTCGCGCTTCTGCGGTGGACAGACGTTCATCGTGCAACTCTACTTGAAGCCCAAATCGGCCATGAACTCGATTGGCAAACTTTTTCGCTCGTGCGGTAATTTCCTCCAGTGCTTTGCCATGCAGATCGGTCGGTAAACCAACAACGATCAGATCTGGTTGCCACTCTTTGAGCATAGCCTCAATATCATCCCAGTTTGGAATGCCGTCTTTGGCCTTGAAGGCTTTCAGTGGACTTGCGGTGCCAGTGACTTCTTGACCAATGGCGCTACCAATACTCTTGGTTCCATAATCGAAGGCGATAATGGTTCTGGATGTCATAGTGTTTTGTCTCTTACGTCGTGCAGTAAACGGTTCGGGAGGTTAGGCATGCCCAACTTGCGTGGATAACTGAGCAATATCAATGCCAAGCATAGCAACGGCAGTGCTCCATCTTTCTTCGACTGGAGTATCGAAAATGATGCTGGGATCTGCCTCGATGGTTAACCAAGAGTTTTCAGCCAATTCCGATTCAAGTTGGCCGGCACTCCATCCAGAGTAGCCGAGGGCGACCAGATAGTTATCTGGCTGAGCATCAGTACCGAGCACCGCCAGAATATCTTTTGAGGTCGTGACAGAAACCTTGTCCGTGATCTGTATGCTTGATTGATACTTATCTTTGGGTTTATGGAGGATAAAACCTCGATCTTCAGATACAGGGCCTCCATTTAGCACCGGCTCATCGAGGCTCTTACTGTGAGTGGTTTGAGAGGCAATGGGCAACTCGACCTGCACTTGCTTGAGCATATTGGCAACAGTGACATCAATAGGGGTATTAATCATAATCCCCATTGCGCCTTCTTCATTGTGCTCACACACATAAATTACGCTGCGCTGAAAGTAGGGGTCTTGCATCCCCGGCATAGCAACAAGAAAATGGTTGGCTAGGTTCATCATGGCCTCTCCCACAGTTACTTCCCTAAACGGCGCTCGATGGCATCCATCAGCTTGCCAGTAATAGAGATGTCAAAGGCGGCCTCAATCTCACGAATGCAAGTTGGGCTGGTGACATTGATTTCAGTTAGTTTGTCGCCAATCACATCCAGACCTACAAATATTAGGCCTTTCTCTTTTAAAGTTGGAGCAACGGCTTCGGCAATTTGCTTATCTGTCTCACTTAAGGGACGAGCTTCACCGCGGCCACCCGCAGCTAGGTTACCACGTGTTTCACCTTTCGCGGGAATACGAGCTAAGCAATATGGCATAGGCTCTCCATCAACGACGAGGATACGCTTGTCACCATTGCTGATGTCAGGAACAAAAGTCTGTGCCATCGCGTAGTTTTGGCCGTGATTGGTCAACGTTTCAATAATAACTGACACGTTAGGGTCATCTTGCTTAACGCGGAAAATGGAGGCACCGCCCATACCATCTAGTGGCTTAAGAATAACGTCACCATGCTGGTCGCGGAACTGCTTAATCTTGTCGGCTTTACGAGTCACAATCGTCGTTGGAGTAAGCTCAGGGAACCAAGCTGTGAACAGCTTTTCGTTGCAGTCACGTAGGCTTTGTGGCTTGTTAACGATTAATGTGCCTTTCTCTTCTGCGCGCTCAAGGATGTATGTCGCGTAAATATATTCAGTATCAAATGGTGGATCTTTGCGCATCAATACGGCATCAAGTTCTGACAGTTCAATAGTTTGCTCAGAAGTGAATTCATACCAGCCATTTGGGTCTTCTTTCAGCGTGACAATCTTGGTATCGGCAACGGCTGTGCCTTGATCTAAATGCAGATCGTTCATTTCCATATAATGGATTTCATAACCACGACGTTGGGCTTCCAACATCATTGCGAAACTAGAATCTTTCTTAATGTTGATGGATGAAATTGGATCCATCACGATACCGAGTTTGAGCATTATTTTTCTCCCGTTAACCTAAATCGCCAAAGCGTACTTGCAGTGCAGTGATGGCCGTTAATGCCGCCGTTTCTGTTCGCAAAACACGAGGACCAAGCAGGGTTTCTTCAAATTGATATTGTTCTGTCATTTCAATTTCTTGCGCCGATAGACCTCCTTCAGGGCCTATAAGCAGGCGAACCTTAGTTACAGGTTCTGGCAAGGTATTGACTGAATATTTCGCTCTTGGATGTAGGTTGAGCTTAAGGGCTTCCGATGGTTCTGCACACCATTGTTCTAGCGACATAATCGGTCGTATTTCAGGAATGGTGTTACGCCCGCATTGTTCGCAAGCACTGATAGCAATCTTCTGCCACTGCTGCAGTTTTTTTTCAAAGCGTTTAGCGTCGAGCTTAACGCCGCAGCGCTCTGAGATAAGCGGGGTGATGGTATTGACGCCTAACTCAACCGACTTTTGGATAGTGAACTCCATTTTATCGCCTCGAGAAATGACCTGACCTAAATGCAGATCTAAAGGCGACTCTATGCTGGCCGACACCTTTTCTAGTATGTCGACATCCACATTCTTTTTACCAATCTGAGTAATAGTGGCTGGAAATTCATGGCCCGTGCCATCAAACAGCAATACTTCTTGACCTTCTTTCATGCGCAATACGCGACCCACATGGCCAGCGGCATCTTCACTTAGTGCAAGAGCTCCCAAAGCGTGGATTGGTTCAGGGTGATAGATACGAGGTATACGCATAAAAACTTCCAAAGAACAAAACTGTATAGAGGTATAAGATGGATGCCCGCCTTTAAAATTACAAGGGTTGGCGTGTCGAATTAACTAGGATTTTTACAAGCTTCCGCCACAAATGGGTTGTCGTTACCTTGAATACGCTTGATGCGTTCATTGCGAGTGCACTCCCAGGTGTCGACAGGGTAAGTTTTATTCCAAGCTTGCATTAACTGTGTTTGTTGTTTGGACAACCTAAACCCGTACTCTTTACTCATATATAAGTAGGTACGGGCGATAGAACCTTTAGCTCTGTCTGGTGGCATTACTTTGCGTTGTTTGAAGTTAACTTGCATCTCGCAACGACCATAACTGACGCCATCCATACCATTCCACTGAGAGAAATTGTAATTGGAGCGGTCTCCATTGACTTCACCGATAGCCGGCGTGAGATTGTGTAAATCCGCCTCCATCAATTTGAACGCTTTATCGTTTCGGGTGCAGTTCTTCCGACCGCCTTCTTGCCAACATTGACGCTGGTGGCCAAATTGCCATGCGGGTACGACATGTTCCCATTCAATACGACTCGCACGTTTCTGCTGTTTGCGAACTTGATAACCACAAGAGGACAGATCAGGAACGCCTTTTTTGCCTTGCCATTGAATATCACACCCACAGTAAAAACTGATAGGGTGGTCAGCATAGATTTTAACGGCTTCCTTCTTCGCTTTGCTAAAGCTACTAGGTGGAGCACTGAGCGCCGCGAAAGGGGTTAAGCCGATGAATAGCGTCAAGATAAAAGGTAAATAACGGTTCATTGCAAGTCTTTAAAAAGGTTGAGATAACCTAGTTTAACTCGCAAAAAGTGCCTAATCTACCGATAGATATGTAGATTACTTAGCAAAGATCCTCAGTTTAACTGAGTTGTTTGCCCGTGAATTCAATTTGGCGACCACATTTTCGGCAACGATAACTGGCTTGCTGACGCATCACTTTGTTGTGCCTTCTTATGGATACAGGGAAAGTGTCGCACTGACAGCGGTATTCGAAGGTACGACCTTGAACAGATTGTACATCCATGGAATGTGTGGTTTGGGGTGTTAACGAAAAGACCTGGCTCATAACCATTTGCCACTCTGTTCCATGGGGGCGCACTCGACCAAAGCAAGCAAACGTAATGAGGTGAGCGACTTCATGTGGAATCACTTCGTTGATAAAAGCTTGTTGGTTCTCCGAAAACAAGACTGGATTTAAACGTATTTCCCACGTTTGCAAGTAGGCCTTTCCCGCAGCTTTGCCACGAAGTTGGTAGTTGAGGGTGGGCATGGGAAAGTCTCGCTCAAAGAAGTGACGAGCCTGTTCGATACATTGTGCTAGCTTTTTTACTGCGAGGTAGTGCAGCTCTTCGGATGGAGATGACTTCATTTAACTCAATCAAAAAATAACGCCCAACTGAGGGCGTTATTTTAGAGACATTGGTTGCGTTTGCAATATATTGCTCGTTGGCTTAAGGATGATGTTTTTTCTTTATGGTTTCGTGATAAGCGTGCCATGTACCATACCCTAGGATTGGCATAGTAATGATCATTCCAATGCCATAAGTAGCGAAGCCAATCAAGATGCCACCGCAGATTACCAAGGCCCACACAATCATGGCTGGTATATTCGATTTGACCGCATTAAAGCTAGTAAATACAGCGGTCATCACATCGACGCGTCTCTCCATCATGAGCGGAATTGAGAACGCAGAAATACTGAAGATAATCGAAGCAATCACAGCTCCTACAACGCTACCCGTAATTAAAAATGGTGCAAATTCAGTCAAGGGTGCACCTTGAACAGAAGGGTAGAGAGCATGCAACAAAGCAGCGATTCTCATCCAGAAAATCATGGCCACTGCGAGTAGTACAGCAAATGCCCACTGTGAGGTGGAGTTCCTACCAATGGCTTTCATGGAGTGGAACAGACTGGGTTTGTGTCCTTTTTCTCTTTCCCATGCTGCGTCGTACAACCCAAGTGCCAAAAATGGCCCTATGAGCATATAAACCACCAAACTCGGCATGATGACTAGATGGGTTCCTTGCCATTGTACTAATAGCACAATGGCGACAGCGGCAGCAGTAAAGCATAAGCCATAAAACGCGCTGATAATTGGCATTCGAATAAGGTCATGCAAACCAAGTGCTAACCAGTGAAATGGCGCTGATACACTCAGTTGATTGCAAGGAATAGTTTTAGCGTAATCTTGATCCCTGACTTCGTGTTTCTTATGGAAGTCGTCGGTATTTACAGTTCGAGGCATATGTCCTCCCTGATGTGACAAACTGGCCTACGTTTCTCAGGACATGGCGCTAACGATGCTGGTTATTCAGCACGAACAGTTTTAGCAAAGTGTCGTTGTTTAGCGTCTTCCCCTCATAAGTGCTCTATTTACAGTACGAACCTCAGACCCCAAAAGGTCTGTTTGCAAGGGCACTTTTGATTAACTATTAACCGAGTTGTGAGAAAACACAATTTTCAGAAGGGTATAAATTACGTGCCGCAAAGTTCATTTTTAACAATATCGCAACAAAGTGTTTGAAATGGTTAGCAATAAAAACAAAAAAGCCTTCAAAAAATATTTTGAAGGCTTTTTAGAGTATTAGTTCAGATTTGGCAGATTATAAACCAGCGAAGTCGCGTAGGATTGCTGCTTTGTCTGTCGCTTCCCATGGGAACTCTTCACGACCGAAGTGACCGTATGCTGCTGTCTTCTTATAGATTGGCTGAAGAAGGTTTAGCATCTCTTGCAGACCATATGGACGTAGGTCGAAGTTTTGGCGTACTGCTTCGACGATGATGTCGTGAGGTACTTTTTCAGTACCAAATGTTTCCACCATGATAGAGGTTGGATCAGCAACACCGATAGCGTAAGAAAGTTGGATTTCACAACGATCTGCCATGCCAGCAGCAACAATGTTTTTCGCTACATAACGTGCTGCGTATGCTGCACTGCGGTCTACTTTTGATGGATCTTTACCAGAGAATGCACCACCACCGTGACGTGCTGCACCGCCGTAGGTATCAACGATGATCTTACGACCTGTTAGACCACAGTCACCCATTGGACCACCGATTACGAAACGACCGGTTGGGTTGATGAAGAAGTTAGTCTCTTTGTTGATCCACTCAGATGGCAGTACTGGTTTGATGATCTCTTCCATTACCGCTTCGCGTAGGTCTGGTGTAGAGATTGAATCACAGTGCTGAGTTGAAAGAACAACTGCATCAATACCAACGATCTTACCTTGATCGTATTGGAACGTTACCTGAGATTTAGCGTCCGGACGCAACCAAGGTAGAGTGCCGTTCTTACGTACTTCTGCTTGTTTTTGAACAAGACGGTGAGAGTAAGTAATAGGAGCTGGCATTAGGATGTCAGTTTCGTTAGTTGCGTAACCGAACATAATGCCTTGGTCACCAGCGCCTTGCTCTTTAGGGTCTGCTTTATCAACACCTTGGTTGATATCTGGAGACTGTTTACCGATAGTGTTTAGTACCGCACAAGAATCTGCGTCAAAGCCCATATCTGAATGAACGTAACCGATTTCACGAACAGTTTCACGAGTCAATTCTTCGATATCAACCCATGCTGAAGTAGTGATCTCACCACCTACCATCACCATGCCAGTCTTAACGTACGTTTCACAAGCAACACGTGCTTTTGGGTCTTGTTCTAGGATTGCATCAAGTACCGCATCAGAAATTTGGTCAGCGATTTTATCTGGATGGCCTTCTGATACAGATTCAGAAGTAAATAGGTGCTTAGCCATGAGAGCTCCAATTACATTTTAAAGCGAGTATGTTGTACTCACTTATAGAAAATTCAATGATATATTGTAGGTGTATCTACATCTAGACGTCTATTCTATTCATCAATGTGCGATTAGCAAGCGATTTTTGCTTTTAAGTTATAGCCAATCGTTTGCCTATTTTTGTCAAAGAAACGCGCTTTAGTTCGACATTATCGCGGCAAAAGGCCAAAAAATGATGGTAAAACGTTTGCAGAGAGTATGGGGCTTTGCGACAATAGCGCCGCTGATTATTCGTTCAGCTGATGAAAAACTTGGAATTCGCTTAATGCACTCAGGAGCCTACATGTCTTCTCGTAAACAACTCGCTAATGCAATCCGCGCGCTAAGCATGGATGGTGTTCAACAAGCTAA
>NZ_LQXO02000008.1:0-299 GCF_001639065.2 Vibrio barjaei
GGTAGTGTGGGGCTTCCCCATGTGAGAGTAGGACATCGCCAGGCTTTAAATTTGAAAGAGCCCGTTTGAAAAGACGGGCTTTTTTAGTCCTAAAGGACAACCACTATGCTGATATAGCTCAGGTGGTAGAGCGCATCCTTGGTAAGGATGAGGTCCCCAGTTCGAGTCTGGGTATCAGCACCAGTATTTAGAGTCATCTTGCAGAGCAAGGTGTACCCAAGCAAGATTTTGTTTGGCGACCATAGCATTGTGGACCCACCTGATTCCATGCCGAACTCAGAAGTGAAACGCAATAGCGC
>NZ_LQXO02000008.1:309-112962 GCF_001639065.2 Vibrio barjaei
ACTTTTTTTCTACGCCCCAGCAATTGCTGGGGCGTTTTCGTATCTATTACCTACCAAGTATCATACTCCCTTCAAGTTCGTACCAGTGCCGTTTAGATTTATTGTTTAAGTCCGTCTATCTTCTTAAAACTGCTAGCTTTTATCAAATCAAAACAGTGTT
This sequence comes from Vibrio barjaei, assembly GCF_001639065.2. Lineage (GTDB taxonomy): Bacteria > Pseudomonadota > Gammaproteobacteria > Enterobacterales > Vibrionaceae > Vibrio > Vibrio barjaei. Next base: position 470 of record NZ_LQXO02000008.1, read on the forward strand.
AGACTCGTTACTATCTTTATCTACCAGTAATATTACGATGGAACGACATAGTCCTTTTATTATTACAGGCGGGCCAGGATCCGGTAAGACAACTCTGCTTGATGCTTTAGCCGCTCGTGATTATAAGACGTTTGAAGAAGTACCTAGAAAGCTCATAGCGGAGCAGTCCAAACTAGAAAATGGAATACTTCCTTGGAATCAATTAGCTGCTTTTGCTGAACTATGCTTTAAGGATATGATGAATCAAAAGCAGACAGCGTCGACAAGCGATCAACTGAGCTTTTTGGATCGTGCTATTCCGGATATATGTGCCTATTTAACCTTTGGAAACGAGGCGGTTCCGCCACGAGTAACGGAACAAGCTAAGGTAGGATATCAGGCCCTAGTTTTTACTTGCGAACCTAACACTTCGACATACGTTCAAGATGACGTTCGACCTTATCCGTTTGAAGAAGCATTAGAGATTCATCGACAATTGATAGAGCAATACCAGTCTCTAGGATACCGCTGTATATCAGTGCCTTTTTTAAAACTAGAGCAACGAGTAGAGTTTGTTTTGGCCGAGTCTTATGCTCATTTGGGCCAGACAGGATAGCAAGGATTAATTAGATGCCAATCAAAAGCCCAGATGTGGTTATTAAGAGACTGTTATTTGTTGGGCAAGAAACCCTAAATTTCTCCCGTTATTTAGCCCAAAGAATGTCTCACGATAGGATTAATGTGAATGCAGGTTATCTTGCCTATATCACTTTGCTATCAATCGTCCCTCTTTTGACGGTACTGCTTTCCGTACTGTCCTCATTTCCTGTTTTTTCCAATACGGGAGAAGTGCTTCAAGACTTCATTATTCAGCATTTTGTTCCTGCTGCCGGAGATGCTGTGTACTCTGCGTTAGTCGAGTTTGTATCAAATACCGGTAAAATGACGGCAATAGGTAGTGCTTTTTTATTTATCGCGGCTCTCATGTTGATTTCTAATATTGATAAGAATCTCAACTATATTTGGCGTGTCAGAGTTAAGCGCCGCATGGTTTTTTCATTTTCGATGTACTGGATGATACTAACCCTTGGACCAATTTTAATCGGTGCAAGTATAGTTGGTACTTCCTATGTGACCTCTTTGAAAGCTCTAGAACATAATGTGGTTAGCGGTGCTTTTAGCCTCTTCATCGCGTGGTTACCAGCAATAATGGCGTTCTTTGCGTTTATCGGGCTGTACATGTTAGTTCCAAACAAAAAAGTACACTTCAGTCATGCTGTTGTTGGCTCAATAGTCGCTACCTTATTGTTTGAAATAAGCAAAAAGGGGTTTGCTTATTACATCACGCAGTTTCCGTCATATCAGCTTATCTATGGTGCTTTAGCGGCGATACCAATCTTATTCCTGTGGATCTATTTGTGTTGGTTTATTGTACTTATCGGTGCGGAGTTCACGGCTGCGATGGGGGAGAAAGAACACTGGCTACCCGATTCGGGCATGTTACAATCTGAAGCTGTGACTGAAACGCGTGAGAACAAGGAAACCATAAGTGATAGCACTAATTCAAAGAGTGAGTGAATCGGCGGTAAAAGTTGACGGCGAAGTCGTCGGAGAGATCGGCAAAGGTTTATTAGTGTTACTTGGTGTAGAAAAAGACGATGATGAAGCGAAAGCAAAACGTTTGGTCGAGCGAGTCACGACATACCGTGTTTTTGAAGACGAAGATGGAAAAATGAATCTCAACGTCAAACAAGTCGGTGGTAGTGTTTTAGTCGTATCGCAATTTACCTTACCTGCAGATACAAAGAAGGGAACAAGAGCTGGGTTTTCGCGAGGGGCTCACCCTACTGATGCAGAGCGTCTGTATGATTACTTTTCAGATCATTGTTCTGAAGTTTTACCGACTGAACGTGGCCGTTTTGCTGCTGATATGAAAGTGTCATTAGTCAATGATGGGCCTGTTACCTTCTGGCTACAAGTATAATCGAGTAGAGCATTAGTTTGCATGCGAAAGGATATCTATGTTTAAGCTTATTACTCCTAAAACTGACAACCAGTTAGCTAAGTACTACCAATTTAGATGGCAGATGCTAAGAGAGCCGTGGCGACTACCAGTTGGTTCTGAACGTGATGAATACGATGAAATGAGTCATCACCGTATGATAGTGGATGGTCGAGGAAGACCTATGGCTATCGGACGTTTATATATTACGCCTGATAACGAAGGCCAAATTCGTTATATGGCGGTAAAAAGCAATCGCCGTGATAAAGGGATGGGCTCTCTTGTTTTAGTAGCATTGGAATCATTTGCACGTCAAGAAGGGGTGAAGCGCTTAGTCTGTAATGCCCGCGAAGATGCAATTTCATTCTACGAGAAAAATGGATTCACTAGCCAAGGTGAACTTAATGATCAGAAAGGTCCTGTTCGTCACCTACAAATGGTTAAACAGCTTGACCCTTTGGCTAAAGTATTAAGAAGACCTGAATGGTGTGCTGAGCTGCAAGAGCGTTGGGAGCAACAGATACCAATCAGTGACAAAATGGGTATTAAGATTAACCAATATACCGGTTATCGTTTTGAATGTGGTGCGCAGCTTAACCCAAATCTTAATCCACACAATACCATGTTTGCAGGTTCAGCTTTTACTCTTGCAACACTGACTGGATGGGGAATGACTTGGCTGCTTATGCGCGAGCGCGGTTTACACGCTGACATAGTGTTGGCAGACAGCCGCATTCGCTATCGTCATCCCGTTGAAATGAGCCCAGTATCGGTGACTTCTCTCGATGGTATCAGTGGAGACCTTGATCGATTGGCGACAGGCAGAAAGGCACGCATCATCATCAATGTTACGATCTACAGTGGCGATGTGCCGGCCGTCGAGTTTGTCGGTACTTATATGCTGCTACCAAACTATAAAGACACGCTACTTTCCACATAACAATCTCAATCGCAGCAGGTTATGGTTGAGCCTGCTGCGTTTTTTGAACTGCACATTTCACTTTTTCAAGCTCGACGTGACCAGTTAACAACTCAACATGATATTGAGATCCGCACTCGGAATGCAATGTTAAGTGAAGTGAACGTAGTGGGTCCTTTCTCAGGTCGATAGTGCTCTCTGTTTTCCCATTCCATTCTTGGCTCGAGACCTCGAATGCGGCAAGGGTCAGTTGCCCTCTATCTGCACTTAACTTAAATGGTGATAGAAAAACGTTATTAGTATCGGTTTCTTCAGTTGTCATCTTAGTGTTGTAGAAATTGGCTTCAAGAGAGCCCGATAAAGTGTGCTGTAACGATAACTTGTCTGCCGTAAGAGCATTTACTGACAGCGCCACATCGGCTAAGCCGGAAATTTGTATTTGTTTACTGTCAGTTAAGTAATTGAGTAGCTCGACAGGGGCTGAATATGCTTCAGCATCAATTCGTAAAGGCTGACTTGGCGCAGCAAAGTCAAGTTCTGCAGAGGCGCTGATGTATCCTTTGTCATAAGGGATAAACAGCCGGTTGAGTTGCCACTTTCCATCAGTGCTTTTGGTTTCAACGGCCACTTGGTTGGCGATTGTTTTATCGATACTAGCGCTATTAGCTGACGCAATAGCACTTCCCTGCCAAAAGCCCCAACGATAATCTTTTTTGATAAGTAGCTCTTCAGCTTGTAGGTTTAGACCAGTGACTTGCCAATAAGGCTTTCGAGCAAGTTGAATCCATTGACTACGGTTGATATTCAGCGAGTCGATAGAGAGCTGTTTAAGATCGCTGAGATGCAAGTGAGCAAACAGATCCGTTAAAGAGTGATTTTGCTGTTCTTGGTAATACTTGATGCCATCTAAATCGACTTTGTTCAATGCTATTGAATTTGGTGTTAACGTACCTGCTATTTGAATCCGACCTTGTTCAAGATTGGTATCGAGATCTTTGATGTCGAGTTTATTTGGTGAAAAGCTGAGCTCTAGAGTTGGCTCTATGAAATCAAATTGTTGCCATTGAAGCTTGTCAGCATCGAGTGAGAGATACGCTTGACTTTGTGTCCATATCGAACGAGTGAGGTCGATGTTTTCTAACGACGCACTGACGTTTTCTGCATGCGCTCCTTGGTAGGTAATATCAGAGTTTAAAAGATCCAAACTGTTAATATGGCCAATCACAGACGTGAGTGTACTTAACGGTCCTTGGCTGAGTTCTGACAAATCGAATTTTAGCTTATTGATAGTGGTGTTGACTAAAGACCAATGACCATTCTCAATTTGCGCTTGAGTGGTGACTTGCGCCTCTTTCCATGTGAATGAGGCGCCATAGATTTTCGTGTCGTCGCCTGCTAGAGAGCCATCAACGAGAAGCTCATTAATAGCTTCGCCTTGATAGTAAAGCTGGGAAGCACGAACTTGAAAGTCTGCTTTAGTACTTTCGATTGATGTACCCGCTTCAAGGTTTCTTAGCTGAAGCTGTAGATCATTGATGATCACGTCATGTCCAGAATAATCCACATGATCAAGAGCGATGTTGTTGATCTGGTAATCGGCTAATGCATCTAGGCCCAACGTAAAGTTTGATAGGTTGGCACCACTAACATACAACTCGTTAATGTGTAGTAACTTTGATGTCGACGTTGGTAGTGAAAACCACACCGATAGTTTGTTGACACTAATGGAGTCGTGCTCAGCTTTTGAAAAGTTGGCATTCGAAAAATCGATTCTATTAGGGTAGTGATAGCTTATCGCCTCACTATCCACGTTGATGTTCAATGTTTGCTGCAGAGCATAGGTGATAATGGGTTTGGCATACTGTGTATGCAAGACACCAAAAACGATCAAAACCGAAAGTAAGCCAAGCGCAAGCAATGCTATCCAAAGCGCAATTATCTTTCTTATCACGAAGTTATTTTCCTACCTTCCAACATAAACAATAATTTAGCGTGAATAACACGAAAAAGCCCCTCAAAAAGAGGGGCTAGGGTTAAAAAGTTGAACGTTTATCTAACAATTAGTCCAATTGAGGGCCTGCGGCTACCAATGATTTACCTTCTGCATTATCAGTATACTTGTCAAAGTTATTGATAAAGCGTTTCGCTAGATCTTCGGCTTTGCTCTCCCATTGTAGTGGATCTACATAGGTGTCTCTTGGGTCCAAGATAGTTGGATCTACGCCCGGAAGCGAAGTCGGTACCTCTAGATTAAACACAGGAATACTCTTGGTTTCTGCTTGTTCAATAGAACCATCTAGAATCGCATCAATGATACCGCGTGTATCTTGAATCGAGATACGTTTGCCACTGCCGTTCCAACCTGTATTCACAAGATAAGCTTCTGCGCCTGCTGCTTCCATACGCTTCACTAGAACCTCGGCGTACTTAGTTGGATGTAGCGTAAGGAATGCTGCCCCGAAACATGCTGAGAATGTTGGTGTTGGCTCTGTAATGCCACGTTCAGTACCAGCTAACTTCGCTGTAAAGCCTGAAAGGAAATGGTACTTAGTTTGCTCAGGTGTCAATTTAGAAACTGGTGGAAGTACACCGAACGCATCTGCCGACAAGAAGATGACTTTATTCGCATGACCACCTTTCGATACTGGCTTCACGATATTTTCGATATGGTGAAGTGGGTAAGAGACTCGAGTGTTCTCTGTCTTCGAACCATCGTCAAAGTCGATAGAGCCATCGTTGCGAACAGTAACGTTCTCTAACAGCGCATCTCGACGAATCGCGTTGTAGATGTCTGGCTCAGCTTCTTTCGAAAGGTTGATTGTTTTCGCATAACAACCACCTTCGTAGTTGAAAATACCGTCATCATCCCAACCGTGCTCATCGTCACCGATCAGTGCGCGTTTTGGATCGGTTGATAGCGTTGTTTTACCCGTACCTGATAGGCCAAAGAAGACAGCCACGTCACCTTCTTCGCCCATATTCGCAGAACAGTGCATGGATGCGATATCTTTTAGAGGAAGGAAGTAGTTCATCATTGCGAACATACCTTTCTTCATTTCACCGCCGTACCAGGTACCGCCGATAAGCTGCATTCTTTCCGTTAGGTTGAATACAGTGAAGTTTTCAGAGTTGAGTCCTTGCTCTTCCCATTTTTGGTTAGTGCACTTAGCACCGTTCATTACAACGAAGTCTGGCTCAAACGTAGCGAGCTCTTCTTCTGTTGGACGGATGAACATGTTCTTAACGAAGTGAGCCTGCCAAGCCACTTCTGTGATAATACGAATGCAGAGTCGAGTGTCTGGGTTCGCACCGCAATATCCGTCAATGACGAATAGGCGTTTGTTAGAAAGTTGACCTGTAACGAGCAGTTTTAGGTCATCCCATGCCTCTTTAGACATAGGTTTGTTGTCATTTTTGACTTTATCGGATGTCCACCACATGGTGTCGCGAGTTGTGTCATCATTAACGATAAATTTGTCTTTTGGTGAGCGACCAGTAAAGATACCCGTATCTACAGCGACGGCGCCAAGTTCAGTGACTACGCCTTTCTCGTAGCCTTCTAGACCTTCGCGAGTTTCCTCTTCAAATAACTGTTCGTAGCTTGGGTTGCGTACAATGTCAGTTACGCCAGTGATTCCGTACTTGGTAAGATCGATTTGTGCAGCCTTATTAATGTCCATAACGGTCATAGGTGCTCCTTATTGGATTTTTGTAGGGATTTTAAAATTTTTTTGTAATTCGTTATTTATTATTTGTTTTTTATTTTGAACTCCATGCTAGCAACGGCGACCCGAGAAAACAGGGATATAGTTCAAAAATTACTCATCAGTTATTGATGGTTTTAAGTGTTTTGTCACATATTGAAATTAGGCTAATTCTCCCCAAAGCAAACCTTTGCGTTAGATCAAATGTAACACATGATTTACGTCTTTTGTTAGTGCATTTGCGTTAATAATTTGCGTATTTGTTAAATAAAACGAACAAAAAAAGCCAGATCACATCTGATCTGGCTTTTATTCATTTTTACACTCTAAAAATTAGTGTACGGTCTTGTTATCCGATTGGGCGTCTGCGTAAAGTGCTTTGATTTCTGGCTCGTCAAATGCGTAGGTTGAACCGCAGTAATCGCAGTGCAGGGCAACTTCGCCATCTTGAGCCAAAATGTCAAAAATTTCTTCCTGAGCGACAGTGACGATAGCTGCGCCACTACGTTCACGTGAACAACCACAGAAAAATTCCACTTCTTTTGGTTCGAATAGCTGTACTTTATCTTGGTTATATAGACGGTAGAGCAACTCATTGGCTTCTAAACCAAATAACTCTTCATCTTTTACAGTATTCGTCAGCTGCTCTAGATGCTCGAAATCTTCTGGCGAACCGGTACCATCAGGCATAACCTGAAGAAGCATACCCGCTGCATGCTTGTGACCAGCAACTTCACCAGTACGGATCCATAAACGAGTCTTCAACTGTTCAGAACGCTCGAAATAGCCCTCTAGTACTTCTGACAAATTGTCACCTTCCAATCCGACAACGCCCTGATAGCGCTCGCCTTGATCTGGAGTAATGGTGATAACTAGGTAGCCTTTACCCATCATGTCGTGGATTGAAGCATCATCAGCGATCTCACCTTCCCAGCGAGCAACACCACGTAGTTTTTGGTTGTGGTCCCCATTAATCACCGCTAAGGAAACAGGGCCATCTCCTTGCAACTGCATGGTAATTGAACCTTCGAATTTCAACGTTGCTGTTAGCAGACTTGTCGCAACAAGTAACTCACCTAGAAGAGTTTGCAGTGGAGCTGGGTATTCTTTGCTGGATAGTATCTCCTGATAGGCGCTATCCAATTGCACGAGCTCTCCGCGCACTGATAGCTCTTCAAAGAGGTAGCGATTTAATGTGTTGTTAGCCATTTAGGAAACTCCAGCTTATTGATGTTTAAACTTAATAATGTCGCGACGCTGTTTCTTATCAGGTCGGCGCTCAGGGCTTGGGTTGTGAGCATTTAGTTTTCTGCGCAACGCGTTATCTTCTCGTTTGGCAATACTCTCTGATGTTTCGGAGTAGAGAGTTTGGGCTTCCGGTGCACCTCTGCGCTGATCTGAAATACGCTCAATAGTCACTGTCTTTTCTTCATTGCCTTGTCTAAGGGCGATGACAGCGCCTAATTCTACAATTTTACTTGGTTTAGAACGTTGTCCATTATAGTGGACTTTGCCACCATCGACCATGTTGCGAGCGATGCTTCTTGTCTTGTAGAAGCGGGCGGCCCACAGCCATTTATCGAGGCGAACGGCTTTTTCTTCGGAACTCATACTGAATCCTGCTATCTAACTCAATACCAGTGCTCTTGTGCCCAATAAACTGACAGTTTTAAGTAATTACTGACAAATTGAGGAGAGCTGCTGATAGGTTTATCATGCTAATATTCCTCTAAATGGAGTTTAGATCTAATTATTTCAACCCCATTCCGCGGATTGCACTACAGTCATAACAGATATGCTATAGTCAGATGATTAACCATACAAAAAACGATTGCTGATAATTTAGCAATAACAATTAATTACACAGTCAGTAAATGTTTAGTAGGGCAGGAAGTTAGGAGAGTGAAAGGAATATCCATATCGGCTGCGAGTATCAACACCGCTTCTATATCTTCATTTTTTCGTCGTTGTCTGCAGTATCAATCTCAAATTAGCCTAACGCTTACTCTAACCATGTTAGTGGTGTCCGCTTGGATTGCTGGCGTTTTACTGTGGCAATTGTTTCCTCAAACTCACTCTGTCAGTCAATGGGTTGCGCCCGTTGCTGTTAATAACCAAGCGCAAACTCAATCTAATAATTTGCACTCTTCCGATATCAACAAAGCTAATATCTTTGGACAGTACAATCGCGAGCAAAAAGTAGTACAGGCGCCAGTGGTGACTGATGCACCCAAAACACGTTTGAACGTGGTTTTAGTAGGTTCGGTAGTAAGCAGTAATCCTGACTTGAGCCTTGCAGTGGTTGCCAATCGAGGCAAGCAAGGAACATATGGGATTGGAGAACAGATTGAAGGCACGCGAGCGACGGTGAGCGCCGTGATGATAGATCGAATCATTATTTCCAACTCCGGACGTGATGAAACGGTGATGTTAGAAGGCTTGGAATATAAAAAACTTGAGTTGAAGACGGCGCCACAGGTGGCTGCCTCCAATATCGCGGGAAATAATCCCATAGATTCAGAAGAAAAGCTGACAGCAATCCGAAGAGCGATCACTCAAGATCCACAACAGATTTTTCAGTATGTCCGACTTTCCCAAGTGAAAAGGGATGGTCAGGTAAAAGGTTACCGAGTCAGTCCTGGACGAGATCCAGAGTTGTTTAATGCCGTAGGACTTCAAAATGGTGATATTGCCGTTGCACTTAATGGTGCCGATCTCACTGACCCCGCTGCGATGGGGAAAATTTATCAGTCCATTTCCGAGCTTACCGAACTTAATTTAACGGTAGAGCGTGACGGGCAACAACATGACATATTCATTCAGTTTTAGTTATGCGTAAGGCATTACAAGGGAGCAACAAGTGAAAAGTTGGCTTAAAACAAGTACCTGGTTATTGATGGGGAGCCTGATGGCTGCGCCAGCGGTATCAGCCAATGAATTCAGTGCCAGTTTCAAGGGAACTGACTTACATGAGTTTATCAATATCGTTGGACGCAACCTCGATAAGACCATCATTGTTGACCCATCAGTGCGCGGTAAAGTCGATGTGCGTAGCTATGATGTTCTAAATGAAGAGCAATATTACAGCTTTTTTCTTAATGTCCTAGAAGTCTATGGTTTCGCTGTCGTAGAGATGGACAACGGAATTCTAAAGGTTATCAAAGCAAAAGATGCTAAGACCTCCGCGATTCCCGTAGTCGGTGATTCCGATAACGTCACAGGAGACAGTGTCGTGACACGTGTTGTTGCGGTGAAGAATGTTTCGGTAAGAGAGCTTTCTCCTTTGTTGCGCCAGCTAAATGATAATGCTGGTGCGGGTAATGTGGTTCATTATGACCCTGCGAACATCATTCTTATTACTGGCCGAGCCGCGGTTGTTAATCGTCTGGCAGATATTATTCGCCGTGTAGACCAAGCGGGTGATAAAGAAGTGGAAGTGGTTGAGCTAAAGAATGCCTCAGCTGCAGAAATGGTTCGTATTGTTGATGCTCTGAACAAAACCACAGACGCCAAAAATACGCCCGCACTCTTACAACCCAAGCTGGTGGCGGATGAGCGAACTAACTCTATCTTGATATCTGGTGACCCTAAGGTTCGTGAACGCCTGCGTCGTTTGATTAATCAACTTGACGTTGAGATGGCGACCAAAGGTAACAACCGAGTTCAGTATCTTAAATATGCCAAAGCTGAAGAACTTGTGGATGTCTTAAAAGGGGTGTCTGATAACCTGCAGAAAGAGAAGCAGTCTGGTTCTACGTCAGGTAGTGGAGCAAACCGCTCTGAAGTGATGATCAGTGCACACCCGGATACCAACGCGCTTGTGATTACTGCGCCGCCAGACATTATGAAAGCCCTGTTAGAGATCATTAAGCAGCTAGACATACGTCGTGCGCAGGTTCTAATTGAAGCGCTGATTGTTGAACTTGCAGACGTTGATGGCGCTAACCTTGGCGTGCAATGGGGTAATGCTTCGTCTGGAAGTGTGGTTCAGTTCTCTAATACTGGAGCGTCCATAGGCAATGTCATGATCGGTATGGAAGACGCAAAAGATAAAACAACGACGGAAACACGTACCGATGCCAACGGTAATCCATATAACGTAGAGACTAAAACATCTGGTGATTATACCAAGCTTGCTAGTGCACTCAGCGGTGTCCAAGGTGCCGCTGTGGGTATTGCTCTTGGCGATTGGACGGCTCTTATTACTGCCGTTTCCAGTACCTCCAACTCAAACATTCTGTCTTCTCCTAGCATTACCGTTATGGATAACGGCGAAGCGTCGTTTATCGTTGGTGAAGAAGTGCCAGTATTGACTGGCTCGACAGCAGGTTCAAACAACAGTAACCCATTCCAAACGGTTGACCGTAAAGAAGTGGGTATCAAGCTTAAAGTGGTCCCGCAGATCAACGAAGGTAACTCGGTTCAGCTTAATATTGAGCAAGAAGTATCGAACGTTCTTGGCGCGAATGGTGCGGTAGACGTACGCTTTGCTAAGCGTCAGCTAAACACTTCGGTGATGATCCAAGATGGCCAGATGTTAGTTTTGGGTGGTTTGATTGATGAACGTGCCGCTGAAAGTGAATCGAAAGTCCCTTTCTTAGGCGATATTCCTTATTTAGGTCGTTTGTTCACTTCCACTAGTACAACGGTTGAGAAAAAGAACCTAATGGTCTTCATTAAACCTACGATTATCCGTGATGGCATGACGTCTGATGGTATCACTCAGCGTAAATATAACTACATTCGTGCAGAGCAGTTATTCAAAGCGGATAAAGGCTTGAAGCTGATGGATGACGGCTATATTCCAGTATTACCTGAGTTCAATAATACCACGCGCTACCCATCTGAAATTCAAGCATTTTTTGATCAGATAGAAGCGAAGTAATTATGGACACTATCCAGCATCGCCCTTTGGTGACTCGCCTGCCGTTTAGCTTTGCTAATCGCTTTAAGGTGGTGTTCGAATCTCTTGAATCAGACGCCGTGCTCTACTATGTAGAGCCACTGGCGCTGAATGCATTGCAAGAAGTTAAGCGAGTGTTCCGTCAACCTTTTTCCTTACATGCTCTTTCTTCTGAGGAGTTTGATTCAAAGCTTACTCAAGCTTATCAGCGCGACTCGTCTGAGGCTCGTCAGTTGATGGAAGATATTGGTGCTGACAGTGATGACTTTTTCTCTTTAGCTGAGGAATTACCACAAGATGAAGATTTGTTGGAATCGGATGACGATGCACCGATAATCAAGCTAATCAATGCCATGCTTGGAGAGGCCATCAAAGAAGGTGCCTCGGATATTCATATTGAAACCTTTGAAAAAGTACTGTCGATTCGATTTCGTATTGATGGGGTACTGCGTGATGTGTTGGCGCCAAGTCGTAAGTTGGCACCGCTGTTGGTGTCACGTGTCAAAGTTATGGCGAAACTGGATATTGCGGAGAAGCGAGTTCCCCAAGATGGTCGTATTTCATTACGTATTGGCGGTAGAGCAGTAGACGTTCGTGTCTCTACAATGCCATCGTCACATGGTGAGCGAGTGGTGATGCGTCTACTAGATAAAAACGCGACGCGCCTAGATTTGCATAGTTTGGGTATGACACCAGCTAACCATGAAAACTTTAGACACCTGATTAAGAGACCACATGGCATCATTTTGGTGACCGGTCCAACTGGTTCTGGTAAATCCACTACTCTGTATGCGGGTCTGCAAGAGATCAACAGTAATGAGCGCAACATACTGACCGTTGAAGATCCTATTGAATTTGATATTGATGGTATCGGTCAGACGCAGGTTAATCCCAAAGTAGACATGACCTTCGCTCGAGGTTTGCGTGCCATTCTACGTCAAGACCCCGACGTGGTGATGGTGGGTGAAATTCGAGATCTTGAAACGGCCCAAATTGCTGTTCAAGCTTCATTAACGGGTCATTTGGTGATGTCTACACTGCATACCAATACGGCTGTTGGTGCGATTACGCGAATGCGTGATATGGGCATCGAACCGTTTCTGATTTCCTCTTCTCTACTCGGTGTTCTTGCGCAGCGCTTGGTCCGTACCTTATGTAATGACTGTAAAGCGCCTTATGCAGCGGATGGCGCGACTAAGCAGTTATTCGGGCTGGACGAGCATGAAGAGCTGGTGCTACATAAGGCAGTCGGCTGTGAGAAGTGTAACCACAAAGGCTATCGTGGGCGTACTGGTATCCACGAACTATTGATGGTTGATGAAACAGTACAGACCCTTATCCATGATGAGGCGGGCGAGCAGGCGATTGAAAAAGCGGTACGCTCACATACTCCGAGTATACGAGATGACGGTTTCCATAAAGTAAAACATGGAATTACCTCTCTTGAAGAAGTCATGCGTGTGACCAAGGAAGCGTAAGTGGCAGCGTTTGAATATAAGGCTCTGAATGCCAAAGGAAAGCAAGTAAAAGGGTTAGTCGAAGGAGACAATGCTCGCCAAGCTCGCTTACGCCTGAAAGAGCAAGGTATGATTCCTATCGATATTGTCGAAGCGAAAGGCAAGTCGAGCAAAAGTGCCAATGGTGAAACGTCAAAACCAGCCTTTAAGAGGGGCATCAGTACGCCTGATTTAGCGCTTATTACACGTCAGTTATCGACACTAGTTCAATCGGGAATGCCGTTAGAAGAGTGTTTAAAAGCCGTATCAGAGCAATCAGAGAAGCCACGAATTCGTAGCATGCTTGCTGCAATACGCTCTAAAGTCACCGAAGGTTATACCTTGTCAGACAGTTTAGCGGAGTATCCGCATATCTTTGATGAGCTATTTCGTTCCATGGTTGCGGCTGGCGAAAAGTCGGGTCATCTAGACTCTATCCTTGAGCGTTTAGCCGATTATGCGGAAAACCGTCAAAAACTTCGCTCCAAACTGCAACAAGCAATGATCTACCCTGTGGTACTGGTGGTGTTTGCCGTTGCCATAGTGGCGTTCCTCCTAGCGGCAGTGGTGCCTAAAATTGTCGGTCAGTTTGTTCAAATGGGACAAGAGTTACCTAAGTCGACGCAGTTCTTGCTCTCTTCTAGTGACTTTGTACAGCAATGGGGCATTGTCGTTGTCGCGGGATTTCTGGTGCTGTTCTACCTATTCAAAGCTGCATTGAAAAGACCAACAATACGAATGAGTTGGGATACCAAGGTGCTTAATCTCCCGTTGATTGGCAAAATAGCACGTGGTCTTAATACCTCTCGCTTTGCTCGAACATTGGCAATCTGTACCTCGAGCGCGATTCCAATTCTTGAAGGCATGAAAGTGTCAGTGGATGTGATGACCAATCATTTTGCTAAGAAGCAAGTGTCTAATGCCGCCGACAATGTACGCGAAGGCGCAAGCCTTCGTAAAGCACTGGAACAAACCAAACTGTTCCCTCCTATGATGCTGCATATGATTGCTAGTGGTGAGCAAAGTGGTGAGCTCGAGAGCATGTTAACGCGTGCCGCTGACAATCAAGATCAGAACTTTGAATCGACTATAAATATTGCTTTGGGAATTTTTACTCCCGCTTTAATCGCACTTATGGCTGGCTTGGTACTATTTATCGTAATGGCGACATTGATGCCAATTTTAGAAATGAACAATTTAATGTCTGGATAATCTAATCAGATAATGAAATCACAACCCTCTGTCTAGAGGCGTTTTCTTTGGAGTGAGAAATGAGAAAAACAAACAGAAAACAGGCTGGCTTTACGTTACTCGAAGTAATGGTGGTTGTCGTTATCTTAGGTATTTTGGCAAGCTTTGTTGTTCCTAACCTACTAGGCAACAAAGAGAAAGCGGATCAGCAGAAAGCCATTACCGATATTGTCGCGTTAGAAAATGCGCTTGATATGTACAAGTTAGACAACAGCGTTTATCCAACAACGGATCAAGGTTTGGAAGCACTAGTGACTAAACCGGGCAATCCAGAGCCGCGTAACTACCGAGATGGTGGTTATATTCGTCGTTTACCTAATGACCCGTGGGGCAATGACTATCAATATTTGAGCCCTGGTGACAAAGGCACTATTGACATCTTTACGTTAGGTGCTGATGGCCAAGAGGGTGGTGAAGGCGTAGCAGCCGATATTGGCAACTGGAACATTCAAGATTTTCAGTAATAGGTAATCAGTAGGGCGAGTTTTCGCCCTACCTTTTTCAGTGGTACGTCATGCGCTCTCTCATGCGACAACATCATCAAGGCTTCACCTTACTGGAAGTGCTCCTAGTATTGGTGTTGTTATCCATCAGTGCCGTCGCTGTCATTTCGACGTTACCTCAGCCGCAAGACGAACAAGTGAAACAACAAGCTCAGCGCTTATTTCAAAGGCTTCAGCTCTTCAATGAAGAGGCCATGTTAGCTGGAAAGGACTTTGGAATACGGGTTGATGAAGATAAAAAGCAGTATGTGTTTCTGGAGCTCCAAGCTGACGGCTGGCAAAGAGTGTCATTGAATCAGATTCCTGAAGAAACCACGCTGCCGGAAGATATGAATGTCAAACTCGATTTGAGCAATGGTGTCTGGGGTAGTGACGACCGATTGTTTGAACCCGGCACTTTGTTTGATGAAGATATGTTTGCTGACGTCGAGAAAAAGAAAAAAGTAGAAAAACCGCCACAAGTTTTTATTCTTTCGAGTGGAGAAATTACGCCTGGTGTCTTTGTTTTAGCGCCAGTAAATCGAGCGCTTAAAGCGCAGTCTTGGTATGTACAAATCCAAGATAATGGTTCGTTGCAGCTTATGGACGACAAGGACTGGAATGAAATCAAACGCTAGAGGAATGACCCTACTTGAGGTATTGATTGCCCTTGCTATCTTTGCAACGGCGGCCATTGCGATCATTCGTTCCGTGAGTCAGCATATCAATACCTTGAACTATCTAGAAGACAAAGCCTTTGCCGCAATGGTGGTGGATAATCAAATGGCCAAAGTTATGCTGGATACGTCTGCGCTTAAAGCCCAAAAAGGGAGCGAGAAATTGGCGGGACGCGAGTGGTTTTGGAGCGTCACTCCCGTAAAAACATCCGATAATTTACTTAAAGCCGTTGATGTGAGTGTTGCACTAGACAAAAAAGCCAGTCCCATCGTGACGGTGAGGAGCTACGTTGATAGGTAAGCGTTCTCAAGGCTTTACACTGATTGAAGTATTAGTGGCTATCGCCATCTTCGCCAGTCTTAGTGTTGCCGCTTATCAAGTGGTTAACCAGGTGCAGCGCAGTAACGAACTCTCACAGGAACGCAGCGCTCGTTTGCAAGAAATCCAGCGAGGGTTTGTCTATCTAGATAGTGACTTCAGGCAAATGGCGCTTAGGCAGTTTAGACACGAGGGAGAAGCACCGTTAAATCGCTTGATCTTGTGGCAGCAAAACTTATTGGAGTCTGAAGGAAAAGGGTTACTTTTTACTCGCCTAGGGTGGCTCAATCCGCAAAATCAATTTCCGCGTGGTGAAGTAGCGAAAATTGGCTACCGACTAAAACAGGGTAAACTAGAAAGAGTATGGTGGCGCTACCCTGACACGGCAGTGGGTGAGCCTCCTGTGGTACTCCCTATCTTTAGCGGCGTAGAAGACTTTGACATGCGTTTTTACAATGGGGAAACGTGGCTTAAGGAGTGGCAAGCTGACTTGTCACTGCCATTAGCTGTGGAGATTAAACTTACCTTCGAAGATTATGGCGAGATAACCAGGATTTACCTGACTCCGGCAGGTACCATCAACGCATCATCGGCACCTAATAATGGTGATGGGAATCAAGATGGCAGTGGGAATCAAGGTGGTAATAACCAAGGAGGCAACTCGTGAAGAGAGTGATGCCTAACTCCCAAAAAGGGGTTGCCTTGATTGTTATTCTGCTGCTTTTAGCCATCATGGTATCAATAGCCGCTACGATGTCGGAGCGCTTGTTTAGTCAGTTCACTCGAGCCTCGAATCAGGTTAATTATCAACAGGCCTATTGGTATGCCATTGGTGTTGAGGCCTTGGCCTCTGTTGCGATAAAAGAGAGCTACAAAGATAACAAAGACAGTATTAATCTGAATCAGCCTTGGGCTCTTGAGGAGCGCACTTATCCCCTAGATTATGGTCAAGCAACTGGCTACATTCGAGATATGCAGTCATGCTTCAATGTAAATGCTCTGGCGAATGTGACACCGAATGCTAATAGCGCCACTAAGCCATTTTTGGTGCGTTTCTTTCAGCGATTGCTGGAAGAAAGTGAAGTAGAGAATTACCAAGCCGAACAAATTGCTGATTCGACATGGGAATTTATCAATAAGGAAACGACAGTTCGCTCCGTGTCTGGAGTTGGAGACAGTTACTACGAGTCTTTGTCGCCAGCGTACGTTGCCGCTAATGGCCTAATCGCTGACAGTTCTGAGCTGAGAGCAATTAATCAGATGTCTGGTGAGGCTATGTTGAAAATTGCTCCACTAGTATGCGCGTTACCGACATCCAGTTGGCAGCTCAATGTTAATACGATTTCGGTCGAGCAAGCACCATTACTTGCTGCGTTATTTGCACCGAATTTGTCGGTGGATAATGCCAAACAGCTTATTGAAAACCGCCCCTTTGATGGGTGGTCTGGTGTGAATCAGTTTTTAGCAGAGCCACAAATGGGTGCGGTGGATGACAATACAAAGCAGCAAGGTTCTCCTTTCCTGACTGTGGACAGTGTTTACTTTGAGTTAGATGCGCAGGTAGTTGTGGACGAATCAAGACTGCGATTAAGAACCTTATTTTTTAGCCAAGATAGGCAAGATGTGACGGTAGTGCGCCGTCGATTTGGAGGATTTCGTGAGCGAGTTTTTAACCGTTCGCCTGAATAGTCAGCCGACTAGCCCTGTACATTGGGCGGTTTGGTCGACCAATCAGCAAGAAGTGATAGCGAGTGGTGTGCTAGACAGTTTAGCGCAGCTCGAAGAGATCAAGGAATACGCGCAGCAGCGTGTCACAATGCTTATGCTATGTGCACAGGATGTTCACTTCGCTCAAGTTGAGATCCCTGCAGGTGGAGCTAGGCAGTTTGAAACCATGCTGCCATTTCTTGTAGAAGATGATATTGCTCAAGATGTCGAGCAGCTTCACTTTACGATTCTTAATAAACACGCTGACAAAGCGGCAGTGTGTGCGGTTGATAAGCGCTATTTATCTGATGTGCTTGAGGCGTTTTTGCAACATGGTATTGAAGTTAAAAAGGTCGTTCCTGATGTTTTAGCTTTGTCCAAGACACAACATGTTTCTGCGATTGAAATGGATGAGCAGTGGCTGTTTCGTACCTCTGAATGGTCGGGTATGACGGTTGATAACAACTGGCTTGAAGCGGTTATTAAGTCGGATTATTTATCCTCTCGGGAGCAGCAAGATCAAGAAGAGTCTGCTGTAGTAGTCGTAGAGAGCTATTCAGAAGAGCCTACAATTGTTACTTCGTATTCTGACCATGTCTCATGGCAAACGTTGCCAGCAGAACCAGCCATGGTACTACTTTCAAGAGGAGTGGTGGATAGCGGTGTTAGTTTACTCAGTGGTGACTTTAAACCTAAAGCCTCTTTCTTAAAACATTGGAAAGTCTGGAAGAAAGTAGCTATTGCAGCCTCAATACTTATCGTTGCTCTGATTGCGGAGCAAGTGGTGCTTGTTAATCAGTATGAATCTCAAGCAGCAGCTTACCGAGCGGAAAGTGAACGTATTTTCCGAAGTGTGTTTCCAGATAAACAACGCATTCCAACAGTGAGCTATCTGAAGCGACAGATGCAAGATGAGCTAGGCCGATTAGGTGGCTCCGATATTTCCAGTGCGTCGGTACTGGAGTGGTTATCGAAATTGCCTGACACCGTGGGTCAAGTGAATGGCATGCAAGTTGAGAGTTTTACCTTTGATAGTAATCGTAATGAAGTTCGTATGAGTGTCACCAGCAAGGATTTTGAAAGTTTTGAAGCAGCAAGAATAAAACTGGAAACGCAGTTCGATGTGTCACAAGGTCCCCTTAACCGCAATGGTGAAGTGGTGATGGGTAACTTTGTGTTGAAGGCAAAATAGGGTCAATAATGAAAGGTCTACTTCTTAGCGCACAAAGCTGGTGGCTTAGCATCAGTCAAAGGGAACAGCGACTAGTATTGGCATGTTCTGTTATTGCCATTATTGGGATCATCTATTGGGGGATACTCGCCCCGTTTGCTCAGCGAACTGAGAATGCTCAAATGCGTATTCAGTCAGAGCGTCAATTGTTGTCTTGGGTGAGTGAACAAGCCGATACCATTATTGAAAAACGCCGTGCTGGCGGTGTGGTTGTCTCCAAGCAACCTTTAAATCAGGTTATCACATCGTCAACAAATCGATTTAATGTCGAGTTGATTCGTATGCAGCCTCGTAACGACCAGCTGCAAGTCTGGATCAAACCGATCCCGTTTGAGTTCTTCGTAAATTGGTTGTTTTATTTACAGGAAAACCACGGAGTGACAGTGGAAAATATGGATATTGATAAGGCGGATTTGAGTGGTGTGATAGAAGTGAACCGTCTGCAATTTAAAAGAGGTAGCTAAGTGAAACGAGTCATTAAGTACGCGTTACTTTGCACCAGTGTATTTACTGCTAGTGCTATCTATCACTTGCCTGCAAGCGTGGCATTGAGCTTCTCACCGTTGCCTCAAGGTGTGTTGATTGATAGCGTAGAAGGAACGGTTTGGCAGGGGCGAGCTCAAAATGTACGAGTTCAGAACTACCAACTAGGAGAGCTTAATTGGTCCTTCTCATGGTCGAGTTTGCTAACTCTGTCTCCAGAGTATGCCGTTAGATTTGGCCGTGGTAGTGCGCTTGGTCTCTCTGGCAAAGGGAACGTCGGTATTAGCTTCTCAGGACCTTATGTGGAGACCTTGTTAGCTTCGATACCGGCTGATACCGTTCTACAATATTCTCCTATGCCCGTGCCCGTTACGGCTGGGGGGCAGCTTGAATTGGCGATCAAATCGTTGCAATACCAATCTCCTTGGTGTGGAACGGGAGAGGGTAGTCTGTCATGGAGTGCAGGCTATATTGAAACCCCTGTCGGCAGTTTAAGCTTTGGGCCGACTATTGTAGATTTGGCATGCAAAGACAATGTGCTAACCGCGAAAGGCAGCCAATCTAGCAAGCAAGTCTCTAGTGAGTTCTCAGGGCAGCTGACGCCGAATCGACAATATCAATCCAGCGCGTGGTTTAAGCCGGAAGGCGATTTCCCTGCGACCATGCGTCAGCAATTGAGTTGGCTAGGTAGCCCTGATAGTCAAGGTCGTTACTCCTTTAATTATCAAGGACGATTCTAGGAACTAGAGACTAAGTAGTTTGTTGAGTTAACAAGTAAAAAGGAGGCTTAGCCTCCTTTTTTCATTTATTGTAGTTTCTATTTCTGAATGAGAATCTTATCCCAAGCCAGCGATTGGTCACCAATTACAATAAAGTTTGGATTTTCCAACGTCTCTCTTTGGTTGTAGGACAGTGGGCCTAATTCGGTGCTTAAGATGGCGCCGCCAGCTTCTTCGACAATGCATTGGGTTGCCGCGGTATCCCATTCACCTGTAGGGCCTAAGCGCAGGTAACAGTCCACTGCGCCTTCCGCCACTAAACACGCTTTTAATGCCGCAGAACCAAGAGGAACCAAATCATAGTTCCACGCAGAGCTCATTCTTGCTGTAACACGATTGATATTTTGGCGGCGACTAATCGCAATCGCGATGGATTGATCTTGAGTATCATGTTTGAGGACATTAATTCTTAAGCTTTCATCCATGGATGGGATTTTCCAAGCCCCTTTATTCTCGTAGGCGTAGTAAGTCACACCTGACACGGGCGCATAGACGATTCCCATAATCGGCTTATGATTGTGAACTAGTGCAATAATCGTAGCGAAATCGCCACTGCGAGCAATGAATTCTTGAGTACCATCAAGCGGGTCAACAAGCCAATAGGTATCCCATTGCGAACGTTGTTCAAGGCTAATATCTGCTGCTTCTTCAGACAGTACAGGGATATCTGGTGTTAACTGACTGAGCTTTTCAACAATCAGCTTGTGAGCTGCGAGGTCGGCGGTGGTGACTGGAGTCTCATCTTCTTTGGTAAAAGCCTCATATTGCTTGTTTTCATAGATGTCTAATATGAGCTGCCCAGCAAGGCGAGCAATGCTGATGGCGTCGGGAATGAGGTGGGAGAAATCTTTATTCAGTGCCGTCACGTTATAGTCCTAGTTCTGACTTCATTCTTAACATCAGCAGTAATGCGGTAATACTGCGCGCTTCGGAGAAATCCATATGAGACAGGAGCTCGTCTGCCTGAGCCAATGGCCATTTCACTATTTCTAAAGGCTCTGGTTCATCGCCTTCAAGCTGCTCAGGATATAGATCTTGAGCAACGAACAAGGTCATGCGACTTGAAAAATAAGACGGCGCTAAGATCACTTCTTTAAGCGGAGTTAGTTTATTTGCCCCAAAGCCGATTTCTTCTTTCAACTCTCGCACCGCTGCTTGCTCTGGTGACTCGCCAGGGTCGATAAGCCCTTTAGGAAAACCTAGCTCGTAACGCTCTGTGCCAGCGGCATACTCTCGTACCAATAAAATATCACCATGCTCTGTAATGGGAACCATCATGACCGCATTACGACCACTTGGTTTCATTCGCTCATAAGTGCGCTTGGTACCATTAGAAAACGCTAAGTCTAACGCCTCAATCTTAAATAGCCGAGATTCGGCAACGGTCTTTTGGGCTAAGATTTCAGGTCCTTTTTTGGACGGCATGGCTTATCTCCTTAGCGTTGTTCCACGTAGTTGAGTGATGTGAGCCTGTGGAACAGAAATTATTGTATTGCTTAATATATATAGGAATTGATTCATCGCCAAATAGAACCATAAAAAAACAGAGCGCAAAGGTTTCCCTTGGCGCTCTGCTCGAACTTTATGGCCGTGTGAGGCGAAAAAGTCACTTAGTAGTATGAGTGCTCGCCACGATCATGCTCGGTCATATCTCTAACCGCTGTGAGTTCACCAGAGAATTCTTGAAGAAGCTGTTTTTCAATACCTTCTTTCAGGGTCACGTCAACCATTGAGCAACCGTTACAACCACCACCAAACTGAACGATAGCAATGCCGTCTTCGGTAATTTCCATCAGACTAACGTGGCCACCGTGACCAGCAAGCTGTGGGTTTACTTGAGTTTGGATCGCATACTCGACACGTTCCATCAATGGCGCATCGTCAGAAACTTTGCGCATTTTCGCGTTTGGTGCTTTTAACGTAAGCTGCGAACCCATTTTGTCAGTGACGAAGTCGATCTCAGCATCTTCAAGGAAGGGTAGAGATAGCTCATCAACATAAGCGGATAGGACTTCGTATTTAAATTCGGTGTCGTTTGACTCAATCGCTTCTGGTGGGCAATAAGACACACCGCATTCAGCGTTTTGAGTGCCTGGGTTAACGACAAAAACACGGATGTTCGTACCCTCTGGCTGTTGAGCCAGTAGTTTGGCAAAGTGGCTCTGCGCACTTTCTGTAATAGTAATTGGATTTGACACGACGAATACCTGAGTATAGTTGTAGGTTATTACCGCTATTCTACTCCTGTCGTGAGTAGATGCCAAAATTATTTGTCTGTATTGTGTGCAACTTGAGGTTGCAGTGGTTTACCAACTCATTTTGGCGTGCGGCACAAGCAGTAAATATCGATTTTTTCGACCCCTACATCAAGCAATAATTCGCTTAAATGTCTGACAGTTGCGCCAGTTGTGACCACATCATCAATTATCGCAACGTGACTTGCTTTCGGTCGCTGACGTAATGAAAACGCTTGTCGAACATTACGCAGTCGTGCGGTTTTATCTAAGGTTTTTTGCATTGGGGATCGAGCGTGTTTGAGAAATACATCGGGCATGAGTTGAGTTTGAGGAGCGGACTTGGCTATCTCGTTAGCGAGCACTTCACTAAGGTTAAATCCCCTTAATAGATATTGATGCCAGCTCATTGGTACCGTGACCACCATGGGAGCGGGGTGAAGAATCAAATCGCTGAGCATTTGAGCTAAAGGAGGAAGTAGCCAATAGCGTTTCTGCCGCTTTATCTGCTGGATGAGCGTTGAAAGTGGGTATTGGTAGTCACCCAAACAGTACATTTGATGCCATGGAGGCGGTGATTTTAGGCACTGGCCACACTTATCGGCCTGTGTCTCTAACTGTAAACCGCAGCAACGGCAGCGTTTAATGTGTAACGCCATTTGTCGATGACAATGTGGGCACCATAAATGGTGCCCCATGGTTGAGTCGATACGCAAACCACATAGATGACACAGCGAGGGTATTGGAAGTGACAGTTTCATTGGTCTAATTTGACGTTTGAGAATATCTGTTTAGCATGAAGCAAAACAACCCCAACATAGTATGAATTCGGTAGGAGATAACGTGAGCTCAGCATCAAAAGTACATTGGCATTCTGAAGGTCAGGGACCCGATATCGTTTTGCTTCATGGTTGGGGCATGAATGGCGCGGTATGGTCAAAGTGCAGTGCCGAACTGGCTCAGTCTTTCACCGTGCATAGCGTTGATTTACCCGGTTATGGTTTCAGTCATGATGTTGAGTATCAGTCCCTTGAGCAGTTTTGTGAGTTGTTACTGGCGGATGCTCCCGACAAGGCCATTTGGTTGGGGTGGTCTTTAGGCGGGTTGGTGGCGACTCATATAGCTCATTATTATCCGCAAAGAATCTCGCAGTTAGTGACGTTAGCAAGCTCGCCCAAGTTCTCTGAAGGTGAACAGTGGCGCGGGATTAAAAAGGATGTATTGGCTGCGTTTACTGAACAGCTAACAGAAAATTTCAAGCTAACCATTGAACGATTTATGGCACTGCAAGCC
This sequence comes from Vibrio barjaei, assembly GCF_001639065.2. Lineage (GTDB taxonomy): Bacteria > Pseudomonadota > Gammaproteobacteria > Enterobacterales > Vibrionaceae > Vibrio > Vibrio barjaei. Next base: position 23,929 of record NZ_LQXO02000008.1, read on the forward strand.
ATGGGCAGCCCAAGCGCTCGTCAAGATGTGAAACAACTAAAAGAAGCGGTGTTATCACGGCCTATGCCTTCTCAAAAAGCATTGATGCTGGGGCTGAATTGGTTGGATTCCCTCGATCTGCGCCAACAGTTGGGAGAACTATCGATGCCAGTTCACCGTTGGTATGGTCGATTAGATGGTTTAGTGCCAGTGCGCGTTGCAAAACAGCTAGATGGACTCACATCCGGTCATCAATCACATGTATTTAAGGATTCTTCGCACGCTCCGTTTATTACCGAGCAAAGCAGTTTTATCGATAAGGTACAGGCGTTAGTTCGCTGATATTTGCAGGATTTTTACACAAAATCGGTAAAGCTTTATGCATTTTGTCCGATACTGTATTGAGATGATTGACGATAATTCAATCAGCGAAAGATAAGGCTAAGTGTAGAGGTATTGGCTGTAATCACTCATTACAGAGGAGAGTGACCATGATCGTGTCACCCAACAGTGTAAGTGCCCCGGTTATTGCACCGTCCGTGAATCCGCAGACAGAGCAAGTGGCTCGTGACAATAAAGTGAGAGAGCCGATCATTGCTCCCGTGGAACTGGCGAGAACCAATGCTGAACGACGCATCAACGAAGATGAAAAGCGCCGTAAGCGCAGCGCCTGGGATCCTGCTGAGCACCCTGAGTATGAAACGGAAGAAGAGGATTCTCAGCCGCATAATCCGGTAGAAAATTGGTTTCGGTTATTGTCGCTTAATACCTATAGTCATTCGCAAGGGAAAGGCTATGCCATGCGCTTTCGTTTGCCGAAGAAAATAGTTGATGCAGCGATACTCGAAGGGAAGATGGCCAAACGTCGCACCGTGATTCGTTATCATTACGGCCATGCAGTAGCGCCTAATACACCATCTGATATTCTTGCGGTTACTTAATTGAACGGTTCGATATGACGTGAATCAAAAAGAGCACCCTAAGGTGCTCTTTTGTTATTGATAGAAACTACTTTTTCGCCTTGGCAAACGCCGCTGCGAATGCGCCGCCCATAGCGCTATTACCGGATTCCTGACGAGGTTTGTGTTGACGTTGTCCGCCTCGAGGCTCTCTCGGCTTTTGAGATGAGCTGCGGCTAGTTCTGTTATCTTGTCCCGGTTCATCGTTTAAACGCATAGAAAGGCCGATGCGCTTACGGGCCGCATCCACTTCCATCACCTTAACTTTAACGATATCACCTGCTTTAACTACTTCGCGAGGGTCGGCGACAAACTTATCCGTTAGGGCCGAAATATGTACCAATCCATCCTGATGCACACCAATATCCACAAAGGCACCAAAGTTAGCGACGTTAGACACCACACCTTCTAGCACCATACCCGGTTCTAAATCGGAGATCTTGTTGACCCCTTCGGCAAAGGTTGCGGTCTTAAACTCAGGTCGAGGGTCACGGCCTGGCTTATCCAGTTCGCGGATAATATCAGTGACGGTTGGCAAACCAAATGTCTCGTCGGTGTAATCAATGGCGTTAATGGACTTCAAAAAGCTGCTATCACCGATAATCGTTTGCACTTTACGGCCAGTTTTCTCAGCAATTGTTTTGACCACTGGATACGCTTCAGGGTGTACCGAAGATGCATCAAGAGGGTTTTTGCCATTCATAATGCGAAGGAAACCTGCGCACTGCTCAAAAGCTTTAGGACCTAAACGGGCGACTTTCTTCAAGGTTGTACGGGCTTCGAAGCGGCCATTTTCATCACGATAGTCGACAATGTTTTGCGCCAGTGTTGATGAAAGTCCTGCCACTCGAGTGAGTAGCGCAGCTGAGGCCGTATTTACATCAACCCCAACTGCGTTTACGCAATCTTCGACGACGGCATCTAGGCGTTTAGCCAGCATGGTTTGACTTACATCGTGCTGATATTGACCAACACCAATAGACTTAGGGTCGATTTTCACGAGTTCAGCCAGTGGGTCTTGCAGTCGGCGTGCAATAGAGACGGCACCACGTAGTGACACGTCCATATTGGGGAACTCTTTGGCAGCAAGTTCAGAGGCTGAGTACACTGAAGCACCAGCTTCGCTGACGATAATTTTCTGAACTTTAAGATTACCACGTTTAATCACATCGGCAGCAAAGCTGTCTGTCTCACGTGAGGCAGTACCGTTACCAATCGCGATTAGGTCGACATTGTATTGACGCACTAACTGCTCAATGACCTGTGCTGACTTATCGTACTGCTTTTGCGGTGGATGAGGGTAGATCGTCTCTGTTGTTAACACTTTTCCTGTAGTGTCGACGACGGCAACTTTACAGCCTGTTCTCAAACCAGGGTCTAGACCTAGGGTTGCTCTTGGACCAGCTGGGGCGGCCATCAGAAGGTCTTTCAAGTTTGTGGCGAACACGGTAATGGCATCGACTTCAGAGCGTTCTTTGAGCGCGCCCATCAGTTCGGTTTCCATGTGCATTGATACTTTGATGCGCCATGCCCAACTGATGACTTGTTTGCGCCAAGCATCCGCCGGCGCTTGGCTTAGATGAACACCATAATGTTCTGCAATGATGGTTTCACAGTGAGACTCTCGCGCGTTTTCCTGATTAGCTGGATCGGCGTTGAGGGATAATTGCAAGAAGCCTTCATTGCGACCACGAAGCATGGCCAGTGCACGGTGCGACGGAACTTTGCTGATGGCTTCATCGTGTTCAAAATAGTCTTTGAACTTCTCGCCTTCGTGTTCCTTGCCTTGGATCACACGAGCACTAAGTTCCGCGTTACGATTTAGGTAGTGACGAATTTTCTCTAATAGGTCGGCATCTTCAGCGATTCGTTCCATGATTATAGCGCGTGCACCATCAAGAGCGGCTTTGCTATCTGCGACACCTTTTGACTCATCAACGTACTGTTGGGAAGCGTCTTCCGGAGTATGACTTGGTTGATTCCAAAGCAGATCCGCAAGTGGCTCTAGTCCTGCTTCAATGGCAATCTGCCCTTTAGTCCGACGTTTTGGCTTATATGGTAGATACAGATCTTCAAGACGTGTTTTGTTGTCGGCGTTTTCGATTTCAGCGCGTAATTCGGCACTGAGTTTGCCCTGCTCATCAATGGATTTCAGAATTGTCTGACGTCTTTCGTCCAATTCTCTCAGATAACTAAGGCGAGAATCCAAAGTACGTAATTGGGTATCGTCAAGCCCGCCTGTTACCTCTTTTCGGTAACGTGCAATAAAGGGTACGGTGTTGCCGTCATCAATCAAAGTGACAGCAGCTTCAACTTGCTTAGTGCTGACGCTCAGCTCTTTAGCAATCAGTTGACAGATAGCTTGGCTCATCCGTGTATTCTCTTGTTGTGTGTTAGGGAAAGGACGGTCCTTTCTTCGATATCTATAGGATATAAGGGCTTGAGCTAAGTTTTGCAATTGCTCGGTTATTTTTCTCTATCACTTAGCCGTGAAACACCTCAGTAATTTGCTAATTTATTGATAATCGCGTGGATATTCCGTTAATTTTCTGTAAAGTTAAAGATAGTTGGCAATGAATTACAGTGGCCGTTGTCTCAAGACAAACGGGGTATTAAAAGTCGGTCAATGAATGGATGTATTAAAATGAATAGAACAGCAACTAAGTTGGCGTTAATTCTCGCCTCTATGACCAGTGGGTGGGCTATGGCTGCACCAGATCTCTCTACTACTCAAGCACCTGTACTTTCTATCGAAGATAAACTCGTCTTAGGTCGCGTTGAGAGTGTGTACTATCAAGACATTAAAGCACTTGAAGGTATCCCTTTTGTTGGCAAGATTGACACCGGTGCTGACACCACGTCGATGCACGCTGAAGATATCCATGTCACCAGTGACAACCCAAAGTACCAAGGGTTAACTGATGAGAAGCTGTTGCAGACCATCGTAGATGAGTACGGCGGCTCTGCCAGTGACTGGTGGTTAGAAGAATTTGATAATGAAGAACGAAACTTCGGTGGGATGGTGACTTTTACGCTCCGTCACCCTTACACAGGAGAGAAAATCACTATGGAGCGACCTTTGACGCGCACCAGTGTGATTCGTAGCCGAACCAGTGCGACACCTATCTATCGCCCTGTGATTACCCTGCCGCTGACAATTGCAGGTAAAACAGTAGAAACCGAAGTGAACTTAACTGATCGAAGTGGTTTTAGTGCCCCTATCTTAATTGGTAAAACGTTCTTAGCTGACAACGCTTGGGTCATGGCGGGTTACGACTATTTGCAAGAACAGAAAGACGCTCAAGTTATTGGCCGTCGTGAGTCGGGTGAAGTTGATGGTGTGCCCGTCGATGTGAGCCTATCTTTGCAAAATAACTACAGCATTCTTAATGCGCAGAATATCGAAGTAAATAAAAAAGATAACAGCGTGAGTTTTGACTTGGCGGGTAAAGAAAACGCGAAAAAGCGCGTGACGTATCCACTGGTGAAAATGCTCTCTGTCAGTGGCAATGAATACCCAGTTATTTTTGTGCCGTTCAAAGGTGGTAAAGACTTTGAGCAGACGATTCAGGTTTATTTAAAAGATCGCTCTAAATACAGTACTCAGCTTCGGTTAGGCTTAGATACACTTAGTAAAAATTTTATTGTCGATACGGGTGCCAAAGATAAGCTGGACAAGAAGAAGCAAAGCTTTGAGTCTCGCATGAAGAATAAACCGCTGGTGGTTTCACCTGTGGAAAGTCTGATTCTTGATGGCTACCAGTTAAACGCTGAACCTTCTTTTGCGGTTAGCACGCCACTATTAAAAGTCGCTAGCTTTGAAATGATTGAAGCTAAAGGTCGTGACAAAGTCGAGTACTACTTATCGAACGACCAAGGTAACGAAGAAAAAATCCGCAAGACCATTCTTCGTAAAATTAAAGTGGGTGACACAGTGCGTCCGGTTGTCGACGGGGAGTTCATCGTTGGCGATAGAGAAGTGACGGTTGAATTTGCGTTGGAAGCTCTGGATAGTGATGAAGGTGAAGAGCCTTATTTCATCATTGGTAAGAAAGCGACGAAAGCTGGTGTATTGGTGAATACTCGAAGCGAAAATCTGCTGGATGCCTACCCCATCTTCACCGCAGGTCATATTGAGAATGCAACGGTAGAAGGTTTACAGTTCCCTGTGAAGCTTGATACCGGCGCTGATGTTAGCTCAATGAATGCGTTGGATATTAAACAGTTCAAGAAAGACGGTAAAGACATGGTGACCTTCACTTATGCCAATGATATGGGGATGAAACAAGAATTCACCCGTGAAGTGGTGGATGTGATGCGCATTAAAGCGAAGGCGGGTGAGAAAGCCAATGTACGCCCAGTGGTTGAAATGCGAGTGAAACTTGGCGATGTCGAGAAGACGGTCCGAGTCAACTTACAAGACCGCTCTCGTTTCCACTACAGTATGATTTTAGGGAAAAACTTCCTTAAGTATGGCGTGGTGGTCAGTAGTGATGAGAACTTCCTATTAGGAAATGATATTGGCAGTCACTAACTCAAACGTAAGCCAATAAAAAACGGCAGCGTCTAGGCGCTGCCGTTTTATTTTTTAGCGATTATTGCTGTTCATCTTTTTTGATGTCGGCATCGGGCTTCTTTTCTGACTCTGAGCTGTTGTCGACTTCTTCGTGGTCTTCCTCATCAGACCCATCGATCATACTGTGCTTCTCTTTCCAGTGTTCCCAACGCTGGTAAGCCAGTTCTTGCATGTCTGTGGTTTTGTCTGCTTCGTCGACGATCTCTTGGCCTAGTAAGTGCTCAAAAATATCTTCTAGCGTAATAATGCCTTGAATTGTGCCATATTCATCCACAATCATTGCAATCTGTAGGCGTGCAGCCATCATTTGCTCAAATGCCTTAGGCAACATAATCGTGTTAAACAGCACGTGGATAGGGCGCATTACAGAGCCCAACTGCTTTTCACCACTGCCTTGTTGCTGCAACTTGAACAATTCCAGACGGTGTACAAACCCGAGGATATTGTCTTTTTGTTGGCTATAGACCAGCGGACGAGAGAAAGGTGTCTCTTTATGCTGGTCCAAGAATTCATTGATGGTCATTTCAGCTGCAATGCGGAAAACCACCGGGCGCGGTGTCATGACTTGCGTTACCGGAATATCTTGAATATTAAGAATATTGTTCAAGATATTGGATTCACCCTCAGCAAACTCACCACTTTCTTTTGCCAACATCGCCATCGCAGACAGCTCATCACGCATTTTTGGCGCTTCATGGCCACGAGCCAGACGCTTAGTGATCTGCTCGGAGAACCAAACAAATGGAGTTAGTGCCCACACCATCCAACGCAAAATCGTGGCTGCTGTAGGAGCAAGCTGACGCCAATAGGTTGCACCAATGGTTTTCGGGACGATTTCTGACAACACTAAAATACCTAATGTCAGTACCGCTGAGAAAACGCCTAGCCATTGACTACCAAACACTTTAGCAGCTTGTGCACCTGCCGTTGCCGCGCCGATGGTGTGTGCGATGGTGTTAAGCGTCAAAATAGAAGCCAATGGTCGATCGAGTTCAGCTTTAAGCTTGCTAAGCTTGTTTGCTGCAGGATGCTCTTGTTGTCGAAGCTGGGCTAGGTAGCTTGGTGTAATACTAAGTAACACCGCTTCAAGCACAGAACAGATAAAAGAAACACCGATAGCGATCGCTATGTAAACCGTTAAAAGAAACATTCATTTCCTAATATGTGCACACATCAACCTAACTTTGCTGCAAATGAGCCTGTGCATTGTTGGTGAGTGCTTAAAAAACAGTAGCCGCGCAATAGATTTATCAGGCTTATTAATTGTACGGCAGTGCATTTATGGGACTTTATGCAATAAATTACAAGGTTTCAAACTCAATCTTCGCGTAACAAATTGTGAGTTATTGCTCATAAAACGGTTAAATCTCGGTCATAAGTGAGAAAGATCGGCTACAAACCTTTGCCAGATGGGGGCTTTATGATTTAGAGTGGGCTCTAACTCGATAACATGAAGAAGGGAAACCTAATGAACAAGACCCAATTAATCGACTTTATCGCTGAGAAAGCAGACCTATCTAAAGCACAAGCTAAAGCAGCGCTTGAAGCGACGCTTTCAGGTGTTTCTGAAGCGCTAACTGAAGGTGACCAAGTTCAACTAATTGGTTTTGGTACGTTCAAAGTAAACCACCGTGCAGCACGCACTGGTCGTAATCCAAAAACTGGTGAAGAAATCCAAATCGCTGCAGCGAACGTTCCAGCTTTCGTAGCTGGTAAAGCGCTAAAAGACGCAGTTAAATAATTTCTACAGCACCGATGAGTTTTCATCGGTGCTGTTTTCCTTCCCCTGCGGTTGATCGATAAACGTGTTAGCCGATGTAATGCGCTTATCCATCAATCTCTCTCCAATACTCTGAATTGAAGTGAACGCCTTGTCATTCACGCTGTCCTACTGTAAGTAGAAGCTGTTGTTTGCCTACGTTGCTTTTGTTTGAGGTTATAGACATCAATGAAGAAAATTCTGTTGGTATCACTATTAGTCGCAACGATCGCTGGTTGCTCCTCTTCTCCTTCACCATCTCTGAATCAGTATTCGGAATACACAGGTGGTCAAACGTTAGGGGATGCAACGAGCTTGTATTGGTATACTGAGCGACTGACAAAACCGTTCAGCGCTGCTGACTATGTCAATATGAATGACTATGGTTGGTATAAGTCCAATTATCGTTGGAGCGGTGACACATTACGTGAATTTGTGCGAGAAGGGGTGCAGAATGAGCTGGAGTCAGGTTCAGTCAATTACCGTATTCACGTTCGTTTCAATAAAGATGGCGAAGCTATCTACCAACAATACCGTCGTAATGGCAAAGTACTACCCATCAAACGCGCTCAACTAGAAAACTACCAGCGTGAAGCAGATCTGCTTGTAGAAAGAGTAAAAGAGCAGGACAGTGATGGTTTAGAACTTATTCAAGGTCATTGGGATGGAAAATCGCTGGAAACCTGTAGCGGCATTGAATTTAACAATATTAAGTTTGAACAAAGTTTGCCAGACTTTGTTGTGCAACGTTTGGCTGAAGTGGAAAGCTATGTTGCGTTTTTAGGTAGCACTCGATTGAGTGGAGCAAAAGTAGAGCAATTGCTGATGCTCTCTGATGGTTCGACCGATTGCATTAAGCGTCCAGTGCTAGCCACTGAATAACCAGCACAACGTGACCAGACAGCAGGATAAAATAAAGGCGCTCTATTGAGCGCCTTATTGCTATTTAGCTATAGAACGAAGGTTACTCGCCTTGCTCGCGTGCAATGGCACGATAACCGATGTCATTGCGGTGGAACATGCCGTCCCAGCTGATCTTTTTAGTCAGCTCATAAGCGCGCGCTTGAGCTTCAGATACAGTGTTGCCTAGGGCTGTCGCACATAGTACGCGACCACCGTTAGTCACAACGTTGCCGTCTTTGTCTGCCGTACCAGCGTGGAATACTTTCTCGCCTTCCACTTCTGTCGTTGGTAGACCAGAGATAACATCACCTTTGTTGTAAGACGCTGGGTAGCCACCGGCTGCTAGAACGATACCGATAGAGGCACGTGGATCCCACTTAGACTCAACTTGGTCTAGCTTCTTGTCGATTGCAGCTTGGCAAAGCTTAACCATGTCTGATTGCATACGCATCATGATAGGTTGTGTTTCTGGGTCACCGAAGCGGCAGTTGTATTCGATAACTTTAGGTGTGCCGTCTTTGTCGATCATTAGACCCGCGTATAGGAAACCTGTGTATGGGTTACCTTCAGAAGCCATACCGCGAACCGTTGGATAGATAACTTCTTCCATGATGCGGTTGTGGATTTCTTGAGTAACCACTGGAGCAGGAGAGTATGCACCCATACCGCCAGTGTTAGGACCGGTGTCCTTATCACCAACACGTTTGTGGTCTTGGCTCGTTGCCATTGGCAATACGTTTTCGCCATCAACCATCACGATGAAGCTCGCCTCTTCGCCGTCTAGGAACTCTTCAATAACCACGCGGCTACCAGCGTCGCCAAACGCGTTGCCAGCTAGCATGTCTTTGATTGCCTCTTCCGCTTCTTCAAGCGTCATCGCAACGATAACACCTTTGCCTGCGGCAAGACCGTCAGCTTTAACAACGATTGGTGCGCCTTGCTCACGAACGTAAGCCAGTGCAGGCTCAATTTCAGTGAAGTTAGCGTAAGCACCCGTTGGGATAGCGTGACGAGCTAAGAAGTCTTTAGTGAACGCTTTTGAGCCTTCTAGCTGAGCTGCTGCTTGAGTAGGACCAAAGATCGCAAGACCTGCTTCTTGGAATGCATCAACAACACCAATCACAAGCGGTGCTTCAGGGCCAACAATCGTTAGCTCGATGCTTTTCTCTTTTGCAAATGCAACCAGACCTTGAATGTCTTCAACATCAATTGCAACGTTTTCTAGCTTAGGCTCAAGCGCAGAGCCTGCGTTACCTGGTGCTACGAAAACAGTTTCAACATTTGGATTCTGAGCCACTTTCCAACCCAGAGCGTGCTCACGACCACCAGCACCAATAATTAGAACGTTCATTTAATAATCCTTTCAAAATTTGGATTACTCTAAGCAGTTGGTGTTGCAGCGCTAACGTGGCTACCGCACCAAATGCGGCGAGTAATTAGTGACGGAAGTGGCGCATGCCTGTGAAGATCATCGCCATGCCATGCTCATCAGCGGCTGCGATAACTTCGTCATCACGCATAGAGCCACCTGGTTGGATAACGCACTTGATGCCAGCTTCTGCTGCAGCGTCAATGCCATCACGGAACGGGAAGAACGCATCTGATGCCATTACACAGCCTTCAACCTGTAGACCTTCGTCAGCAGCTTTGATACCAGCAATTTTTGCAGAGTACACGCGACTCATTTGACCAGCACCTACACCGATAGTCATGTCGCCTTTCGAATAAACGATCGCATTTGATTTCACGTACTTAGCAACTTTCCAGCAGAATAGTGCATCTTTCAGCTCTTCTTCGGTCGGTTGACGCTTAGAAACTACTTTAAGGTCATCAAGTGATACCATGCCTTGGTCACGGTCTTGAACTAGAAGACCACCGTTAACGCGTTTAACGTCAAAACCAGTTGTCTTAGTTGTCCACTCGCCACACTCTAGTAGGCGAACGTTTTTCTTCGCTGCAACCACTTCTACTGCTTCAGCTGAAACAGAAGGAGCGATAATCACTTCAACAAATTGACGCTCAACAATTGCTTTCGCTGTTTCTGCATCTAGTTCTTGGTTGAACGCGATGATGCCGCCAAACGCTGACGTTGGGTCAGTTTTGTATGCACGGTCATACGCTTCTAGGATGTCTTTACCTAGCGCAACACCACATGGGTTCGCGTGCTTAACGATAACGCAAGCAGGTTCTGCAAACTCTTTCACACACTCAAGTGCAGCGTCAGTGTCGGCGATGTTGTTGTAAGACAGGGCTTTACCTTGGATTTGGCGAGCGGTAGATACAGAGGCTTCTTCTGGGTTTGCTTCTACGTAGAATGCCGCGTCTTGGTGGCTGTTCTCACCGTAGCGCATGTCTTGCTTCTTCACGAACTGTTGGTTAAACGTGCGTGGGAATTTAGACTCTTCGTCACCTTCTTTGTTTTCACCGTAAGATGGAACCATAGTGCCGAAGTAGTTAGCGATCATGCCGTCGTAAGATGCCGTGTGCTCGAACGCTGCGATAGCGAGGTCGAAACGTGTCTCTAGGGTAAGAGACTTGTCGTTTGCGTCCATTTCAGCAATAACGCGGTCGTAGTCGTGTGCGTTAACAACGATAGTCACGTCTTTGTGGTTTTTCGCAGCAGAGCGAACCATAGTTGGACCACCAATATCGATGTTCTCAACGGCGTCTTCTAGTGTGCAGCCTTCTTTAGCAACCGTCTCTGCGAATGGATAAAGGTTAACGACAACCATATCGATAGGGTTGATACCGTGTGTCTCCATAACTGCATCGTCTTGACCACGACGACCTAGGACACCACCATGAACTTTAGGGTGCAGAGTCTTGACGCGACCATCCATCATTTCAGGGAAGCCTGTGTAGTCAGATACTTCAGTTACTGCGATGCCTTTCTCTGCAAGTAGGCGAGCTGTACCACCTGTTGATAAGATATCAACACCACGTTGTGCTAGCGCTTCGGCAAACTCAACAATACCAGTTTTGTCAGATACGCTGATAAGAGCGCGGCGAATTGGACGAGCGTTATTCATGCTTCTGTCTTCCTCAAAATCACGGAGTTAACGTTGCTGTATGTAGGTGTTTATACCTACAGCATAAAGATAGTTGCCAAAATAGCGTGGCTTGCACCATCATAGGGACAGGTCACTAATACTTTGGTAATTATCCTTGGACAAAAAAGCATCATTTGTATCGATGGCGCGTATTCTAACCAATCTATTACAAAAAAGCTCGCGCAATCGTTTGGCATCGCAAAAAAAAGTGCAAAAAAAAAGGATTATAGGCCAGTTTTGTAACAAAGAGGTTAATTTAAACGGTTATGTTTCAGATAGGTGAGTTAGCAAAACGCTGCAAAGTCACAGCGGATACGTTGCGATTTTATGAGAAAAACCAACTTATCGCGCCCGCAGGGCGCAGTGAATCCGGATATCGTCTTTATAATGAAGAGAGCCAAAAGCAAGTCAGCTTTATTTTAAAAGCCAAAGAGCTTGGTTTAAGCCTGGACGAAATCAAAGAACTGCTAGGCATTAAACTTGAAGCTACCGAGCATAGCTGTGCAGAGGTGAAAGCTATCACCTCTGCCAAACTTAGCATCATCGATGAGAAAATAGCGGAGCTAACACGTATTCGGACCGCGTTGAAAAAAATCAATGACGCGTGTTGTGGGCATGGCCATGATGCCAGTCATTGCTCTATATTAGCGGCGTTGGAATAACCACACCTCATAGGCATCCGCGAGGCGACCAACCTTAGTTTGCACCTTTGATCATCGGCATTGTATAGGTGAAAACTCTCAAGACCTCTATAATCGCGCCTTTCCACCGTCATCCGCTGGTAGCGTGGGGCTATAAAGTGCGGGGACGTGTATGTGAGAGACGAAAATTCATATGGTAGAGGTCTATTTTCAAATCAACGACTGGGTTCTCAGTGTTGATGAAAATAAGCTGTATCGACAAGATAGGGAAGTCTCTGTTGAACCACGCTTAATCAATCTATTACATTTCTTAGCCGAACACTCTGGCCAAGTCTACTGTCGCGACGAACTGATTCGTTACGTTTGGGACGGCGCCATTGTCACTGATCAGGTTGTGACTCAATCTGTCTTTGAACTGCGAAAAATCCTCCGAGATGGTCGTGAAGAGAATCTCCATTATGTCGTAACGGTGCCAAAACGTGGCTACAAACTGGTGGCTGCTGTAACACCGATGACGCCGGAGCAATTTCTTCAATATCGAGCTTCCTCTGTTACCCCAGCAAGCTCGGAGACATCGACGTTACACTCTCAAGTCGATCCAATAGTTGTGGTGAGTGACACCGACGCTCAGGAAGCGATCGCCTTTCCGGCAGCGCCATTGACTCGAGCTCTGTACCAGAAGCAGAAGGCAACGCGAAGTAAAAAGCCCAAACGACTGTTAAGTCCTTGGCGTTTAGGGGTGATCAACGCAATTTGGGTTGGTATTTTGGTGGCCGCGATTGGCATTTTTACCTACCAGCAGTCGGAGGTGAGCATAACTCAGGTTATCGATACGCACCTTATCGAGTTTGAATTTCAAGATGGTATCCGCAGTTTGGGACGCAGCTATGAACTGGCGGATGGTTTTGCTCAAAAGTTGATGTCAGATATTACTCAAGTCAGTGGCTATCGGGTGATGTTGCATAAAACGGCATTCAAAACGGGAATTGTCCCCGGTAAAACTGTACTGGTAAGAGTAGATGAAGACGATGGCCGCGACTTTCTTGAATTGGAATATCGAGATAACTCCTCCGAAAAAGTGCTGTTTAGCCGTCAATATGCCTTAGCCGACAAGCATTTGAAATCTGTACTCAAACAAAGCTCCTTAGATTTGATGCGAGTGCTTAATGTAGCCAATGCTGAGCAACGTGCGGTGACCATGATGGCTGGAGTACCTAGTGACCCTGAAGCACTAGGGTTATTTATTCGTGCTAACCATTATTTGAATATGTCTGATGTTAGGCAGTTCCAATATGGCATTGATTTGTTGGAAAAGGTGGTAGAACAGGAACCTGATAACGCCTATGTACAGTCTGAGCTGTTGGCCGCCTATTATGTTAGAGGTGCTTTAGACGATACCAGCCCTTTAGCCCAAGAGAAGTTAGGCAAACTCACTGGTGCACTGAAACAATACCTTGCGACATCGAATGGACCGATACAACCGCGAATTTATGAGGCACTGTCTTTACATGAAACCATGGTGGGAGACCAAGAGCAGGCTGTCGCTTACCTGAACCAAGCGCTTCAACTTCGTGATTCTGTATTGGCTTATATCATTAAAGGTAAGCACGCTGAGTTATCAGGGGATGTGGACAGTGCAAGTGAGGCCTACAGTGAAGCCTTTTATATTGATACTTCCGTGGAAACCTACCTGCTGTGTGAAAATCTGATTTTTTATAGCAATCTAAAACAGATTGATCACGCCATGTATCGTGCGGTTCATCCTTCTGTTGTGCGACTTATCTAATTTTTGCTCAACGTGTAGAGAATCAGTAGCACACTCATACTCAAATACTCGCCCTCCCTATTGGAGGGCGTTTTTGTATCTGGTATAGGGCTATCTTGATATCAGGAAAGCACGTTTTTGGTGATAAAGGCTTCACCTTGATATTTTTAGATTGGTTTAGCTTAGTAGTTTATGTCTTTTATCTTATTGTTTTTAAATGGTTTAATTTTTAGTTGGATAAGGTTTATATCAAGGTTGAACGTTTCTAGCTAATGGTTTTATTGATAACTTCAGATTGATTTATTTGCTTGAAATTGGGCGTAACCTGCATCTCGAAAATTCACGAGGTGTTGCTTAACCTTCTTAAGGTGACATCTCGAATCGGCTTCAGTTTGAACGTATGGCGTTCAAGTAGAACTAATTTGGAGATGTTATGTCATCGAATACAAAGAAAATCGGCCTCATTGCCTGTACTGGTGTTGTGGCGGGTAACATGATGGGCAGTGGTATTGCGTTATTACCATCGAGTCTGGCGGCTGTGGGTTCCATTTCACTCTATAGCTGGGTGATATGCATTGTTGGCGCGTTGAGTCTTGCATTTGTGTTTGCACGCTTGGCAACGAAGAACCCTCAAGAGGGTGGACCTATCGCATATGCCGGTGAAATTTCGCCTGTGTTTGGCTTCCAAACCGGTGTGCTCTATTACCACGCAAACTGGATCGGTAATTTGGCGATTGCAATTACTGGTGTTTCTTATCTTTCGGTATTTTTCCCAGTCTTAAACAACCCGATTCCCGCCGGCATTGCGACGATTGCCTCGGTCTGGGTATTTACCATGGTGAACTTGCTCGGTGGTAGTTGGGTCAGTCGCTTATGTACTTTGGGGCTTGTGCTTATCCTCATCCCTGTGCTTGGTACCGCGTTATTTGGTTGGACGCACTTTGAACCTGCGTTGTACAGCCAAAACTGGAATGTCTCTGCAGGCAGTGATAGTCACGCTGTTATCGCGGCGGTACTGATTTGTTTATGGTCTTTTGTCGGTGTCGAATCGGCAGCTGTGTCCTCCGGTATGGTGGATAACCCAAAACGTACTGTTCCACTAGCAACCATGTTAGGGACTGCTATTGCTGGTGTGATTTACATTGTGTCGACTCAAATGATCAGCGGTATGTTCCCTGCTTCTGAAGTCGCTGCATCTGGTGCACCGTTTGCACTAGCAACCACAGAGATCTTTGGTCACTGGACTGCGCCTTTCGTTGCCGCTTTCACTGCACTAGCGTGTTTTACTTCTCTAGGTTCTTGGATGATGCTGGTGGGTGAAGCAGGTAAACGTGCGGCGAATGACGGCAACTTCCCGAAAATTTATGGTGAAGTCGATAAAAATGGCGTTCCTAGAAAAGGTCTCATTTTAGCTTCCATCAAAATGACAGCGTTAATGTGTGTATTGATGGTGTTCAGTTCAAAAACTGCTCATGCGGCAGACCTATTTAATCAACTGACTACCGATGCCGTATTGCTCACTATGCTGCCTTACTTCTACTCCAGCATTAACTTGATTCGTTTTGAAGGTATGACGACTCGCAATGGTTTCGTGATGTTCTTCTCTGGTATCGCGTGCTTGTTCTGCATGGTGGCACTAGCTGGAGCAGAAGGAACAACATTAACAGCCACCTTCATCATGTCACTCATCATCTTGATGTTCTATAGCAAAAAAGCGGGTTTAGCTCAGTACATGGAGCAACACCCTAACGAACTGTCTTCGCAGCAAGCGAGTCACTAATTCTTCGCTGGTGCGAAGTGCACCAGCCCACTTATTCCTAGGCGCTCTATTTACTCACTGTCTTTAGCAGGGAGCGCCCTCATTCACCTTGGAGATGTCCAAATGAATATTTTCGCAATCCTTAATCACATGGGTGTGTTCTTCAAAGAAGAGCCAGTTCGTCAACTGCATGCTGCGCTAGAAAAAGCAGGCTATGACGTAGTTTACCCAGTTGACGACAAAGACCTTATTAAACTGATTGAAATGAATCCCCGCGTCTGTGGTGTACTGTTTGACTGGGATAAATACTCTCTCAATCTATGTGAGCGTATCAGCGCAGTAAATGAAAAGCTGCCAGTACACGCATTTGCTAATGACCAATCTACGTTGGATATTTCACTGACTGATCTGCGTTTAAATGTCAGTTTCTTTGAGTACGCTTTAGGTATGGCGGACGATATTGTCATCAAAGTGAACCAAGCAACGGAAGCGTACAAAAACGCTATCATGCCGCCATTCACTAAAGCGTTATTTAAATATGTCGAAGAAGGAAAATATACTTTCTGTACTCCAGGGCATATGGGAGGAACTGCATTCCAAAAAAGCCCTGCGGGAAGTATTTTCTACGACTTCTATGGTCCAAATACTTTCAAGGCCGATGTCTCTATCTCCATGCCTGAACTAGGGTCGTTGCTTGACCATTCCGGTCCGCACAAAGAAGCGGAAGAGTATATTGCGAGAACATTTAACGCGGATAGTTCTTACATTGTGACTAATGGTACATCGACATCGAACAAAATCGTCGGTATGTATTCAGCGCCAGCGGGCAGCACTGTGCTGGTGGACCGTAACTGTCATAAGTCATTAACTCATTTAATGATGATGAGCGACGTGACGCCGATTTACTTCCGTCCAACTCGTAATGCTTACGGTATCCTTGGGGGGATTCCTCAACGCGAGTTCAGCCGTGAGGTTATTGCTGACAAAGTGGCGAACACAGAAGGGGCTAGCGCACCGACTTATGCGGTAGTCACTAACTCAACGTATGATGGTCTACTTTACAATACCCAGTTCATCAAAGAGTCTTTGGATTGTAAGCACATTCATTTTGACAGTGCTTGGGTGCCTTACACTAACTTCAATGCTATTTATGATGGCAAGTGTGGCATGAGCGGTGAAGCAATGCCGGGTAAAGTGTTCTATGAGACACAATCGACTCACAAATTGTTGGCAGCCTTCTCTCAAGCTTCCATGATTCATATTAAAGGTGAATTCGATAAAGCCTCTTTCAATGAAGCATTTATGATGCACACTTCAACCTCACCACAATACGGCATTGTCGCCTCAACAGAAACGGCAGCGGCAATGATGCGTGGTAATACTGGTCGTAAGTTGATGCAAGACTCTATCGATCGAGCGATTCGTTTCCGTAAAGAGATCAAACGTCTTAGAGGTGAGAGTGAAGGCTGGTTCTTCGATGTATGGCAGCCTGACCACATCGACACAACAGAATGCTGGAAATTGGACCCTAAAGAGACATGGCATGGATTTAAAGATCTAGATGATGACCACATGTACTTAGATCCAATCAAGATCACCCTATTGACTCCGGGTATGAGTAAGTCTGGTGAGATGGAATCAACCGGTATTCCGGCTTCTTTGGTTGCTAAATATCTTGATGAACGCGGTATCGTGGTGGAGAAAACAGGCCCATACAACTTGTTGTTCTTGTTCTCCATTGGTATCGATAAATCAAAAGCAATGCAACTGCTGCGCGGTTTAACCGAGTTTAAACGCGGTTTCGACCTTAACCTAACCGTACGTACTATGTTGCCGTCACTATACCAAGAAGATCCTCATTTCTATGAAGGCAAACGCATCCAAGATGTGGCTCAGGGTATTCATGATCTAACAATGAAATACCAATTACCAGAATTGATGTACAAAGCATTCGATGTTCTGCCTGAAATGAAAGTCACCCCACATACCGCTTGGCAACAAGAGCTACGTGGTCAAATTGAGGAGATCAACTTAAAAGAGATGGTGGGTCGTGTCAGTGCCAATATGATCTTGCCTTATCCTCCAGGTGTGCCACTTGTGTTACCAGGTGAAATGGTGACTGATAGTTCACGTCCTGTGTTGGATTTCTTGGAAATGCTGTGTGAAATCGGCGCGCATTACCCTGGCTTTGAGACTGATATTCACGGTGTGTATCGTCAGAAAGATGGCAGTTATACCGTTAAAGTCTTGAAAGGCGAGTGAATAGATTGATGAAGGCATCTGATGTCGCTTTGCATGCTCCATCTCGATGAACTCATCTTAGAAAGTGGCCGCTACCCCAATTGACGACCGCTTAATATCAAAGGCGAACAGCGTGACTGTTCGCCTTTTTCTATTCTTCGTACTTAAGGCTAAGAGACTTTAAAGGTGCTTATACCAGAACTGAGCTGATGGCCGTTTTCCATTAACCGCTCACTGGCTTGAGCCAGTTTTTGAGCTTCTAGTGCTGATTGATTACCGTGATCAGCAATCTGCGTTAGGTTTTGGCTAATTTCGTCGGTCGCTAAGGTTTGCTGTGAACTGGCTTCAGCGATTTGCTGATTCAGCGAAACGATAGCGTTCACTTGAATGTCGATCTCTTGCAGCGCAAGCTTGGCGTTGCTCGCTTGTTCTAATGTTTGTTGTGATTGTTGCTGAGTTTGTGTCATCGATTCACTTACTTGCGCCGCTTGATCTTGCAACTTCAGAATAATCAGTTCGATTTCGTCCGTGCTGCTTTGAGTGCGGGTGGCCAATGTGCGAACTTCATCTGCAACCACCGCAAAGCCTCGGCCCTGCTCTCCCGCACGCGCCGCTTCGATAGCGGCATTGAGCGCGAGCAAATTGGTTTGTTCAGCCACGCCACGAATCACCTCTAAGACAGACCCTACTTGTTGGGTGTCACTCGCCAGTAGCTTGATGTTGTTATCCGTTTCCGTAAGACGCTCTGAGAGGGACTGCATGTATGACGCGGCAAGTTCTATCACTTCGCTACCTTGCTGTCCTTGTTCACTGGCTAAAGTGGCTGCATGAGCGGCATGCTGAGCAGAGTTGGCCACTTCTTGGTTACTGGCATGCAACTCGTTCATAGCGGACGCTACGGTATCCACAGCTTGCTGTTGCTGCTGCGATTGACTCGCCCCGTTTTGTGCCACAGCGTTAAGGGAAATGGCAGCTTGGGTGATGTTGTCGGTTACCGGTTTAATATCGCTAATGATGTGTTCCAACTTATGTGTGAAGCGGTTAAATGCAGCGGCAATATGACTCAATTCATCATTGCCTTGCTCTGGCAGCTTCTTCGATAGATCGCCGTCACCGCTGGCGATCTCTGTCAGTGCCTTTAATGTTTCGCGGCAAGGTTTCGCAATACTGCGGCTGATGAGGGTGGCACATGCCAACATAAAGCCCAGCGCAATCAAGACGGTTATCAAGATTTTCTGTATGGCTTGCCAGACTTGCGCTTGAACATCATCGATATAGACACCAGTGCCGATAATCCATCCCCAAGGCGTAAAGGTCTTGATATAAGAGACTTTTTCTACGGGGGTTTCTGAACCAGGCTTAGGCCAGAGATAAGGCACAAAGCCCGCTAGCTGTTGCTTTGCAACTTGCACCATCTCTACAAACAGTTTTTTACCACTGGGATCGGCAATTTGACTGAGATTCTGCCCGTTTAGTTGTGGCTTGATAGGATGCATGACCATGGTAGGGGTAAGATCGTTAACCCAAAAGTAATCGTTCCCTTCATAACGAAGACTCTGTATTGCTTTAGCAGCTGCTGCTTGAGCCTGCTGTTGACTCAATTGGCCGGACAATTGTTGTTGGTGGTAATGATCGACAAGCGTGTAGGCACTCTCAACTAAGTGGCGAGTTTTGGTTTTCTTTGCCGCTATCAGGGACTGTTGATAATCAACTAGGGCGAGAACGAGCGGGACCATCAGTGTGATGGAGACAATCGCTATCAGTAGATAGAGACGAGTTTGAATAGAGCTACGGCGCAAAAATGTGGCATTCATCCTAAGAACTCCTTTTTCTTAAAGGTGAACGCATTACCAACAGGGCAGTTGGCATGCTGACTTTCATTGTTTGTTATTGTGTGGCCAGTCTGACAAGGTTTTGTCGTTATTGTGCGTTCTACGATACGTGATGGTGAAACATCCGGCTATTCCCTAATGGTCTAAGATTTGACCCAAGTTCCGCTTTATCGAATGCAATATGGCTGATAACAGCAGAGTTGTGATCTACAGACAATAAAAAAGCCAGAGCTAGGCTCTGGCTTTTTCACAAAAACAATCACAATGGATTAGTTCATGCCGTATTTCTTAAGTTTCTTACGAAGAGTACCGCGGTTGATACCCATCATAGTTGCTGCGCGAGTTTGGTTACCGCGAGTGTACTGCATGATGGTGTCTAGTAGCGGCTGTTCTACTTCCGCTAGAACTAGTTCATACAATTCAGTGACGTCTTGACCATTTAATTGAGCAAGGTAGTTCTTTAGAGACGCTTTTACAGAGTCGCGTAGAGGCTTCTGTGTGATCTGGTCTTGAGATGTTACTGTAGTAACTGTCAATGGTTCTGAAGTCAAATTTTGTTCGAACATAATCGGTTTAGCTCTTCTCGTAATTATGATGCAACGTTTTCAAAATAGCCTTGCAATGCGTTCAGCTGCTCATTAGCCGCTTCAATCGCGTTGAAGGCACGGCGGAACTCACTGGCTTGTTCATGTTCTTTTAAATACCAGCCAACATGCTTACGAGCGATGCGTGGACCTAAATATTCACCATAAAACTGATGAAGTGCCTGAACATGACCTAGCAAAATGCCTTGTACGTCCTCGGTGGGACGCTCTGGCATCAGTGTACCGTTTTCCAAATAGTGTCGGATTTCCTCAAAAATCCATGGCCGTCCTTGGGCCGGACGTCCAATCATCAAAGCGTCTGCACCGGTATAATCCAGTACGAATTTCGCTTTCTCAGGGCTATCGATATCACCGTTAGCAATAACCGGTATAGAGATAGCGTTTTTAACCGCTTTGATGCTGTCGTATTCTGCCTCGCCTTTGTACATACAAGTTCTGGTTCGACCGTGAAGGGCGAGTGCTTGTATGCCGCAGTCTTCGGCTAGTTTTGCAATTTGGACACAGTTTTTATTGTCTGTATCCCAGCCCGTACGGGTTTTCAATGTCACAGGGACATCTACGGCATCAACCACAGTACGCAGAATATCTTCGATAATGTCTGGGTACTTAAGCAGAGCTGAGCCCGCGAGCTTTTTATTCACTTTTTTAGCAGGGCAACCCATGTTGATGTCGATGATTTGCGCACCGTTCTCAACACTGAATTGTGCCGCCTCAGCCATAAGCTTGGGATCGGCACCTGCTATTTGCACCGAGCGAATACCAGATTCACCCTCGTGCACCATGCGTTGCTGTGACTTAGCTGTTTTCCACAGTTTCGGGTTGGATGACATCATTTCACTGACCGCCATTCCCGCACCGTAACGAAGGCACAACTCTCGAAACGGTCTATCCGTAACACCCGCCATAGGCGCCACAATCAGATTGTTCTTAAGTTGGTATTGTCCGATTCTCAAAACATTGCCACAGGTTTACACAAGCAAGGGCGCGCATTTTACGCATTTTTTCGGTGCGTGAAAAGACTAATATTTGAGCATTTACAATTTGTTTCTGCAAATTGCCTGATTTTCAGACGTTTAGTGGTAAAACTATTCTGTATCAACAAAAAAAAGCAGTACGTTAGCGAGCTAACGCACTGCTTTGTAAATAATAATGGTTACTTTTTACCCGAGATTCGACACCATTCATTGAGCTCAACGATTGGGTCGATAGTCATCTCATCACGGTAATAGTTCGCAACATCTTCTGCTTGGGTGTCTAATACGCCAGACATGGCAAGTTGGCCACCTTCTTTCACTAAGCCTTTAATGATGCCAGACAGGTCACGAAGAGGACCTGCAAGAATATTGGCAACGACCACATCGGCAATTAAGCCTTCCGGTTGGTTTTGTGGTAGGAATAGCTCCAATTGGTCAGCAACGCCGTTGCGCTCTGCGTTATCTTTCGATGCGGTTAGAGCTTGAGGATCGATGTCGATCCCGATGACTTTTGCAGCACCAAGCTTGATCGCGGCGATTGCTAGGATCCCAGAACCACAACCAAAGTCGATAACGGTTTTACCAGCAAGGTCTAAAGACTCAAGCCACTCAAGACAGAGAGCTGTAGTTGGGTGTGTACCTGTGCCGAAAGCCAGACCAGGGTCTAGCATCACGTTAACAGCATCTGGCTCTGGTACATCGCGCCAGCTTGGGCAAATCCACAGGCGTTCGCCAAACTTCATTGGATGGAAGTTTTCCATCCACTCACGCTCCCAATCTTTGTCTTCAAGCTGCTCAACTTTATGAGCAAAGCCCTCAGCGAGCATGTTTGACGCGTTGATTTGCGTCAAAATAAGCTTGGTGTCTGCTTCTGCATCGTACAGGGCTACGATGTCAGTATCGCCCCACAGACGAGTTTCGCCAGGTAACGGCTCAAAAACAGGGGTATCATGTGCATCCAGGAAGGTGACAGATAGAGCGCCTGTTTCTTCCATCAACATATCGCCGATTTGTTCAGCGTTTTCGTTGGTTGCATTTAGTTTGATTTGAATCCAAGGCATGAGTTGGGTCCTTGCTTGACGAATTTTGCGCAGAGTGTAGCAGATTCGTGTTAAGTGAGCATAAAAAAACCCACCGTAGTGGGTTTTTAGTATTTTTAGAAAGGGCTTAGCTCATGCCAAGCTTTTTCTCTAGGTAATGAATGTTGGCGCCACCGTGTTGGAAGTTCTCATCATTCATGATCGATTCTTGAAGTGTGATATTAGTTTTAATACCTTCCACAATCATCTCACTCAGTGCGTTCTTCATACGAGCAATGGCAACGTCGCGGTTCTCACCAAAGGTGATCAGCTTGCCGATCATAGAGTCGTAGTGAGGAGGCACAGTGTAGCCTGTGTAGATATGAGATTCCCAACGAACCCCCATACCACCCGGCGCGTGGAAACGCGTGATAGTGCCTGGGCATGGTAAGAAACGCTCAGGATCTTCCGCATTGATACGACACTCGATAGCGTGGCCACGAAGTTTGATGTCATCTTGAGTGAAAGACAGTGGCTGACCTGCAGCAACACGAAGCTGCTCTTTGATTAGGTCTACGCCCGTTACCATCTCTGTTACTGGGTGCTCTACCTGAATACGAGTGTTCATTTCGATGAAGTAGAACTCACCGTTTTCGTATAGGAATTCGAACGTACCCGCACCGCGGTAACCAATTTCAATACATGCACGAGTACAACGCTCACCGATGTACTTACGCATTTCTTCCGTAATGCCTGGAGCTGGAGCTTCTTCCACTACTTTTTGGTGACGACGCTGCATAGAACAGTCGCGCTCACCTAGGTGAATAGCGCCACCTTGACCGTCAGCAATCACTTGCACTTCAACGTGACGTGGGTTTTCTAGGAATTTCTCCATGTAAACCATATCGTTGTTGAAAGCGGCTTTTGCTTCTGCACGTGTCATAGCGATAGCTTCAATAAGCTCACCTTCGTTACGAACTACACGCATACCACGACCACCGCCGCCTCCAGAGGCTTTGATGATGACTGGGTAACCAATGCGCTTAGCGTGCGCTTTGTTCTTCGTTTCGTCGTCGTCTAAAGGACCATCAGAACCAGGAACGCAAGGAACACCTGCTTTCTTCATTGAGTTGATTGCCGAAACTTTATCACCCATCAGGCGAATTGTTTCTGCTTTTGGACCGACAAAAATGAAGCCGCTACGCTCTACTTGTTCTGCAAAGTCAGCGTTTTCAGATAGAAAGCCATAACCCGGGTGGATAGCAACGGCACCAGTCACTTCCGCTGCACTAATAATGCGTGGGATATTTAGGTAGCTATCGATGCCGCGTGCAGGACCAATACAAATGGTTTCGTCTGCTAGTAGCACGTGCTTGAGATCACGGTCAGCCGTTGAGTGAACCGCAACCGTTTTGATACCTAGCTCTTTACATGCTCGCAGAATACGTAGTGCAATTTCACCACGGTTCGCGATTACTAATTTATCTAACATAATGAGCGCTCTCTATTATTCGATAATTACTAGAGCTTGATCGAACTCAACAGGTTGGCCATCTTCAACAAGGATTGCTGCAATTACACCAGACTTGTCTGCTTCGATTTGGTTCATCATTTTCATCGCTTCAACGATACATAGAGTATCGCCAGCATTAACTTGTTGGCCTACTTTTACAAATGGTTTCGCATCTGGGCTTGGAGCGCTGTAGAACGTACCAACCATTGGAGAAAGAACTTGGTGACCAGCTGGAGCTGCTGGCTCCTCTGCTGATGCCGCTGGCGCTGCCGCCGCAGGAGCTGCTGCAGGTGCTGGCGCTGCTGGTGCAGGTGCTGCTGCGTATTGAATTGGTGCTGGTACTGAACTTACCGGACTGTTGCGGCTGATACGTACCGATTCTTCACCTTCAGAGATTTCTAGCTCAGCAATGCCAGATTCTTCTACAAGTTCAATTAGCTTTTTAATTTTACGAATATCCATGTTTCTTTCTCTTTATCTTGTGAGTAAGACGGCCTCAAATATTGAGCCGTAGAGTATTTGGTTATTTTGCTTTCAGGGCTTTTATGGCAGCTGAAAGCGCAAATTCATAGCCTTGCGAACCCAATCCGCAGATAACACCTTGGGCAACATCAGACAAATAAGAATGATGACGGAATGTTTCTCGAGCATGAACGTTAGATAAGTGCACTTCAATAAATGGGATTGAAACACCCAGTAAGGCATCACGTAGTGCAACACTCGTGTGCGTAAAAGCAGCAGGGTTAATAATGATAAAATCAATATTACCATGCGCAGCATGGATGGCTTCAATCAGCTCATATTCACGATTTGACTGGAGATGGGACAATTCAATATCCGCGAGTGATGCTTGATCAGTTAAGTTATCAACGATTTGCGCTAGTGTTTCATTTCCATAATGACCAGGCTCTCTTAGACCTAAAAGGTTAAGATTTGGTCCATTTAAAACTAGAATTCGTGACTTTGCTGCCATAATGTCGCCATCTTCGGTTAACGTGAAATAAACGTGATTTATTTCAAGTCTACATAAAAAAATGAGGGTCTGAAAAGCTCATAACCATCATATTTTTAAAAATTGACCAAGATTATAGCTAATTCACAGCATTTAGCAGCAATTTACTGGTCTAATCACCTATTGTCTGTCAGAAAAATTGCAACACAGAGCACATTTTGACGTCACCTTGATAAATCCTGATACAAAAAAACCGCCCGAAAAGTGGGCGGTTTGTTGATTACGTGTCAAATAAGTTAAGCAAGTTCGGCTTTTTCTGCAATGAGCTTATCTACGACGCTTGGATCTGCCAAGGTAGAGGTATCACCAAGGTTGCTGGTATCGCCAGTCGCAATTTTGCGTAGGATACGGCGCATGATTTTGCCTGAACGAGTCTTAGGTAACGAGTCAGTCCAATGAAGTACATCTGGAGTAGCGATTGGGCCAATTTCTTTTCTCACCCAGTCTTTCACTTCTTTATGCAGCTCTGCCGATGGGAATTCACCGTCATTAAGAGTGATATAAGCGTAGATAGCCTGACCTTTAATATCGTGTGGAATACCAACAATGGCAGCTTCAGCAATTTTATCGAAGGCAACCAAGGCAGATTCAATTTCGGCGGTACCCATACGGTGGCCTGAGACGTTTAGCACATCATCAACACGACCAGTAATCCAGTAGTAGCCATCTTCATCGCGACGAGCACCATCACCAGTAAAGTACATGCCTTTAAATGTAGAGAAGTAGGTTTGCTCAAAGCGGTCATGGTCACCATAAACCGTACGCATCTGACCTGGCCATGAATCTAGAATGACAAGGTTACCTTCGGTGGCACCGTCAATAACATTGCCCATATTGTCTACCAGAGCAGGCTGAACACCAAAGAATGGACGTGTTGCCGAGCCAGGTTTCAGTTCGGTTGCTCCTGGCAATGGGGTAATAAGAATGCCACCTGTCTCAGTCTGCCACCATGTGTCGACGATTGGTGATTTCTCATTGCCGATGGTCTTGTAATACCATTCCCAAGCTTCTGGGTTGATAGGTTCACCAACCGAGCCCATGATGCGCAGACTATCGCGAGTCGTGCCTTTGACAGCTTCATCTCCTTTAGCCATTAATGCGCGGATTGCTGTTGGGGCGGTATAAAGAATATTAACCTGATGCTTATCAACTACTTCACTCATACGACTTGTGTCAGGATAGTTTGGGACACCTTCGAATAGAATCGTTTTAGCCCCGTTTGCCAGTGGTCCATAAACCAAATAAGTATGGCCAGTGATCCAACCTACATCAGCGGTACACCAGAAGGTTTCACCTGGTTGATAATCGAAAACGTATTTAAAGGTCATGGTGGCGTACACGAGATAGCCACCTGTGGTATGAAGGACACCTTTTGGCTTACCAGTAGAGCCAGAGGTGTACAGAATAAACAGTGGGTCTTCCGCTTTCATTTCTTCTGGAGGACAAACGTCAGAAGCTTGCGCTGTTGCTTCATGCCACCAAACGTCACGGTGCTCGTGCCATTCGACATCGCCTCCGGTGCGTTTTAGTACCATTACTTTACTAATGGTTTTTACATCTGGATTGGTCAGTGCTTCATCGACATTTTTCTTAAGTGGAACAGCACGCCCACCACGTACTCCTTCGTCCGCTGTAATAACGACCTTGGCATCGGAGTCGATAATGCGTCCAGAGAGCGCTTCAGGCGAGAAACCACCGAATACCACCGTATGAACTGCACCAATACGAGTACAAGCTAACATAGCGATGGCGGCTTCTGGCACCATTGGCATATAGAGGCAGACGACATCGCCTTTGTGAACCCCTTGAGCTTTTAGTGCATTAGAGAACTTACACACTTCTTTATGAAGCTCGTTGAAAGTTAGAGTCTTGTCATCTTCTGGGTTGTCGCCTTCCCAAATAATGGCAACCTCATCACCTTTATCCGCTAAGTGACGGTCGATACAGTTGGCAGATACGTTCAGAGTGCCGTCTTCAAACCAGCGAATATCAACGTGTCCGGTATCGAATGAGGTTTGCTTTACTTTGGTAAATGGCTTAATCCAGTCAACGATTTTTCCATGCTCACCCCAGAAGGCTTCAGGATCGCTGATGGATTGTTGGTACATGGATAGGTAAGTGTCGTCATCCGCGTGAGTGTTTGTTTTAATATTTTCTTTTACCGGATAAACATGAACTTCACTCATTGCTTCTCTCCTTGTGAATTGAGCTTTTTTGACTAGGGCTGAACTAGATCGTGTATTAACTCTCGGCTAGATTGCGGTATTCAGCAATTAGACTTTAGGCTTAGTATAGGAAAGACAAACAAAATTAATGACTTACAAGCCGACGTTATTGAGAGCTAAGTCGCATTCTGACTGATTAGCATAATTAGCTCTGTGGGCGAAAGGGTGGAAGTGAGCCCCGAGTCAGCTTGAGATAGACCATGGCGGCGGCTTTTGCGTCTTCCAATGCGTCATGTTTGTGATAATTAGGAATCTGCAAATGTCGACAGATAGCCTCCAAACTCAGATCGAAGTAGCCATTGGGAAGCAGCTTGAGTAGTTTATCATTGTAGATCTGACTGACTTCAATGAGCTCATT
The DNA here is from genome assembly GCF_001639065.2 of Vibrio barjaei. Lineage (GTDB taxonomy): Bacteria > Pseudomonadota > Gammaproteobacteria > Enterobacterales > Vibrionaceae > Vibrio > Vibrio barjaei. The sequence goes on from NZ_LQXO02000008.1 coordinate 51,099, forward strand.
GGGTAGGGGGAACCCAAGGTGTTTTTTAGCTGCGCGATCAAGAATCTTCTTATCATAACGGATGTGATAGCCTACCAGAGGTCGATTACCAATAAAGTTCAGCAGTGCTGATATTGCTTGCTTTTCGCTAATGCCGTGTTTGAGCTCATCGTGAGTAATATGGTGGATCTTCACTGAGTCTTCTCCTAGCGATTTGGGTGCAGACAAACGCACTTCAAATGGGTCACTGGTGATTATCCGGTTATCAATAATTTTAGTTGCGGCGATGGTGACAATCTCTGCCACACTTGGGTCTAGACTTGTCGTCTCACAATCTAAAGACACATACTCATTGTGTTTGGGGCGTGCAAATAAGTGCCGATGTGGTGAGTGCCGTAAATGATAGCGCCAATAGGCTCTTGAGATAATATTCATGGTACTGCCTTGCTCCGCTGAAATTTAGTGGCGTATTTGGTAGTGATACCCCAGCCACTGTTTAAATTTTTTCACGACATGGAATCCATGGCGCAGTAAATCTCGCTCTGGTCTTTCTAGATCATTAAGTTGAATGGCATTGCTAATATCGTGATGAGACAACTGCTGTTGCAGCCTGAGTTTAAAGAAATGCTTGAGCGCTTCGGCCAAGTTTTCTGCGGTGGAGGTTTCCAATACTCGCTTATTGACCAGTTGTTCGATGCGATCAAAGGTGTTGGTTTCGTTGATACCATACTCAAGGCTGATGGCACGTACCCCGTGAACTATCGGGAAGATACCGCCTTGTTTAAGATCCACACCTTGTTTTGATGATTTAACATTACCAAACAGAGTCAGAGGCACTGCAAAGTTGAGGGCTGGGCGAGTGAATTCGGTAAGGATTGCCTCTTGACCTTCCATCTGCTGCTGCAAGTGTTGCTTAACTGGTGTTAACAATTCGGCGTTCCCTGCAACAGCTCTCGCGTCGGCCAAAATTGCGATTTCCATAACACTTTCACTATCAGCGCTACTAACGAGTTGTTCTATGCGCTTTTTCCATTCGCTGGTGGTGTTGACCCAATGAGCATTGCTGACCATAACGTTGCCAGGGCAAAGTGGGTAACCTAGCCTGGCCAGTGTATGATTTAACTCCTTGAGCGCGCTGTCTTTATTAGGCCAATCAATACCGTCTTCTAAGATAAGCGCGTTATCTTGGTCAGTTTTTAGAATCTGTTCTCCACGACCTTCTGAGCCCATGACGATAAGACAGCAGTGACCGTGCATCGCAGGTGGCAGAATAAGCTCAAACGCGCGCTCAATGATTTGCTCGTTGATAGCAGAAACCAGCTCCATCATAAATCGAGTTCGGATGCCGTTAGTCACGAGACTATCGACCAGTTGCTGTTGTCTATTAGACGCTAATGCCAGTTCATCGACATTGTTGGCTCTGGCGATACTGAGTGACAGCACATGCGAGTGTGTGGAGAAAGCACTGAGGATTTGGGTCATATCGAGCATGCCCACCGCTTTCTTCCCTTCGCACACCATTAGTCGTTTTACCCGCTGTCGAGTCATAGTTACCATTGCATTGAAAAGGAACTCTTCTTTGTCGACTTGATGAACTGGAAAAGTAGCAATTTCACTGATTGGAGTGGTGTTAGGTAGGTTTTCTAGCACGATGGCATGGAGCATATTGGTGCGAGTGACTATGCCGTAAGGCAGGGTATTAGGGTGGCGCTGTTGAGTGTCTGTATCCAGATTCAGTTCAATTAATGCGGCGTCGACACCATGATTGAGCAGCTGCTGAGTGACGTCAGTAATGGTTAAGTCAGGCTCTAGAATTAACGGAGGGTGGTAGATGTCTTCGTCGACTTTGGTCAAGATGAACTCAGCAAGGTTTTGCTGTTTCTGTGCTTCTTCTATTAGCTGCTGACGGGTGGCCAAACTGGTATCAAAGTAGGCCGAAAATTGCCCGTTGCTATGATAAAGAGATAAGAATACCTCTTTAGGTAACAAGTAAACTAAGGTGTCCTCTAACGCGACATAATTGTGTTTCACGTTATCGCCCAGTAAAGCACGGACGTCGAAGAGATCATCGTAGGTATAATGAGCAAATACTTCTTGGTTGTGTTCATCGCGTTCTTCGACAGAGCCTTTAATAATGATATGTAAACTGTCGCTGGGTGAGCCAGCACGCAGCATGACGTCCTTATCTCGAAAATACGCGACATCTAAGGCTGTTCTTAGCTGATCTTGTTGCTGTTCGGTAAGTCTGTCGAAAGGAGGTGACGACATATTGAATTTATCAGGCATAAAAACGAGCTCCGTAACCGTGGCTATGCTGATAGTCTGGCAAAATTAACGACAAGCTCCAGACGACTTTAGTCGAATATTGGCCACGTAATATTTAAGGCATTTTGATATGGGGAAATTCATTTCTATAAACAATTCCCTTTTTTGCAAACGTTTCGCATTGCATAATGGGCGCGATCTTATTCAGAGCGTCTCTTTGCTCTCTTTCCTGTCGTTGTTTTAGGTTGCTGCTATGTTGAGTCCATCCCCATTCGCTTGGGTATCCCAATATTTATTTGGTTTCTTTTTTGCCTACGGTGTTTATCTGCCTTTTTGGGCGTTGTGGTTTGAAGACCAAGGGGTATCTGCAGCAGATGTCGGCATGTTGATGGGATTAGGCTTTGCGACTCGCTGCGTTGCAAACCTATTGATTACTCCACGAATTCACAAGGCAGAAAGTCTGTTACCGGCACTACGCTGGGCAACGTTAGCATGCACCATTTTTGTCGCTGCTCACCTAGCAGCAGGCCCGAGTTTTATGATGCTAGCCTTGGTCACTGTCTTGTTTAACCTCAGCTTTGGCCCGGTTGTGCCTTTATCCGATGCGATGGCTAACCACTATGCGAATCGCAGTATGTTGGATTATGGCCGTACCCGACTTTGGGGTTCTATTGCCTTTATAGCGGGTTCTTCTGTGGTGGGTTACTTAGCCTCACAGTTTGGCGCGAATATGATTGTTTACACCGCGATTGCTGGTTTCGTGTTCTCGATGTTGCTGGTGATGCGCAGTCCAGCGACTATGCCAGTTTCTCAACATGAAGATGATGCGGTTAGGCCAAAGCTGACATTACTGTTAAAAGATTGGTCGGTGATACGCTTTTTGGTGCTTATTGCGCTTATTCAGGGAAGCCATGCCGCTTATTACAGCTTTAGCTCTATTTATTGGAAGGAAGCAGGCCACCCAGAAAGCCTAATTGGCTATTTGTGGAGCCTAGGTGTGGTATCGGAAGTGCTATTGTTCGCTTTCAGTAAGAAATGGTTTGCAGGATGGTCGCTACGCACTCTGTTTGTTATTTCTTCTGTGGGTGTCATGGTTCGTTGGGGTTTGACTGCTTCAACGACCGCCGTTGGCGCACTTGTCGTTATCCAGTTACTGCATGGTGTGACCTTCGCGATCGCTCATATTGCTGCCATTCAATACATCCAAAAGTCTGATGCCAACAAGATGGTGGCATTGCAGGCTCTGTATAACGCCATCCCACTAGGTGCCTTTATCGCGTTGATGATGGCAGTCAGTGGCTGGGGCTACGAACTGTGGGGAGCCAATGTATTCTGGGGGATGGCGGTGATGGGCTTCCTCGCACTGTTTATTAAAGTTGAGCCGAAAAACAAAGGCGTGCGAGATATCAACGAAAATTCTCAGCCTGAGCCACAGAATTGAGGCTGAACATTTGTGAAAATTAGTGATAGCCCTTTAAATAATAGTTAAGGAATTTAAAGGGATATCACAACATGCAAGGATGGGTAGTCGTCCCCGTTTCACTGGCGTACTTGGGGGTTTTGTTTCTTATTGCGTGGTATGGAGACAGACAAAAGAAATGGTTGTCTAACTGGCGACCTTGGGTATATAGCTTGTCTATTGCTGTGTATTGTACTTCGTGGACCTTTTACGGAACCGTTGGTCAAGCCAGCTCCAATCCTTGGGCATTCCTACCCATTTATATCGCACCCATTATTGTCTTCACATTAGGCTGGCGCGTTATTGCCCGCCTTATTTTGATAGCAAAGCGCGAACACATCACTTCAATCGCAGATTTTATTGCCGCACGGTATGGCAAGTCTCAGGGCTTAGCGGTAGTGGTGACGCTAATTGCGGTAGCCGGCATCTTACCTTACATAGCATTACAGCTTCGCGGTATTACTATGGGGCTGGATGTCGTCGCACCAAATCTGGCTGATGAACTGGGCTATCAAGACAATCATATTTCGTGGTTTGTTGTTGGCGCGCTAGCGATCTTTACCATGCTGTTCGGCACTCGTCATATCGATAATACCGAGCACCATCGTGGTATGATGATGGCTGTTGCTTTTGAATCAATTATCAAATTGGTGGCGTTCCTCGTTGTTGGCTTTTTCATTCTTTACTTGGCATGGCAACGCCCAGATATCCATCTTGGTGAGCTGGCATCGAATACCTATCAACCCCCTAATATTCCTACCTTGTTAATTCATACTGGCCTGACCATGATGGCGATCGTGTGTCTGCCGCGCCAGTTCCACACGATTGTAGTGGAGAATGAGCGCGCCCAAGATTTACATACTGCAAGGTGGCTGTTCCCCGCGTATTTGGTCTTAATGGGGATATTTGTGTTGCCAATTGCTTGGGTAGGACAAGGCTTATTGATGGGGACGTCTCCGGATACCTTTGTCATCAGTATTCCTAAGTTTGCAGAGGCGAACAACATCGCCTTATTGGCGTTTTTAGGAGGCACATCAGCCGCCAGTGGTATGGTAATTGTGTCTACCATCGCATTGGCTATTATGGTGTCGAATGATCTGGTGATGCCATTATTGCTGCGCCGAATTAAACTGGCTCACCGCTCACACCGTCATTTATCCGGTCTGCTGCTTATTATTCGTAGAGCACTCATTTGCTTGCTGTTGTTTGGCGCTTGGGCGTTTTATCAGGCGCTGGACACAATACACTCTCTATCGGCGATTGGCTTTCTGTCATTTTCGGCTATTACTCAGTTTGCACCTGCTTTGATAGGGGGGATGTACTGGCGTCTTGGTAATCGAAAAGGGGTGTATGTCGGACTGTTTGTTGGGTTCGCAATTTGGCTGATCACCCTGATGAGTGAAACCGGGCTGTTAGCTGGCGATGCGACCAATAACCTACTTTTACGAGTGATTACGCCACCCGATATTCTCTCATCTCTACATATTGAAAGCTCTGACTGGGGCATGCTGATTAGCGTCGTGTTGAATGCTATTTGCTTTGTAGTGATTTCACTGGCCACTCGTTCAAGCCTAACGGAAAGACTGCAATCGGCTTCGTTTGTTGGTACGCCACTTCCTGAAAGTGAGAATCTAAGCTTATACCAAAGCCGCGTTACAGTGGCGGAACTGGAGATGCTTGCCTCTCGGTTTGTTGGCAGAACCAGAGTTAGAAGTGCATTTCGTCAGTTTTGGAAACAGCAGGAAAAGCAGCCTTTACACAACCAGCAAGCTTCTGCAGAGCTAATTCGTCATACCGAACGTGTTTTAGCCGGGGTGTTTGGTGCGTCATCGGCCAAATTGGTGTTAACGTCAGCCTTGCAAGGACGAAATATGCAGCTTGAGGAAGTGGCGACCATTGTCGATGAAGCGTCGGAGCTTTATCACTTTAGTCGTGGCTTGTTGCAAGGGGCAATTGAGCATATTGGGCAAGGCATTGCGGTGGTAGACAAACAGCTTAGGTTGGTAGCGTGGAACCGTCGATACCTCGAGCTATTTAGCTTTCCTGCTGGTTTAATCCAGGTTGGCAGGCCCATTGCAGATGTCATTCGTCACAATGCAGAACAAGGCTTATGTGGACCAGGTGATCCTAATGAGCACGTTCGCAAACGCATTTATTATCTGGAACAAGGCTCTCCTCATACGTCGTCTCGAGTGCGTTCCGATGGTAGCGTGATCGAAGTTCAAGGTAACCCTATGCCCGGCGGCGGTTTTGTCATGAGCTTTACTGACATTACGGTATTTAGAGAAGCGGAAAGTGCACTACGTGATGCGAATGAACGACTTGAAGAGCGAGTGATTGAACGCACGCAAGAGCTCGAACAGCTCAATAAACGGTTGGTATTTGCCACCAAAAAGTCGGAATCGGAATCGCAATCAAAAATGCGCTTTTTAGCTGCGGTGAGCCATGACCTAATGCAGCCACTAAATGCTGCTCGTTTATTTGCCTCTTCTTTATCGGAGGCAAGCAAGGATGATGAAACACGTCAGCTCTCTTCTCATATCGAAAGTGCATTGGGAGCCGCCGAGGAGTTGATTGGTGATTTGCTGGATATTTCACGCCTTGAGTCTGGGAAGTTGCAGACTAACGTGCGCGGGTTTCAGCTGTCGGAAGTCTTTAACAACCTGAAAGCGGAATTCAGTGCGATCTCTATCGGCCAACAGATTGATTTCTCGGTCGTCTCTTCATCGCTCATCGTAAAATCTGATCCAAAATTGCTGCGCCGCGTGTTACAGAACTTCCTCACCAATGCGTTTCGTTATAACCCAGAAGGCAAGGTGCTGCTAGGTGCAAGAAGAGTTAACGGGCGAGTAAGAATTGATGTCTGGGATGATGGCATTGGCATTCCTGAAGACAAGCAAAAAGAGATCTTTAATGAGTTTACTCGGGTAGACCAAGCACGCGCGGATCAAGGCCTTGGGTTGGGGCTTGCGATATCACGCGGTATTGCAAGAGTGCTTAATCACCAGATATCGATGCGTTCGTGGCCGGATAGAGGAAGCGTTTTCTCGATAACTCTGGATGTCGCGACTGAAGTGGCTCCGGCTGCCGACAAAGCAAGAGTGGCACCAGATGCGGGGTTAAGTCATCTCAAAGTACTATGCGTGGATAACGAACCCGATATTTTAGTCGGTATGCAAACCTTACTAGCTCGATGGGGGTGTGATGTTCGAACGGCATTGGATCTGGTTGCAAGTCTTAAGCATTTAGAAGAGGGGTGGGAGCCTGATGTCATTCTATCGGATTACCGATTAGACAATGGACGTACTGGGTTGGAAGTGCTTCAACAGTTTAGGTTAAGAATGGGTGATTCATTTAATGGTGTTATTATTAGTGCCGATAGAACGGACTCTATGTTAGAAGGCATTAAGTCGAATGGCTTCAAGTTTATTGCTAAACCTGTTAAGCCATTAAAGTTGAGAGCTATATTAAGTCAATAAAATGTCAGAGAAAATTCAATTGTTATGGTTATGTTTTCTCCTTTTCTATGTCTTTACTAAATATGTTGTTGTCTTTACCTTCGTTGACAGACTCTTTACAAATGAGTCGGTAATCTAGACTTCACTCACAGAGAGTCAGCCAACAATAAAAAGGTGAATACATGAAAAAACTACTAGCCATCACATCAATAGTTTTAGTTTCTGGAAGTGTGTTTGCAGGAAGCGACTTAGGCAATACGGAAATTAGAACATCAGCTTTCGACTCGAAGCAACAAGCTTATGAAGCTGGGTACGACCTGATAAAAGACCTAAAAGCAATGCCACATGGCGAACTTGCTCACGAGTTAAAACTCAATGGCCATGATACGGAATTTAATAGTATTGAACTAAATGACACAGAAATTGTGGTTCAGGAATTTGCGGAAAAACAAGGTGTTATTAAATATCGTGCTCTTGTTGATGTAAATTATCAATATGACGAGAAAGATAGTTAATATCACGAAGGTCTTATATATCGAGATGCGTTAATCTGAATTGGTTATCTAATCGTAGAAAAGCAACAAAACTATCATTATTAATGATAATGAATGTCATTATGTGTTGTATTTTTACTACCTTTGGATTACTTAATTTTTAGTAAGTATGCACCGTAATTAAGTTGGAGTCCGTTGAAGTACTTAGCTTAACACCAACATTTTTGAATGTACGGTGAGGGGATATCCCCAAAAGGAAACAATGAGGTGAAATTATGAAAAAACTAGCACTTATTACAGCATCATTAGTTATGTCTTCTGCCGCTATGGCAACCACTACGAGTTTGGTAGGCGATGCCGACTTCCGTACAGAGGGATTTAGCACTAAAGAGCAAGCTTATGAAGCAGGTTTTAAAATGGTCAACGATTTGAAATCTACCCCATCTACCGATTTAGTGTATAAACTCCGAGTAAACGAGAATGATTTGCTTCGCAACTCCATCGAAGTCCAAGATGCTCAAGTTACCGTAGAAGAGTTCGCGGAGAACAGCGGTAACATCATGTATCGTGCCGTTATTGATGTCGATTACTCTTACAAGGAGCGCTCATAAGAGCTCCGTTAAATGTAAAGGCCACCGCAATTTTGCGGTGGCCTTTTACGTTTTGGTTTTACGATATTAGTGGTCGTGTGCTGCGCCCGCACCTTTCGGGTAGCGGATTGACTCAACCATATCTTGTACTTCTTTTGGCACTTCTGCGGTGAACTTGTTAACGATGATAGAAACCGTAAAGTTCAAACACATACCTAGCGTACCGATACCTTCTGGGCTGATTCCGAATAACCAGTTATCAGGTGTATTTGCTGCTGGGTTTACGAACTTGAAGTAGATGATGTAAGCTGCAGTGAACAAGATACCTGAAAGCATACCTGCGATCGCACCTTCTTTATTCATCTTCTTATAGAAGATACCTAGGATAATAGCCGGGAAGAAGGAAGCCGCTGCTAAGCCGAAGGCGAACGCGACTACCTGAGCCACAAATCCTGGTGGGTTGATACCTAGGTAACCTGCACCTATTACGGCGAGTGCGGCGCCTATCCGGGCATACATCAATTCTTGCTTGTCGGTCATATCGGGTTTAAAGCCTTTCTTGAGCAAGTCGTGCGAGACGGCCGTAGAGATAACAAGCAGTAGACCCGCTGCGGTAGAAAGTGCGGCGGCAAGACCACCAGCAGCCAGCAATGCGACTACCCAGTTTGGTAATTGAGCAAGCTCTGGAGAAGCCAGTACAATGATGTCACGGTTAATCTTCATCTCATTGCGTTCGTCGCCTGAGTAGAACATTCTGCCGTCACCGTTTTTATCTTCCCAACCTACTAGGCCAGTGCTTTCCCAGTTTTTATACCAGCTTGGTGCTTCAGCTGCGGCGACACCTTTCATGTCTGGGCCGTTGATCGTGTCAATCATGTTAACGCGAGCGAAGGCTGCTACTGCTGGCGCAGTGGTATAAAGTAGCGAGATAAAGACAAGTGCCCAACCTGCTGAGATACGTGCATCTTTTACGCGAGGTACTGTGAAAAAGCGAATAATAACGTGAGGTAGACCCGCAGTACCAACCATTAGAGCAGCACAGATAAAGAAGACGTCGACCATACTCTTCGAGCCGTCAGTATAGGCGGTAAAGCCAAGCTCTTGAGTCAGCCCATCAAGCTTATCGAGTAAGTAGGTTTCAGATCCCGAGATAGTTGAACCAAAGCCCACTTGTGGGAAGACTGAGCCTGTCATCATAAGTGAAGTGAATACGGCTGGTACTAAGAATGCAAAAATCAACACACAGTATTGAGCCACCTGAGTATACGTGATGCCTTTCATCCCACCCATTACCGCGTAGAAGAAGACGATCGCCATACCGATAACGATACCAAGGTTAATGTCTACCTCTAGGAAGCGCGAGAATACAACACCAACCCCACGCATTTGTCCTGCCACGTAAGTGAAAGAAACGAAAATTGCGCAGAATACTGCTACCATACGTGCCGTTTTAGAGTAGTAACGATCACCGATAAAGTCAGGCACGGTAAATTTGCCGAACTTACGTAGGTATGGGGCTAGACATAGAGCAAGTAGAACATAACCACCGGTCCAACCCATTAGATATACCGCACCATCGTAACCGATGAATGAGATAATACCTGCCATTGAGATAAATGATGCGGCCGACATCCAGTCAGCTGCCGTAGCCATACCGTTCGCTACAGGGTGAACACCACCGCCAGCGACATAAAATTCACTTGTTGAACCTGCGCGTGCCCAAATCGCAATACCGATATAGAGTGCGAAGGTGATACCAACAAGAATAAACGTCCAAGTTTGAATATCCATTAGTGTGCCTCTTAGTCTTCCTGTACGTTATATTTCTTGTCGAGAGCGTTCATACGAGCGACATAAACAAAAATCAGTGCAACAAAGGTGTAGATTGAACCTTGTTGTGCAAACCAGAAGCCCAGTTTAAATCCGCCAAACTGAATAGCGTTAAGTGCGTCAACAAACAGGATTCCTGCGCCGTAAGATACGATGAACCAAACGGCTAATAGGGATCCCATGATTCCTAGATTTTCCTTCCAATAGGCTTGAGCTTGTTCTGATGATTCGAACGCCATGGCCTTCTCCTTTTGTGTGGTGTTAACGTATTGTTACGTTTAATAAGGTAGCAGGCTAAAGGCGATAACTCAGTGCAACTTTAGTCGACAGCAGAAAATGATTAAGCACATATAAAACAAAGCGTTGATGATTTTTGGCGTGAAAGTGTGATGTTAATTTGATGTTAAATTAGCCAAAGGTCTAACGTTTATCGATAAGATTGGAAATAAAAGTAGTTGAATGAGGTAGGAATTTATTGCAAATACTGCATGAAAAGGCCTTCAGAGCGCATAAGAATTGGCTCTGAAGGGAGTCGTTAAGTAAGTTGAGGAGCGCAAAAGAGCTAGCTGTCGGATTCCATTTGCTGCAATAGAATTACCGCTTGGGTGCGATTCTTTACGCCGAGCTTTCTGAAAATTGCCGTCATATGTGCTTTGATAGTGGCTTCAGAAACATTCAAATCATAAGCAATCTGCTTGTTGAGTAAGCCGTCAGACAGCATACCTAACACTTTATATTGTTGTGGGGTAAGTGTTGCCAGTTTTTCAGCAAGATCATTGTTTTCTGCGCTATCAATTAGCAGTTCAGCTGGGAAATAAGGCTCTCCACCTAAAACCTGGTTCAAGGCATTAATCAATTCACGCATATCGCTGGATTTGGGAATAAAACCAAATGCACCATGCGTTTTCGCTTGAGAGACGATACTTGGTTCTTCACTGGCAGAGATGACTACTACCGGAATATCCGGATAGTCAGCTCGCAGGTGAATTAGCCCTGACATGCCGTTGGCTCCTGGCATCTTAAGATCAAGCAAGATCAAATCTGGTTCATCATTCTTGGCAAGCAATCCAAGTAGCGAATCCAAGGAATCAGCTTCTAGTAGATTGGCACCACTTATCGCCATATGCACGGATTGGAAAAGTGCATTCCTAAAGAGTGGGTGATCATCAGCGATAATAATGGTGTAGCTGGGTTCCATAACATCTCAACTTTTTACGAAAGTGTTAATTTATATTATTAATTCAGACGGCTCTTTGAACAAATGAATCAATGCAAAACTCTGATGAGAATCGAATTTTTATTGCCTATCATGGGTTCAAAGTATCAATCAGCTGGTTTTTACGAAGATGTTGCAAAAAGTCCTCAGCAGGGACAAAGCCTGTAAGACGAGCGGTGGACACCGCATTGCCTTTTGCATCCCAAAATTCAATCGTAGGGAGTCCAAGCACATCCATCTGCTTAAGCAACTCAATATCTTGAGGTTGGTTTTTAGTGACGTCAGCTTGAAGTAACACAAATTGAGACAACACAGGTTCAACTGAGACATCATGGAAGGTGTACTTCTCGAACTCTTTACACGCCACACACCAGTCGGCATAGAAGTCCAGCATAACGGGTTTTCCGGCTTGTTTCGCTTTGGCGAGCTCCGCACTGAGTTCTTGCACATTACTAATCTGGATAAAGCTGACGGTGACTTCGCTGCTCACATTATTGCTAGTGTAGCCAAACCAATGATTTAGCAGAGGTTGTGCTGAAGCAAATAAACCTAAGATGGCTAGTATCCCAACACAGCTTTGTTTCCAACCGCCGAAAGGTAACGTGTTTTTCTGATGATAAAGCCAGCCAAAGGCAGATATGCCCAGTACTGACCAAAGCACGGTACTCCAAAACTCAGGCAGTAGCCTTTCAAGCAGGAAGATTGGCGCCGCGAGTAAGACAAAACCAAACAGTATTTTAACTCGCTCCATCCAGTTGCCCGCTTTAGGCAGTAGTTTATTTCCAAATACCGCGGCAGCCATAAGAGGGATGCCCATACCTAGGGCCAGAGCATAAAGCGCGATACCGCCAGTCAGTAAATCTCCACTTTGCGCTACATACAACAACGCACCTGATAGTGGAGCCGTAGTGCAAGGAGAGCAGACTAAACCTGAGATAGCTCCCATGGCGAAGACACCAATCAAGTTGCCGCCTTGCTGTTTATTACTGAGATTATTGAGCCAAGTTTGCAGTCCGCTTGGGAGCTGTAGGGTATACAAACCAAACATAGATAATGATAAAGCGACAAACAAAGCACTGAGGCCGATCAGCACATACGGATGCTGCATCGCGGCTTGAAACTGCATGCCAGCAGAGGCGACGATGAGCCCCAGTAAAGTGTAAGTTAACGCCATACCTTGCACATATATGAGGGATAATACGAGTGCTTGTTTATGGCTACGCTTACCACCGCCCAACACGATGCTGGTTAGGATAGGGTACATAGGCAGCACACAAGGCGTGAAGGCTAGCCCCATACCTAACAGTAAGAATAGTGCAGGTGTCCACCAGTTTTGGGCCAGTTTATCAGTCAGTTCACTATCTCGAGTTTGTGAGGGAGTGGCGTTAGTAATATCCGCGGCTGATGCTTTAACGACATTCGCGTTATCGAGGGTAGTTGCACTGTCAAAATCGAATGGGCTGATGTCTATGACACGTGTTTCTGGTGGATAGCAGAAGCCTGCTTTCGCACAGCCTTGGTACTGCACAATGAGCTTGGCTCCTGTCTGATATTGACTCAATGGTACTTCGACAAAAAGTGGCTCTGTGTAGATATTGACGTCGCCGAAAAACTCATCTTTATACGGTGTTCCGTCTTCCATCTTGATGTTGCCAATAGCGACATTTTCGCCACTGATTGCAATACGCTCTTGATAAAGGTAATAGTCCTCTTTGACCTGCCAATCGATGAACACTTTATTACCTTGTTGGTAGAAGTTCATAGGGAAAGCTTCATCAACAGGGACAAAAGTATTGGCGGCGTTTGGAGCGAAAGCCGGTGCATTATTGGAGTTGCCAAACAGCGCCCAGCTCGGAGTAGAGAAGGCAATAGTGAAAAGTAAGATGAACTGAGACAATATTCGGTACATACAAGCCAAGTAAACGCGATCGTGAATAAGTTGAGGTTATATTAACTTAGGACAGGAAGATAGGCTGTTTTGTTTCAACTCAGGTAAAAAAAGAGCCGCGTCTCCACGCAGCTCTCATTTTTAGAACAGCCTAAGGTTAGCCAATCAAAATACCGCCAAAGGCAAAGCCTAGTGCAACCGCTGTTGCGATAGTTGCCACACCAGGAATGAAGAATGGGTGGTTAAAGACTAGATTACCGATTCTCGTTGAACCTGTGTCATCCATTTCTACCGCCGCCAATAATGTTGGGTACGTTGGAAGAACGAATAGCGCACTAACCGCTGCAAATGAGGCAACCGCTGTGAGAGGAGCAACACCAATAGCCAATGCTGCTGGCATAAGTGCAACTGTCGTTGCGCCTTGAGAATAAAGCAGCATAGAAGCAAAGAACAGCACTAGCGCTAGCATCCATGGGTAGTCAGCAAGTAGCGCGCCTGCAAATTCTTTGATGCCGTCCACGTGTGCGTTAACGAATGTTGAGCCTAACCATGCAACACCTAGTACGCACACACATGCTGTCATGCCTGAGCGGAAGGTGGCAGCTGAAGGAATTTTAGATGCATCGATCTTAGTGGTTAGCGTGATGATGGCTGCCGCTGCTAACATCACCGTCATAATTGCTTCGTTACGTCCAAGTGCAGGGTCTTCAATCAAACCAATAGAGCCAGAGATAGCCGCTGCGTAACAAACAACGAAGGCAATCGCACCTAGGAAGATGTAGGTTGCTTTCTTCGCTGTCGGTAGGATCTCACGTTTTTGCGTTGTGTTTAGTTTGATAAGGCCTTGAGCTAGTCGCTCTTGATAAACCGGATCATCTTTAAGCTCACTACCCATGAAGTTAGCAACAAACGCACCGACCATACAAGCGATAAAGGTGGTTGGGATGCAAACCGCAAGTAGTGTTAAGTAGTCAACGCCCATCGGCGCTAGCATAGCAGCAAAAGCAACAACAGCAGCTGAGATTGGAGACGCTGTAATCGCGATTTGGGAAGCGACAACGGCGATTGAAAGTGGGCGAGATGGACGGACACCTTGACCTTTTGCCACTTCTGCAATAACCGGTAGTGTAGAGAAAGCGGTATGACCTGTGCCAGCCATGAGTGTCATCAAGAAAGTTACAATTGGAGCGTAAAAGGTAATCCTTTCTGGATGTTTGCGAAGAAAGTCTTCAGCAACTTGTACTAACCAGTCCATACCACCAGCAACCTGCATTGCGGCAATAGCAGTAATGACCGACATGATAATTAGGATAACATCCACCGGGATGTAAGCTTGGCTTGTCGGTACGCCTAAGACCAAAGATAGGGCAATAACACCCGCACCACCCGCTAAACCAATTCCAATACCGCCTATACGTGCACCTAAATAGATAAACAGTAGTACGACGGCCAGTTCTATAGCAACCATAGCAATTCCTCGCATTATATCTTTGAGTCATTTATGTAAACGACAGAAGATATTTGTTTGTGTCGTGTTATTCGAATTTTATAAAGTTTTTAATTTGGCAAAGTAACAACTAAAAAGGCTCCCCAAAAGGAGAGCCTTAGCAGCAGTATTACTCGTAGCGTTTCGCTTTATACTGAGGTTTCATCAGATTGTCTACTGAGAATATGTCATCGAGCTCTTCTTCTGAAAGTAGCCCTCTCTCAAGCACTACTTCGCGAACACTCTTACCAGTTTCAGCACAAATCTTACCTACAATGTCGCCTTCGTGGTGACCAATGTATGGGTTTAGGTAAGTCACAATGCCAATAGAGTTAAAGACATAGCCCTCACAGACTTCTTTATTAACGGTGATGCCATCCACACATTTATCACGAAGGTTAATGCAAGCATTTTTCAGAATCTCAAGTGATTCAAACATGCTCTGTGCTATTACGGGCTCCATCACGTTAAGTTGAAGCTGTCCACCTTCCGCTGCAAATGAGATAGTGTTGTCATTACCAAGTACTTTGAAGCACACCTGGTTAACCACCTCAGGCACTACAGGGTTTACTTTAGCTGGCATAATTGATGAACCAGCTTGCAGTTCAGGTAGGTTCAGTTCGTTCAAACCTGTACGCGGGCCTGAAGACAACAAACGAAGATCATTACAGATCTTAGATAGCTTAACCGCCAAGCGTTTTAGTGCGCCGTGTGTCATTACATAAGCACCACAGTCAGAGGTTGCTTCAATCAAGTCTTCAGCTGGAACACATTCTAGCCCAGTGACCTCAGTCAGGTGTTTAACGGCTAACTCTTGATAACCTTCTGCTGCGTTCAGGCCTGTACCGATAGCTGTTGCGCCTAGGTTGACTTCAAGCAGTAGCTTAGAGGTGTAATCTAGGTTACGAATTTCTTCGTTCAAAGTGACGGCCCAAGCGTGGAATTCTTGGCCCACTGTCATAGGAACTGCATCTTGCAGCTGAGTACGACCCATTTTTAGAATCGTAGAGAACTCTTGACTCTTGTCTTCAAATGAACCTTTTAGATACTCAATAGCATCAATGAGCTTACGAACACTATTGTAAACCGCGATGCGGAACCCTGTTGGGTATGCACAGTTGGTAGACTGGCTCTTATTTACATGGTCGTTAGGGTTGATGAACTCATACTGACCCTTTTCTTTACCCATCAGCTCTAACGCAACGTTAGCAATAACTTCGTTGGTGTTCATGTTAACAGAAGTGCCTGCGCCGCCTTGGAACACGTCAGATGGGAATTGGTCCATGCACTTGCCAGTTTCCAAAATAACATCACATGCTTGAATGATGAATTGAGCGATGTCTTTTGGAATGACGCCTAGTTCTCTGTTGGCTAGTGCGGCTGCTTTCTTGGTCATTACCATACCGCGAACAAAGTCGGGTACATCAGAAATGGTAACGTTGGAGATATTAAAGTTTTCGATAGCGCGCAGCGTGTGAATGCCATAATAAGCATCCGCCGGGACATGACGTTGGCCTAATAGATCTTCTTCAATACGAGTGGCTTGAGTTGCTACAGGATTAGCGTGTATGGTTGTAGCCATATTTTGGATCCTTAGATTATTGTTCTGCGTTGATTACAGTATATTTGCCAAATCTGTTTTAAGAATCCATTCGCCAGAATAATTGGCTAGTTATTACGTCCTGACTTATGGGGTACATATTACTCAAAGTAGCACATAAAAATAGTATCCAGATCACCTTTTTCACCGAAAGTTTGCACAACGTTGCGTAACGAGTCGGAGATGCGATAACCATCAAAAAAATTCATGAATTTATTGTTCAAATTTATACTTTGTAAAACTAAATCTGTGCTTTAGGTAGGTGAAACTGAGCATTTTATTTGTGGTTTGGTTCTAGGTCAGCGTAAACTGACATCAAACCAAGGAGGACGTTGTGTTTCCGATATTATTATTACTGTTTATTTTTGTACCAATTATCGAAATTGGGTTGTTTATTCAAGTCGGTGGTTTCTTAGGATTGTGGCCAACCATCGGGTTAGTTTTACTAACGGCTTTTGTGGGTGCGTCTTTAGTAAGAAGCCAAGGTTTGCAAACGCTAATGTCGGTGCAAACGCGACTTCAGCAAGGTGAAATGCCTGCACAACAAATTGTTGAAGGTGTCATGCTAGCGGTATCGGGTGTTCTACTGCTTACCCCTGGCTTTATGACGGATGCACTTGGTATGTTGGTCCTATTACCGGCACCGCGTGCAGCGATAGCGAAATATCTGATGAGTAAAATGGTAGTAAAAACCATGTCTAACGGAGGTTTTCACCAAGGCGGCTTCCAAGGTCATGATCCTTTCCAACAAAATCCTTTCGACAAGCACCAAGATGGCAATACTTTTGAAGGTGAATACGAGCGTAAGGATGACGATGATCGTAACAAGCTAAACTAACGCGATGTTTAAACGTTTTAAGCTCACCAAGCGTCGTTGGAACAACATATTAATTGTCGCCATCTCGGCGTTTATGTTGTTGATGGCGGCGCCGAATCTCATTAAGCAGTATCTTATTGAGCAAGACGTCGAGCCTCAGGTTTTAAGTGGATTGGTGCTGGATCCAAATGCCAACCCAATTGAAATCAACTACGCAGGCATACAGTTTTATCTTGATGACGAGACTTGGCATGCCATTCCTGAAAAATGGACCTCAGACGCAGCTAATGTCATTCAGCGATGGCGAGCCATTCACGGCACTCCAGTGGATGAGAAGACCTACGCTAAACTAAAACCTGTATTGGAAAACCCAATGACGGTGGAGGTGTGGTATCAAGAGAAAGAAGAGCCTCAACGTATTACGGCCTATCAGCTTGAAAAATTCTGGCTGCTGAATACCTACGACGAAAATTGGGTTGCAGTCAGCTTTGAAGCCAGTAGTCTAATACCTACCGAATCCAATCAATAAAGGGCTCTTATGCCAGAGTTACCTGAAGTAGAAGTGTCTCGTCTTGGGATCAGTCCACACTTATTGGATGAGACCATTAAAGAAATTGTGGTGCGCCAAAGACAATTGCGCTGGTTGATCCCGCAAGAAATTCATCAGTTACATGGGCAAGCGATCACGTCGATTCGTCGTCGAGCTAAATATTTGCTGATAGACACCGACAAAGGAACGGCAATTGTTCACCTTGGTATGTCGGGCAGTTTACGTGTTCTTGAGAACCCACCTGAAGCGGAGAAGCACGATCACGTTGATTTGGTTTTGAGTAACGGTAAAATGATGCGTTACAACGATCCACGTCGCTTTGGGGCTTGGCTCTGGTGCGCGCCTGGAGAAGCTCATGAACTCCTTGCTAACTGTGGTCCAGAGCCATTGACTGAAGAGTTTTGTGCCGATTGGATGTTGGAGAAAGCAAGAAACAAACGCGTGGCGGTAAAAACCTTCATCATGAATAACGCCAATGTTGTGGGGGTAGGCAATATTTACGCTTGTGAGTCATTGTTTAGCGCAGGAATACACCCAACAACGCCCGCTCATAAAGTGACTTTGACTCAGTGGCAATTACTCGTTTCAGAAATAAAGCGTGTTTTAGCACAGGCGATCACTCAAGGTGGCACGACGTTAAAAGATTTTTCTCAATCGGATGGTAAGCCAGGGTACTTTGCTCAAGAGTTGCAAGTCTATGGACGAGTTAACGAACCTTGCCATCAGTGCGGAGAACCAATAGAACAAATGAAAATCGGGCAGAGAAATACTTTTTTTTGTTCCCATTGTCAGCAGTAATATTGTGCCTTGTATTCAAACAAAAGCGCTTGCCTCGGCAAGCGCTTTTGTTTTTGATTGATGCTGGCGGCTAGATATTGTCGTAGATACGAACACCATCGCGTTGAGTTTCGAGAAGGTATAGGTTCCACATGTACTGTTCAGGTTTATCTCGTAGCAAATCTTCAATCGCTTTATTCATCGCCCGTGCATCTTGCTCTTCATCGCCCGTGGAGAAATTGTCGATAGCAGGCAGAATATGCACTTCGTATTTGCTGGTTTTGTCGTTATAGGCAGGCAGGACGGGCACTACTTTCGCTCGCGATAATCGAGACATTTTGCCAAAGCCTTTCAATGTGGCTTTTTCAGTGGCAAAGAAAGGCACAAATACTGAGTTTTGTGGACCGTGGTCCTCATCAGGCAGCCAATATCCGATATACCCATCTTTAATAGAGCGCACGAATGGTTTCACTCCAGCACTACGAGCAAAGATACGACCACCATATTGCATACGCTGAACATGCATCAGCCAGTCACCAATAGGGTTGTTTTGTGGCTTCATAATCGTTGCTACTTTGTAACCTTGCGCAGCGAGCATCACCGCCGGGTAATCAACAGCCCATGCGTGTGGTGCTAAGATAATCACATTCTCACCAGCATCTAATAAAGGCATCAGATTTTCTTCACCGATCATAACGCCACGCTGCTGGTTGTGTTTAGTTGAGCGAATCAAAAATTCCGAATATCCCAACAAGTATTGACCCGCTTTAGCAAACGTCTCTTCGACAATATGCTGGATCTCTTGCTCGGACTTTTCTGGAAAACACTTTTGTAGATTAAGGCGCGTACGTCTTACGACACGGCCATTCTTGCCAACGATAATACCCGAGATATAACGGGCAAATTTGTCGCGTGGTTTAGCGGGTACAAAAGCCAGCAAAACAGCAAAGAGAATACCGAGCCAAGTTCCCCAGTGTTTTGGGTGTAAGAATGCCCATTGGAATTTTGGGTTATAGAGGTTTTTATCTATATTTTCTTGATTACTCATAAGGCTTCACAGTTAAAGGTAGCGTGAGTTAGTTTGAGTTTCATCTGGCACAGATTTGAATCGCTTGTGCATCCACAGCCACTGCTCTGGCGCTCTTAGGATAATTTGCTCGACATATTGGTTCATCAGGGCTGCTGCAGCAACTTCATCCTTCTTCGGGTATTCATCTTCAATGGATTGATTGGCGATGATTTCATATTTGCCCTTTTTGTTCCTAAACCCAGAGCCAGGAACAAGAGCGCATTTGCTTGTATAAGCCAAAATACTAGTACCTGTTGTTGTACAAGTTTCTTTTACGGCGAAGAAAGGTACAAAAACGCTTTTATTGTGGCCATAGTCTTGATCTGGTAAATAGAACAAGCGGTGACCTTGACGCATTACGCGGATCATCGACTTGAGGTCTGTACGATAGATTAATTTATTGCCATTTCGGGTTCTGCCTCGATATTGGATGAACTCATAAACAGGGTTGCTATGAGGACGATAAGCCCCATAACCAGGAAGCCCTAACACTGCGAAAGCTCGGGCGGTAATTTCGAGATTTAACGCATGTACACAGCACAGAAGTACACCTTTACCTTCAGCTTCATGCTTTTCAAGCGCACTGATGTCTTTTGCAACTAAAATACGCTTGAAGCGCCATGTTGGCCAAAACCAGGTAATTCCTGTTTCAATCAGAGCCATACCGGAGTTTTTAAAGTTCTCTTCGACAAAAGTATCAAGCTCTTGCTCATTCATCCCTGGAAAGGCGAGCTCAAGATTTCGCCGAGCGACTTTCGCTCTTTTCTTGCCATAGCGCATCCCAAATTTGCCCAAACCTCGGCCTAACTTGAAGAGGAGAGAATAAGGAAGCAAATTTACAATCAGCGCCAGTAGACCAAATCCGAACCATACTCCCCAATATTTAGGATGAAGTAACGACAAGGTAAAGTCTGGCTTTTTATCTGTTTTCATTCGGTTTACTGCAATTGTAGTTTGAGCAACGCCCAGTATTCATCAAAGGTGGACGTTGGCGTGTATTTAAAGTCAGAGCGAACAAAGCGGTTTAAGCTACCTTCAACTTGACCAAGGAGTTGTGCTGCTAGAATTTTATCATCAACGGGGAAGCTCTTACCTTCGCGAATTTTGCGCTCACGAAGGATTTGACGTAAAGATGTCTCAATTCTTTCATAAAGCTGATTAATTCGGTCGCGTAATCGTTCATTCTCAAACATTAGAGCATGACCAGAAAGAATGCGACTTAATCCTGGGTTGCGCTCGGAGAAGACGAGAATCAATTGAAGTACGAGACGAATGCGTGTCAGAGTGTCTTTTTCTTCATCGAGAATGCGATTAATTCGAGACATTAAAGATTCTTCAATAAACTCGATAAGCCCTTCGAACATACGGGCCTTGCTGGGAAAATGACGATAGAGGGCTGCTTCAGACACCCCAACTTGCTTGGCAAGCTTTGCGGTGGTGATGCGAGATGTTCCTTCATTAGACTCAAGCATTTGAGCGAGTGCTTGAAGGATTTCCTCTTTTCTATTCGACTTTTTCGTAGCGGACATAAATCCTTTTCCTTTTGATTACTGCATGCCAATTTCAGCACGATATCGCCCATAAGTAGATCTGTTAGTGTACCTAAGCGGCTTATAACTACACAATTCAACGTGGTAAATGGTTGAACTGTGTAACAATCTCTGTTTTGGAAAGTGCATTAACGGAAAGGCAATCTGTGAGAAGCAGTTTGCCTATAAGTAACACAAACAGCGTTGCCACCTTATCTCATTAGATTGATGCTAGCTGCTCTGAGATTGTTTCCAAAATGGCGTGACTTAACTCAGTTTTCATTGCGTTGCCTAATGACTTGCTACCGCCTTGCCAATATACGGTAATCGCATTTGAGTCACTGTTAAAGCCTTGACCTACGATAGACACATCATTTGCACAAATCATATCCAGATTCTTACGTTGGAGCTTATCTAAGGCGTATGTTTCGACATCTTGAGTCTCAGCGGCAAAGCCTACGGTAAAAGGACGTGACGCTGATAACGAAGCTACTGACGCAATGATGTCAGGATTCTTCACCATAGTGATGTGCATATCATCGTTATCTGCAGTTTTCTTGATTTTTTGAGTGGCAATATCAACGGGGCGATAGTCGGCTACAGCGGCGCAGCCGATGAAGATATCGTGCTGGGTAGCATTGGCCATGGCTGCTTGATGCATCTCTTCAGCACTGACAACGTTAATGCGCTGTACTCCATTTGGTGTTGGGAGAGAAACTGGACCTGAAATCAACGTGACCTTAGCCCCGAACTGTTGCGCTGCTTGAGCTAAAGCGAAGCCCATTTTTCCAGAGCTGTGGTTAGAAATATAACGGACAGGGTCGATAGCCTCACGAGTTGGCCCTGCGGTAATAACAATCGACTTGCCTGACAACGGCTTAGGACCAAAGAACTGCTCACATTTTTCGACTAATTGCATTGGCTCAAGCATGCGTCCTGGACCAACGTCGCCGCAGGCTTGTTCTCCAGCTGCAGGCCCCCAGATCATCATTTCTCGACGTGTGAGTGTGGCGATGTTTTCTTGAGTCGCTACGTTAAGGTACATTTGTTGATTCATTGCCGGTGATACGGCAACAGGAGCGTCGGTAGCCAGAACCAGCGTTGACAGTAAGTCATTCCCCATACCTGCTGATATTCTAGCAATAAGGTCGGCAGTCGCTGGTGCTAGAAGAACAAGGTCAGCCCACTTAGCTAATTCAATATGACCCATGGAAGCTTCGGCTGCAGGGTCGAGTAAACTATCGGAAACTGGTCTGCCGGAAACGGCTTGCATAGTGAGAGGGGTAATGAACTCTTTGGCCGCTTTCGTCATGACGATTTGCACTTCTGCGCCGCGCTCAATGAGTCGACGCGTTAGCTCTGCACATTTATAGGCTGCGATACCACCGCTAATGCCCAATAGTATTTTCTTTCCAGCTAATGTTTGCATAACCAGCTCCTTAAATTTTTCTGCGGCTAAGATAGCAAATGCGTTGATGTCCCGCCACTTTCAAAGGGCTTACCTTCAAAACTGCTGTTTGATAAACCGCGCAGTTACATACTAATGAGTATTGATTCGCAGCTTATTTGTTGCCACCTGTCTATTTATCGCCAATTAAGTAATAAAGCAGAGACCTAAGTTCTACTTTAACTATCTATCATGGTTCTAAAACACCTCCCTAGTGAATCATTACCCCGAGAGAAGCTGCTAAATAGAGGTAGTCACGCTCTGAGTGATGCTGAGCTGCTCGCCATTTTTCTGCGCACAGGAACAAGAGGTATGAATGTAGTGCAACTGGCAGATGCTTTGTTGTCAGACTTTGGTTCTTTAAGAGCTTTGTTTACTGCTAATCAGGAGACATTTTGTCAGCGTAAAGGGTTGGGGCTGGCAAAATACGTTCAGTTGCAAGCTGTGTTGGAAATGAGCCAGCGCTATTTATGCGAGACCATACAGCGAGGAGATAGCTTAAATAGTCCAGAGCAGACCAAACATTATTTAATGAGTGTGCTGCGAGATAGGCATAGAGAAGCTTTCTATGTTCTGTTTCTAGACAACCAGAACCGTGTCATTGCCGATGAAATTATGTTTGAAGGTACGATAGATGCTGCGTCTGTTTATCCTAGGGAAGTGGTAAAGCGCGCTCTGCATCATAATGCGGCGGCTTTAATCCTTGCTCACAATCATCCTTCGGGCGTGGCAGAGCCTAGTCAGGCCGATAGGCGTATCACTAGACGATTAGCTGATGCGCTCGGCTTAGTCGATATTCGAATCTTGGACCATTTTGTCGTAGGGGATGGGGAAGTGGTCTCTTTTGCGGAAAGAGGCTGGATTTAACTGCTTAAATAGAAGAAAGTACATTTTATTGTAATAACTGTGATACAGAGCTTTTGTTTTGGTGATTTTCTGCTATGATTCGCGCACTAAATTATCAACCAACATCAGCTCAAAGTGAAAAAGATCAGCAAATTCTTAAAAAAGGATCTGTTCGGGTCTTGAGCAATGCATGTCAAGTTAGTATAATGCGCGACCTTTGATAGCCTTGTATGGGTATTCCATAATGGTTATGGCCTCTTATAATTGAGGTTCGGCCACCAAGGTTGATATCGAGCTGAAACGATTTGGAGAAGACATTCATGTCCCGAGTATGCCAAGTAACTGGTAAGCGTCCTGTAACGGGTAACAACCGTTCACACGCACGAAATGCTACCAAGCGTCGTTTTCTGCCGAACCTACAAACTCATCGTTTCTGGGTAGAAAGCGAAAAACGCTTTGTTAAACTACGTCTGACCGCTAAGGGTATGCGTATTATTGATAAGAAAGGCATCGATGCTGTTCTTGTTGATATCCGTGCTCGTGGCGAGAACGTATAAGAGGAATTAAGCAATGGCTAAAGGCATTCGTGAGAAAATTCGTCTAGTATCATCTGCTGGTACTGGTCACTTCTACACAACTGACAAGAACAAGCGTAACATGCCAGGCAAATTTGAGATCAAAAAGTTTGATCCAGTTGTTCGCCAACACGTTATGTACAAAGAAGCTAAAATCAAGTAATTGATTAGTTTCTTCTTGTTACGTATTGAAAACCCAGCCTAGTGCTGGGTTTTTTATTATCTGAAACTTAATAAAACGCCTAAACTGCGCCTTCAAATCCAAACTGACGCCATGCCTCATAAGCAATAATTGCCACAGCGTTGGATAAATTCAAGCTACGAGCGTCCGGCATCATCGGAATACGAATGCGTTGTTCCATAGGTAAGCTCTCAATTACCTCAGCGGGCAACCCGCGCGTCTCTGGACCAAATAACAGAACATCACCTTGCTGATATTGAGCGTCGGTATGGTGCCCCGTTGTTTTTGTGGTACAGGCAAATAAGCGGTAGTTAGGGTTGTGCTCTTCAAGGTAGGTGACAAAGGCGGCGTAGTCTTTATGACGTTTGACGCGAGCTAGATCATGATAGTCGAGACCGGCGCGACGCACTTTCTTCTCTTCTAAATCAAAACCAAGCGGCTCAATTAGGTGTAAGTTCGCGCCACAGTTGGCACAAAGTCGGATAATATTTCCGGTGTTTGGAGCGATTTCAGGCTCATAAAGGGCAATATCAAACATATAGGGTGTCGACTCAAATAAAATAATGAGATGAGTATACCCGAAGTGATTAGAACGTGAGGCGACTAATTACAATAATGACGTCATCCCTGCGCAGGCAGGGATCTACCTAAAGCGATCACTCGACCTTAAGAAAATTCCTGCCTGCACATGTATATGTACACAGGTAGTGACGAGAGAACAAAAAATGATGATCGTTCCCAGATTACAGCTTATCAGTGACCGCTAATGTCGCTGCCAACATATCACGACCAAACATAATGCTTCGTTCTGGTGACCAACCGTAGAAAGGATCTGGATAGTTGTTGTTATCCTTAAATGGCATTTCAATAGTGTAAGACAAACACTTGAATTGCTCTGCAACCCAATTAGAGCCAACCGTTAGGTTAGCCTTGCCCGGTTCATCCTTATCATAGCCATAGTCGTCTTGGAACTCAGGTGTGATAGTCAGTAGTGCCTGTTTGAATGCCGATTCCAGTGATGCTAAGCGCTCATCATAAGACGGGATCCCTTCAGAGCCAGCAGCAAAGTTGTATGGAATTGCCTCGTCGCCGTGAATATCAAGGAACATATCCACACCGGTTTGCAGCATGCGTTCGCGTACTAAGTAGACTTCAGGGCTCTGATCCATAGAAGGCATTTGCCATTCACGGTTAAGGTTCACACCCACTGCATTGGTTCTAAGGTGGCCGCGAATGCTGCCATCAGGGTTCATATTTGGTACCACATACACAACGGCTTGCTCGAGTAAGGCTTGAGCGGCGGTATCGCTGTCATCAACAAGACGCTGAATCAGGCCTTCAATAAACCATTCCGCCATAGACTCACCAGGATGCTGGCGTGCAATGATCCAAATGTTCTTCTTACCTTCTTCTGGCTCACCAAACGTTAGCAACGACATATCGTTACCATCAAGAGTATGGCCTAGAGTTTCAAGAGTGCAATGGTGCTCGTTTTGAGCCATGTGCAATAAGTCGAGATGACGATCGTAGCTATAAGGAGCAAAGTAAGCGAAGTACATTGAGCTTCTCTCCGGGAGGAAGCTACAGCTCAAGGTGTCACCGTCAAAGTCACAAGGAATACGGAACCACTCCTCACGATCGTAGGACGCGACAATATCGTAGCCCTTCCAGCCCTCTGGATAGGCCGACTTAGCTAAGTCTATGATCTTAATAGTATGTGCTAGCTCAGGTGTTGACTCCAAGCGAAAGTGAAACCACTGATAAAATTCTGACTGATTGTCGTTGACGATTTTAAGTTGGATATCATCTTTGTCATCGGCTTTGACGACTTGGATATTGCCACTTTCAAAGTTGCTGAAGATTTTCATCGGCTGAGTTCTCTTTATTCTGTGTATTGAGCAAGACGTCGAGGCTACCACATACCGCGCCTATTTGAGTATAAATACAATGTCAGATTCGTGCCGACTTTATAGCGGGAGCTCAACATGCATCTTTAAACCGCCTAAATGGCTTCGCGATGCTGTTATCTGACCACTATGCTGCAAGATTGCGCTCTGTGTTATAGCAAGTCCTAAACCTGTGCCTCCGGAATCTCGATCGCGAGCCGTTGATACTCGGTAGAACGGACGAAAAATATCCTTAAGCTCGTCATCTGGTACACCTGGACCGTCATCCTCTACAGTAATCAGCAATGTCTCTTTATGAGTAGACAAGGTGATATCAATGGTAGTTGTGCCGTAGCGAATGGCATTTCTTACGATGTTCTCAATAGCGCTCATAAGCAGTTTTGGGTTACCAGTGACTGTGACATCCGGGATATTGGTAAAGCGTAAGGTCTTGCCTACTTGCTCTGCTTCAAACTCAGCATCGCTGAAGATCTCCTCCCATAGGCTGCTGGCAGGTTGTGATTCGCGTGTGACATGGCTGTCAGTATTCATGCGTGACAGTTCTAAAAGCTCGCCAATCATCTGCTCTAACCGTTGTGCTTCGGTATCAATGCGCAACAGTTCTTGGCTTTCACCTTGCTTACGAGTTGCGAGTGCCGTTGCCATTCTCAAGCGAGTGAGTGGCGAGCGTAGTTCGTGAGAAATATCGGACAATAAACGCTGCTGTCCAGAGATCATTTGATTCACGGCCATTACCATTTGGTTAAAGCTGCTGCCTGCTTGCTTGAACTCGGATGTGCCTTTTTCCAATTCAGGATCCTGTTTGAACTCGCCGTTTGCCACTCGCTTCGCTGCACGCTCCAATCTTCTTGCGGGTTGGCTTAGTGCCCATGCGAGCCACAAGAGTAGTGGGGTACTGACCGCCATCACGGCAAATAGCAGTTGGAATGGCTTATCAAACATTCGCAGTAAGAACGGTGGCGGCTCAGTCCAACGTAAGCCTATATAAAGATAAAAATCTTGGTTGGCTAACTTAATTGGAACGGGACCTGCGAGCATGTAGCGGCCATACAATTTCTGCATCGGTGTATCGAATGAGTCGACAGAGGTGATAAAATTCTTGAGGATTTTGGTCTTAAAATCTGGGTGTTTCTGCGTACTGAGAATATTACCTTCTTGATCGACGATAAACATACTTGGGCTACGTGGCTTACGGTTACCCATATGTTTAGGTTCAGGTTTATCAAGCTGATAGATAATACGCCCAAGGTTGGTTTGCCCTGCAAAACGTTTTTCTACTTTATCTCTTAAGGACAATAACTGTTGTAGTGGCTCTCCGGAGATCTCTTTAGTGACGCGCGGATCAAGGTGCGGCAAAGCGAGTACCGCAATGAGGACCAATAACATGGTGAACCAGAATATAGCAAAGATACGGCCATAAAGGCTGGTTATCTTGGGCAGTTTCATTATTACTCCTTAACCAACAAATATCCGCGTCCACGTAGTGTCTTGATACGTGGTTTGCCATCGGCTTTTTCTGGGAGTTTTTTGCGTAGATTCGAGACATGCATATCGACGGCGCGATCGAAAGCAGACAACCTTTTCCCTAACACATCAAGACTAAGAGACTCTTTGGTTAAGGTCTCCCCTGGTTTTTGTACGAAATAGTGTAACAGTGCAAATTCTGTAGTAGTTAAGTCTAGTAACAGCCCTTGGCAGTGAGCTTCTTGTTTGCCTGGGAAAACTTGAATGTCGTCGAACGACAGGCAATCAGCAGCTGCTGATTCTGGCTTAGATTGAGTACGGCGAAGAATCGCCTTAATGCGAGCGAGCAGTTCTCGATCACTAAACGGTTTCGGTAAGTA
Source organism: Vibrio barjaei (assembly GCF_001639065.2). Lineage (GTDB taxonomy): Bacteria > Pseudomonadota > Gammaproteobacteria > Enterobacterales > Vibrionaceae > Vibrio > Vibrio barjaei. The sequence continues at coordinate 78,906 of NZ_LQXO02000008.1, forward strand.
GTCATCGGCACCAAGCTCTAGACCGATAACACGATCTATTTCCTCACCTTTAGCCGTCAGCATTAGAACCGGGGTTTCCCAGTTTTCGCGTAGTTTCTTTAGGGTGTCCATACCATTGAGTCGTGGCATCATGACATCCATCAATACCAGATCGATATCCTGATGCATTGTCTCTAATCCAGCGATTCCGTCATTAGCTTCAGAGATCTCAAACCCTTCAAAGCTCAATATGTCTTTAAGTAAGCTGGTTAGCTCGGTATCGTCATCAATGATAAGTATGTGTGCCATAAACTACCTCTGTCTTGTCCTGTGCCCTGTAATAATAAAGCGTTAAATATCAGAAAAAGCGATCTTTACGATTCTTTACGCTCACTGTACGTTACTTTACTCACCAGACCCTATTCTATACTCAAGCGCTGCAGAGGCAGCCATGGTATGAATCACATAAGGGTAAAGATTATGAAATTTTCAAAAAAACTGGTTATCGCTGCAACGGTTCTTCCACTAGCACTAGGTTCAGCAAGCGCATTGGCATACGGTGGTGGCAAAGGTGGTCATCATGGTAAAGGCGGCGAAGGAATGTGCGGTGGCTTCGATGGCAAGCGTATGTTCCGAGAGCTTGACTTGACGGATGCTCAGAAAGAGCAAATGAAAGAATTTCGTCAGGCAAACAAAGAAGCAATGAAAGCAAAGTTCTCTGGTGACTTTGCTGCTAAGAAAGCGGATATGCAAGCTCGCCAACAGAAGATGCAAGAGCTAGTGCTTGCTGACAATTTTGATGCAGATGCAGCGAACGCGCTTGCTTCAGAAATGGTACAGCAACAAACAGAGCGTCGTGTTCAAATGCTCGAGAAGCAACACGAGATGCTTAATATCCTAACGCCAGAGCAAAAAGCGAAGTTCAAAGAGCTTCAGCAGGAGCGAATGGAAAAGTGTTTCTCTAAAATGGAGTCTCGTGCGGAAAAACGTGCTGCTCAGTAACCATAACGAATTCTTAGTTCGATAATATATAGCCCCTCTGAGCCTCTTAGTCAGAGGGGTTTTCGTTTATACGATGCACCAAAGTATTCTGTCTTCAGAGCTTTGCCCGAATATTTGTCACTATTTTGTGTGACATCCAGCACGCTTTTTCTATTTTTGTCATCATTTATCAGTATACTTATACCGTGTTAGCAACAAGACAGGGAACGAGTGCAAGCATGACAAAGGGCAACTACGCTAAGTTGGTGACTACCGCAGCATGGGCTGCTACCACGATCGCGACTATCCTTCTGATTACTAAAGTAATTACATGGTGGATAACAGGTTCTGTTAGTCTGCTCGCGTCAGTGATCGACTCACTGCTAGATATTGCAGCATCAGTGGTTAATTTATTGGTGGTGCGTTACTCACTGCAACCTGCTGACAAAGAACATACTTTTGGGCATGGTAAGGCGGAGTCGTTAGCTGCTCTAGCACAAGCTATGTTCATTTCAGGCTCTGCTTGCTTTCTTATCTTAAACGGCGTTGATCGTTTCTTTAGACCTCATGAATTGAACTCGCCTGAGCTTGGCATCTATGTCAGCTTTTTTGCGCTAGTGGTCACGTCCGGTTTAGTTGCATTTCAGAAATATGTGGTGCGTGAGACAGGCAGTCAGGCGATAGCGGCGGACTCTTTGCACTATCAAACTGACTTGTATATGAACGCCGCTATTATGATCGCGCTCGCCTTGAGTTGGTATGGCATAGGTCAAGCAGACTCAGTATTTGCCATTGGCATTGGTATCTTCATACTGGTAAGCGCCGTTAAGATGGCTTATGAAGCAATACAGTCATTGCTTGATAGACAGCTTCCTGAAGAAGAACTCGTCAGAATTCGAGAAGTGTGTAATGAGGTTGACGGTGTCATCGGCGTCCACCAACTGCGAACGCGAATGTCTGGACCAGTGCGTTTTATTCAACTGCATTTAGAGTTAGATGATAACTTGCGCCTGATTGATGCTCATAGAATTGCCGATTGTGCAGAAGAGCGATTGATGCTGGAGTTTCCTGAAGCAGATGTCATTATCCATCAAGATCCTTACTCTGTTGTGTTATCGGAAGAAAAACAGCAAAAAGAGCAGGGCTGGTAACCAATACGTAAACAAAAGTGACTGTGAAAGCATTGAGAATGGCAACTTCAAAATCGATTGTCTATTATCAAGGCTCATGATAAAAAAGTGCGATTCTGATGTGAATCAACACAATAGTTCTTATAAACTGTAATACTCTTACATAAGTAATAAAGTTACGTCGGTGATGTTTTGGGGAACACATCGAAAAATCGTAGCAATAACAACAAATTCCGTGTATCGCTACTAGGCGGTACACTCAAAATTGAAATTAGATTGCCAAATCGAGGGTGAGCATGATTAAGAAAATCGGTGTTTTGACAAGTGGTGGTGATGCACCAGGTATGAATGCTGCGGTACGTGGCGTAGTTCGTACGGCTTTGTCAGCGGATTTAGAAGTATACGGCGTGTACGACGGTTACCTAGGTCTGTATGAAGACCGTATCCAAAAGCTGGATCGTTCAAGCGTTTCTGACGTTATCAACCGTGGTGGTACTTTCTTAGGTTCTGCACGCTTCCCAGAGTTTAAAGAAGTGGAAGTCCGCGAAAAAGCGATTGAAAACCTTAAGAAACACGGTATCGATGCTCTAGTCGTTATCGGTGGTGACGGTTCGTACATGGGTGCGAAGAAGCTGACTGAAATGGGTTACCCATGTATTGGTCTACCAGGCACTATCGATAACGATATCGCAGGTACTGACTACACAATTGGTTACCTAACTGCGCTTAACACTGTTATTGATGCGATTGACCGTCTACGTGACACGTCTTCATCTCACCAACGTATCTCAATCGTTGAAATCATGGGCCGCCACTGCGGTGACTTAACGCTTATGTCTGCGATTGCTGGTGGTTGTGAGTACATCATCACACCAGAAACTGGCTTGAACAAAGATCAGCTTATCAACAATATCCAAGACGGTATTGCGAAAGGTAAGAAGCACGCTATCATCGCGCTGACTGAGCTTATGATGGATGCTAACGAACTGGCTAAAGAGATCGAGACTGCAACTGGTCGTGAAACTCGTGCAACGGTTCTAGGTCACATTCAACGTGGTGGTCGTCCAACTGCGTTTGACCGCGTACTAGCGTCTCGCATGGGTAACTATGCAGTACACCTTCTAATGGAAGGTCATGGTGGTCGTTGTGTGGGTATCCAGAAAGAGCAATTGGTACACCATGACATCATTGATGCGATCGAGAACATGAAGCGTCCAGTTCGCGATGACCTATTCAAGGTTGCTGAAGAGTTGTTCTAACTGACAGCGATTCTAAAGATAACAAACCGCGGCTTAAGTCGCGGTTTTTATTTGCCTCAACAAAATGAAGGCATAAAAAAACAGGCTCGATTGAGCCTGTTTTTCAGTAATGCGATAAGCGATTACTTAGCTTTTGCTGCTGCCGCTGCTTTAGCGATTGCTGCGAAGCTCTTAGCATCTAGAGATGCACCACCAACTAGAGCACCGTCGATATCTGGTTGTGAGAAGTATGCTTCAGCGTTCTCTGGCTTAACAGAACCACCGTATTGAATGATTACTTGCTCAGCAACTGCAGCGTCTTTTTCTGCGATTAGAGCGCGGATAGAAGCGTGGATGCGTTGTGCATCTTCAGCTGTTGCTGCTTTACCAGTACCGATAGCCCAGATTGGTTCGTATGCGATGATAGCGTCGTTTAGCGCTTCAACACCGTATGCGTCGATTACTGCGTTGATTTGACGTGCGCAAACTGCTTCAGTTTCGCCCGCTTCGTTTTGAGCTTCAGATTCACCGATACAGAAAACTGGCGTTAGGCCGTTTTCTTTTAGGAAAGCAAATTTCTTAGCGATGAACTCGTCAGATTCGTTGTGGTATTCACGACGCTCTGAGTGACCGATGATGATGTGAGAAGCACCAAAGTCTTTAAGCATTTCTGGAGACATGTCGCCAGTGAATGCACCGCTGTTGTTTAGGTCTGTGTTTTGTGCACCAAGAATGATCTTGTTGCCGCCTTCAGCGATTACGCGCTCTGCTAGGTCGATGTATAGTGCAGGTGGAGCTACCGCCACGTCTACACCAGTTACGCCTTCAAGTTCAGCGTTTAGGCCAGTTAGCAGCTCAGTTACCATTGCTTTGCTGCCGTTGAGTTTCCAGTTACCCATAACTACAGGTTGACGCATGAGATTTTCTCCAAAATCAGTGTTTGTAAAAAACGAATGTAAAAAATAAACGTGATTACGAAAGAATATAACAGATTAATTCATGTAGATCATGATTGGGGTCATTTCTTTATCGCTTTGACGTTTTATCCTAGTAAACAAGCCCAGAAGCTCACCTCAGTGATCCAGTAAACAGAATAATAGAATACTTCTCGGAATTTTCCTTATAGCTTGTTATACCTTGTCGCTTGATGGTTAAAAATAGGGATGTACCATGCCAAACCTTGTACTAGAGTACTCAAATACAGCGGACGAAAGACTGAATGTTCAGGGGTTGCTGGAAGACTTACACAGAGTCACGCTAAACTGTGGATTATTCGAGAAAGATTCTGTGAAATCACGCTCTTTACGTAGCCACAATTGGTTGATTGGTGAGTATGGAGACAGTGAAGATTTTGTTCATATTAGCTTTGAGCTATTGTCAGGTCGCACTGAGGAACAGAAAAGAGAGCTTTCGAGAAAGTTAATGGAAGTACTTCGAGAGCAGGCGGGACATATCAAAAGCTTGACGGTCAATGTCCGTGATATGGATAAAAGCTGCTTTCAAAAAATTACCAATTAAAAAGAGATTATGTGATGTCGTTTAAATCGTTACTGTTTTCGTTTCAAGGTCGTGTGGGACGCAAAACATTCTGGATGTGGAATGTCTGTTATTACCTTGCCATTATGATTTTTGCTCAAGGTATGAACGTACTGTTCCCAGCATTGGTACATATTCTGTTGCCAATCTTCTTGCTCATTATCTTGATTCCAGATTTAGCGATTACGGCAAAACGTTGGCATGATCGTAATAAATCGAGTTGGTGGCTACTGCTGAATATCCCATTGGTCTTTGGTCGAATGAGCCTGCCGACATTGGATCCAGCAACCGCAGCTCAGCCGTCCATGATACAAAGTCTGATCTCCTTTGCAGCGTTGGCTTGTGGTTTGTGGATATTAGTGGAATGTGGCTTTATGAAAGGCACAGAAGGCGAAAACCAGTATGGGCGAGAGCCTCAATAAAATTGACGAACAATCAAAAAGGGAAGCATGGCTTCCCTTTTTTGTAGGTTTAGCGCCATTCTTCAGGCTTAGAGAAAGGCAAAATATCGGCGCTTTTGCTGTTCTCTGATGCTTCTCCATTTAAGGCTTGAGAGAATTTAACGATTTGACGATGCAATTCTTGACGTAATAACACATTGGCGTGAATGGGGTTTTTGGCGCGCTGTAAAACACGTTCAATGTGAGATTGTTGAGCGTGCAGTCGAGGCTGCATCTCATCAGAGCAGGTAGAGATAAACTGCTGGGACAAGTTGTGGCGTAGTCGACTCAACTTCTCGGGGTTGTCCTTGGCCATTGCGGCTAGTTCATCGAATGACGGCAGAGTAATAGGCGTTACCATGTGCGTTCCTCACCAAAAGAATCTCCATGCATATAATCAGCGTAGGAGTTAATGAGAAAAGACAAAATAAAACTGTAAATAGTCTCAGGAGTGAGACGAGCCAGCAGCGTTGCTATGAGCTCTTTATTGAAGTTAGCTTCTGTTGCTAAAGATATATACGCAGCGACGAGCACCTTGAACAATATGTTCGTCTCGTTGAACCGAAATATCGTTACCAACGAGGGCTTGAAAGACATTCAGCTCAGACTGACACAGAGTTTCACAGCGTTGTGCGGCTTTACAGATTGGGCAATGATTTTCTATTAAGACAAAGCCATCTTCAACCTGTTGAAATTCAGCCATATACCCATCCTTATCGCGCAGTTCAGTGAGTTTCTCTACTTTACTTTGTAGGTCGGGAAGGCTGTCAAAATGAGGACGATAAGTCGCGAGGGTGTTTGTTTCGCGCTCTTTGGATACTTTATTGAGTCCTTCAGCACCAAACACTTGTTCAATTGCATCAATAAACTGAACCGTTAAATCACTGTGGCGATCGGAAAACTGAGCATGCCCTTTGGCAGTGAGTGACCAATGTCGATTCGGTCGACCTACTTTAACTTTAACATCTTCAAAACGCAGAAATCCCTCCTCTTCTAGGCCCTGCAAATGTTGCCTAGCGCCCATCGTGGTGATGTTTAAACGTGAAGCAATCTGTTTAGCGGTGACCGCTCCTTCTCGTTTTATGATGTCAATAATCTGGTCAGTGGCTTTCATTAGTGCGTCCGTTTCTCTTAAATCAGCCTATGGATAACGATAGTTGGGTATTATGGCGAATAAGGTTAATAAAGCAAATTATTTACTATCTTCATAATAGATGAAAAAAACGCTGGCTACAGCCAGCGCTTTATCTCAATAATGGCGATTATAAGATGATATCGCGAATCTCTGGGTCTTTACGCTCTAAATAGTGCGTTGATTTAATACGGCGAATCGTGCGGCAGCGGCCACGAATAAGCAGTGTTTCACTGGTCGCGATATTACCTTGACGTGTGATACCTTCAAGCAGGTCACCTTTAGTAATGCCCGTCGCCGAGAACACCACATTGTCACTACGCGCCATGTCTTCCATGCGAAGCACAATGTTTGCTTTGACACCCATTTGTGCGCAGCGCTCCAGTTCAAGTTCACCCGCTTTACGGTTTTCTTCGTTATCGCCTTTCACTTCATGACGTGGAAGTAAGCGACCATGCATATCACCATCTAGAGCACGAATAACAGCGGCAGAAACCACGCCTTCTGGTGCGCCACCAATGCAATACATGACATCCACTTCACTATCTGGCATGCAAGTTAGGATAGACGCGGCTACATCACCATCTGGCACAGCAAAAACACGTACGCCCATGGCTTGCATTTCAGCGATAACACCATCATGACGTGGCTTTGCCAGTGTCGTAACCACAAGCGTATCAAGAGATTTGCCTAAGGCCGCTGCAATGTTGGTTAAGTTTTCAGAAAGTGGTTTCTCTAGGTCGATAACCCCTTTAGCGCCAGGGCCCACTACCAACTTTTCCATGTACATATCAGGTGCTTTCAAGAAGCTACCTTTTTCACCAGCGGCTAGAACCGCAAGTGCATTCGACTGGCCCATTGCTGTCATGCGAGTACCTTCAATAGGGTCAACCGCGATATCAACAGCGTCACCACCAATACCAACTTGCTCACCGATATACAGCATAGGTGCATCATCAATCTCACCTTCACCAATAACGATTTCACCTTCGATATCGGTTTTGTTCAGTAGGCTGCGCATGACTTCTACTGCGGCACCATCCGCAGCGTTCTTATCGCCACGTCCAAGCCATTTATAACCTGCTAGGGCTGCACCTTCGGTAACTCGTGAAAAAGCCATTGCTAAATCGCGCTTCATACTGACTCCAATTAAATGAAAAATGACAAAAGGATTTATGGCGCGAATTCTAGCATACCCAGAAGGAAACGTTTGCTTTTTTGTGGTTTTGGTCGCTATCTTGTCGCTAAGTTATGATTACTCATTGAGAAAATATAGGGCGAAAGTTCAGAGCAGAGTGATAGCTGGGAAGGTTTGACAAGGTTTAGGTAAAGCTTGTGTCATTTTGCGATGCTTTTTTGACCGAATAGTGAAAAATCTGCAATATAGGGCGTGTCTATCTTCTCTATGCTGAGTAGAATGGGACAATATAGAGTATGAAGTCTTTTCATGTCACAGAATTAAATTAAGGGTAGGCCGAGATGTCTTTTGAAGTACTGGAACAACTAGAAGCAAAAATTCAAACTGCAGTTGACACAATCGCGCTTCTTCAAATGGAAGTTGAAGAACTGAAAGAAGAAAAAGTGCAACTAGCAAATCAAGCGGAAGAGCTACGTAATAGCCGTGAAGAATTGGTTCAAAAGACTGAGCAAATGCAACGTGAGCACGGCCAATGGCAAGAACGTATTCGTAACCTGCTTGGCAAAATGGACGAAGTAGAGTAATTCATTCGTCAAACGTATTCGAAAGCACTCATTTGAGTGCTTTTTTTATATCATTTGGTCTAACCAGTGCGACTCACCGTCTCATGACTTTTCGTACACAACTTGAGCACGTATACTAACCCCAACTAGGGAAAGGAAAAGTTAGAATGAAAACACGTGACAAAATAGTGTATGCCGCCCTCGACTTATTTAATTTAGATGGCGAGCGCAACGTGACGACCAACCATATTGCTGCTCATATCGAGATTAGCCCAGGTAACCTCTATTACCACTTTCGCAATAAACAAGAGATAGTGAGAGAGATCTTTGCGCTGTACTCGCAAGAGCTCATTGAACGTTTTACTCCTATCCAAGGTCAGCAAGAAAGTTTGGCGCTCCTCAAGCACTATCTTGATTCTATCTTTAATCTAATGTGGAAATATCGTTTCTTCTACGCCAACCTGCCAGAGATTCTGCAACGTGATCCTAAGCTGCACGAAGAGTACATTGAGGTTCAGGAGCGATTGCAGGGTAATTTAGTTAATATCCTAAGAGCCTTTGTTGAACTCGATTTATTGACGATTAACGAGAAAGAGCTCAAGTCATTGGTGACCACTCTGCATATGATGGCGGTTGGTTGGCTGAGCTACCAATCAGCGATGTCACCGAAAACTCAAATTACTGAAGAGGTGATTCAGCAGGGCATGCTACATATGATTAATGTCGTGAAGCCACTATCAACGGCAAAAGGCCGTGAACAGCTGTCTCTACTAGAAGATGGTGTAAAAATGATGGGGTCGACAGACAGTCGCTCCCTCTAACGGCATGATATATAGCCAATTCATCTTGTTACAAACCCTACTATCTTAGTAGGGTTTGTTGTTTTAGATACTAGGTTAATTGTGGAGAGTGGTGACGGGATGGCTGATAACGGAATGAAAGCAAAAGCACACTATGATGTATTTAATGGCGATGCTGATGGTATTTTGTCATTGCTGCAATTGCGATTAGCTCAGCCGAAAGAAGCACGGCTGATCTCAGGGATTAAGCGTGATATTGCGCTATTACAACGAGTCCCCGTCGCAGAAGCAGACTCTGTCACAGTACTCGACATCTCCATGGATAAAAACCAAAACGCTTTAGATGAGCTTTTGGATCATGATGTTCCTATTACTTATATCGATCACCACAAAGCATCAACTATTCCTCACCATGACATTTTGGATGTGTATATCGACCTTGATGCCAATACGTGCACCGCACTGATTGTAGATAAGCTATTACAAGGCCAGTTTCGAACTTGGGCGATTGCTGCAGCCTACGGAGATAATATGTTGAGTCGTGCAGAGCATTTAGCGGATGAGCTTAAACTCACGCACGAGCAACGACACTTTCTCAAGCAATTAGGAACCTTGGTGAATTACAACGGTTATGGAGAGAGCTTAGCTGATCTGCATTTTGACCCAGTCATCCTTTATCAGGCATTATTGGCGTACCCCGACCCGTTTGATTGCCAGAAAGACGCCTCTTCTCCGTATTACACTCTTAAATCGGCGTTTGAGAATGATGAAATAGCGTTAGAGGGAACGGAAACTGTCTTTGAGTCGGACATCTTGAAAGTGGTAAAGCTGCCAGCAACGCCAGCGGCGAGGAGAATGTCGGGGACTTGGATAAATCGCTTGGCGAATGAGGCGCCTGACCAAGCCCATATTTCGTTAGTGCCGAGAAGCGGTTCGAGCAAAAGCGCTAGTTATACTGTTTCAGTCAGAGCTCCGTTGAACAATAAGCAAGGCGCTGCTGAGATTTGTAGTCAGTTTGCCACAGGTGGTGGGCGAGAGGCGGCAGGGGGCATCAATGAGTTGCCAGAGCATGAGGTAGAGCGACTGATTCAAGTCGCTCAAGAGTGTTATCGCTAAGTACCCACACTTGGTTTTACGTTATCGTTTTAGCCAGCTTTTTGGGTTTTGTACTTTACTGTTGCGGCGGATTTCGAAATACAGCGATGAGGTTGATTGACCGCCCGTGTCACCAGCTAGTGCGATGGTCTCTCCTGCGGAGACTTTATCCCCTTCTTTTTTCAGCAATGTCTGGTTATAACCATAAAGCGTCATGTCACCTTTACCATGGTCCAATAGTACTACCAGTCCGTAGCCGCGTAGGTAGTCGGCGAAGACGACAGTACCAGAATACACAGACTTTATAGATTCTCCGTACTTGGCTTGAATGACCATGCCTTTCCAGTTCACTTGTCCAGTTTGCTTGGTCCCAAAGCTATGTAGAACTTTCCCTTTCACCGGCCAAGGCAGCTTACCTTTCTGTCGAGCCAGACCATCCATAGGTACTTGATTGCGCTTAGCGGCTTTGGCAATTTCCGCCTTCAAGCGTGTTTCATTACGTTGCAGTTCAGCTAGGTAGGTCTTATCGCTTGAGATGCTCTTTCTGATTTTAGATACCGTACTTTTGCGACTGGCTTGGTTTTTCGCAAGAGAGTTTCGCTTGTCTTTTTGTTGCTCGAGTAATTGTGCAATTTGATTACGTTCAAGCTCAAGGGCACGTTCACTTTCTGCCAGCTCCAGTTCAGTTTGTGCTAATTTCTCCAAAGTCTCAGCACGTGCTTTAGCAAGATATTGGTAGTACTGGCTAATACGGTCTTCATCTGGATTGGTACTAAACACACTTGAGGCTGAGTTATTCTGCTTTGTCACGTAATAGGTTTGCACCAACTCGGCGAGGATCTTTTGCTGCTGTTTTTTTTGCTCGGTGAGCTCTTCGACTTGTTGATGAAAACTATCGAGGTTGCGATTAGCTTGAGCAAGTTGAGCGGTGGTCGATTTTATCTCTTTCTCAATGTTAGAAATGCCGACTTCTTGCTGACGCAAAGACTTTTGTAATTTATCGAGCTCTTTTTGCTGCGCAGACAGTTCTTTCTGTTGGCGTGTAATTTCGCTCTTTACGCCAGTCAGTTCATTTTGATTGGCTAAAGTGAGAGTCGGGTACGTAACAAGCCCGATGCTAAGAATCCATGCCGATATAGAGGGGATGAAAGGCGTTTTATTATTGGGTTTCATTCTACTTCCGTTAAAAATACCGACCAAGTTTGTTCGTGCCCAGATGCGCAACCACCATTATATCCACACTTAGGGTCAGAGGTGCAAGCATACAAAAACGCCGATGCGTATGCACCGGCGTTTTATCAAGCTTATGTCATTACTTTGCTAAGCTGATTACTTAACCAGTACGTCGCCAGACATTTCTGCTGGAATTTCCATGCCAGTCATAGAAAGCATAGTTGGAGCTAGATCAGACAGCTTACCGCCTTCTTTGAACTCAACCGCTTTATCACCAACGTAGATCAGCGGTACTGGTAGGTTAGTGTGAGCAGTGTGAGTACCACCTGTCTCAGGGTCCACCATCATTTCAGCGTTACCGTGGTCAGCAGTGATCAGCATTTGACCGCCAACTTCTTTAATCGCTTCAACCACTTTACCTACGCTTGTGTCTAGAGCTTCAATCGCTTGCTCAGCCGCTTCGTAAACACCTGTGTGACCAACCATATCTGCGTTTGGATAGTTACAGATAATAGTGTCGTATTTACCTGACTTGATTGCTGCAACCATTTTTTCAGTTAGCTCTTCAGAGCTCATTTCTGGTTGTAGGTCATAAGTAGCCACTTTTGGAGAAGCAACAAGTTGACGCTCTTCGCCGTCAAATTCGTTCTCAACACCACCGTTGAAGAAGAAGGTTACGTGTGCGTACTTTTCTGTCTCTGAGATACGTAGCTGAGTTTTGCCAGCTTTAGATAGCCACTCACCGTAAGTGTTTTCAAGAGAGGCTGGTGGGAATGCACACGCTAGTGGGATATCAGCTGCATACTGAGTCAGCATAACGAAGTCAACCGCTGGGAAGACTTTACGCTCGAAGCCATCAAATGCAGGTACGAATGCACGAGTAATTTCACGAGCACGGTCAGCACGGTAGTTCATGAAGATAACCGCATCGCCATCAACGATAGCAGCAGACTCTTGGCCTTCTGCACGAATTTCTGTTGGCGCAACGAATTCATCGTTTTCATCACGAGAGTAAGCCGCTTCTAGACCCGCAACTGCAGAATCAAATGTGAAGGCGCCTTCTGCTTGAGTCAGTAGGTCGTAGGCTTTTTCTACGCGATCCCAGTTGTTATCACGATCCATTGCATAGTAACGACCAACAAGAGACGCTACACGGCCTTTGCCTAACTCTGCAAATAGAGCGTCAAAGCGTTGCAGTGAACCTTCCGCGCTACGTGGTGGTGTGTCACGGCCGTCTAGGAAGCAGTGTAGGTAGATTTTCTCTGCGCCACGCTCTGCGGCCATTTTCACTGCAGCGTAGATGTGATCTTCGTGAGAGTGAACACCACCTGGAGACATAAGACCCATTAGGTGAACCGCTTTACCTGCCGCGATAGCTTTATCCATTGCCGCAACAAGGATTTCGTTTTGACCGAATTCACCGTCAGCAATAGACTTTGTGATGCGAGTAAGGTCTTGATATACCACGCGACCAGCACCAATATTGGTGTGACCCACTTCTGAGTTACCCATTTGACCATCCGGTAGACCTACGTCCATGCCAGAAGCCGAAATTAGTGTACGTGGATTGTTTGCCCACAAGCCGTCCATTACTGGAGTTTTTGCGTTGTTGATTGCGTTGCTTGCGTTGTCTTCACGGTAACCCCAACCGTCAAGAATCACTAGAGCCATTGGCTTCTTAGCTGACATAGTTATAACCTCGTCAAATCGATAGTAACTTTACAGAAAACAAATTAGCGTAATTTTACTACACTTTTTAACCAAAACTGTAGTGGCAGATCAAATAATGTTTGTGATTGCCGTTACTTGTTTTCAGTTTTGGACAGTTGAAACCACTAATAGTTTTCCGCGTGAGGTAATCATAGACGCTATTTTTGGATGATTCCTCGCCTTTGTTTCTATTAATACGCCTCTACTAGCTGGTTTGGCTAATTGGTTTTCTCTATCTCTGTAATAGTAATGTCGCCCGCGTTGAGGAGAGGGATCTCAATTCTTTGTTCGAAACATTTTCCCCTCTCGCCAGAGCACGTCTAAGCCGCTATACTCCTCGACTGATTTAATGTTCAACTATTAAGAGCGCAAGCTATGCAAGAATATTTAGAATTTTTTCAACAAAACATGATCATGGCACTAGTGTGGGTTGCACTATTCGTCGCTCTGATTGCCAACATCTTCAAATCAGCAAATGCTGCATATAAAGAAGTATCGGCTGCGCAAGTGACTCATATGATGAACCGTGAGAATGGTTTAGTGGTTGATATTCGTTCAAAAGACGACTTCAAACGTGGCCATATTACTGACTCGGTAAACGTGCTGCCGTCTGATATTAAGTCAGGTTCAATCCCAAGCCTTGAAAACCATAAATCAGACCCAATCATTGTAGTGTGTAAGACTGGACAAACAGCGCAAGAGAGCGCGAACCTGCTAGCAAAAGCAGGGTTTGAGAAAGTTTTCTTGCTGAAAAATGGTCTGACGGCATGGAGCGAAGCGAACCTGCCACTGATCAAAGGCAAAAAGTAATCGAGAATTTTGAGTAATTTCGCGGCAGTTATGACTAAGGGATGTGATAAGTGCCACGGAATTAACGGCTCGCCTAGTCATAGAAGATTGGCTCGGATAGTCTGCAAGACAACTCATAAACGTTTTTGACAATTTTAGACGTATTTAAGGAAAAACATCATGGCTGAAGCAGCTCCACAAGAAGCACAACAAAACTTCGCAATCCAACGCATCTTTCTAAAAGACGTATCTTTTGAAGCGCCTAACTCGCCAGATATGTTCCAGAAAGATTGGAACCCAGATGTTAAGCTAGATCTTGACACTCAAAGCCGTGAACTAGGTCAAGGCATCTATGAAGTCGTTCTTCGCCTAACTGTGACTGTGAAAAACGCAGAAGACACAGCATTTCTATGTGAAGTTCAACAAGGCGGTATCTTCACTGCTGAGCAAATGGAAGCAGGTCAACTTGCACATTGCTTAGGTGCGTTCTGCCCGAACATCCTATTCCCATATGCTCGTGAAACTATTTCTAGCCTAACGATGAAAGGTACGTTCCCTCAACTAAACCTAGCGCCAGTGAACTTTGACGCTCTGTTCATGAACTACCTACAGCAGCAAGCTCAACAAGAAGGCCAAGCAGAAGCTTAATCCTTTTTCGCAGAACATATTTTCTGCATGAGTAAGCGAAGTGAATAGACTTAGCTAATAAAAATGCACAGCGCATCGCGATGTGCATTTTTTATTTTCTCCGTACGGAGTAGACTAACTACATTGAGCCATAACGAAAATTTGGTGGTGTTATGAATAACGCATATGGAAAAGAAATCGCAATGACCGTTATCGGTGCGGGTTCTTATGGAACTTCGTTAGCGATCTCTCTTGCTCGTAACGGAGCAAACGTGGTGATTTGGGGACACGAACCTGAACACATGGCGAAGCTTGAAGCAGACAGAGCCAATCATGAGTTCTTGCCTGGGATTGAATTTCCAGAAACGTTGATTGTCGAGTCTGACTTGAACAAAGCCGTTCAAGCCAGTCGCGATCTTTTGGTTGTGGTACCGAGCCATGTATTTGGTATTGTGCTTAACAGCATCAAGCCTCACCTTCGTCAAGACAGCCGCATCTGCTGGGCAACCAAGGGCTTAGAGCCTGAAACGGGTCGACTGTTGAAAGATGTTGCTCATGACATTATTGGTGATGACTATCCGTTGGCAGTGCTTTCTGGACCTACCTTTGCCAAAGAGTTGGCGGCGGGGCTTCCAACTGCGATTGCTGTGGCCTCTCCAAATGCCGAGTTTGTGGCTGATCTTCAAGAAAAAATCCACTGTAGTAAAACCTTCCGTGTTTATGCCAACGATGACTTTACTGGCATGCAATTGGGCGGTGCGGTGAAAAACGTGATTGCGATTGGTGCGGGTATGTCGGACGGTATCGGTTTTGGTGCAAACGCACGTACCGCATTGATTACCCGAGGCCTAGCTGAAATGACACGTCTAGGTGCAGCCTTGGGTGCTAAGCCGGATACCTTTATGGGTATGGCAGGCCTTGGTGATCTAGTACTGACTTGTACAGATAACCAGTCTCGTAACCGCCGTTTTGGCTTGGCACTTGGTCAGGGTAAAGATGTGGATACGGCTCAGACAGAGATCGGTCAGGTTGTTGAAGGTTATCGCAATACCAAAGAGGTATGGTTGTTATCTCAGCGTATGGGTGTGGAAATGCCAATTGTTGACCAAATCTATCAAGTACTGTATCAAGGTAAAGACGCAAGACTTGCAGCGCAAGATTTGCTTGCTAGGGATAAAAAAGCGGAGCAACAATAACGCTCTGTTGGTGATTGAGTACCAGTCGTAGGACAAGAAATGAAACACTGTGAAAAGAAGAATGTCTGGGAGTGCATTGTAAGAGAAGCGCGCGAACAAGCAGAGCAAGAGCCGATGCTTGCGAGTTTCTATCATGCCACCATAATCAACCACGAAAGCTTTGGTGCAGCATTGAGCTACATTTTGGCCAATAAGCTGAAGACCGCGTCAATGCCAGCAATGGCAGTACGTGAAGTGGTTGAGCAAGCGTTTAATGCTGATCCATCAATTACTGATGCAGCTGCTTGTGACATTTGTGCGACAGTGAATCGAGATCCTGCGGTTGCTATGTACTCAATGCCGCTACTTTATCTGAAAGGCTACCATGCACTACAAGGCTATCGTGTCGCCAATTGGCTATGGAACCAAGGACGCATGGCTCTTGCGACCTATTTGCAAAACCAAATATCCGTTGCGTGTCAGGTAGACATCCACCCTGCGGCTCGCATTGGTAAAGGCATTATGCTTGACCATGCCACGGGGATTGTCATTGGTGAAACTGCAGTTGTTGAAAACGATGTTTCCATCTTACAGAACGTGACGTTAGGCGGTACCGGTAAAGAGTGCGGTGATCGACATCCTAAGATTCGTGAAGGCGTTATGATTGGCGCTGGGGCGAAGATTCTAGGTAATATTGAAGTCGGTAAGGGAGCCAAAATTGGTTCTTGCTCTGTGGTACTTCAGCCAGTACCTCCGCATACTACTGCTGCTGGTGTTCCTGCAAAGATTGTCGGTAAACCGAAAACTGATAAACCATCACTAGATATGGATCAGCAATTTAACGGTAAATCACAAACCTTTATGGGCGGTGATGGTATTTAAACAAACCTGAGAAATGAATCAAAAGCGTAGAGCCAAGGTATCAGCCTTGGCTTTATTTTTAACTAGCTTGGTACAGATGTTTTTTTCTCACGCCAAGCGCATAAAGATACGCCAATACTCCGCCTAGAACATTACCGACCGCAACACCAATAAACATACCTTCGACACTATAATAATGGCTGCCTAAAGCGGCAGCTGGCAAAGTGAAGACAAACAGTCTCATCGCACTCCACATGAAGGCTTTGTTCGGTTCATGTAGTGCATTCATACCACTACCCAACATCATGATGATCCCTTGGAATCCATAGCTGAATGGTACTACGAGTAAGTAATGCCAAAGAATGTCTCTTACGGCTTGTTCTTGGGAAAACAGCGCAGAAATTGGAATGCTGAGTGGTACCATCATTGCAAAGATAAACAGCTGGAATACGATCGAAAACCGCATACTCAAAAATAAGCCAGCAAAACTTCGGTCAGGCTGTTTGGCGCCAAAGTTCTGCGACATAAATGGCGTTAGTGCAGAGCTTAGCGAGATTAAAACCAAAATTAGAATCGACTCAACGCGCTGTGCAGCTCCATAAGCGGCGACCGCAGCGGTGCCATGAGAAGACAGCATCTTCATTAAGATTGCACCTGAGATCGGAGACATGGCGGTTGATAGCCCTGATGGTGTTCCAATGCGTAGTATAGCGATCCAATCTTGCCAGATTTCTGTAGGCTTGAGCTTACCCAATAACTTTTCGCGTTTGATGAGCACAAACAGCGAGCCAGACAGGGCTCCAAACCAAGCAATGCCGCTAGCAATGGCAGCACCTTGAATGCCCAGCTCTGGAAAAGGACCTACACCAAAGATCAACAGAGGGTCGAGTACGCCATTAATGAAACCGGACAGCATCATGATTTTGGCAGGGGTTTTGGTATCGCCAGTAGCCCGAATCGCGCTGTTTCCTGCCATCGGAATAACCAGTAATGGTACCGTTAAATACCAGATCACCATGTACTCGCTGATTAATGGAATGATGTTATCGCTAGCACCAAGCAGTTTAAATAGTGGCTCTATGGTTAGCAGCCCAAAGGCTGAAGCAATGGTGACGAGTACCACCGCGAGCAGTAATCCGTGAGTGGCAAAACGAGCCGCGTTTTGAGTATTTCCTTGTCCCAGTAATCGCCCAATATTGGTAGAGAGTCCCATACCAATACCCATCGTGATGCAATTGACCCCAAACGTCACTGGGAAGGTAAAACTGATGGCGGCCAGAGCTTGTGTACCAAGCAGCGAAATAAAGAAGGTATCAACGAGGTTAAATGCCAAGATTGCAACCATGCCAAATACCATAGGAACAGTCATGTTTCTAAGGACAGTAGAGATGGGAGCGGAAAGTAGGCCGTGTTTATCTTGCATGGCATTCAGTGCTGATGAAACAGGCGCTTAGAATACAGCAATTGATGAGTTGGTGCGAGAATGGGTTTGGTAAGGGCGGTCATTCACTAGCCAAAGCTCATTTTCGTTATTTTTGTCACAATTTTTTGTCATGCTGCCCTTGGGATCGTAGAAAACGTCCCCAACATATTCAACACAAGGCCTTGAAGGCTATCTAATAAGCTAAATGGAAAATAATCAGGAGAATCGACCGATGAATATCCGTCCTCTACACGACCGAGTTATCGTTGAGCGCCAAGAAGTTGAATCTAAATCTGCTGGCGGCATCGTTCTAACTGGTTCTGCTGCAGAAAAATCGACACGTGGTACTGTTTTGGCTGTGGGCAAAGGCCGCATCTTAGAAAACGGTACAGTACAGCCATTGGACGTGAAAGTAGGTGATACGGTGATCTTTGCTGAAGGCTACGGCACGAAAACAGAAAAGATCGACGGTAAAGAAGTTCTGATCATGTCTGAAAATGACATCATGGCTATCGTTGAATAATTAAGTAGACGTTGAGTAATTTTTTACTCTAAACAAGCTATCCACTGAATTTAGATAAGGAAATAACAATGGCTGCTAAAGACGTTAAGTTTGGCAACGACGCACGAATCAAAATGCTAGAAGGTGTAAACGTTCTAGCTGACGCAGTAAAAGTTACGCTAGGCCCTAAAGGTCGTAACGTAGTTCTAGACAAATCTTTCGGTGCACCAACTATCACTAAAGATGGTGTATCTGTAGCGCGTGAAATTGAACTGGAAGACAAGTTCCAGAACATGGGCGCACAAATGGTGAAAGAAGTTGCTTCTCAAGCAAACGATGCTGCAGGTGACGGGACAACAACTGCTACTGTACTAGCTCAATCTATCATTTCTGAAGGCCTAAAAGCGGTTGCCGCTGGCATGAACCCAATGGACCTTAAACGTGGTATCGATAAAGCTGTCGCTGCTGCGGTTGAAGAGCTAAAAGCCCTATCTGTTGAGTGTAAAGACACTAAAGCGATTGCTCAGGTTGGTACTATCTCTGCAAACTCTGACTCTACGGTTGGTAACATCATTGCTGAAGCAATGGAAAAAGTAGGTCGTGATGGCGTTATTACTGTTGAAGAAGGTCAGGCTCTACAAGATGAGCTAGACGTAGTAGAAGGTATGCAATTCGATCGCGGCTACCTATCTCCTTATTTCATCAACAACCAAGAAGCTGGTAGCGTTGATCTAGAGAGCCCGTTCATTCTTCTTATCGATAAGAAAGTTTCGAACATCCGTGAGCTTCTACCAACTCTTGAAGCAGTAGCTAAAGCATCTCGTCCACTGCTTATCATTGCAGAAGACGTAGAAGGCGAAGCGCTAGCAACGCTTGTTGTGAACAACATGCGCGGTATCGTAAAAGTAGCGGCGGTTAAAGCACCTGGTTTCGGTGATCGTCGTAAGTCTATGCTTCAAGACATCGCTATCCTAACTGGCGGTACAGTAATTTCTGAAGAAATCGGTCTAGACCTTGAGAAAGTGACGCTAGAAGATCTAGGTCAAGCTAAGCGTGTA
The DNA here is from genome assembly GCF_001639065.2 of Vibrio barjaei. Lineage (GTDB taxonomy): Bacteria > Pseudomonadota > Gammaproteobacteria > Enterobacterales > Vibrionaceae > Vibrio > Vibrio barjaei. The sequence continues at coordinate 98,256 of NZ_LQXO02000008.1, forward strand.
ACCATCACTAAAGAAAACTCAACCATCATCGATGGTGCGGGTGAAGAAGCGATGATTCAAGGTCGTGTTGCACAAATTCGTCAACAGATCGAAGAAGCAACGTCTGACTACGATAAAGAGAAACTTCAAGAGCGTGTCGCTAAACTTGCTGGCGGTGTAGCTGTTATCAAAGTTGGTGCTGCAACTGAAGTTGAAATGAAAGAGAAGAAAGACCGAGTTGAAGACGCACTTCACGCTACTCGCGCTGCTGTTGAAGAAGGCGTAGTGGCTGGTGGTGGTGTTGCACTTATCCGTGCTGCATCTAAAGTTGCTGGTCTTGAGGGTGACAACGAAGAGCAAACAGTGGGTATCCGCGTTGCACTTCGCGCAATGGAAGCACCAATTCGTCAAATCACAGCGAACGCAGGTGATGAAGAGTCTGTAGTAGCGAACAACGTGAAAGCGGGTGAAGGTAGCTACGGTTACAATGCTGCAACGGGTGAATATGGCGATATGATTGATATGGGTATTCTAGACCCAACAAAAGTAACGCGTTCTGCACTTCAGTTTGCTGCGTCTGTTGCTGGTCTAATGATCACAACGGAAGCAATGGTAACAGATATTCCTCAGAAAGATGCACCAGCAATGCCTGATATGGGCGGTATGGGTGGCATGCCTGGTATGATGTAATTCGCATCAGAATGTTCTGACAAGCCGAAGGGAAACCTTCGGCTTTTTTGTATCTGGTTCAATAATAACCAAGTAATTTGTGAGAATGTTGCTGAATATGACATTTCACTGACAAATTGTATGGTTGTCCTTTTTAGCATCGTCTAAACTTATCGTTCGACAACAAGAAAATGTCAGTGGAGACAATATAATGAAAAAAGTCATTTCAGCCCTAGCAGTGGCAGCAGCGGTAGCTTCACCAATGGCGTTAGCAGACAGCACGCCAGTTATGTTCTCATCACTAAACGGCTTTAACGCACCTGATGCAAATGCAGTTGGTGGTGTTCGTTTAGCAGTACTTCATGGTCAAGTGAATGAAGTAAAAGGTGTCGACTTCTCTGTTCTAGGTATGTCTGAAACTCAACGTACAACAGGTGTGAACTTCGGTCTATTCTTCGGTGCGTCTAAAGTCACTCAAGAGATGAAAGGTGCTTCTTTAGGTATCTTCAACTGGAACACAGGTTCAACAACGGGTGTTAACCTTGGTGCGGTTAACGTAACTAACGACGTGAAAGGTCTGAACTGGAGTGCAGTGAACTACTCTGAAGGCTATACAATGGCTGACATCGGTCTTGCTAGCTTCTCAAACAAGTCTAACTTCCAGTTTGGTTTCTTCAACAAAACCAACACTATCGACGGTGTTCAGATTGGTCTGATCAACTGTGCAGATAACGGTTTCTTCAAGTGCTTCCCAATCATCAACTTCGCGAAGTAATTTGAATTGATTCGTCAAAAAAGCCCTGATTAATCAGGGCTTTTTTATTTTCTCATTCGATTGCGATTCTGCATGGTTTGATGAACGCCACGGCGTAAGCTTTTAAAGCTGCTTTCAATCTTATCTACACCTAATAGGACCGTTAATGCCAAAACAGTTAGAATGATCGATTCTTTATGGTGACCGAGTCCAATCATCATTCCTAGCCCTGCCAAAACCCAGATAACGGCTGCTGAGGTTACGCCATGAATTTTCCCGTCTTGAGTCATCATCACCCCCGCACCTAAAAAGCCGACGCCAGTAATGATTTGCCCTAATACCCGCGCTTGATCAAGCGTATTCGGAGAAAGGGATACTGCCATGGACATAAACAAGTATGTCCCCGACACAATCAGGATCGCGGTACGAATACCAACGGGTTTTCCTCGCGTTTGGCGCTCAAGGCCTACTAAGGCACCATTGAGCATACAAGCCCCAAGTGCTGACCATGAAAAAGGCCCTAAGTCGAGCAGTTGTGTATTGAATAACTGTGTCAGTTCCACATTGCCTCCTAAAAAGCGCAGTATCTGACTATTAGACCGTCTGATCGAACAAAAATATTTTGTCGAGACGGAAAAGATTACTCGAGATGTAAATCCAGTGGTGTCTTGCTGGCTCTACCGCCTTCTTCTCGCGTCAGTTTAGGGACTAAATACCCAGATACTTGTTTAATCAGTCCTTGAATGATGGCTTTGGCTTCGTCATCGCTAATAAAGAAGTGTGCTGCACCTTGAACCTTATCCAACACGTGAAGGTAATAAGGCAATATGCCCGCAGAAAACAGCGCATGACTGAGCTCAAACTGAGCATCAACAGAATCATTGACACCTTTTAGCAGCACTCCTTGGTTCAACAATGTTGTGCCTGTGTCCTTAATACGTGCCATTGAGGCAGAGAATTCAGAATTCACTTCATTAGCGTGGTTGATATGTGTAACCAAAATAGTATTCAGTCGAGTCTGTTTAAGAAGGTGACACAACTCTTCTGTAATGCGCTTTGGGATCACTACAGGTAATCTGGAGTGAATGCGAAGTGTTTTTAAATGATGAATAGATTCTGCTTGTTGAACAAGCCATGTTAACTCAGAATCTTTGGCCATCAGTGGGTCGCCGCCTGACAAAATGATCTCGTCGATCTCTGGATGAGCCGCAATATAGTCGAGTGCAATTTGCCAGTTAGCTTTACCGCCTTTGTTATCCTCGTAGGGGAAATGACGACGGAAGCAGTAGCGACAATTCACAGCGCAGCCACCTTTGACAATTAGCAGCGCGCGATTGTGATACTTGTGCAGTAGACCGGGCACTGCTGCATCTTGTTCTTCTAAGGGATCTTCAGAGTAACCGTTGTGAACTTCAAACTCTTGGCTTAATGGTAAAACTTGCCTTAATAGAGGGTCGTACGGGTTGCCTTTTTCCATACGATCGACAAAGCTTTGTGGAACACGCATTGGGAAAAGACGTCGAGCGGTTAAGCCGTTTTCCCACGGAGTCGCATCAATTTCTAGCTGCTTAAGCAGTTCATAAGGGTCTGAGATCGCATTCGATAGCTGTTTGAGCCAGTTTTGCTCAACAGAAACAAGATTTCGGGTTATGATAGGCGACATTAAATTTTAACTCGAAGAACACTAAGAGGATACAATGGCTACTGTTAGCACTAATGAATTTAAAGGCGGCCTTAAATTAATGCTGGATAACGAGCCTTGCGTAATTCTAGAAAACGAATACGTGAAGCCAGGTAAAGGTCAGGCATTCAACCGCGTAAAAATTCGTAAGCTACTGTCTGGTAAAGTTCTAGAGAAAACCTTCAAGTCTGGCGAAACTGTTGAAGTTGCTGACGTGATGGACATCGATCTAGATTATCTATACACAGATGGTGAATTCTACCACTTTATGAACAGCGAAACATTCGAACAAATCGCTGCGGAAGTTAAAGCTGTTGGCGATAACGCGAAATGGTTGGTAGAAAACAACACTTGTATGATTACTCTTTGGAATGGTAACCCAATTACCGTGACTCCGCCTAACTTTGTTGAGTTAGAAGTAACTGAAACCGATCCTGGTCTAAAAGGTGATACGCAGGGTACTGGTGGTAAACCAGCAACACTAACGACAGGTGCTGTTGTACGTGTACCGCTATTCATCCAAATCGGTGAAGTAATTAAAGTTGATACTCGTACAGGTGAGTACGTAGGCCGCGTTAAGTAAGCTTACTCTTTGCTGTATGAAGAAAAGGTCGCTTAGGCGACCTTTTTTAATGGAAGCGAATTACTCTTGTGGTCGCCAGCTTAATGCACTGGCTACAGTGCCAAGTGCTAAGGTGTCCATTTCTGCTTGAGGCAGATTGGCTAAGGTTTGTAAGGTAATCGCACCGTTGATTTGTGCTGCCGCGACCTCGACACTACCACGGCTAAAACTATAACCAAGTGGATTATCGACACTCATCATTAAGCCTTCACCATCGTGGATGGATTCCACGTTAAAATGGGTACTGTCTAAGCGAATGAAGCCAGTTTCTTTTTTAGCGGTGGATAAACTAATGGCTTCCGACTTTCTGGCCATTTGATACTCACCAACCGACTTACCATTTTCGCTGATCTCACAAACATAGGGACCGTTGCCACCGAACGAGAAGCTGCCAAGATCCACACTGGTACCGCCACCACTGCAAACGAGCGTCCAAGTTTTACCGATGTCCTTGCGGGTCACCTCTGCAACCATCTCTCCTTCTTTGGTATTAATGGTATTGAACCAAGAGCTAGTGGAAGCACTACGCGAGTATTTACCTTGATACAATCCGGCAAGATCAAAACTGCCCTCAGGACCAAAGCCCCAAAATGTACCATCCGTTTTCAGCATCAGTTTTGGTTGGGCTGCCACGGCATCTGATGTGGTCATATTAACAGTAGAACCACACCCAAAAAGTGCACTAGAAACAAGCAGTGCGCAAATAGACTTCTTCATTGTTACATCTCTTTTTTATTATCAAGCGGCGCGGATTGTATAGAGAGAGTTGGGTTCTGCGTGTAAGCATTTGTCTTCTTAAATGCTGAGTCACAAAAATACTGGTAATAAAAAAGGCAGCGATATCGCTGCCTTTGAGGTTTGTGTCTGTTGTTTAGATCATAAAGATGAAGATAACAGACAAGGCGCTGATTAAGCCTGCAAAGAAGTAGCAAGCGATTTTACCTGCTACACCCGCGTGGATTTTCAGATCGTGCATACCGTGATGCAGGCGGTGCATCGCATGCCACATTGGAAGTGCCAACGTCGCTATGATAAATAGGGCACCAATAATACTCGTAGCAAAATCTGCGACACGTTCATAACTCATAGCTTCTGGGCTTATGATACCCATAGGTACCAGAATACCAAGCACAAGTACCGTTACTGGTGTAATCATGGCAAACCAAGTACCACCAGCACCAAATAGTCCCCACCATACTGGTTCGTCAGAGCGTTTTGGGTTTTGATTAATCACGTTTCACTCCTTATACAATGATGAGAACGACTAGTGAGATAGCGGCTACCGCTGCCCACTGAGTAAGAACGATGGTTTTCTTTTCGACCAACTTGCCTTTCAGCTTGATCGGCATAACTTGCGGCATCATGCTAAAGAAAGTTTGAGCATGGAATAGACTGCCTGCAAGAGCAACGATGTTAATCGCAATGACGATAGGGTTTGCCATAAATTCTAGCCAACCTTGCCAAGCTTCCGGGCCTTTCACTAATGCACCCAAACCAAAAGTTAGGAAGATAGTGAATAGAATAAGAGGCAGTACCGTCGCTTCACGCAACATGTAGAAGCGATAGAATGGATGGTTTTTCCACCACGTGCGTTTGATTTCACGAACATAAGGTTTTCTGTTACTCATTCTACGCCTCCTGTGGTTTTAGCATTGCAATGACGAAGTCTTTAGAAGACTCCACTTTACCTTGGTTAACCGCTGCTGCTGGGTCAACGTTCTTCGGACAGACTTCAGAGCAGTAGCCCACAAACGTACAGCCCCAAGCACCGTTTTCGCCGTTGATCATCTTCATACGCTCTGCGGCACCATTGTCACGGCTATCAAGGTTATAGCGATGAGCAAGAGTCAGTGCTGCTGGACCGATGAACTCTGGGTTTAGACCAAACTGAGGGCAGGCCGCGTAGCAGAGGCCGCAGTTAATGCAGCCAGCAAACTGCTTGTACTTCGCCATTTGCTCAGGTGTTTGGATGTTGGTGCCATCTTCTGGTTTGCGATCATTACCGATGATGTATGGCTTGATAGCTTCAAGGCGCTCGATGAACGGCGTCATATCGACAATCAGGTCTTTCTCGATAGGGAAATTGGCCAAAGGCTCAATCTTCAGACCATTTTGATGGTCACGAAGGAAGCTTTTACAAGCTAACTTAGGCACTCCGTTCACCATGATGCCGCACGAACCACAAATCGCCATACGGCAAGACCAGCGGTAAGACAGATCTTTATCTAGGTGATCTTTGATGTAACCAATCGCATCAAGTACAGACATGGTCTCATCAAACGGAACTTCAAACGTTTGGAAGTAAGGTTCTGAGTCCTTTTCTGGGTCATAACGCAGGATCTCAACTTTCTGAATACGATTAGCTGACATTATGCTTGCTCCTCCGCACTGTTATCTTGAGACGCTTTCGCTTCTGCCGCGGCAGCTTTTTCTGCTGCTTCACCGTACAAGCGCGCTTTAGGTTGCGACTTAGTGATCTTCACATCGCTGTAATCGATGCTTGGCGCGTTATCCTCTTGGAAGAACGCCAGAGAGTGCTTCAGGAAGTTCACATCATCACGCTCAGTACAACCATCGTCTAAACGTTGGTGTGCGCCGCGTGACTCTTTACGCAGGATAGCGGAGTGAACCATAGCTTCTGCAACTTCAAGGCCATAACCCACTTCAATGGCATAAAGAAGGTCAGTGTTGAACACTTTACCTTTGTCTTTGATGCTGATTTTCTTATAACGTTGTTTGAGCTCGGCAATCTTATCTAGCGTGGCTTGCATCAGATCTTCTTGACGGTAAATACCGCAACCCGCTTCCATGGTGTGACCCATTTCAGTACGGATTTCAGCCCAGTTTTCATCGCCTTCTTGGTTCATTAGTGCAGCAATACGAGCTTCTACAGCTTCAACTTGTTGTGCGATAGCAGCGTCATCCCAGCCTTTAAAGGTTTTCGCTCGCTCTACAGCTTGCTCACCTGCAACACGGCCAAATACGACGAATTCAGCTAGAGAGTTAGAGCCTAGGCGGTTAGCTCCGTGCAGACCAACAGAAGCACATTCGCCCACAGCAAATAGGCCTTGAATACGCGTTTCACATTGACCATTGGTCTCGATACCACCCATGGTGTAGTGAACGGTAGGACGGATTGGAATTGGCTCTTTCGCTGGGTCAACGTTCACATAAGCTTTTGCAAGCTCACAGATAAACGGTAGACGCTCCTGTAGATACTCTTCACCAAGGTGGCGAAGATCTAGATGTACAACATCACCAAGTGGATGCTTGATAGTGTTGCCTTTTTGCTGTTCGTGCCAGAATGCTTGTGAAACTTTGTCACGAGGACCCAGTTCCATATATTTGTTCTTCGGCTGGCCAACTGGCGTCTCAGGACCCATGCCGTAATCTTGTAGGTAGCGGTAACCATTCTTGTTGACGATGATACCACCTTCACCACGACAGCCTTCTGTCATCAGGATACCTGTACCAGGAAGACCGGTTGGGTGATATTGGACAAACTCCATGTCACGTAGCGGTACACCATGACGATAGGCCATCGCCATGCCGTCACCAGTTACGATACCGCCATTGGTATTACAGTGATAAACGCGGCCAGCGCCACCTGTTGCAAGCACAACAGACTTGGCTTTAATGGTAACCAGTTCACCTTCAGACATATGAATAGCAATCAGACCTTGAACCTCGCCTTTAACGACAAGTAGGTCAACCACAAAGTATTCGTCAAATCGTTTGATTTGCTCATACTTCATCGAAGTCTGGAACAGAGTGTGTAGCATATGGAAGCCGGTTTTATCAGCGGCAAACCATGTACGTTCAACCTTCATACCACCGAAACGACGAACGTTAACTTCGCCATTTTCCTTACGGCTCCATGGGCAACCCCATTGTTCCATTTGGATCATTTCACGTGTGGCATTTTCTACGAAATATTCGACAACATCCTGTTCACAAAGCCAGTCACCACCACCAACAGTATCGTTGAAGTGGTTATCTAGGCTATCTTCATCCTTGATTACAGCTGCAGAACCACCTTCCGCGGCCACAGTGTGTGAACGCATAGGGTAGACTTTAGAAATCAGAGCAACTTCCATTTCTGGGTTTGCTTCTGCTGCTGCAATGGCAGTACGAAGACCGGCGCCGCCTGCGCCGATGACTGCGATATCTGTGGTAATTGTTTTCACAGTTATCCTCCAGTGTGTGAGAGCGAGTTAGCTCGCGAGTTATAATTAAATGCTTAAGTAAGCTTTTATAGAGTAAGGTTTTATATTAGATAAGCTGTATGGCAAAAAAATTGATTGAGTTAGGTTTTTGCTCCGGAAATGCAAAGAGAAGCATAGTATTTATATGATGTGTGATTAAAATCACGTGTTATTGAGTAGAAATCTCCACAATCGTATAATTATCAATAAACAGAGCTAATGAGTTTAATTATGATTTGCAATGAGTGGCAGCCCACAGCATCTGTGGCTTTGCTGAAAAAAAGAGCGCAAATAATCCATTCAATACGAGACTTTTTCCTATCAAGGAATGTAATGGAAGTGGATACGCCTGCTATGAGTCATGCGACTGTGACAGATATCCATTTACATACGTTCCAAACAGAGTTTGTTGGGCCGGGTTATGCGGATGGTCGTAAGCTGTATTTTATTACTAGTCCTGAATTTCATATGAAGCGTTTGTTGGCGGCGGGCAGTGGCTCTATTTATCAAATCAATAAAGCATTCCGTAATGAAGAAAGCGGTCGCTACCACAACCCTGAGTTCACCATGCTTGAGTGGTATCGCGAAGGCTTTGACCACCATCAGTTAATGGATGAAATGGATGAATTGTTAAAGATGGTGCTGGCGTGTAACGGCGCTGAGCGCATGACATATCAACAGGCGTTTGTTACCCACTTAGGAGTGTGCCCGCTAATGGCGAGTATGTCAGAACTCCGAATGGCGGCTGGAAGCTTAGGGTTAAGTGATATTGCGGATAAAGAACAAGATCGAGATACGCTGTTGCAATTGCTTTTTAGCATGGGAGTAGAAACCAAGATCGGCCAAGACGTTCCTGCGTTTGTATATGACTTTCCTGCCTCACAAGCTGCTCTGGCTAAGGTCAATCCAAACGATGAGCGTGTTGCGGATAGATTTGAAGTCTATTTTAAGGGTATAGAGCTAGCGAATGGTTTTCATGAGCTAGACAACCCAAATGAACAATTGGCTCGCTTTGAAGAGGACAATCGCAAGCGTCAGCAAATGGGACTCCCTCAGCAGCCAATTGATTACCATTTAATAGATGCACTAAAGTCAGGCCTTCCGGCATGTGCTGGCGTTGCTTTAGGTATTGACCGACTCATTATGTTAGCGCTTGGTGCAAAACATATTGATGAAGTGGTTGCGTTTCCGTTTCCGCGCGCTTAACTGACCAATATGCTGGTGCCCGCTACTGCGAGTAGGGCTCCTAACCAAGCGTATTTATTGGGGCGCTGCTTGGTGTACAACCAAAGTAGCGGCAGCACCATAATCGGCGTGGTCGAAGAAAGCAAAGCGACCATCCCCACATTTCCGGTTTGCAATGCAAACAGAATCAGCGTCATGCCTACCGCCATCGCTAAGAAACCGTTAAGTGCCGTGATACCAAATATCGACCAAGTAATAGGGTTAATGCTTTTAGCGTGTCGAGCCCCGGTAAATAGAAACAAGCTATGAGCGATAAAAGCGGTGATCATACGAATAGCAGAGGCAGCGACAGGGTCCACTGCAGTTTGCATCACGGGCTTGGCAATAATTCCACCAAGAGCCTGGCACAAGGCTGCGGTGATACCAAGTCCTACACCAAACCACACATTGCCTTTGATGGTTTCGAGTTCGTTAGCTTTGTGGTTACTCTTCCCACGTCGACCAAAGAAAATAGCCGTAGCAACGCCGGAGAAGACTAGAGCGGAGCCGACCAGCTCTAACGATGTCATGGTTTCTGCAAATAAGAAGTAACCTAAGACTGCCGAGAACACGGCGTGGCAGGAAAATAGCAGCCCCGCTTGTCTCGGTCCCATACGGTTGAGGCAGGCGAATAGGGCAGTATCGCCGATAAAGATACCAATAAGCCCAGAGAGCATCATCGGTGTAATATGACTGGTTTCTACGCTTGACCAGCCACCAGTAATGGCAGCCATCGTGGAGAGTATGATTGCGGTACAACCCATGCGCCAGCGACTATAGGAAAAGGATCCTAGATGCTTGGCTGGGGTGACGGAAATAATGCTAGATACCGCCCATAAAAAAGCGGCGATCAGCGCCAGCCATTCAAATCCCATTGTTATCCCTAACGTGTATTATCCCTGTTAATTCATTAGGTTTTACTATGGCACGGTGAAAACTGCAATGAAATCCTCTTACTTGTAAGCAAGAGGATTTCATTAACCTATGATCAGGTGAGGATGAGCGTTGCTGCATAGACTATGAGCAGGCCGATTACACCAATGATAAGACCGGTTTTTGCCATGTCTTTACTTTCTATAAGCCCGGTTGAGTACGCCAAGGAGTTTGGTGGTGTGGACACTGGTAAAATCATACCGAGGGATGCTGAGAAGGCGACCACTACGAGCAATCCTTGTAATCCGCCAATGCTGGCTAAGCTTTCCATTGATGCACCGATTGCCGCAGCGATAGGCATTAACAGGTTTGCGGTTGCGGTATTGGACATAAAGTTAGCCATTAACCAACACACAATCGACAGCGTAATCACGACAGCAAATGGAGAGAGGGACTCGTAATCAATGGCATGCGCTAATGCTGCGGCCAGTCCGGTTTTATCCAAACCAATCCCAATGGCGATACCACCCGCGACTAACCAAAGTACGTCCCAGTTAATGAGCTTCAGTTCATCTTTACCCATGATGCCTGTTAGCGTAAATACAGCAAGTGGAATGATAGAAACTACATAGGTATTCATGCCATGAAGCTTGGTGGTCATCCATAGTAGTATCGTTGTGGCAAAGGTCACATAGACAACCATAGCCCGCCAGTTTCTCTGGAAAGCGCCTTCCAGTTTGAGCACCATTTTGTCTTCAGAAGATGGAAACAGTTTCTGCAGTAGGAACCAAGCTAATGTGAGCTGAACGATGACAAACGGTAGTCCCATCATCATCCATTGCAAGAAATCAATCGTGTTTTCACCAGTAAGATATTGCAACGCGATAGCGTTTGGTGGTGTTCCGATCGGAGTGGCAATACCCCCGGTGTTGGCGGCAATCGGAATACAAAGTACTAAAGCTTTGATACCCAAGTCACCTTTGGGTGCAGAGGCAACGATAGGACCGAGGAGGGCTAACATCATGACTGTTGTCGCAGTATTAGACATGAACATTGAGAACACAGCCGTAATCAACATTAACCCCAGCATAATGAACTTAGGCTGCTGTCCAAAAGGTTTAAGCAGTACGCGAGCTAGGTTGTTATCAAGTTCGTATTTTGAAGCGGCGATTGCAAGCGCGAAGCCGCCCATAAACAGAATAATAATTGGTGATGAGAAGGCACTGAAAATATCAGTGTAAGCCATCAGTTCACCAAGTTCATGACCTGCTGGTGGCGTGCGGAATAAGTGAAGTCCTTTGTCAGAAATCATGATCAACTCAAGCGCAATGATCAGAATTGAGGTGGCAAAGACTGGTACGGGTTCGAGTACCCATAACAAAGCGGCGAGTAGAAAGATGGCTAATAATCGGTGCTGAATCAGCGTGAGGTCATCAATCGGAATCCAATCAATAGGCATCATCAGGACGCCTAACGGCACTAAAAAGCAGATGAATAGCTTAATGAGTGTCCCAGTATGTATCTTCGGCATAGGGGCGGTCACCATGGTGGATATTTAAACTGCACCTAGGTTAAAAGATATTCTAATTGGGGTCTTAGACTGGTGTTAAAGTTTTGAAAAGTCGAGGGAAGATTCGTAAGGTGTTTTGCTTTGCGTCAAAATCTGAATGGCTATTTACCACGGGATTTTAAAGCGAAGTGTCGTTATATCATCTAAACAAAAAACGGTGCCGAGGCACCGTTTAGGTTTGTTATTCGTCGTCTTGTAACACACTTTCCGTATGGTTTTGCTGATGAGCGTAAGGGGTGCCCATCACGGTTGGAGCGTTATTCTGCATGCTGTCATCAAAGCGAATGCTGTCTTTAGCAAATAAGTTGATGACCGTTGAGCCTAGTTTGAAGCGACCCATCTCTTCGCCTTTCTTCAGCACGACTGACTTATCACCTTCTGCAGGGTAGTCCCAGGTGTAAACAGTATTACCGCGAGGTGGTGTTACTGTGCCAGCCCAGATAAGCTCAATACTGCCCACGATCGTTGCCCCAACCAGTACTTGAGCCATTGGCCCAAACTCAGTATCGAAAATACACACAACGCGCTCATTTCGGGCGAATAGGTTAGGTACATTTTCGGCCGTCAATGGGTTTACAGAGAACAGATCGCCTGGAACATAAATCATCTGACGCAAAGTGCCATCGCATGGCATGTGCACTCGATGGTAGTCCCTAGGCGATAGATAGAGAGTCGCAAATTCGCCTTCAGCAAATTCAGCCGCTAAATCAGCATTGCCACCAAGTAACTCCTGCGCGGTATAGTCGTGGTTCTTCGCTTGGATAAGCTTACCGTCAGTGATTGGCCCAAATTGGCTCACGCATGCGTCTGCAGGATGGGAAATCACCGTTTCACCTTCTGCAATTGGACGCATTCCCGGCTTCAGCTCACGCACAAAAAACTCATTGAAGGTTTTGAAGTGAGCTGGATCTGCGTGCAAAGCTTCATCCATATTGACGTTATATTGCTTGATAAACCAACGAATGATCGCTGTTGTTAGACCGCCTGCTTTTGCTGATGCCAGTTTACCTACCAAACGGGTCAAGCCGTGCTGAGGTATCCAGTATTGCAGTCCAACTTTAATCTTATCCATTGTTTACTATTCCAACATTAATTGAGTGTTATTAATTCAGGGCGCGAGATACTAATGTAATTCGCCCTAAATGTCAGCAATTTGTGAATGATACACGGTCAGAGTGTTAATCTCGCCCATGTTCTAGGGTTATCACAAATCGGCTTTTTTGTTTCTAGAGTATTGGCGGTTCGCTTTGCCTTCGCTCATGCTATCGATAATTCGATGGTAGTTATCAAAGCGTACTTGGTCGATTTTACCTTCTTCTACTGCTTCACGAAGGATGCAACCAGGATCATCTAGGTGTTTACAGTCCCTGAACTTACAACCACCTAGATAGGGCTTGAACTCAACAAAGGCTTCGGTGACTTCATTTGGTTCTAAGTGCCACAAGCCAAACTCACGTACCCCTGGAGAGTCGATAAGATCGCCGCCTGATGGGAAATGGTACAATCTTGCTGCTGTCGTGGTGTGTTGGCCTAAACCAGAGTTAGTGGAAACTTCACCTTCCTCTACATCGAGTTCTGGCATCAGGGCGTTAACCAAGCTTGATTTGCCTACACCAGATTGACCAACAAAAATATTGATCTTGTCTTTTAAGTGAGTCTCGAGCTCTTCTATGCCTTCGCCACTCTCTTTACTGACCAGCAATACTTTGTAACCGATGTTCTTGTAGACATCTAAAAGCTGGTAAAACGTCTCGCGATCTTGCTCTGGAAGTAGGTCTATTTTATTTAGAACCACAAGTGGCGCGATTTCTAATGTTTCAGAGGCAATCAAATAGCGATCGATGATGTTTAAAGACAACTCTGGCACTACAGCAGAGACGATCACCATTTGGTCAACGTTTGCTGCTACGGGCTTGAGACCGTCATAGTAGTCAGGTCTAGTTAGCATTGAGGTTCGTGGCTCTACAGCTTCTACAACGCCAGAAATACCATGCATAGATTCAAGGCCAACTCGCCATTTAACGCGATCGCCAGACACCAAAGATTCTATGCCGCGCCTTAAGTTACAGCGGTGAATTTCTTTAGTTTCGAGATCTTCAATGTCGGCATGTTGCCCAAAACGCGTGATAACAAGCCCCTGCTTGACTGCACCAAGCATGGTTTCATCCCACTGGACCGTTTCTTCCTTTGCCAGTTTTTTCTTTTGGTTGCTGCGTACACGACGCACCTGACCTTTGGTTAGTTTTTTCTTTTTCGCCACGATATTTCAATGATGCAATTTGCATCAAACCATTTGGGTTACTGAATTTAATTTCGGTATAGTACCTCTTTTAGCAGAAAACAAATAGACGAGGGCATTATGTCTTTCAGTGATGACAACTTGATCTGGGTTGATTTAGAGATGACAGGACTGGATCCTGAGCAACATAAAATTATCGAAATCGCCAGTATAGTGACGGACAGTGAGTTAAACATTCTTGCTGAAGGCCCAGTAATCGCCATTCACCAATCGGATGAAGAGTTGGCAAAAATGGATGATTGGTGCACTAATACCCATACCGCAAGTGGGCTGGTGGCTCGCGTTAAAGACAGTGAATACGATGAAGCGGAAGCCATTAAACAAACCATCACGTTTTTGGAGCAATGGGTACCAAAAGGAAAATCACCGATCTGTGGCAACAGTATTGGCCAAGACCGACGTTTTCTCTACAAACACATGCCGGAACTTGAAGAGTATTTCCATTATCGATACGTGGATGTCAGTACGTTAAAAGAATTGACTCGTCGCTGGAAACCGGAAGTCCTTGATGGTTTTTCTAAACAAGGAACCCATCTAGCGTTGGACGATATTCGTGAGTCTATTGCTGAACTCAAATATTATCGTGAGACTATTTTTACTATCTGATCTTCGAATATTTGTTAAAAAGACAAGTTTAGGGCTGTAGTTGGCGGAAAAATAACGTATTTTTGTGTGCTTTTTCATCAAACGAAAAAAAAGTTGGTTTTTTTGCTGATAAGGACTTGCATCACAAAAAAATGCTCTTATAATTCGCAGCCCTGAACGACGAAAGACGTTCAATGCGACACTAGCTCAGTTGGTAGAGCGCAACCTTGCCAAGGTTGAGGTCAC